>CAYJMG010000030.1:0-42131 GCA_964371355.1 uncultured Dehalococcoidia bacterium
CCCCCAACACCAACGCCTCCCCCCGCCCGCACGCCTCCATCACCCCGTCCGCCGTCTGCTCCGCCGTCATCCCGCTGCTGTCCATCCTCCATCCCGGCAGCGACGGCGCCTCCGAGAACATCGCGTGTACCCGCGCGAACATATCGTCGCCCGCATGACCGGCCCGCTCGCGCGGCAAGCCCACGATCGCCTTCTCACGCTCCTCCGCCCGCCGCACGATCACGTCGACCGGCGGCAGCAGCACCACATAGTGCACCGGCGCCCCGGCCTCCCGCAGCTCCTCCAGGTACACCGGCAGGTGCGCCGGCCCGATCACCCCGTCGATGAACACGCCCTGCCCTTCCCGGGCGAACGCCACCGCCGCCCGCGCGGACGCCCGCGACACCATCATGTTCTGCCGCATCGACCCCGGCTTCCACGGCGCGATGTACCCCATCCGGATCCACCCGTACACATCGTCCGTCTGCAGGTGTACCGTCCGGTCATACCGCTCGCACAGCGCCTCGCACACCGAAGACTTCCCCGCCCCCGGCGGCCCGCTCACAATCACAATCTGGCTCATCGGAGTTCCTCAGTGTCTCAGTGTCTCAGTGTCTCAGTGTGTCAGCGCGTCAGTAGCGTGACCGTCATTCCGAGCGTAGCGAGGAATCTTGTCGTGACACCTGCAGCACCCCATGCGATAGCGCCGCGGTGGCCTAACAGGTCGCGAGAGTAGTGACATCCGCAGCACCCCATGCGACAGCGCTACCGTCCCCAACTGAGCCACTGACGCCCTGACGCACTGACGCACTGACCCACTCCCCTACACACTCCCCACCTCAAGGCTGATGTCGAGCGCCGGCGCCGAATGCGTCAGCGCCCCGATAGAGATGAACCCCACCCCCGCCTCCGCGATCTCCCGCACCGTCTCCATCGTCACACCACCCGACGCCTCCACCAGCGCCCGGCCCGCGATCTTCTCCACCGCCTCCCGGATCTGCGCCGGCGTCATGTTGTCCAGCAAGATAATGTCCGCACCCCCCTGCAACGCCTCCGAAAGCTGCGTCAGGTTCGTTACCTCCACCTCGATCCGCATCGTGTGCGGCGACGAGTTGCGCGCCAGAAGCACCACGTCCCCCACGTCCGTGATCCCACGCTGCGCCGCCGCCGCGATGTGGTTGTCCTTGATCAGCACCCCCGCCGCCAGATTGAACCGGTGATTGTGACCCCCGCCGCAGCGCACCGCATACCGCTCCAGGTCCCGCATCCCCGGCGTCGTCTTCCGCGTGTCCAGGATCCGCGCCTTCGTCCCCACCACACTGTCACAGAACTGCCTCGTCAGCGTCGCCACCCCCGAAAGCCGCTGCACGAAGTTCAGCGCCACCCGCTCCGTCGCCAGGATCGACGCCAGCGGCCCCTCCACCTCCGCCAGCTCCGTTCCCGCCGAGACCCGCTCCCCATCGTCCAGCAGCGCGTCGAACGACACCTGCTCGTCGAACGACGTCATCGCCGCCGCCGCCACCGGCAGCCCCGAAACCACCCCCGCGTCCTTCGCGATGAACACCCCCCGACCCCACTGGTCCCCCAGCACGATCGCCCGCGTCGTCACATCATCGTGCGCCCCATCCTCCTCCAGCGCCCCCAACACCAGATCATCAATCACATGCGGCGGCGGCAACGTCAGCGTCTCAGGCATAGTCAACTCCAGTAGCGGCGTATCTCCGCCAGTCCCCGTAGCCGCGTAGCTTTAGCTGCGCCCATTGTAGGGGGAAGGCGCTCACGTCCGAAGGGCTACGACAGCGCCCGCACCAGATCCCCGAACCGCCGCACCGGATACGCACGGAACATCCCCTCCGGCACCTTCAGGTACCGCCATGTCTGCCCCGTCAGCGCCGAAGCGTCCTCACACCAGCGGTCCATCCGCGCGTCCTTCTGCGGCACCTCCAGGTCCTCCAGCCCCTTCGTTTCCACGACGTACATGCATCCGTCCCCGCAACGCACCACGAAATCGGGCCGATAGTGCCGGATCCCCCCGCGCACGCTCTGGTACTCCACGTCGAAGTGCACCGCGGTCTCATTCTTGAAGTACGCCAGCACGTCATCCGCGCCGGGGCTCTCCAGGAAGTTCGCGAAGTCCGTCTCCAGGCTCCGGTCGCATGGCACGAGGTTGAACACCGTCCGTCGGCCCTCGACCGTCGGCCTGCTCGTCGTGAACGGATTGGTGCTCGATACGCGGAGCCACTGCTGTTCCAGTCCGACGTTCTGCACCTCGATGCTCACGTCGTTGATCGCGGTGACGAACGCCATGAAGATGCGGATCTTCGCCTCCGGGCGGTTCAGCACCCGCATCACCACCTCATCCTCCATGCTCGCCGGCTTCCCGAATAGCCGCGTTTCGATCAGCTCCTTCACCAGCGGCGCCAGCTTGGCGAACTGACCCGTGATGCGCGTCTCTTTCTCGATCAGCTTTACCAGCATCGAGATGTACCCGCTCGGTTCGACCGGGAACTCCTTGTCGAACTCATCGATCTCGACGATCTCACCCGTGAACATGTGGCGGCCCGTGTACTCGATCTTCTCATCCCGCAAAGTCTTTGGGTCAGGTAGCTCCAACGGATCCACCGTCATCTCCGGCACCGAAAGCTCATCCAGCTTCGCCACGCTGCGCACGAGCATCGGCGTCAGCAGCGGCACGTCGATGCCGTACCGATCCACGCGCGTGGGGTCCACTACGACCGTCTTCACGATGGGTCGCACCTTGTCGACCGGCACCCACTCGATTTGCAGTCCTTCTTCTTCCAGCTCGCGCTTCCAGAAGTCCTTGAACGCCGCGTGCTCGATCACGACGACCTGCTCCAGCACGTCCCCCGATGCCGGCGGCGTCATGCGTCGTAGCCCGCGCCCCAGTGTCTGCTCGGGCAGAATGTTCGCCTTAGCCGTGTACGGCCTCAGCGGCACGATCACGCACACGTTCCGCACGTCCCACCCCTCACGCAGCATCAGCACCGACACGATCGCTGCGTACGGATTGTCCGCCCCGTCCACCTTCCGCGCCTCCGTGCGAAGCAGGTTGATCTCCTCTTTCTTGGCCTTCGTCTTCCCTTCCACCACCTCGCCCTTCGCGTTCGTGTGGATGTTCAGGACCCGGCCCCAGAAGCCCTCAAGCGTTTGCAGGTAGTCCGCGATCTGGTTCGCCGATTCTGTGTTTTCCGCCATGATGAACAGCAGTGGCTTCTTCGTCGGATCGTCCTTCAGCGCCTCCTCGAAGTCGCGCCACTTCTCGATCCCGGCGTTGATCCGGTCCCGGAACCGCACCGCTGCGTCGGCGCTCTGGTAGTCCTCAGCGCCGGTCAGCTCGCCGATAACCGGCGTCTTCACGATGCCATCCTCGACCGCCTGCGCTATCGGATAGTCGACCACGATCTCGCGGAACAGCTTCCCGTCGGTGTGCTTCGGCGTCGCCGTGAAGTCGAGCTGCCCCGCGAGTCCGCCATCCAACTCGTCGTGCAGCCCGTCGATGATCTGGCGCCACTTCAGCTCTTCGTTGTGGAGGTGGTGGCCTTCGTCGTTCAGCACGAACAGCGGCCCGCGCCCGACGATCCGTTCGCGGAGTTCCTCCGCGCCCGATGCCTCGCCCTTCACCACCGGCCCCAGCACGGCGGCCATCTCCGGCGGCTCGTCAGCGCTCGCGCCGCCCCGCCCCTCGTACAGCCGGTGCACGTTCGTCACGAAGAGCGCGCCTTCCGTCGTCGGATGCCCGGGATCGTCGCGCGTGATCACACTGAACTGCCATGCGCTCTTCCACTCCGCCGGGATCAGCGGGTCGGTCCGGAAGATCCTCCCGTCCTCGAAGTCCACCACCAGCCGCTCGTACACGATCACGTTCGGCGCGATCAGCAGGAACGTCTTCGGCATGCGCGTCTCGGGGTGGAAGACGGCGTTGAAGTACGACCAGACGATCGCCAGGCTCATCACTTTCGTCTTGCCCGAGCCTGTCGCCATCTTGAATACGTACCGCGCGAACTTGTTCTCACTCGCTCGCGAGGCCACGGCCTCGTTGTACGTCTCCGCAAGCTGCGACATCCGCCGCAGCCGGCGCACCTCGTACAGGTAGATCAGCGTCTCGATCGCCTCACGCTGGCAGAAGTAGTACGGCTGCTGGTGGTCGGTCTCGAACCAGTGCGTCAGCAGTCGCCGCGTCGTCTCGGTGATCCCCGGATACCCCTGCGCACGCCATCCGTCGACGTCCCCGCGGATGCCGTTCACGAACGCCGCCATGCTCTCCCGCCGCGCGTCCGGTATCCGATACGGCGCAAGGAGCCTGCTCATGATGGGCCTTTCATTCTGGCCGCCAGGCGCCCCGTCATCCTGAGCGAAGCGAAGGATCTTCCCGCAATTGCCACCAGTTCCCCCATGCGACAGCGCGGGCGCGCCGGGCTCACGGATCGGTCGCACCCCGTCATCCTGAGCAAAGCGAAGGATCTTCCCGCAATTGCCACCAGTTCCCCCATGCGACAGCGCGAGCGCGCCGGGCTCACGAGTCGGTCGTGGACCAGTTCTCGGCCAGGTCGGCCCACCCCGGGTTGGCGGACTCGATTAGGGCGACCTTCTTGGCACGCAGCAGGCCTTTGATCTGCTTCTCTCGCTCGAATGCCGCCCGCGCATCCGGCGCCTCTTCGATGTAGACGAGGCGGTCGATGTGATATTTCGCCGTGAAGCCGGAGAACTGCTTCTCCTTGTGTTGTTGCACCCGGGATTCGATGTTGCTCGTGACACCCGTGTATAACCGGCGCGAATGGCTGGCCATGATATACACGTGGAACTGACGATCGCCCCTCGGCATCGGCCATCTCCAATATCCTGAGCGCGAGCGCCCCCGTCATCCTGAGCGCAGCGAAGGATCTTCCCGCAAGCGCCTCCGGATGCGGCTTGCGACAGCGCCACGACTGCACCGTCACTGCGATTGGCGTTCTGGTGGCGGCACCACAAGATCCTTCGCTGCGCTCAGGATGACAGTCACGCAACCGTCACCTCCAACAGCGCCGTCGTATCATTCCCGAAAATGTCCACCACCTTCACCAGCACCTGCCGCGTCCCCGCCTCCTCATACGTGTGCGGACCGCTGATCAGCTCCAGCTTCGGCTGTTTCCGCGTCCGGTACGCCTGCCACTGGTTGTGGAACACGTCGCCCTTCCACTCGAAGTCCACCGCCCAGTAGTCGATCCAGTCCGACCACTTCTTCACTTTCCCCTCGGTCTTCTCGCGGATGTAGTCGTCCACCGCCACGATGAAGTCCTTCAGCTCGATCCGCACCTCGCGCTTATCGATAACCGGTTCCGCCTTCAGCGCCGCCGCCTCGAAGAAGCGGATGTCTCCCGCGTCCACCGCGCGCTTGTCCATCACCTCGTGCGGGATGTGGAATAGACGCGTCTCCACGCCCGTCGCCGCCTGGAGCTGTTGCAGCCCCTGCGCGTTCAGGCTCATCTCCCACTCCCACCCCAGCACATGCAGCAGCCCCAGCCCGTTTGCTTTGCACTCCTCCATCGCCGCCCGCACCTCGGCCTCGGTCACCGGCGCGTCCGTGGCCCCCACGTGCACCATCGCCGCTCCCTTCCGCCCGTGCAGGTGCGCGAACCCGATCACCGGCTCCGCCTCGTAGAGCTTCACGATGAACTGGTAGTACTCGAACACCGCCTCCCCGGCGTTGATCCCCTGCCAATACCGCCGCTCATATCGCCCGAGATTGAGCAGCTCAAACTGCTTACAGCCCTCAACTTCCAGCAGGCGTTTGCGGGTCAGTTGAACCGCGAATCTCCCGAGATCACAGCCAACCCACCTTCGCCCGGCTTGTTCTGCGGCGACCATGGTCGTGCCGGATCCTGCGAAGAAATCACAGACGATGCTTGAGGGATTCGAAGCGAGCTTGACAACCCGATCAAGGAGAGCCTGCGGCTTTTGCGTCGCATATCCCACGCCTTCCGACGACGTGTGGATACCGCGGATCATTTTCACATCATCCCACAGGTCCTGGAGCGGGACGCCTCGGCTCTCGTCGAGATATCGCTTCTGGTATGCCTGACCGCTGGCGGAGTAGACGAGTCTCCCCTCCGACTCCAGCTCCTCCATTCGTTTGCGGCTATATCGCCATGCCCTCGTAATCCCGTTCCATTCGTAGACGGGGTTTCCCTTCACTGCACCACCGGGCCCGGTCACGTCCGCCTTGTTGAAACGCCTCCCGGTACCCTCTTCGACGTGCCTGTACCATCGCTCCTTCGTGCTGTCCGGGAGATCGGTGAACTCCATGTTCAAGATCTGTCGGTCAGGCGTCCGCGAGTAGTAGAAGATCGTGTCACACACACGGCCTAGGTGCTTGGCTCCCTGGCCAACATCGCTGTGGGCATCCGAGCGCTTCCATGTAATAGCGTTTATGAAGTTGTCGCCGCCCATCACTTCATCGAGGACCGCCCTAACATATGGGCCAACGTTCTCGTCTACGTGTACGAACATGCTGCCCATGGCTGTGAGCAGCTGCTTGCCGAGAATCAACCGCTCGTAGAGCATCGAGAGATACGAAGCGAGGCCCTTTCCCCAGGTATCTCTGTAGGCCAGTTCCTCGACGGCGCTTGGTTGCTTGTCGATCTCCGCGTCGCCGACACGAGCTTTGAATGAGAAGTCTGCTCCCGTCGCAAACGGCGGGTCGATGTAGATCAGGTCTACCTTCCCCGCCAGCGGCTCCAGTCCGATCGACGGGTCGCCCTCCAGCAGCGACGCCAGCACGTACTTGTTGTCGCCCCAGATCAGCTTGTTGCGCCACGGCGTGTTGCCGTCCGCGCCCATCCATAGCGGGTCGGCCGGCAGCCCCGGCCCTTGGCCGGTCCGGAACAACGGCAGCGCCTCGCGCGTCGCCCGGCTTTCGTTGACGATCTCCACCCGCTGGAAGGGCAGCGCAATGCGCTCGACCTCCTTCCGCTTCCCCTCCCACACCAGCTCCACGCCGTTCCCGGCCATCCCGTGCTCCCTCACATACTCGGATGCTGGCGCAATTCTACTCCCGCACGTCCTCACCCGCCCCCGCTTATGTCCCCTCGCCCACCACTGTCACCGCACGTCAGCAGTCCCCCCAAAATGATCCCGCCCGCTTGGAGATCCCGCCCCGCCTCCCCTACGCTCGCCCCACGGCCGATCCCGAGCCCGGCCCAACACAGCCCCCCGGGGGAGCAGCCACCACGAAACACGGAAAACTGCCGAGCAATGTCCAGAAAGGAGCCCCCGGCCCGCAAACCGAAAACTGCCGAGCAATGTCCGGAAAGGACCCGCCCGCCGCAAACACGAAAACTGCCGTTCAACGAATCTGAAATGCACACGTCCGAATCTAAGAAATGTGCATTTCCCGAAGCGGCTAAACCGAGCCTCGCCGGCCCCCCAACCCCAAAACTGCCGAGCAATGTCATCCAGCCCCGCGCATTCCCGGAGGGTCCGCTATCAACAGCCGCAGCCGCAGCCGCAGCCACTGAAGCACTGAAGCGCTGACGCCCTGACGCCCTGACGCCCTGACGCCCTGACGCACTGAAGCACTGAAGCACTGAAGCACCGAGGCACTGACCCGCTGCCGCGCCCCTACCCCCGCCGGAACACCACATGCCGCCGCCAGGCGTCGCTCGCCGTCGGAAAGTCCGTCCGGTAGTGCGCGCCGCGCGACTCCTCCCGCACCAGCGCCGCCTCCGCCATCATGCGGCCGGCCTGCACCATGTTCGCCAGCTCGTGGCTCGCCCGGTCATGAGGAGATTCGAGGTTCGAGATGCTAGCGCCTTCGTTCGCGGTCCTTCGTCCAGCGTCATCCCACGCCGCAAGCTGCGCCGTCGCCGCCGTCAAACCCTCCGCGTCCCGCACGATCCCGACGTGGTCCCACAGCAGCGACTGCACGGCCGGCTTCGTCGGCGCGCGAGAGGCGAGAGGTGAGACATGCGACGTGAGATCGACACCTTCGCCGAGAGAGCGGACGATGTCGGGTAAGAGCTTCTCACTTCCCACCTCCCACTTCTCGCTTCTTGGCGCGGTCACCCGCTCCACGATCCGCTTCGCGAACACCACCGTCTCCAGCAGCGAGTTGCTCGCGAGGCGGTTCGCGCCGTGGACGCCCGTGCACGCGCACTCCCCGCACGCGTACAGGCCGGGGATCGTCGTCTCGCCCCACGTGTTCGTCCGCACCCCGCCCATCATGTAGTGCGCGGCGGGCGACACCGGCACCGGCTCCTTCGTGATGTCGACGCCGTGGTCCAGGCAGTAGCGGTAGATCTGAGGAAAGCGCGCCGTGATGCGCGATGCCGGGAGGTGCGAGATGTCGAGATACACACGGTCCGTCGCCGCCGCCTGGTCGCCACTGCGATTCTCCGGCTCCGCGCGGCGCGTCTTCCGCATCTCCGCGACGATGGCGCGGGCCACGACGTCGCGCGGCGCCAGCTCGGCCTTCTCGTGGATCGCCGGCATGAACCGCTCGCCGCTCGCGTTGCGCAGCACCCCGCCCTCCCCGCGCACCGCCTCCGAGATGAGAAAGATGGGCACGCCCGGCATGCGCAGCGCCGTCGGGTGGAACTGGATGAACTCCATGTCGGCGATGTCCGCCCCCGCGCGATACGCCAGCGCGATCCCGTCCGCGGTCGCCACCTCCGGGTTCGTGCTCACCCGAAAGAGCTGCCCAACGCCGCCCGTCGCCAGGATGATGGCCCCGGCGTCGAACCGGATCGACACGTTCGTCCGCGTGTCGAGCGCCACCAGCCCGACGGCCCTGCGCCCGCCGTCCGACGCAGGCTCGACGACCACGTCCTCGACCTGCACGTGCTCCTTGATGGTGATGCGTGACATCCGCGCCACGCCGCTCAGCGACAGCTCGATGTGCGCGCCTGTGGAGTCGCCGCCCGCGTGCAGGATCCGGTTGCGCGAGTGCGCCGCCTCCTTGCCCAGCGCGACCTCGCCGTCGGTCGCGTCGAACGGCACGCCGAAGTCCACGAGATCGTGGATGCGGTCGGCTGCCGCCTCGACCAGGATGCGCGCCGCGTGCTCGTCGACCAGCCCCGCGCCGGCGTCGATGGTGTCGCGCAGGTGCAGCTCGGCGTTATCGTCCGCCCCCACCGCAGCCGCGATGCCGCCCTGCGCGTACTTCGTGTTGCACTCGTCGATGGAGCCCTTCGTCAGGATGCACACCGACCCGTGGTTGCGGGCGAGCAGCGCCGCATACAGCCCGGCGATGCCGGACCCGACGATGATGAAGTCGAAGCGCTGCGCCATACCTCACCTCAGTGGGGCCCTCACCCCCGACCCCTCTCCCAGAACGGGAGAGGGGAGCACGGCCCTCACCCCCGCCCTACGGGCGAGGGGAGCACGGGTTGTGGCCCTCGCCCCTGACCCGTCTCCCAGGGCGGGAGGGGGGAATGAGCGGACTTAGTGTCACGATAACACTAAGTCGGACGAGGGCCAAGGGTGGGCGCGGAAAGCGCCGTGTGGTGGCCTCAGTGCACGGGTTCGGGCGGCTCGCGGCCGGCGTCGCGGATGTGGGCGGCCAGGTGGCGGTACACGACGCGCTGCTGGTCTCGCGAGAGGCCGGCCCCGCGCTGCCCGCCGTTCAGCTCGGCGATGGCCGCCGTGCACGCCTCCAGGTTTGCGGCGCCGGGGTGGCCCTTGTCCGTGACCTCGTGGTGCGGAAACCGCGCGCTGAGCCTGCCGTCCGGCCGGCAGCCGTCGACATAGGCGTACAGCTTGACGAACGCGCGCCGATCGTCGCGGATCCGCAGCTCGGCCACTTCGCTGTTCCAGGCTCGCTCGGTGACGATGGTGTGATGCACCCGCGGCGCGCCGCTCAGGGCCATGGCTCGACTCCCCCGCGCCGGGGCGGCGCGCAGCACAGGCCAGGGTGTAATCGCGAGCATATCCGGAACGACATAACGAGAGTGATGGATCCAGCCCGGTCGATCTTGCGACCTCGTACAAAGCGGCAGATGGCGTCAACTTCGGGCGGCGTTGGGGGTTGACTAATATCTACATATATCGATAATAGGAGTGATGGCAAGACGCCCCAACTCATCCCGACAGACCGAGGCCGTGCTCGCGGCGCTGCTCGACAGCTCGGCGCAGTGGCGCCACGGCTACGACCTCAGCCGCGAGACCGGCCTCAAGTCGGGCACGCTGTACCCAATCCTCATCCGCCTCGAACGCCAGGGCTGGCTCGAAGCGCGGTGGGAGGATGAGCCCGCGCCCGGAAAGCCGCGCCGTCATCTCTACCGGCTGACCGGCCTCGGCGCCGAGGAGGCGCGCGCGATCGCGAAGGCCGCGACCCCGGAGAAGACGTCGCGGCGGACCGTGCGTACCGTCCCCGCGACAGGCGGTGCGGAATGACCGCGCGACCCGGCGCGCTGCGCAACCCCGCGCTCGTGCATCGAGCGGCGAGAGCGGTGTGCCCGGCGCCCGAGCGTCCGTGGGTCGACGCGATGTTCGCCGAGCTCGACGCGGTCGAGGGGCCCGCGCGGGGTGCATGGGCGCTCGGCGCGCTCAGCATCGTGTGGTCGGTGATCACGCTGCGGGCGGGCGCGCTGGTGCCCGCGCCGATGTGGTGGGGCATCGTCGCCGCGCTCCACGCGGTGGTCGCCTTCGCCATCGGATCGCGGACGGACATCGAGGCGCTGTGGGTGGATGACGACGTGTGCTTGCGGCTCGCCTGGCTCTCGGGCGCGCTGCTGATCGGGCTGGGGGCTCTTGCCATCAACAGGATCTTCAGCCAGGCGAATGCGCTGCCACGAAACCGGCGCTGAGCCGGGTCGGGCGGCGCCTAACTCAGGAGTAGTGACATGACGAAAACGTGGAAGCGGGTGGCCATCGTCGGTGTCGCCGTAGTCGCACTGACCGGCGGAGGCGCGGGCGTCGCCGTGGCGACCGGCGCGGTTGGCGACGACAACGAACAGGCGATCACGGGCACGGCGCTGGAGCGTGCGAGCGCGGCGGCGCTGGAGCACACGGGCGGCGGGCGCGTGACGGAGACCGAGGTGGGCGACGAAGAGAGCCTGTACGAGGTCGAGGTGACGCTCGACGACGGCTCGCAGGTCGACGTCCAGCTCGACGAGAACTTCGAGGTCGTCGGCGACAAGGTCGACAGCGAGAGCGAGGACGAGGGCGAGTCGGAGTAACCAGAGGATCGCGGATCACACAGGACAGCCGCCGACGATCGCTCTCAGATCGTCGGCGGTTCTCTTATCCGGAAGGCGGCCGTGGCGGGACAGGAGGCACCGGTAGAGGCGGTTCGGGCGGTGTCGGGGGGCCGGGCTCGGGCGGACGCGGGATGTCGAGCATGGCGCCTGCAGGCTACATCAAGTCCGGCGGCTCCGGCGGGACGATGTCCAGCCGGTCGAGCCACGCCCGGCCCAGCGCCCCGGTCTTGCTCTGACCCAGCAGCCGCTTGATGCCGGCGGGGTCGTGTTGGAACGCCTCGATGCGCGTCAGCCACTTCACGCTCTTGTACCCCTGCAAGAACGGCACGACGAGCCGCAGCGGCCCGCCGTACTCGTGCGCCAGCGGCCCGCCGTTCAGCTCGAACGCCAGCATCGTCCGAGGGTCGAGCGCCTCGTGCAGCGCCAGCGTCTCGAAGTACTCGCCGTCGCCGGAGTGAAACGACAGGTATCCGTCGCGCGGCACGTCGAGGCCGACGCGCTCGATGAAGTCGGACAGCAGCACGCCGCGCCAGCGCGCCATCTCGTACCAGTTGAAGATCTGACACACGAGCGGAGCCACCTGTTCGTACACGTGCAGCCCGTCGAGGTCGCGCCAGCGGATCTGCCGCGTGCGGAGATCCTGTCCCCGCACGGCGATTGCGAGGTCGTCCAGCTCAAGTGGCGCCGGTGGCCGGAACATCGAGATCACCGGGAACGGCTCGGCCTCGAAGTCGAGCAGCGCGAACTTGTCCGCGAACTTCGGCGGCCGGATGTCCGGCCGCTTTGCGGCCCTTGGTGGCGGCGCCGTGACGGGCATGACGGTCGTGGTCATGTGCCCGCACCCGCTGTCGCGAACTCGCGGTTGGCGGCGGCGCCGTCGGTCAGCAACGCCAGCAGCCGGTCCTTCACCTCCAGGAAGCGGTCGGTCCGTACGACGGCGCGCCGTTCGCGCGGGCGCGGCAGCTCGACCTCAACGATGTCGCGGATCGTCGCGGCAGGCCCGTCAGTCATGACTACGACGCGGTCCGACAGCAGCACCGCCTCGTCGATGTCATGCGTGACCATGAGGACGGTCTCGCACTGACGGTCGGCGCTCCAGAGGTCGATCAGCGCGTCCTGTAGCGAACCTCGCGTCAGCGCGTCGAGCGCGCCGAACGGCTCATCGAGCAGCAGGAGCTGCGGCTCGACGCCGAAGGCCCGGGCGATGGCTGCGCGCTGCCGCATGCCGCCGGAGATCTGGCTGGGCTTCTTGTACCGGTGCTCCCAGAGCCCGACGCCGCGCAGGACGCGCTCGACCATCGCCGACCGGCGGGGAAGCTGACCGGCCAGCGAGCCCGCGAACACGACCCCGACGGCTACGTCGACGTTGTCGTACACGGACAGCCACGGCAGCAACCCGTGGTGCTGGAACACCATCGCGCGGTCGGGACCGGGACCGTCGATCGCGCGTCCCTCGAGCGACAGCGAGCCGGTCGTCGGTTCGCTGAGCCCGGCGACGAGATTGAGCAGCGTCGACTTGCCGCAGCCTGAGTGGCCGATGAGCGTGACGAACTCGCCGCGGCGGACGTGCAGGTTGATGTCGGTGAGCGCGTCGTACGATGACCGGCCGCTGCCGAAGCGCTTGGAGACGTGTTCGATCTTCAGGTAGTCCATGTCACACCATCTCGTATGCGGTACGGTCCGCAGTCCAGGTGATACCGCGGTCGAGGATGAGCCCGACCGCCCCGATGAGCAGCAGCGCCGAAATCACGCGCTCGAGGCTGAGCGCGTTCCACGCGTCCCACACGAAGAAGCCAATCCCCGTGCCGCCGGACAGCATCTCGCCCGCGACGATCACCAGCCAGGCGACACCGATGCTGAGCCGGACGCCGGTGAGCACGTACGGCAGGCTGAACGGCATCACGACGCGCGTCAGGTACGTCCAGCGCGAGAACTGGAACACGCGGGCCACCTGCCGGTGCGACTCGGGGATGCTGCCGACGCCGAGCGCCGTGTTCAGCACGGTCGGCCAGAGCGACGTGATGAAGATGATGAAGATGGCCGCGTCGCCGGTCGAGTGGAACGTCGCGAGGCCGATCGGGAACCAGGCCAGAGGCGACACCGGACGCAGCACCTGCACGACCGGGTCGACGATCCGTCGGGCGATGCCGCTGACACCCAGCAGCACGCCCAGCGGAATCGCGGCGAGAGTTCCCAGCGTGAAGCCGATCGCCACGCGCTTCAGCGACGCAATGAGTTGCAGGCCGATGCCTTTGTCGTTGGGCCCGTTGTCGTAGAACGGGTTGCTGACGAGATCCCAGAACACCGGCATCGTCTTCGCCGGCGACGGGAGATCCTCGGACCAAAGCGACGCCGCCCACCACAGCGCCCCCAGCAATGCCGCCGCACACGCCAGCGATGCGGCCGTCGTCGTGGCGGAGAGTGCTGCTCGGCCGAGCACGGGCCCCAACCGCGGCGAGCGGAGCCGCCGCGTCACGCCGCGGGCGCCGATAGTAATCGCAGTCAAGAGATGCCTCCGTAGGTGCTCAGGTACTTCCGTGGGTCGGCGGGATCGAACGTCGCGCCGTCGAGGGCCAGCGTGAAGGGCGCCATGTCGTCGTCGGGGACGGCGATGCCCATCTCCCCAGCGACCTCGGCGTACAGGTCGGACAGGATGAGCTTCCGCGCGATGGCCTGCGTGTCCGGCAGCTCATTGAGATAGCCGAAGCGCACGTACTGGGCCATGAACCACGCGGCGTGACCGGCGCGCGGGGCGTTCACCAGGCCGTTGTTGAAGAAGAGCATCGTGTCGTCGGTGTATGTGTGCTGGCCCAACCCGCCGCCGAGGTCGTACTTGCCCTCCAGCCGCGCCGCGATGACGTCGTCGCTGGCGTTCACGTAGCCCGTTCCACCGATGGTGTTCCCCACTTGCGCCTTGTTCGCCGGATCGTCTATCAACTCCTATCCCTCGAGTATCGCGCGCATCAGGAGCTTGAGGGCGCCGCGCCGGCGCGGGGCGAAGTCCGGGTTCACCCCAAGCGCCTTCTCCGGGTGGTGCTTCCAGATGTCCTGCGACGCAATGGCGGTGAAGCCGATGCCATCCTTCACCGCGATGCCGTTCCAGGGCTCGCCGACGCTGTAGCCGTCCATCGAGTTCGACTTCATGTTCGCGACCATCTGCGGCGGCGGGATGGTGATGATCTTCACCGTGCTCTGGTCGACGCCCGCGGCGGCCAGCCAGTAGCGCAGCCACATATCGTGCGTGCCGCCCGGGAAGGTCATCGCGAACGTCACTTCCTTCTCCGCCTTGAGGGCTTCGACCGCGGCCTTCAGTTCGTCGAGCTTCCGGAACCCGACCTTCCCCCCGAACTTGTCCTGGGAGAGCGTGATGCCCTGGCCGTTGCTGTCGAGCACCATCGCGATATGGATCTCTTTGCCCGCCGGCCCGCCGACGCCCGTGTAGACCGAGAACGGCATGCCGAAGAGCATGTGCGCGGCGTCGAGATCGCCGGTGAGCAGCCCGTCGCGGAGACTTGCCCACGACGCCTGCTTCAGCACGTCGACGTTAAGGCCATACTTCTCGAAAAGCCCCAGCTCGTGCGCCATCACCACCGAAGCGCAATCGGTGAGCGCGATGAACCCGATCTTGATCTTCTCGTCGCTCGATGCACGCAGCGCCGTCTGTGTGCCCGATGCGGCGCCGCCGGTTGGCGATGTGGCCGCCTCGGGCGAATCATCCCCTCCGCCGCACGCCGACAGGATCGGCGTGGCCGCGACGGCCGCTGCGGTGACGCCCGCCATCTTCAGAAAGTCGCGCCTGTTGACCCTCACTCCCCGTCCTTCCGTGAAACCCCTCGCCGCCTCGCACACTCAACTCGCTTCGTCTATCGCGTCCCGCAACAGCAGGCGCTCGACCACGTCCGGCAGATCCTGCATCCGCACCTTGTCCTCCACCTTCGACGCCAGCCGCCCGCTCGGGCCCAGCTCGCCGTCGACGAACACGTCGGCCGCCTCCTCGACCGCGTCGCCCACGCGCACGTTCGCGCCTTGCAACCCGATATCCGCGATGTGGTGCTTGCCGCACGCGTGCACGCAGCCGGAGATGTGGATCCGCGTGCCCTCGGGCACGTACACGCCGCGCCGCTCCATCTCCGCCGCCAGCTCGATCGCGCGGTTCTTCGTGTCGATGAGCGAGTAGTGGCAGTAGTCGATGCCCGTGCACGCGACCAGGTTGCGCCACACCGGCGCCGGGATCGGCCGCAGCTCGCGCAGCAGCGGCTCCGCCAGCAGCCGCCGCACGTGCTCCTCGCGCACGTTCGGGATCACGACGTTCTGGTTGATGGTCAGGCGCAGCTCGCCGTTGCCGTCGCGAGCCGCCAGTTGGGTTAGCCGCTCGAGCTGGCTCGCGTTCATCCGCCCTACCGGCACGTGCAGCCCGACGTAGTGCAGCCCGGGATCGCGCTGCCGGTGCACGCCCAGGTGGTCGCCGGCGAAGCGGCGCCGCGCATCCTCGCCCGGACCCAGTAGCGGAGAGCCAAGCTCCTTCGCGACCGCCTCCCGGAAGCGCGGCTCGCCCCACTCCGCGATCAACCACTTGAGGCGCGCTTTCGTGCGCTGCTCGCGCGGGCCGTGGTCGCGGAAGACTCGCAGCACAGCCAGGAACAGCGGCACCACTTCTTCCGGCCGCACGAACGCGCCCAGCGGGGTCGCCAGCCGCGGGCTCGTCCCACCCAGCGCCCCGCCGACCAGCACGTTGAACCCGACGGCCGGCCGGCCGGCGACGTTGCGCGTCGCCGGCACGAACGCCAGGTCCTGCGATTGCGCGTGGCCGCAGTCCTCGCGGCAGCCCGTGATCGACACGTTGAACTTGCGCGGCAAGTTGCTGAATTCGTGTTTGCCCAGGTGCGCCCGCCCCAGCGCAGCGACGATGGGCCGCGTGTCGATGATCTCGTCTTTGTCGAGGCCGGCGAGCGGGCACGACACGTAGTTGCGGACGTTATCCATGCCCGACTGCAGCGACGTCATGCCGGCGGCCTCGAGCCGGCGCCAGACCTCCGCGATCGTGTCGAGGGTGAGCCAGCGTAGCTGTACGTTCTGGCGCGTGGTGATGTCGACCATCCCACGGCCGAAATCGTGGGCGATACCGGCGATCGCCGTCGCCTGGTCCGGCGTTAGCCGCCCGCCGGGGGTGCGGAGGCGCATCATGAAATGGCCGGGTGTCTGCTGCCGGTGGAAGACGCCGTACCACTTCATGCGGACGATGTCGTCGTCCGGGATCTCGCCGATGGGCGTGGACTCGGCCGCGTGCCGCCGGATATCGGGCAGCACGTCAAGGCCGTCCTTCGCCGTCTTCAGTGCCTCGATCTTGTTTGCCACGCGCAACTCCTCGCTGCGCTCAGGCTACGTGCGCAACGAGAAGGCACAGGTGATCGGGGAGTGAACTCAGCGTTACCGGCAGGTTTCGCGCGGTACGCCGCCCGAGGGCCCGTGAGTTGGCGGCGATTCGTCAAGGATCCCGGGATTGAGCGCCACGCGTGATCGACGTGTCAAAACGGGCCGGTTGGCCCCTCAGCAGATAACAAACGGGCTCTCGTTCGTCTTCATCTCTGGCACATACGCTGAATCTGATGCACGCGACAACGGACGAGACGACCGAAGAGCAATCCGCCGTCGATCCGCCGGCGGTCGTCCACACCGGCTCCATCAGCAGCGCCGTCGACCTCGACTTCGTCCACAACGAGGCGCACAAGGTCTACCACCCGTCGCTTCCTGTGCGCCTGCTGTACTGGCTCGCGTTCCAGGCCCCCTTCCCCTACGTCGCCAACCATCACGCTCTGGAGGCCGCTCGCCTGCGTCGCGTCATCGTCGACCTGCTCACGAAGGTGTGGTTCGGGCACCACCTCGTTGCCCGCGTGCTCGATGTCGCCGATCTTCCCGGCGGCGGCCACGACTTCGTCACCCGCCTCGTCCGGGGCGCCGAGCCCACTGACCGCCGCCGCGCAAAGTACTTCCTCAAGCAACTGGACGAGCACTTCATAGAAGCGGGCCTGCCGACGTGGCAGACGACACCCTACAACCCGCACGCCATCACCAACTTCATCGAGGCTCGCGACGGCAGCTACCGCATCATCGATCTCGAGTCGAGCCTCGTCTCGTTCCTCTACCCCCTGTCCCGCATCGTCGGCCTGGTGCGCCTGGGCCAGTTTCCGTCGTTCGACGACATCGACACGGCGCGCCTCCAGGACTACGTCCGGCGCAAGAGCGCGGTGATCGATGCCGCCCTCCCGCCCGGCGAGCGCGAGGTGCTCGACCGGAGCATGGCCGCGTACGCCCGGCAGCAGGCGTTGTGGCACAAGAGCGAGCGCCGCTATCTTCCCCGCGCGCTTCGCTTTGCCCTCCGTCTCGTCGACGTGCCGGCGTGGGTGCGCTGGATCAGCGGACTGACCGCCCGCAGCCACGAGGGCGCCGAGTCGTTCGTCCGGTCGGGCATCGACCGCTGGGAGGCGGAGGGCCGCCTTACGCCTGAGGAGGCCGCCGCCGCGAAGGCCCGGCTCAGCGCGCCCGCCGTGACCAACGCGATGCTTCACCTCAGCGCGCACTTCGCCGTGAGCCTGCCCCTGCGCTTCCCGTTCGGCGCCCTCGCCCGCTTCATCTACACCGTGGTGCTGAGAGCGCGGGCGGAGATCGCGGGACTGTTGGCGAGGCGTCCGCCGAAGGAGGCCCGCCAGACGCATACCCTGCTGGTCGCGCTGTTCGCGCTACTTCCCGGTGTGGGCCGCCTTGCGTACCTGCTCGCGCCCCCGCTCCGCGCGAACAAGCTCCTGCTTGTCGTGCCTTTCGACGGTCTGGCCCAGAAGTTGCCGGGCCAGGCGTATCAACGTCTCCACGCACAGGCGCTCTTCGACTGGTGGGCGCGCACAACTCCCGCCGCGCGCGCACTCGCGCCGCCGGAACCACAACCTGCTCTCCTCGAGCGTGCGAAGGCTGTCGCGCCGCAGGTCCCCGCGCTGGCGCTCATCGCCGCCGTCAACATCGCAGTCTTCGGTCTCGGCGCGTTTCTGTATGAGCGATCAAATGGCGCGTCGACCTGGTGGTTCGAGCCTCGAGGCGTCGCGCAGACGTTCGGCGCCCTCCAGCTCGCCGCGGCGGGCGTCGCCGGCGTCACCGCGTTCCGCCTGTACTGGCGCGCACGATCGCGGTCTCCAGCCGACGCGGCCGGCATCTTCCTCTGGGGCCTGCTCGGCGTCGGCCTGATCTTCGTCGCCTTCGACGACTACTTCGACATCCACGAGGCCGTCGGAGACGCCATCGCCGACCGCTTCACCGACGGCGTCAACCTCTCGAATGGCCTGGTCGCGCTCGCCTACGTGTGCGCCGGCGTCGCGCTCCTGTACGTCTTTCGCCACGAGCTACGGGCGCACCGTGCGTCCAGCGCCGTCCTCTCCGTCGCGCTTATCCTGTCGCTCGGCATCCTCGTGGCCGACGTGGCCGGGAACGTGGGCTGGCCGCGGCCGTTCGAGCTCTCCGACCGCGCCCTCGTATCCGGCTTGCTGCTGGCTGCTTCGTACCTCCGCCTGCGCGAGGTGATCGCCGTTGCCGCCCCGTCCGCGGATGCCGTCGCCGTCGCCGCCCCCGCCCGCGTCTCGCCCATCCCGGCAGCCTGGACGGCCGGACTACGCCGCTACCGGGCCGCTCTTCCCGCCGCGCTGCGAAGCGAACGGCCCGCGACGCTCGCGATCCTTGCGTACGCCCTGCTTGCCGCAGGCCTCACCGCCATCAGTGTCGGTGCCGCCACGTACGATCGCTTCCCCGGCGACGTGGCCTTGACCAGGGCCGTGCAGGACATCGACTCGCGTGTCCTGACGGACCTGATGCGGGCCTCCACGAGTCTCACCAGCCCCCTGAACTCCGTCACCGCCCTCGCAATCGCCGTCACGTTGCTCCTGCTGGCCGCGCGCCCGCGCCTTGCGCTCTTCGCGGCAGGAGCGCTTGGCTCCCACCTCATCGGCGCCGTGCTGAAGGTGATCGTCGACCGCCACCGCCCCGACGACGACACCATCACCCGCGTCCGTATCGAGGAGGAGTACTCCTACCCCAGCGGGCACGTCGAGTGGGCCGTCGCGTTCGAGGGGTTCCTCGTGTTCGCCGTCTGGCAGCTCACCGGTAACCGCTGGATTCGCGGCGCGACGCTGGTCGCCTGGGCCGCGCACGTCCTTCTCACCAGCGCCGGCCGGATCGACCAGGGTCTGCACTGGCCGAGCGACGTCGTCGCTAGCTACATGGTCGGCGCTCTCGCGCTGGTGCTGCTCGTCTGGCTCTACCGCGTATCGGGCCACCTGGCAGAGCCGGATGGCGGCGCGGGCGCGCCCACGGATTCGCTATGATGAATCAAGTTGAATACCACCCCAGCCTGGCTCCGTTCTCGCACACTGCTCTTGCTCTGGACGTCTGGCGCGCTTTTCGCCGCCGCCCTGGGCTTGTACGCCTCGCGCGCCAATGACCCCGGTTGGGAAGTCACCATCGTCCAGTTCATCCAAGGCCTGCACGTCCCCGGCCTGCACCAGGCGGACCTCGTGCTCACGCGCGCCGGCCACACCCCGCTCGCCCTCCCCCTCACCCTGCTGGCGATCGCCGGTCTCGCGCTGGCGGGCCACCTGCGCCTGGGCCTGCTCCTGGGCGTCGCCACCGCCGGCCGCATCGTCGGCGGAGTAGTGAAGATCCTCATCGACCGGCAGCGGCCGGACGCCGGGGAGGTCGACCTCGCCCAGATCTTCGGTGGCCCCAGCTTCCCGAGCGGCCACGTGCTCGGCACGACGCTGCTCCTTGGCTGGCTTGCCTTCGCGGCCATCTACGTGATTCCCCACCGTACGGCTCGGCTCGCCGTCCAGGCCGCGTGCCTCCTCGTGATCCTCATGATGGGCCTGTCCCGCATCGAGCTTGGCGCCCACTGGCCGACTGACGTCGCCGGCGGCTACGTCATCGCGGGCCTCATGCTCCTCCCCCTCATGGCCCTGCACCACCACACCGGCCCGCGGCTCCAGCCTGCCCCCGACCTCGTCCCCCTCACCGCCTGACGCGGGCGATCTCCGCCCGGCCCCTGGTCACCTCAGACTCGCACTTCCTTCAGGACGCGATCGGCTACGGTGAGGCGCTGCACGTCGGAGGTCCCTTCCAGGGTGGTGAAGATACGCACCATGCGGTACGTGCGCTCGATGCCCGTCTCGCGCAGGCAGCCGACTCCGCCGTGGATTTGGATCGCTTCGTAGGCGGCGCGATTGACCATCTCGGTGCAGTACAACTTGGTGGCCGCGGCCGCCTTCCGAATGTCCTCGCCGCGGTCGCGCATTGCCGCGGTGCGCATGACCATGCTCTCCGCCGCGTAAAGCTCTGTCGCCATGTCCGCAAGCTTGAGTTGGACCGCCTGGAACGAGATTGGCGAACGTGGTGGAGAGACGGCAAAGACGACTCGCCGCAAGAACGCCTTTAGATTCGACTAAGTGGCACGCCCGGAGGGATTCGAACCCCCGACCCTCGGTTCCGAAGACCGATGCTCTATCCGCTGAGCTACGGGCGCGTGTGGCATAGCCGTCCTCGGCTGTGGAGCGCGGGCGCCCTCGCCCGCGTCGCCTTGAGTGTACCAGCGCGCTCAGGATCCCCGGGAGCCTATCGCTCGTCCCGCACCTGTACGTCGATCTGTGTGTAGCTGTCGTCGAGCGGGAACACGCCGACAATGATTTCGCCCGAGAGCTGCAGACCCTCGTCCGAGAAGCGGATCGCCTGCGCGTCTTCCAGCGAAGACGTGCTCGGATCGCCGTCCTCCACCGTGAGTTCCGCCTCGCCAAGGCGGTCGCCGAGCGCGTCGAGGATATCGTCCGCGCCGTCCTTCGTGATGTACGTCACGGCGAACGACTTCGCTCCCGATTCCGTCTGGTACGCCGACTCGATCAACAGCGCGCCCTCGTACACCGGTATCTCGCCCGGGAAGTCGGGCGGAGCGGAGCGTGCGGCGGCCGCCTCGAACGGGTCGGGCTCGCGGTCTTCCGCGCCGGACGCCTGCTGGATGCTCGTGATGATGGTGGTGCGGCTGTCGTCTTCCGACGCCGTGATGATCACCAGGCCGGTCAGATCGGCGTCCTCGGTGTTGCGGTACTGGTAGAAGGTCGTGTCGCGGCTGTCCTGTCCCACCTCGATCTGCCAGGGGTCGGCGTCCAGCCTCGCCTTGAGGTCGGCGGCGACGGTGTCGCGCGGGTCGCCGACGTCCTGCACGACGATGTAGCTGACGCCCGGATTCTGGATCTGGGCTACGGAGGCGACGACCTCCGCGCCGTCGTATCCGGGGATGCCGTCGGGATAGCCGGGCGGAAACTTGCCCTCGTACCGCAGCGTGATCGTGCCCTCGGCGCCCTGTGTGAAGGCGTGCAGCAGATTCGTCGTGTCGGCATTGACGCGGCCGCCGTCGCTGCCGCCGGTCCCGGCCAGGAACCACACGAGCGCCCCCACGACTGCGGCCGGCACGATCGCGGCGAGGGCCAGCGCCCAGATCGGCACGCCGCGCCCGGGGCGAGGGAACGACGCGGTGTCGTCGATGGATGGCGCGGCTTCGTCGTCGACGACCTCATACGCGTAGCCACCGGGTGTCAGCGAGGCTCCCGTCTCCGCTCCTGGTAGGGAGGGCGAAGTTGCGGGCGCGTAGTCTGGGCCGGCCGGGATGGCGTCTTGGTCGGGGGCCACCGGGATCCTTTCGAAGGAGGGGAATGGGGTGGACGGAGGGATTTGAACCCTCGATCTCCAGGGCCACAACCTGGCGCCTTAACCGCTAGGCCACGCCCACCACGTGAGGGACGACGGCGAAATACGCTTGCGAAAAAAACGCCCTGCGGTGTTCGCAGAGCCTCGCGTGCGCCGTCCGAACCTGTCGAAGTCTAGCAGTGACCGCCAAAGGCCTGCAAGATCGCTCACTTCCAGCATCATCGTCCGGTCGAGCCGTGGCCGCCCGAGCCTCGGGCGGTCTCCGTCAGCTCTGCCACCTCGACCGAGACCACGTCGGCCAGCGGCGCGACGACGAGTTGGGCGATGCGGTCCCCGTCCTGGACCTCGTACGAGTCACGGCCACCGAACGTCCACATCGTCACCAGAAGCTCGCCCCGGTAGTCGGCGTCGATGGTACCGAAGGCCACCCCGACGCCCTTCGCGGAGAGCCCCGAGCGGGGCCGCACCTGTACGTCGTACCCGTAGGGGAATTCGATGGCAACACCGCAGGGGACCACTCGGGGCGTCTCGGCCAGCACTACCGCTTCATCGAGGCATGCGTAAAGATCGAAGCCAGTGGCCTGGGGCGTGGCACGTACGGGGACCCTCGCCCGGGGGTGCAGCCGGCGGACACGCAGTTCGATACTCATTCCGGCGCAGCCTAGCAGCGCAGGGTCCGTTGATCTATGCGCGGCAGGGGCCTGAGACTGCCCGCCGCAGGGCGGCGCCAGGGGACACGGAGGTCCTGAACGTTGAAAGTCGTCGCCGGCCTCCTCGTCGTAGTGGTCGCGGCCGCAGCCGCCGCTGTCGCCATCTACTTCTACTCCGACCGCGAAGCTGATGCCGGCGGCCTGGACATCCGCCTGACGCCGACGGTGCGTGCCACGAAGACCGCCGCCGGTACGCCAGCCACCGGCGCGACGCCGACGCCTGCCGCGAGGGTGATCCCGTGGAGCTACCCGGCGGCGGCAGGTCCGGGGCTGATGTCGGCGGAGTGCATGGGTGCCGGAGCGAACTCGGTGAAGGTGTTCCTGCTCTGGAACTCCTCGGGTGCGGGCGCTCAGTACCTCGACTTCAGCGTTCTCAACAACGGGTTCGCCCCTGGCACGTTCCTCAGCTTCGGCCCGCTGGGCAAGGACGGTTGGGGCTATGCCATCGAGGGAGTGCGGCAGGACACGACGCACCTCGCACGCGTGAACACGTGGACGGGCACGTCGTGGGCGCCCAGCTATCCGCTGCAGTTCCGCACGCCGATCTGCGACGCGTCCGCGGCGGAGCCGGCGCCGAAGCCCGATATGCGGGCGCTGCGGGATCGGTTGGGGGGCACGATCTACACAAGCGGCATCAACGCCGCCGTCGCTATCACCGACCTGCAGACCGGCGAGACCATCGACGTAAACGGCACCGACCCGCGGCTGCCCGGCTGCACGCTGAACCTGTTCGTGATCATGTCGGTCGTGCAAGAGCTGCAGGCGGGGACGGTCGCGGAGACTGCGGCCGGCGACCTCATCGCCCAGACCATCAACCGCTCGGACCCCATCCTGGCGCGCCGCATGCTCCGCGACTGGGTGGGCGACGGCAATCTGTACGCCGGCCTCGAACGAATGAACGCGTACATGCAGGCATTGGGTATGAGGTCCACCTTCATGGACCACCCGCCGGCGTTCCCCGAGGAGTCGCTGCACAACGATGCGAGCTACAACAACACCGTGACGGCCCGCGACGCAAACATGGCGCTGAAGACGCTGTGGGATGGCGGGGTCGCCTCGTCCCAGTGGCGGGACTACCTGCTGCAGAAGATGACGCTTGTGAAACCGGGGCTGCAGTACATCATCGGCAGCGCCGGATACGGGGCCACGCGGTCGCACAAGAACGGCTTCCTGTACGAACAGGGATGGGCCGACAACGACATCGGCATCGTCTGGTTCGACCGCGGTGGCAAGAGGTACGGGTACGCGATCTCCTTCTACTCCCAGTACCTGCGCGGCAAGTACGACGCCATCCCGCTGGCCCAGGACGTGGCGGCGATCGCCTACGACTGGTTCGCCACCCGCTACGCCGCGCCGTAGGGATTCGCCAGTAGCGGCGTAGCTTCAGCTCCGCTCGGCGCCCGTGTCAGTACGACGTAAGTACACTCGGAGCTCTTCTCGGGTCGGCGCAGGAGACGGCTCCGCCCGGTTCACACGATGTAACCTGAGAGGCTATGTTGAGTGCCTTAAGCAGGCAGCATAAGTCCTTCCGCTGGATCTCCGCTGGGGCGTGCGTTCTTGCGTTTGGAGCCCTTGCGTGTGACCGGCCCGAGGAGGGCACGCTATCGGATCGTTCGCCGACTCCTCAAGGTGTTGGCGATGTCGTGGTTGACGCGCGTGACTTGCCTCAGGCTCCACCTCGCGCAGGCGATGTCCTCACGATAGAAGAGATCGAGCAACTGCTCGGATTCGAGGTCTTGGCGGCTGATCGATCCAGGTTCAGAGCCCAAACCTTCCATCGGGAGGTCGTCACCGGTGAGGAGGCGCGGTATTACGAGCTGTATGCTCCCTTCAAAGGAGGTGGCGAAGGAGTTATTAGCCTAACTCAGAAGCCGGTCATCGGATCTGAGCTAGGCGGCCCGCTCGTGGACTTCGAAGGCTGGCAAGCACAGGTTAAAAGCACGTCTCGAAACGTCCGCGTTCGCTTCTTCACCGGTGCGTTCGATGCTGAGGGTCACGCGGTTCGGGCCGAAGTACGCGGCCGCAGCCAGGAGTCGGTTAGGGAGTTCGTGGCGGCGCTCACCTTTGAGCATGAGTTTCAACTGCGATGATCATCCCCACCGTGGTGGTTGTCCGCAGCCAATCTCAATGTCCGGTTTGTGACCAGGGTTCACCGGGGGAGACAACCCCGCCGTGTGTCCGTTCCCGCACACCTTCAGTAGCGGCACCGTCGGTAGCGGCGGAGATTCAGGTCCGCCCAGCGCCCATGACGTTCACGCCCCGCGCACAGCCCCTCCGCCCGCCTCATGCACCCCGCGAATCGTAGCCGCCCACCCCGGGCCGGGACGTACAGCGATCGCCGAAGGTGTGAGCGCGGGCGACGCAAGCATTCAAGTAGACTTCGCGTGGCGCGTGTATGTCCAGCGGTTTACTACAGCAGGAGCATCGAGCGTTCGTGCTAACAGTTCGGATCGCTGGTCTTGCTGTGACAGCGCTGGTCTTGTTCGGTGTTGTGGGAGTTCGCGGGTGGCTGGATTGGGACGGTCAAACGATCTCCGTCCGGATCGAGAACGACAATGACAGCTTGGTGATGAAGGCTGCTCCGAACTCGGGCGCGGCCGTGAGGTAAAGTCCGGCGATTCCTTCAGAACAACCGTGGTTGTGGGCGATCCCGTTGGCCTGCACACGTCGTCTTCGGCGCGAATGGCGATGGCCTCGGTTGCTTCACGCTTAGATACGAAACAGCACCCCCGAAGCATGCACGCACGTTTCGTGTGAGCAGCGCTCGTCCCTGCAAGACACCTGGAGCTTATCGTTCGATTAGGTGACAACCGGGTTTCCCGCTTCCCTCGTCTCGCCTCCTGCCTCCTGCCTCCTGCCTCCTGCCTCCTGCCTCCCGCCTCCCGCATCCCGCGTCCCGCCTCCCACTTCCCACGTCTCACCTCTCACTTCCACCCCACGCCCCCTCATGCACCCCGCATATCGCAGCCCTTCGTCCCGCGATCTACACTGCCCCCATGCCAGAGCGCGACGAAGTCCAGATCGCTCGCTGGGACGCCATCCGCGGCCGCGTCGGCGACGGCCTGCGCCAGATGCGGGGTCACGGCCGGTCGCAAGCGCAGCTCGCCTACGAGATGGACGAACTGGGCTTCCATGTCAGCCAGAGCATGGTCTCCCGCTACGAGCAGGGACAGGGCGAAGTGCCGCTCTCGCTCGAGCGCATGGTCGGATGGGCACTGTGCTGCGACGCCCTGAGTTCGGGCCACCTGCGCGAACTGCTGGAGCTGGGTGGCTACTCACTCCCGTGGACCGTTGGCGACATGAAGCAGTTCGACCTGCTGCTGAAGAAGTTCCGTGCCATGTCGCGCGCCGACCAGATGGTGCTGCGGAGGCGCATGCTGTGGCACCTGCTTGGCGTGCAGCCACGGGCGCTGGCAGCGGCGGAGCGCGTGCTATGACGATGACTGTGCTTGAATTGGACGACACACGGCGGCAGATCCGCGATCGCCTTCGGGCGATGCCGCACGACGGCGACCCGCGCGCCGGCGTACGCCGCATGCGCTCCCTCCTGCAGGAGATGGGCGTCCAGTGCGACGACACAGCCGAGCTGGAGGACGCCGACGCGATCCTGCTGACGTCCAGCCGTGGCATGGAGGCGCTTGTCGCCTACCGGCTCAGCGACGAACAGCGTCACCAGGCGTACTCGCGCATCGTCGCCCGGCTCATCATCGGACAGATGCACGAACCCATCGATGCGAAGATCGAGTACCAGTCCAGGCATGCGGCGATTTCGCGGCAGGAGAAGGAAGAGGACGCGGCGGTCGCCAAGTTCGCGACGGCGCTGGCCGAAGGAAACCTGGATCTGGCGCCGCGCCCGCTGTACGAGGATGTACCGAAGCTGACGCTGGCGTTCACACCGCGCTCGGCCGCGCGCTCCACGTTGGGCGGAATGCACCTGTGGTCGGACTACTGGTACCGGCGCTCGACGATGTACCGGTGGTGGCGCTCCCGCAGAAACGTGTCGTCGGCCATCAAGCGCGTGTGCATCATGCTGAACCCCCGGCGTCCCGCCGCCGCCTAACCCCGACATGCGCAGCGCGGCCTATGCGGAGGCGTCGCCGACGCCCCCCCCATCGCACCCAGAGCCCCATCCAGCCGATACGCGGTCGTAGCGGCACGCCGTGGCGTGCCCCCTTATGCCACTTGAGCCACCACGGCCCCCTTCTCACGCCGCGCCTAGCGCCCTCCCCTCTATAGCCCCCGCGCGCCTCATAGAAAACACACGAATGTGATCCCACGCGCTTGGACATCCCCCCTCCCACCAAAGACGATCGCGTCGCCATGACAACAGCACCCACCCACCACCGCTCGCCGGCATACGCGGCCGTCGCCCGCGGGACCGAAAACTGCCGAGCAATGTCCGCCCGCCCACGCGACGGAGGCGATGACAGGCTGCCTGGCCGACGTGCTGACGGCTCAAACATGAAAACTGCCGAACAAACGAATCTAAGAATTCGCCCGCTCGAATCTGACTTTGACAATTCAAGACGGCGTCCAATGCGGACGATGAAGCCGGCACGCGAGGTCCACCCGTCGAAAGCGATTTCTGCCGAGCAATGTCGCCCGGCCATGCCCCCCGTCGCAGTTCGGTGCCGCGTGCTATACCTCCTCCATGCGCGTCATCAACTGCGTCTGCGGCCAACGGCTCGAGGTGCCCGAAGGTGGCGACGTCGCGGTCGCCATGAAGGTGCACTCCGACGCCGCGCATCCGGAACTCAAGTTCTCCGAGGATCAGCTCCGCGCGATGATGCGCGTCCACGACGCCCGCGTTGCGTCATGGGACGGCTCGATGGCGAAGATCGAAGGCCCAATCGAGATCCGGCCGTTGGCCCCGGAGCGCGCCGCCGACTTCCTCGCCTACTTCGACCACGACGCCTTCGCCGACAACCCCGCGTGGTCGCGCTGCTACTGCTACTTCTACAACGCACCGCACGGCCCGGACTGGGAGCGCCGCACCCCCGAGCAGAACCGCGCCGACAAGGAGCGCAGCATCACGAGCGGCGAGTCGCGCGGCCTCCTCGCCTACTACCGCGGCAATGTGATCGGGTGGTGCCACGCCGCCCCGCGATCATCGCTGCCGGGGCTGGGCGACTTCAACGACGACCCGGGCGATGCGACCGTGGGCGCGATCGTGTGCTTCAACATCGCGCCTCCGTACCGCGGGCAGGGCCTCGCCCGTCGGCTCTTGAACGCCGCCTGCGACTCCCTGCGCGGCGACGGCATGGCCCTCGCCGAGGCCTATCCTCCGCGCGAGGCGCCATCGGCCGCGCGGGCGTATCACGGCACGGTCCGGATGTATGAAGCGGCCGGATTCGCCGCCCATGGCGAGCGCGGGCCGTACGTCATCATGCGGAAGCCGCTGTAGGGCTGCGGAACGGCTGTCCCCTCGCGTCGACCGGCCTCGCCCGTAACGTGACCGTACCGCATTCTGTTCAGGCAGGCCCACAGCAGGCCCTTACCTCCGACCTCAGACTTCCACTACCCAGGAGCCGTCCATGCCAAAACCAGCCCTCTCCCTCGCCGCCGTGCCCGGACGCCGCAAGGCCACCATCGACCTCGCGAAGGAGATCGAGAGGCGCGGTTTCCAGGGCATCTACATGCCCTCGTTCGGTGACGCGATGGGCCTGGGTGTCGCGCTCGCGCTCGAAACCGAGCGCATCTCGTTCGGGACGACCGTACAGCCGATCTATCTGCGGCAGCCCTCGGACTTCGCGTCGCAAGCGTCGTTCATCCACGAAGTCTCGGGCGGCCGGTTCTGGTTCGGCGTTGGCGTCACGCACGGGCCGGTGCACCAGCGGCTCGGTGTCAAGCCGGGCCGGCCCCTGTCGGACATCCGCCGCTTCGTCGAGCACGTGCGTGCTGCGTCGCAGCAGGGCGCGGGCGAGCTGCCGCCGATCGTGCTGGCGACGCTGCGGGACCGGATGCTGGGGCTGGCGGCCGAGATCGCCGAAGGTGCGGTCTGGGCCAACGGCGCGCGCTCTCGCATGCCGCACTCGCTGGCGCTGCTCCCGGCGGAGAAGCGCGACAGCACCGCCTTCTTCATCGGCGACATGATCCCGACGTGCATCAGCGACGACCATGAGGCGGCGGCCGCCGTCATGCGCCGGACGCTGACCGGCTACGTGATGCTGCCGAACTACCGCAACTACTGGATCGACGCCGGGTATGAGGAGGAGATGCGGGCCATCGAAGCGGCGCAGAAGGCGGGTGATGCGGCGAAGGTCCCGTCGCTGATGTCCGAGAAGTGGCTGCGCGATGTCACGTTGTACGGCACCGCCGGCGAGGTCCGCGAGGGCGTCGAGCAGTGGCACGCCGCCGGCGTCCGCACGCCGATCCTGGTGCCCAGCAGTGCCCAGGGCGGCCAGATGAAGGCGTTCGAAGAGTTGTTCGCCGCATTCGATTGAGGGGTGCCATGAGCAAGCTGACAGCCTACGAGCTGGACGACAACGTCGCGACCATCACCATGGACGACGGCAAGGTCAACGTGCTGTCCCTGGCGATGCTCGCCGAGATCAACGCCGCGCTCGATAGGGCCGCCGCTGACAAGGCGGCCGTCGTGCTGGCGGGGCGGGAGGGCCGGTTCTCGGGCGGCTTCGATCTCACCGTGTTTCGCGCCGGTGGGACGGACGGCGTCAAGATGTTGCGTGAAGGGTTCAGCCTCTCCGAGCGGCTGCTGTCGTTTTCGACGCCGGTCGTCGCCGCTTGCACGGGACACGCGATCGCAATGGGGGCGTTCTTGTTGCTGTCGGTCGACTATCGAATCGGCGCGTCGGGCCCCTTCAAGATTCAGGCCAACGAGACGGCGATCGGGATGGCCCTCCCGACGGCGGCGTATGTGATCACCAGGCAGCGGCTCACGCGCAACCACTCCCACCGCGCTCTGGCCCTCGCTGAGGCGTACGCGCCCGACGACGCTGCGATCACGGCGGGCTGGCTCGATCGGGTCGTCGAGCCCGGAGAGGTGGTGGCTATCGCACGCGGCAAGGCGGCAGAGCTGATGGCCCTGAACATGCAGGCGCACAGCGCGAACAAGCTCAAGGGACGGGCCGAGACGCTCACGGCGCTGCGAGCGGCGATAGACGCGGAGTTCCCCGCGTGAGTGCAGACTGAGCCGAGCAGCCCTGGGTCATCCCGCCTCCTGCGACGGGAACCCGGACCACGATCTTCTCCCGTTGGCCAGGCCGCCTATATCGTTTCGCGGTGCTGTTGGCTCTTGGCTCTGGTTTGCCTAGACTTATTTAGCCCGAACCGAAACACCCAGGCCGGAGGAAGCATGGATTTCAACGACACCACCGAAGAAGCCGCATGGCGTAAGGAAGTCCGCGACTTCCTCGACAAGGAGTACCCCGACGAGTTCCGCGGACGCGGCCCCCGTCGCGGCCCCGGCGCTCGCAGCGACGACGATGATGCCGGCGAAGGCCTCTTCCGTGACAAGGCCAAGGAGAGCGACCCCCTGAAGCGATGGCGCGCGGCCCTCTCGTCGCGTGGCTGGGTCGCCCCGGCATGGCCGAAGGAGTACGGTGGCGCGGGCCTCGACACGAAGAAGCAGTTCATCCTCAACGAGGAGTTCGCCGAGTTCGGAGCCATGAACGTCGGTGGCTTTGGTGTGATGATGCTGGGCCCAACCCTGATCGTGCACGGCACCGAGGACCAGAAGAAGGAGCATCTGCCCGGCATTCTGGACGGCGCCGTGCAGTGGTGCCAGGGCTGGTCGGAGCCCAACGCCGGCTCCGACGTCGCGTCGGTGCAGACGCGCGCGGTGAAGGACGGCGACGACTACGTCATCAACGGGCAGAAGATCTGGACCACCGGCGCGCAGTTCGCCGACATGATGTACATGCTGGCGCGCACCGACCCGGACGCGCCCAAGCATCGCGGCATCAGCTACTTCCTCCTGAACATGAAGGATCCCGGCGTCACTGTGCGCCCGTTGATGACGATGGCGGGCAGCGCCGTCTTCAACGAGGTGTTCTTCGAGAACGTACGCGTCCCCGCTCGCAACCGTGTGGGCGAGGAGAACCGCGGCTGGTACATCGGCACCACCACGCTTGACTTCGAACGCTCGTCGATCGGCTCGTCGGTCGGTATCCGGAAGTCGATCGAGTCGATGATCGAGTTCGCGAAGAAGAACCCCGGCGTCGCCGTCGGTGCCCAGAAGCGCGAAGTCCGGCTCGCCTTCGCCGACCGCCTCATCGAAGCGAACGTAGCGAAGCTGATGTCATACCGCGTCGTGAGCATGCAGAACGCGGGCCTGGTGCCGAACCACGAGGCCTCGATGTGCAAGCTGTTCGGCTCGGAGATGCAGCAGCGGATTGCCGCGCTCGGCGTAAAGCTGGCCGGGATGTACTCGCAGGTCATCGGCGGCAAGCCCGAGTGGTCGATGGCCGGCCGATTCGGCATCGGTCAGGTCGCCGCGGTCTCGGCGACGATCGCCGGCGGCACCAGTGAGATCCAGCGCAACATCATGGCCCAGCGCGGCCTCGGCCTCCCGCGGGACTAGGCATTCACGAGGAAATAGGAACGAACGAAGAGAGGGACGGAGTTCGATTCCGTCCCTCCTTTGTATCCGGCCTGATACCCGACCGCTGCGGTGTGGTCCGACCGCTCGTGGCGTACAATCCAGCGATGAGCCCAACATCTGACGGCAACCCCACGCGCGAGGAGCTGTGGGCCGCCATGCGGCGCGATAGCCAGGGCATGCGCGAGCTACAGGGCTTTCTGGAGAGCATCAAAGAGTTCGACGACGCCGCCTTCGCCGAAGCGACCGAAGGCTCGGACCGCTCCGAACTCATGGAGCTGCTCGAGCGCCTCAACCACCTGCTCGGAGAGCTGGACAAAGTGACTGCGCAGCTCCACCCCGACGTGAACTGAGCGAAGCGCCCCTATCCGTCTTTCGAGCGAGGCGGCGCTTGGTCGAGCATCCGCGGTGCCCGATTCGGCAGCGCCATCACGTGCGCGCCGGCCCCGGTCCCACCTTCGTGATTCTTCGACGTTGCTTTGCGGGTCAACCGCGCGGTCGTTGCTGCGCGCCGGGGGTGCCCGACGTCACAGGCAGCGTGATCGGCGGGTCGACGACGCGGCGTGTGTTGCCCAGTGTCACGCCCATGACTACCCCGGCCGCGCTGTCGTCGCGGATGATCTCGTACACCGCCTCCGCGATCTCCTCCGGCGGCAGCATCGGCATCGCTGAGATGCGCTTCTCCGCCTCCTCGCGCATCGCGCCCGTCATCCGTTCAAGCCCCGACGTAACGAGCGGCGTGCGGACGACGGCCGGGCAGACGCAGTTCACTCGGACATTCATCTGAGCCTTGAGGCCGATCAGCGCGCGGGTGAGGCCGACGACGCCGTGCTTGGCGGCCGCGTAGACGGGGTCGTTCTGGAACCCAAACAGCCCCGCCAGCGATGCCGTCTGCATGATGACGCCGCCGCCGCGCTTCTGAAGGCGCGGAATGGCCTGCCGCGTACCCTCGATGACAGCGTAGAGGTCGATGTCTACGGTGCGCCGCCAGTTCTCCTCCGGGCAGTCGGGGAAGGCTGGCTGGCCGGTCGTGACACCGGCGTTGTTGTAGAGGATGTCGAAGCCGCCGTACGTCTTGTCGGCGAAGTCGAGCATGGCCGTGATCTCGGCTGGCTTCGTGACGTCGACCTTGACAGCAGCCGCCTTCCCGCCCGTCTGCTCGACGAGCGAAACGGTCTCCTTCGCACCAGCCTCGTTCCAGTCGGCTACGACGATGCTGGCGCCTTCACGCGCGAGCCGAAGTGCCGCCGCCCGTCCGATCCCCGATCCCGCCCCTGTGATCACGGCGACCTTACCCTGTAGTTCCATTCGACCCCTCCTTCTTTTCAACAGATTGAACAGATGACGACAGATTGGGTGCCCAAAGAACGCGCTTGTAGTCGAGCTTCGCGGAACCAAAGTTCAAGAGCAGGCCCCGTGCCAATCCAGTGGCCTTGAGGTAGTTCATTACCTGCGACCGGGCGGCATCGCCGACGTGTTCGAGGGCTTTGAGCTCGACAATGATGTTGGAATAGCAGAGGAAATCCGCTCGATACGACACTGGTAGCCGCGACTCACGATAGAAGACCGGCAGTTCGCACTCCCGAACATATGGGATCCGGCAATAGTCGAACTCAGTGGCGAGGGCGTGTTGGTAGACGGGCTCCGCGAATCCATGTCCGAGGCGCCTGTGCACCTCCATCGCCGCGCCGATGATCGCGTAGGTTCGCTCAGTCGTGAGCACAGCTTCGGCGCCACGGTGGCCATCATCGATTGGGCTGTTCCCTATTGACATCTGTTTCCATCTGTTCAATCTGTTGACCCGGATCTCCTGGGGGGAGTGTACGAACGGCCCCACGCTCGCGCACGGGGCCGTCCAAACGGTGTGGACTATGTAGCCTTGGGCTAGCGCGTGGCGGCGGCTTCGCGCTCGTCGAAACGGTTCACCACCTGGCGCATCTTCTGCATCTGCTCGAAGCGCTGGCGCTGCCCCTCCGGCAGGTTTGAAACGTCGACCTCGGCGATGCTGTAGCCGTAGGCCTCGTATGTCGGGATCTGCTCGTCGGACAGCTCCGCCGCGCGCTCCTTGCGCTTCATCGCGGCCTCGACGTACGGCGCGAGGTCCGCGTCCTTCTTGCGGAGGCGCGCCTCTTCCTTCTCCTTGAACTCGGGCATCACTTCCTTCGCGAACAGCTCGAGGTCTTCGCAGATGTTTTCGTGCAGGTTGTTGCCGCCCTGCTGGATGAACACCGCCTGGTCGACACCCGCGTCGGCGAACTGGCGCAGGTGCTGACGGAGCTGCGCCGGTGTGCCGATGCCGCCCGCCCCGCCGCCCAGCGCCTCGAGGCCGATCTCGTCGCGCACGGCTGTGTAGCGCTCCCAGATATTCGTGCGGCCGGGCTTGTGCTTGCCGAAGCCGTAGAAGTGGCCGAGCGCGAACTGGAAGAAGCGAAAGCCATCGGTGCCACGGCGCAGCGCCTCGGCCTCGTCGGGGTGGCACGAGAAGCTCGATACCATGGCGATGTTCGGGTTCACCGTGTGGCCGACGGGCACGCACTCGCGCTTGAACGTCTCGTAGTAGTCGGTGACCCAGTGCCGTGCTTCCGCCGGATCGACGAACGCGAACGTGAGGGCGCCCAGGCCCATTTGTGCCGCCAGGTGGATCGTGTCCCGGTTCGAGCAGGCGACCCACATGGGCGGGTGCGGCTTCTGTACGGGCTTTGGCACCACGTTCCGGACCGGCATGGAGAAGTACTTGCCTTCGAACCCGGGGTACGGGTCCATCGCCATCATGCTGGCGACTTGCTCGATCACCTCACGCCACATCGCGCGGCGTTCAGCCGGATTGATGCCGAACCCCTCAAGTTCCGCGCGGCTCGCCGATTCACCGGTGCCGAACTCGACGCGCCCGTTCGACACGAGGTCCAGCGTTGCGATGCGCTCCGCAATGCGGGCCGGAGGGTTGTACGCGGGCGGCAGCAGCACGATGCCGTGGCCGAGGCGGATGTTCTTCGAGCGCTGCGATGCCGCCGCCAGGAAGACCTCGGGCGCCGAGGAGTGCGAGTACTCCTCGAGGAAGTGATGCTCGACCTCCCACGCGTAGTCGATGCCGAGCTTGTCGGCCAGCTCGACCTGATCGAGCGCGTCCTGAAACAGCTTGAGTTCGCGCCCGTCGTCCCACGGGCGCGGAAGCTGGTGCTCGTAGAAGATGCCGAATTTCATACTTCACTCCTGTCTTATCCACAGAGGGCACACAAATCCCCAGAGTTCGATTGGATTAGTTGACTCATCCCGCTCATCTGCCGCCTGTCACGCCGCCGGACTTCACGAGCAGGTCTTCCAGGTCCATCTGCCATGCCAGCGCAGCGCGGCGCTTCTCCGGCGTGTCGGCCAGCTCCTCGTAGATCGCCTGGCCCCAGCGCACGTGCTTCTCCTCTTCCAGCAGGATGTGGTCCAGGATGCGCACCGTCGGCGCGTCGCAGACCTGGTCGGTGACCTGCGCGTGGTGGCGGTAGTACACGCAGAGGTGCGTCTTCAGCACCCGGTACAGCCCGACGAGCCGCAGAAGCTGGTCGCCCTGGAGCTGCATCGTCTCCACGAACTTGAGGAACTGCTCGTTCGGCGGTTCGGCCTTGTTCGACCAACGGAGCGTCGGCGGCACGTCCAGCGCCAACTCCTCGTTGACGCGCACTTCGGGCAGGCGCTGTCCCAGCCAGAACGAGTGGATCGAGTCCTCGTAGCAGTGCTCGCCCAGCGCGAATTTCACCTTGATGAGCGGCATGGACGAGGCCCAGCCACTGGCCGTCGTCATACACACGCTTTCGGCGAACTTGTAGTGGATGAGGCGGCGCGCGTTCTCATCCACGGAGAACGCACCGCCGATCGTACGCGGGTCGATGGCGAGTTCAGGCACCGGCAGGCACTCCTTCGTGCAGTTTTCCCAGCGTGCGCGCGATAAGGGCGTCGCGGTCGAGCTTCATCTTACGCTGAGCCGCCGCGTGCTGCTTCGCCTTGTCGCGCGCGGCCACCAGCTTCTCCGGCGCCACCGCGTAGTCAGGGACCGGTTCGATGCAGTCGACGGGGCAGACGGGCGCGCAGATGCCGCAATCGATGCAGCCGTCCGGCTCGACCACGTGCGTCCTGTGGCCGGTCGAGAAGTACTTGATGGTCTCCGTGGGGCACACCCGCCGGCACCAGCCGCAGTTGATGCACTTCGAGAGATCGATCGCGACGACAGCCATGATGTCCTAGCCCAGCGCTGAGGTCGCGCGTGTCATCTCCTCGGCGAAGAACTCGCGCAACTCGTCGCTCTGCTGGCCGGACAGGCGGGCGCGGAACCCTTCGGCCAGCGCATGTACGCGCAGCGCCTTGCGCTCCTCGTCCGGGTTGTCCTCGGTCAGTTGCTTCACGAAGAAGTCGCCGATCGCAGTGTGGGTGACCTCGTCGGCCCAGTTGTAGTCGTAGCAGTGCGCCATCAGATCGTCGCCGATCTTCTCCGCCACGGCCGATGTCTCCTGGAACAACGTCAGCGCACCGCCCTCCAACGAGACGTTGGTCATCGAGAGACTCACCACAGGCTCGCGCAGGAGCTCTTCCGCGTTCGCGCCGAAGGCCTGGTTCAGCGGCCCCTGTGGCGCGACGCCGGGAGGCGGGGCCCCGCCGGCCAGCGTGTCCGGATACTCGCCGATCTCACCGCCGTAGGACTCGATGAGCCCCTTTGCGAGCCATGCATGGCGGACTTCATCCCATGTCTGGCGCGCCATGGCCATGATCAGGGTCTGGGGTACGGGCCACTCCTGCCACTCGACCACTTTGCGGCTAAAGGCGTCGATGCCTGCGAACTCGGCGCTCGCGATGCCACTGACCAGCGCCTTCTTGATCTCGATGTTCTCAGGCGCCGTCCGCACCATCTCGCGCATGGTGAACAGGTCCTGGTACAGGGCCGCGTCGCCGATCTTCTTGTCGAGTTCGCGCTTCTCGTCTTCCGATATCCACATCGCGGGCCGGTACGCCGGCTCGCGGCAGGACGGTGTCTCGCGGATCTTCTCGGCGAAGGTGCTCATTGGTCGCTCCTCCATTGAGCCTGGCATGACGCCACGTACTAGAATCAGCGGTTGAATCTTCGGACGCTGTTCGACTATACTCCCGGCGGAATACTTTTGTAAAGGGCAAATATTTCACGAGAGGCAAGAAACTGGAAGCTGCCGCATCAGTCCAGGACCTTCCCGAGCGCGCCGGCGAGCTGGCGCGCGATCTGGGTGTCACCGAGGAGCGCCTTGAGCGCCTGGTACGCGTTGCCCTGGCCTACGGCGATGCCGTCGGCATCATCGACGTGCTGCGCATCGAGGGCTGGTCGGAGGACGGACTGACCATTCCCCAGATGCGGTTGCTGTGGGCGCTACGCGACGAGGACGGCCTGCCAGTCGGAGCCCTGGCCGAACGGCTCGGCGTCAACCCGTCGACAATCACGGGCCATGTGGACCGGCTGGTGCGCCAGAGCCTGGTGCGACGAGAAGAAGACGCCGGCGACCGGCGCATCGTCCGCAACTACCTGACCGAAGACGGCGCGAGTACCGTCGGCGCGATGCGCCACTTCGTGGGCGCGTACCTGATCAACATCCTGAAACGGCTTTCCGACGACAAGCTGGAGCGCCTGGAGCAGGCGCTGGCGGATCTCAACCAGGCCGCGATCGACGCTCGCCACGCAGGCACCTAGCGTGCGGTCCAAGCTCGCTACTTCGTCGTTACGCCCCTCGGGAGCAGGGGCCAGACGATCTCCGTCCGCCAATTCGACGAGTCGGGTTTATCGCGGGGATCCGTAAGGTAGTACTCCCACGGTTCGCCCGCGGCCTTGCGCCCGCTGTTCTCCATCCAGTGCGCCAGCGCTTCATACGCTGCCCACAGACGGCTGTACGGCCCGATGTGGATCGTCGTCACCACCTCGCCGCCGGGCAGCTCCGTAGCAATGATGCCTTCCCACCCTTCCACGCAGCGCGGCAGTTGCACGCCGGCCTCCAACGCCACGCTTCCGTCGTCCTGCGACGAGTAGCGCGTGAACGGCGGCCCAGACGGCGTCACGCCGTTCGCCTCCGCGTGGACCCACGCGGCAGTAAGGGCATCGGCCAGAGCGTCCCGGATCTGATCGCGTGTGACGTGGGTTCGGACGAGCAACACGGGGACCGCGGCTACTTCGCGCACCCGAATATCGTAGGCCAGAGCTACACCCCCCGGTTCCCTGGCGCCCTCACGCAGGATAGTCGCACCTCAGCGAGCGTATCACCGCTGACGCGGCTTTGGCATGGATTTCCGACGGGAAACCGATTTTCTTAGACAAATAGTCCTACGTATAGGTGCCACCGACCAGTGGGTCGTCGCAACGTTACGGGCGGCCACCCGATTCTGGCGGTACGGCAGGGGTCGGCCTTCCGTCGGCTAACCCGACGTGGCCGGTGAGGAGGGCCACGGCCCACGCCCCGGGCAGGAAGGCTGCGCCGAGCAGGAGACCGAAAAGCGGCGCCCGATACGGCCAGCCAGACGAGATAGCCCGCGCCCATACTGAGGCCACCCGCCACCAGCGACAGCGTGGCCGGCATGATAGTGAGCGCTACTACCGGAGGGCGAGCCGAGCGGGCCACTCGTAGGAGCAGGAGCCTCGCAGAGATCGAGGCAACTATCAGGAGCGCGCCCGGCGGCGAGCAGCACCGGCAGATCAAGCCTCGTGAACTTGCGCATGCCTCCGCCAAACGTGCGAGGCTACAGGCCCGAGGCTGCTTCGCTCATACCGTACGCATCGAGTTGCGATTGAAAAGCGCCGACGTCGTGCGAATACACGAGGAGATCGTGCTTCTGGCCGGTGCGATCCTTCACGTGGTCCCGTAGCAGCGCTTCCGCCTTGAACCCGAGCTGCTCGAACGTCGAGATCGCGCCCTTCTGGTCGATCGTCATCTGCGCGACCATTTTTTCGATGCCACGGTCGAGCGCCTGCGCGAAGATCGCTTCCGTGAGCGCGCGTCCCAGCCCCTTGCCGCGCATCTCTCCGCTGATAAGCACGCGCAACTCTCCCACGTGCTTCGACCAGGGTGTGTTGCTGAAGTGGAGGCTACCGTAGCCGAATATCCGCCCGTCGCGCTCGGCCACGATCGTGACGATCTGGCCGGCCTCGATGTTGTCCAACCAGTCGGCGATGACGCCAGCGTCCGTGATGTCCGTGCGGAGGAAGAGCAGGTCGTGGTCGGACAGCGACTGTGTGAACGCCAGGAACTCCGCGATGTCCTCCCGGCCGAGTCGCCGCAGCGTAATCGAGGTTCCGTCGTCGAGTTTGGTCTGTCGGGGAAGGGAGAGGGATCCGTTCGTCTTCATACGGACCGCACCGAAAGCCACTCGTTGACCTTCGGCCACAGCCGCAAGATCGCGTTGGGCCCCGCGACGAGGCTCACGTGTCCACCCTTCAGCAAGACGTCCTCCTTGTCTTCGCTCCCGACCAGGGACGTGACGCCCTTCGTCGCATCGTACGGCGCGATGTGGTCGTGCTGTGCCATCGCATTCAGGATCGGGCAGGTGATCAGCTTCGGGTCCACACGCCGTCCGCCCAGCTCCAGCTCTCCCTTTACCAGCTTGTTTTCCCAGCTCAGCTCCTTCGTCGTCTGACGAAAGCACTCGCCGGGGAAGGGAATCTGGTCGCTGGTCCACTTGTTCATCAGCCGGTACTGCTTCACGTACAGGTCGTTCCACAGGTTGTCCCACAGCCGCACATAGGCGACCAGCCGGTCGGCCGGGCGTAGCAGCTCGAACGAGCGGTACATCATCTCCGGCGGGATGTTGCCCAGCGAGTCGACGATGCGATCCACGTCGAACCAGCGGCGGTCGGTCCATTGTTTGAACAGCCCCATGCCGTCGAAGTCCACCGGACAGGCGATGGTCAGCAGGTTCTTCATGGGCGCTCCCGGGTTTACGCCGCCGTACAGGATCGACAGCAGGCCGCCCATGCAGTACCCGATGAATGAGACATCCTGCTCGCCCGTCTCCTCCTGGATCTTCGCGATGCACGACGGGATGAAGTCCATCGTGTAGTCCTCGAGCTTCAGCTTCTTGTCCTCGGGCCGGGGCACGCCCCAGTCGATCATGTAGACGTCGAAGCCGTTCTTCAGTAGGAACTCCACGAAGCTGAACCCCGGTGTCAGGTCCAGGATGTAGGCCTTGCTGATGAGCGACATCACCAGCACCACCGGCACCCGGTAGACCTCGTCCGACATCGGATGATAGTGATAGAGCTGCATGGTGCCGCGGCGGTAGATCACGTCCCGGGGCGTTTTCGCCACCTCGGGCTCGTCGCGATTCAGCAGCACGTCGATCCCGCGCTGCGCACGCGTGATGGTGCGTTCCACCTCTTTCGTGACGATATCGGCGATGTTGGCGGGTTCCTGGGCGGTCTGAGCAGTCACGACAGTACGCCTCCACTCACGACCGGCGGGGGGCGCCGCCGGGATCCGGCGGCGTGCTCGCGGCGTGCCCGTAGTATGCCACAGTCTCCCCGGATCCTTGAACTTCCATCCTTCCCTTTTCGCCTACTGCTCGGCCATCGCGATCCGCTCCTCGGCCTCCGGGTCGCGGTACGGCGTGCCCGATACGTCGACGACCAGCCGCCGCAGCGTACCGGTGAAGGTGAACGGCGACGCGTAGGTCTGTGAGACCGGCAGCCCGCCGTCGTACCCGACGCAGAACCCCTCGCCGGCCAGTGAGATCCGCAACGGCACCGTCCGCGGGATCTCGCCTTCGCCCGCCTTCTCGCCGTTGACATACAGGGTCCCCGTCCCCCGAAATCCGGCGGCCGCCTTGAACTCGAAGCCGAGCGTCACCCGGCCGGCCGGGACCTCGCGGTCGGACGAGATGGTGTACTCCTCGACGCCCACGTAGTTGTGGACGTAGTGCAGCCGCCCGCCCCGGACATACAGCGCATACCCACCGAAGTACGCCCCGTGCGCGACCAGCACTCCTTCCGCCCCGCCAGCAGGGATCTCGACCTCGGCCGTGATGTAGTGCGGCCGGCCCTTCAGGTTTGGGGCGATCGACTCCGGCAGGGAGCCGCCGCCCGGCTTGTACACGAAGCGCTCCCGCTTTGGCCCGCCCGCGGGGATCTCCCCGCGGAATGGGCGGTTGTCGATGGGCAGCACGTTGTACTTGCCGGCTTCGGCCCACCAGCGGTCGATCATCTCACGCAGCTTCTGCGGATGTTCCCGAGCCAGGTCGTTGCACTCGGATGCATCCTCGGCGACGTGGTACAGCTCCCACACGTCGTCATCGAAGGGCTTCGTCGCGTCGCTGCCGTCGTAGGCCACACCGATAATGGGGTGGAACGTGACCGCTTTCCACCCCTTGTGGTAGATGCCGCGGCTCCCCATCATCTCGAAGTACTGCGTCTCATGTGACCCCGGTGCCTCCGGCTGGTCGAACGTCGCACGGAAGCTGAAGCCCTCCAGCGGCTTCGAGGCGGTGCCGTTGATCTCCGCCGGCGCCGTGGCTCCCACCGCGTCCAGCACCGTCGGCGTGATGTCGATCGCGTGCGTGAACTGCCGCCGCACCTCGCCCTTCGCGCCGATGCCCTTCGGCCAGTGCACGATCATCGGGTCCAGCACGCCGCCCTCGTGGGTCTCCCGCTTCCATCGCTTCAGCGGGCTGTTCCCCGCCCACGCCCATCCCCACGAGTAGTGGTTGTAGTGCAGCGGCCCGCCCAGCTCGTCGATGGCGGCCAGGTTGTCGGCGATGCTCTCCGGCACAGCGTTGAAGAACCGCATCTCGTTCACCGACCCGTGCGGTCCGCCCTCGGCCGAAGCGCCGTTGTCGGAGATCAGCACGATGATGGTGTTGTCCAGCTCGCCCAGCTCGTCGAGGTACGCCACCAGGCGCCCGATCTGCGCGTCGGTGTGCGCAAGGAAGCCGGCGAACACCTCCATCATCCGCGCGTACACCCGCTGCTCGTCGGGCGAGAGCGCATCCCACGGCTGCACCCAGTCCGGCCGGGGGGAGAGCTGCGTGCCGGCCGGGACGATCCCCTCGCGGAGCTGGCGCTGGTATACCTCCTCGCGCCACGCGTCCCAGCCCTTGTCGAAGCGGCCGCGGTACTTCTCGATCCAGGCCTTCGGCGCCTGGTGCGGCGCGTGGCAGGCCCCAGGACAGTAGTAGAGGAAGAACGGCTTGTTGGGATCGGCCGCCCGCAGGTCGCGGATGAACTCGATCGATTTGTCCGTGATGTCCTCCGTGAGGTGGTACCCGTCCTCGTAGGTCCCTGGGGGCGAGACCTCGTGGTTGTCATACACGAGCGCGGGCGTGTACTGGTGCGTCTCCGCCCCGATGAAACCGTAGAAACGCTCGAACCCGCGTCCAAGCGGCCAGCGGTCGCGCGGCGCCCCCATGTGCATCTCGTTTGCGGGCGTCAGGTGCCACTTGCCGACGGCGTAGGTGGCGTACCCGTTCCGTGTCAGGATCTCGGACACGAACGCGCTACTCTTCGGGATCTGCGCCGTGTAGCCGGGATAGCCGGAGGCGAGTTCGATGATCGTCGCCATGCCGTTGGAGTGGTGGTTCCGCCCCGTGAGGAGGCACGAGCGGGTCGGCGAGCACAGCGCCGTAGTGTGGAAGTTCGTGTACCGCAGCCCCTGCTGCGCCAGCCGGTCGATGTTCGGCGTTTCGATGTCCGAGCCGTAGCAGCCGAGCTGGGCGAAGCCAACGTCGTCCAGTACGAGGTAGACCACGTTCGGCGCGCCGTCCCTTGCCCGTGTGGGCTCCGGCCACCAGGGCTTCGATTCCCGGTAGTCCCGCCCGATGACGCCGCCGAATTCGCCGTTCTCTGCCATGTGAGACCTCCCCTGCAGCGACGGGCGCCCACTCGGGCGACTGTGAAGGCCAGTTTCGGCCAACCACTGCCAACGCGAAAGCGGCTGTACTCGTTCGGTACATCCCGCTACAGCGACCCCCTTTCAGTGCTAG
>CAYJMG010000031.1:0-39844 GCA_964371355.1 uncultured Dehalococcoidia bacterium
TGATCATGTTCTTGATGTAGTCGGCGTGGCCGGGGCAGTCGACGTGCGCGTAGTGCCGCGCTTCCGTCTCGTACTCGACGTGGGTAATGGCGATGGTGATACCGCGGGCGCGCTCTTCGGGCGCGTTGTCGATGCTGCCGAAGTCGCGGTAGTTCGCGAGCTTCTTGAGGGAAAGCACCTTGGTGATGGCCGCGGTCAACGTGGTCTTGCCATGGTCGACGTGACCGATGGTCCCGATGTTGACGTGCGGCTTGGTCCTCTCGAACTTCTGCTTGGCCATGTCTGGCTCACTCCTCCTGATGCCCTCGCTGGCTGGAGGGCCCTGCTGTGTTGTTTGTCCGCGGACGCGGACGCCGTCTCTGATCCTGTTGCTGCCCGCCGCCCGCACGAGGCGAGAGGATGAGCTGTTCTGCCGCTGGAGCCCACAATCGGATTCGAACCGATGACCTCACCCTTACCAAGGGTGTGCTCTGCCAGCTGAGCTATGTGGGCCAGACTATCCGAGGTGGGACGCGCGCCGAAGCGTTCGTCGCGAGCGGGACCCACCGTGGCTGCTGATCTGGAGCCCGAGAGGGGATTCGAACCCCTAACCTGCCGATTACAAATCGGCTGCGCTACCGTTGCGCCACCCGGGCCCGCACGTTGCCCGAAACCGCGCACCGGAGGACCGACTGACGTGGTGGGCTGGTTTGTTAATCCTGCCTAACAAAAATAGGCCCCCGCCAACGGGCGGGGTTTACGCGCCACAGTATATGGACGCAGATTCAATGGAGTCAAGCAATCGGGGGATACCCCGGGGCTGGAGATTGGGAGGTGTGCGGTCGGAGGTTATTGCCTGGGGGAGCGGGTGGGGGCAAGCTACGGGCAGCACGGACAGGAGGGGTAGGCGATGATGGTTGCCACACTGCGACGGATGACGACGGTGAAGCCCGAGGAGTTCGAGAAACGGCGAGCCGGGCTGGAGGCGAGGCTGCTTCCATATCTACAGCGACAGCGAGGGTTCGTCTCCTACGAGCTGCGGGCGGATGGCGACCGCGGCGGGATGGTGGAGACGACGCGGTGGTCGACGGAGGCTGACTGTCGGGGCTACCTGCGGGGCGGGGCAGCGGCGATGGCGGCGACGTGGCTGGACAGCTTCTTCCCGACGGCGCCGTACCCGAACGGGACGTGGGCGCGCGACGTGGCGGAGGCCTAGGCTACTCGTAGGGCGAGTCCACTGATCTGTTGTTGTACGGGTTCCCATCTTCCCCGACGAGTTCTGCTCTCGCCCAGAAATCCCGTCGCTTCTCCTCCGTGAAGTGACCGGTGATTGTCATCCACGCGGCCGTGCCGGGCGCGATGTCACCTCTGCATTCGATCTCGAACTGTCCCAGACATTCAAAACCGCCAGAGCTTCGATCCAATTCGTTCCAGTCGTCACCGATCTCGAGCTTCACCTTCGCGGTGCCAACTGCATCACCCACGTTTCGCACGCGGAGGAGGTACACAAATGGCCTGTCCGCGTACACTTTGCCTTCGCCGTAATGAGTCGAAGAGAGTGTGACTTCCATGTCCGGAAGGCCCGGCACGCTCGTCGCGATCGGTTCATACGGCTCCTCGCCGATCTCAGCGAGGCCGCAAGCCGCGCTGGCGAGCACGCCAAGGCACACGAGGATTGTTGCTGTTACGAGCTTGAGCCACGTGCGTCGCGAGCGTCTCATCTGTAATCCCCTTATGCTGAATATCGGCAGCAGCCTCACCCGTTAGTGGCGAACAGGCACGAAATCGCCCGAGATCGGTATGGTTCCAAGGTGGGAGAACAACACTCGCCCAACCCCTTCGAAGATGCGCTGCGGCAGCTTGATGCTGTCGCGGAGCGGCTGGAGCTGGACGGCGGGATGCGGGAGATCCTGCGGCACTGCAAGCGCGAGTTCACGGTGAACTTCCCGGTGCAGATGGACGACGGGTCGGTGCGGGTGTTCACGGGGTACCGCGTACACCACAACGAGGCGCGGGGTCCGGTGAAGGGCGGTTTGCGCTACAGCGCGAACGTCTCGTTGGACGAGGTGCGCGCTCTCTCGATGTGGATGACGTGGAAATGCGCGGTGGCGAACCTGCCGTACGGCGGCGCGAAGGGCGGCGTGATGGTCGACCCGAGGTCGCTGAGCCGACGCGAGCTGGAGCGGCTGACGCGGCGGTTCGCGGCGGAGATCGGGCTGCTTATCGGGCCCGACGAGGATGTACCGGCGCCGGACATGGGCACGGACGCGCAGGTGATGGCGTGGATCATGGACACGTACAGCATGATGCACGGCCACTCAGTGCCGGCCGTGGTGACGGGCAAGCCGGTGACTATCGGCGGGAGCAGCGGGCGGGTGGAGGCGACGGGGCGCGGGGTGCTGTTCGCTGCGCAGAAGGCGTGCGCGTACCAGGGCGCCTCACTTGGGGGCTCGCGCGTGGCGATCCAGGGCTTTGGGAACGTGGGCAGCGTGGCGGCGAAGCTGCTATCGGAGGCGGGGGCGGTGGTCGTGGCAGTGAGCGACAGCAAGGGCGGCATCTACGCCGAGCGCGGGCTCGACATCGGCCTGCTGTTCGCACGAAAGCGCGAGCACGGGCTGGTCCCCGACGGGCACCCGGGCGTGCGGATCTCGAACGAGGAGCTGCTGGAGCTGCCGGTCGACATCCTGGTGCCGGCGGCGCTGGAGGGGCAGATCCACGGCGGCAACGCGGCGCGGATCCGAGCGCCGATGATCATCGAGGCGGCGAACGGGCCGACGACGCCGGACGCGGACGCGATCCTGGGTGAGCGCGGCGTGTTCATCGTGCCGGACATCCTGGCGAACGCGGGTGGGGTCATCGTGTCGTACTTCGAGTGGGTGCAGGACCTGCAGTCGTTCTTCTGGGAGGAGGACGAGGTGAACGCGCGATTGCAGCGGATCATCGACCGCGCGTTCGACGAGGTGGCGGCGATCCGCGACGCGGAGTCGTGCACGATGCGGGAGGCGGCGTACGTGCTGGGCGTGCGGCGGGTAGTGGAGGCGACGCAGGTGCGGGGGATCTTTCCCTGAGTGCCCCCGGACCGCGTGGACGCCACCCGACCCCTCTTGTTGTCTCCTCCGAAGTGCGCCTGCCACCTATACTCAACGCTCGCGAGACGGCGGACGTGAGTGAGAGGGCGTGTCATGCGAGACTTCGCGGGCAAGACGGCGGTGGTGACGGGAGCGGCCAGCGGGATCGGGCGGGCGCTGGCGGAGCGGTTCGCCGCGGCGAAGATGCGGGTGGTGCTCGCCGATGTGGAGGAAGGGCCGCTGCGCGAGTTCGAGGAGTCGCTGCTGGAGCGTGGCGTCGAGACCGTCGCCGTGCGCACCGACGTGCGCAAGCTCGAGTCGATCGAAGAGCTGAGTGCTCGCACGATCGAGGCGTTCGGCAAGGTGCACATCCTCTGCAACAACGCCGGCGTCGGTGGAGGCGGTCTTACGTGGCAGACGACCGACGCCGACTGGCAGTGGGTGCTGGGCGTGAACCTGTGGGGTGTGATCCACGGCGTGCGCACCTTCCTTCCCGCGATGCTGGAGCACGGTGAGGACGGCCACATCGTGAACACGGCCTCGATGGCCGGCATGGTGGCCGGACCGTTCATGGGCGCATACAACGTCAGCAAGTTCGGCGTCGTTGCCCTCTCCGAGACGCTGTTCCACGAGCTGAAGATGGCGCAGGCGCAGATCGGCGTGTCGGTGTTGTGCCCCGGCTTCGTAAGCACGAACATCGCGGACGCGGCCCGCAACCGGCCGGAGGACTTGCCGGCCTCGCCTCCCGTGCTGCCGCCGGACACACCCCAGATGCAAGACGTCTTGCGAAACATGATCGCCGGCGGCATGCCGCCGGCCGAAGTGGCGGACAAAGTGTTCCGCTGCATAGAGGAACGCCGCTTCTACGTCCTCACGCACCCGGACATGAAGAGCGCGATCCAGGCGCGCTTCCTGTCGATTATGGACGAGCGCGACCCGGGCTCGCCTGGCTTCGTGTAAGCGTAGCCGTCACCTGCCACCGAGTTCGTCCCAGCGCCTGCGCAGGTCATCGACGCGTGTGCGGTCGATCTCGCGGGCGCCGTAGCGGGAGTCGGCGAAGGCGAGCGTGATGTCGGTGGGAAGCCCGGAGCGGTAGCGCGCGTCCAGCACCGGTGCGAACTGCAGCGGCGTGGTGGCGGGCGGGCGGTCGATGCCATGTTCGGACGCGTGGTCGAGCATCTCCACGTAGAGACGATGGATGGCGACCGCGCTCTGGCGGTCGCGCCTGCGCCGGAAGCGGTTGCCGAGCATGCCGAACAGGTCGCTGAGGTCATCTGCAAACGCGCCCTCGCGCTCGGTCGCAGGCAACTCTTCGTCTTCTTGCGGGCGGCGGTTGCGCCGGAAAAGCAGCGCCAGGAGCAGGAGCACGGCGAGCACGACGCCCGTGGCGATGAGGCCACCCAGCAGGTAGCGGACGGGGAGCGACCATGCGGGGCCATCGTCGTCAGGATCGCGGCGCTGCTCTTCTTCGAATTCTTGCGGCTCTACCTGCACCTCGCGAGTGAAATCCGGGAGGATGTGACTGATTAACCAGCCGATCGCGGAGAGCGGCGGGCCCAGGACGTACTGCACCAGCATGCGGCCCACGGGGCGGAGTGGCTCTCCCAAGGGCGCGAGGACGCTGGACGACCCGGGATCGATGGCGAACGCGAGCAGCAGCAGGGCGCCGGCGATGGCAGCGACGACGATGGTGGCCATGCCCCACTGCGAGGCGAGCGTACGCACGGGGCGCTGTGGCTCGGCCGTGCGGTAGAGGGCGAGCACCAACAAGCCCAGCATGCCGTAGAGGAGCGCGAGCGCGCCGAAGGCCTGGGGGCCATGCGCATCGGGCAGCGTCCCGGCGGCGACGGCGATGGGAAGGAGGCCGAGCGCAACGGTGCGCAGCGCGCCCTCGAACTCATCGCCGCCGCGGCCGCGGAGGATGCCGCGAACCCACAGGACCACGAACGCCACGCCGGCTCCCGACATCGCCGAGCGCTGAGGGCCAATCTCCGACAGGGCGGCGCTGTACTCCAGCGGCAAGATGAGCGCGAGGCCGAACACGGTGGCAGACACGCCGATGATGCGCATCGTGCGCTCTTCGATGTCGAACTGACGCAGGGCGCTGGAGAGGCCGGTGGAGCCGAGCACAACTGCCGCGGCTCCGATCACCGAGGGGCCGGGGGCGCGGCCACCGGAAAGGGCCTGCGCGAATACGGCAGCGAAGGCCCATCCCCAGAAGATCTCCAGCAGGAGCAGCAGCGGCAGCCGCACTTCGCGCACTCTCACGGCGCGGCCTCGACCGGTGGTGGCGCGAAGGAGGCGGCGGGCGCCTCGGACGGGATGATGATGCGGACCTCGATGCCCTCAAGCTCGGCCTGCCAGCGGTTGCCGGACGGCGAGAGCACGACGATGGGGTGACCACGGCGGCGCAGACGGCGGAGCGTGAGCAGCAACTCCTGAGGCATGGTGGCGGTGACGACGGCGAGGGTAGTGCCGGGGGCCATGCGGTGCTCCTCGCGATCGAGCATGGCGGCGAGGGTGTCCAGCACGTACGGGCTTACGACGGCGAGCGCCTCGAGCACGCGCACAAGCTGGTCGTGCTCGCGGCCGGGGGGGATGCGGATGGCGCGGGGGGCGTTGGCCACGCTGCTGGTCGCGACGAGGCCGACGGAGTACCGCTGCTCGTGCGCCCAGCGGGCGACGGAGGCAGCGATCGAGATAGCGCCTTCGAACAGCTCGGGAATGACGCCGGCCCAGGCGGGCGTCAGCGTGGCGGTGTTGAGGCAGATGAGCAGATGCTGGGACGATGAGGGCTCGTAGACGCGGGACTGGAGACGGCCGCTGCGCGCGGTGGCCTTCCAGTCGATGCGACGCAGCGGATCGCCCGGTTGGTAGTCGCGCAGGCCGGCGATGCGCGCCGGATCCTCGAAGATGCGCAAGCCGCCGGAAGTCTCGCCGAAGGGCCGGCGCGAGGGCATGGGTTGGTCGCCGATGTCGATAAGCCGCGGGTAGACGAGAATGCGGCTGTTCTCGTGCCCCATGCGTTGCTCAGGAAAGAGACCAAAGGGGTCGCCGGTCTTGATGGTGGCAGGACCTAGCTCGTAGACACCGCGGGCGGGGGCCCGGAACGTGTAGTGGTGGGAGATCTTCTCGTAGGGGCCGGCGGCCGCCGCCCAGTCGACACTGATCCGGCTGAAGGAAGCGATGGCGCCGGCCTGAGCCGAATCGACCGCGGCGGAGCCTGCGGGGACGCTGTCGCGCACCTCGATCCACCAGAGGGGGAGCGGCTTGCGGTTGGTGACTTGCAGAGTGACGGGGATCTCGTCGCCGGGGAAGGCGCGCGGTTCGGGGACGTGGCGCTGGTAGTGCAGGCGGCGCAGCGACCACTTCGACGTGAGCTGGGCGCCGCCACAGGCGATGCCGATCGCCAGTCCAAGCAGCGCGAGCGCGGCGTTCTGGGCCGCCAGACCGGCGATCACGATTGCGAGCGCTGCGAAGGGCCAGAGATCCCGCACCATCGTGTCAGCACGCCTCCGTGTAGCAGCGTGAGGTCCCCGGCAGCGGTGCCCGGGTTCAGTCCTTCACGGGCACCGGCACCTGGTCGAGCACCTCGCGCACCAGCGATTCGGCGTCGCGGCCGCGCAGGCGGGACTGAGCGGCAAGCATGACGCGATGGCCGAGCACGGATGGCGCCAGGTGCTGGACATCGTCGGGGAGCACGAAATCGCGCCCGCGCACGGCGGCCAGTGCACGGGCGGCTCGGAAGAGTGCGAGCGTGGCGCGCGGGCTGGCACCGAGCTCGGCCGAGGGGTGGTCGCGGGTGGCGCGGACGATGCGGACGACGTAGTCGCGCACGGCAGGCTCGCAGTGGACGGAGGGCAGGAGCGCGGCGAGGCGCGCGAGATCGGCGGCGTGTACGACGGGCTGTAGCGAGTCGAGAGGGTTCTCGGCCTCGAAGCGGAGGAGGATCGCGTCTTCTTCGGCGGCCTCGGGATAGCCCATGCGGACGCGAAGGAGGAAGCGGTCGAGCTGGGCCTCAGGCAGGGGGAACGTGCCTTCAAGCTCGATGGGATTCTGTGTCGCGAGCACGAGGAAGGGACGGGGCAGCGGTGTGGTCACGCCGTCGATGGTGAGCTGGCGCTCCTCCATCGCCTCGAGCAGGGCGGACTGGGTCCGCGGCGTCGCGCGGTTGATCTCGTCGGCGAGCACGATGTTGGCGATAAGGGGGCCCGGGCGGAACTCGAACTCGCCGCGCTTCTGGTTGTAGAAGTTGATGCCGGTGACGTCGGAGGGCATGAGGTCGGGTGTGAACTGGATGCGGCGGAACTCGCAGCCGACGGAGCGGGCGAGGGCCTTCGCCATCATGGTCTTGCCCAGGCCGGGGACGTCCTCGATGAGCACGTGGCCTTCGCACAGGAGCGCGACCAGCGCCATCTCGATGACGCTGTCGCAGCCGACGATGACGCGACCGACGTTCTCGCGGACGCGGGCGGCGGCATCACGGATCTCGGCGACCGCGGTCGCGGCGGCGGCGCTGGCTGCGGAGGGGCGCTGGTCGATGGCCATATGCTGCCTCGCTTGCCGCTTCACAGCGGCGTGCGGGCAGGATAGCATTGGCAGTTGCAAGACAGGCGCGTGGCGCCACCCCTGGAGCCCGCATGAGAATCCGCCGGATCCACCGAATTACCCTGGCCGTGCACGACGCGGCGGGCGCCGCACGCACCTTCGAGGAGCTGTTCGACGAGCGAGCGGGGCCGGTCGAGCTGCTGCGGACGTTCGGCGTCGAGTCGGTGGAGCTGCCGCTGGGAGAGACGCAGCTGCAGCTCGTGTCGCCCTCACCGTCGAACCCGGACAACGCCGTCCATAGCTTCCTGCAACGGAAGGGCGAGGGGTTCTACAACGTCGCGTTAGAGGTCGACGACCTCGACGGGGCGATCGCGGAGCTTGCCGGACAGGGTGTGCGCGTGAGCCAGCCCGTGGAGGCGGAGCCGGGTGTGCGCTCGGCGTTCGTAACCATGACAGCGACGCACGGGCTGAGTGTGCAACTGGTGCAGGTAAGACGCGCGGAGGGGGAGCCGCTGGTGGAGCCGGTGACTCGAGTGGCGGAGCCGCGGGCCGAGCACATGGCGCCGGCACCGCCGCCGATCTCGGAGCCACATCCGGCGGCTGTAGAGACGGCCGTGTGGTCGGACAGCGATGCGCCGCCGGGCGCACCCGCGGCGAAGCAGGCGGCAACTCCGGAGGCGGAGCCGCGTCCGCCGCTGGACCTGACGCCGGACGAATGGTCGGACGAGGACTGAGGCGCTGGCGGGGGGCGCGTCACGGTTGACAGATCCGAGGTGCACGGTGCATCATCCGCGCATGCTACGTGCGTGGGGGAACTTGCCGGCGTATCCGCGGCGGGTGCTGCTGAGGTTGGCGTTCACGCCGTTAGTCTTGTTCGCGTTGTTGAGTGGTGTGTTCGTCCTCCTAGAAGTGGCGCCTGATCGTAACTTCGACCGCGTTGGGGGCAGGGACGAGTACTGCCGCCGGTTTGCCGAGTACGAACTTCCTGAGTGCGTTACTGGGCTCAATGCATACACCGAGTTCTGGCAAAGGGTCCTTACGCTCGACTTCGGGGAATCTACGGTTAACAACCGTCCGATCGGCGAGAGCATCCAGAAGCGCTGGAGTAGCTCGGCCGAACTCATCATCCTTGGGGTACTGTTCACTGTTGCGATTGCACTTGCGCCCGGCGCTACACCCGCGATGGGGCGCCCACCCAACGCGCGGCCCCCCCGCCGGTATAAACGCGCCATGTACCTGGTGCGCCACTCGTCGTGGTACTCACGTATGTGCTGATCTATCCGTATGAATGGTGGGGCTACGCGCCGCCAATCGGCAGGTCTGTGGCGTTGTTCGACCATCCGATTGGCAACCTGAAGCAGTTCGTGCCCCCGACACTTACTACGGGCATCGTGTTGGGGTTGTGGTCGGCGCGGATCGCCAGGCGAGCGTTCAACGATAACGCAGTGTCACTGCGTTCGATTGCTACAACAGTGGCGATCGTGGCGGTCGATGTCTTTCCCTGGGTCCTCGGTAGCCTGGTGTTAGTCGAGCAGACCTACAGCATCCCCGGCCTAGCCAATTATCTCTATGGGGCGCTGTACCAGCGCGACGCGCGCGCCAGTGAGGCGGTCGTCCTGTTGTTCCTACTTCTGACGACTGCGGTGTGGGTCGTACGGCCTTTACTGCCACACACAACTTCACCACCACGCGATTCCGACATCGATTGGCGGTGGACGCGAAGGAATCGGTTGCTGCTTGTCGGCGCCATCATTGTTCTCGCCTACGTTGTCGTCGGCCTCGCTGGTCCATGGGTCGCGGCGTATGACGCCGCCGAATTCGCAGGAAAATCCAACGAGAATCCGTCATTCGATCACTGGCTTGGGACCGAACGGCTCGGGCGAGACATCTTCAGCCGTTTGCTGTACGCGGATCGCACCTCGCTCGAGTTGAGCGCGACAGTGCTGCTGGCCGGGTTCCTGCCCGGCGCGATCCTGGGGCTGTTCGTGTCGCGCGGGCCGGCATGGCTGGTGGAGGCGGCACGAGAAGTCGCGGCCCTCTGGTTCTCGATGCCCCTTATCATCATTTCTTTCATGTTCGTCTTCACGTTGTTTCCGGGCTTCAAGCCGCTCGCGATCTGCTTTGCCATGCATGCCTTCCTGCTCGGACTCCGCGTTCCGGTGTCGCAGGACGTCGGCACAGCGTGGCCGTGGTCGCACGGACGCGGATGGGCGCCATATGCCGGAGCTGCTGCCCTTGGAGCAGCGGCAACCATCCTGGGTGAGACGACGGTCGCGTACTTCGGGTTTGGCATCCCGTACGATGCGAGCTGGGGCGGCGAGATGTCGAAAGCCCGAGAGTTTGTACCCTATCCTGACTGGGCAGTGTGGCCCCCCTTCGTGGCGGTCCTCATCTCCGCATGCGGCTTCCTGCTAGTTCGAACGAGTCTGGACGACGTGGACCCGCCGCAGATGTACGAGCGCTAGCTCCCGCAGCCGCGCTCGCCTACGCTGCGGCCGATGGCGACGGCGTTGGAGATGCTGGGGCACGGGGCGGATGAGCGGGTGCTCATCATCCATGCGGACGACATGGGTTTCTGTCACGCGTCGAACGCCGCCTCGTTCGAGGGGATGGGACGCGGGTCGCTGACATGCGGGTCGGCAATGACGGCGGCGCCGTGGTTCGCGGAGACGGCGCGGCTGGCGCGGGAGCATTCCGAGGCCGACGTCGGGGTGCACCTGTCGCTCGTCGCAGAGCACGAGGCGTGCCGCTGGGGGCCGCTGACGGGCGACGCGTCGTTGCGGGCGCCCGACGGCGGGATGTGGCGGGACGCCGCGTCGGCGGTCGAGCACGTTTCGGTGGAAGCAGCGCGGACGGAGCTGCGGGCGCAAGTCGAGCATGCGCTGGCGGCGGGCGTCGACGTCACGCACATCGACACACATACGGAGGCGCTGTTCCACCCGAAGTTCATCCGGCTGTACGTCGACCTGGCGCTGGAGTATCGGCTGCCGCTGTTCTTCTTCCGGGCCAACGAGCCCGCGCTCGAGGTGCTGCGTGAGCGAGCGGCCGCGTATCTCGATCAGCTCCGGCGGCTGGACGAGCGCGGATGGCCGCTGCTGGACCACGTGATCGCGCGGACGATGCTGGAGATCGAGCCGGAGGTGAAGGTCGAGCGGTTTCGGCGTTTCTTCGCCGAGCTGCGGCCGGGGCTGACTCTCTTCATTACGCATCCGGCGCTCGCTGGCGAGGAGCTGGCGGCGATCGACCCGATCGGGGGGCGCTTCCGCGCGAAGGAGGGCGAGATCTTCAGTGCGCCTGAGATGCGGGCGTACTGCGAGTCGCTGGGGATCAGGCTGGTGGGATACCGGGAGCTGCGGGAGCGGCTGCGGGCGGGGTGATCACAGCTTATTGCCGCCGGAGGGCGACAAAGCCCTCGCGCGCGAAGTCCCGATCGTGGGCTTTCCTGGGTCGCGGTGCGCGCCGTCGCGGCGGCTTTTCGGCCGGCGTACGTTTCGTGACCATGGCGAGAACAGCATAGCCGCTTCGATGTTTGCGACGCTTCTCACAATCGGCTACACATAGGCGACACATCCGCGCCCCACAGGATTGCCCCTTGGACGTCCTTTTTGCCACGGTCGAGATGAGCCCGCTCGCGAAAGTCGGCGGGCTCGGTGACGTTGCGGGGTCGCTGCCGCGCGCGCTGCGCGAACGCGGCGCGAACGTGCGCATCGCAATGCCGATGCACAGCGCGATCGACCGGACGCTGCTGACGCCGCGCAAGGTGCTGGAAAACGTCAGAGTGCCGTGGCCCGGCGGTGACGAGCAGGTCGATGTGTGGATGGCCGAGGTGCGCGACGTGCCGGTGTACCTCGTCGAAAACGCGCGCTTCTTCGACCGGGCGAACGTGTACGGGTTCGACGACGACAAGGACCGGTTCCTGTTCTTCTGCGACGCGCTGCTGGCTGCGGCGCCGCACCTGGGGTTCCGCCCCGGGGCGATTCACGCGCAGGACTGGCATACGGCGTTCCTGCTGACGCGGCTGGCAGGCATGGAGGCGGCGGGCGACGAGCACGAGTGGCTGGACGCCGGGCGCGTGTACACGATCCACAACCTGGCGCTGCAGGGGAACTTCGACGGCGGCTTCGCCCAGCACTTCCATCTCGGCGGAACGGTGCTCGCGGCGCCGCACGGGCTGGAGGGTGGGATCACGCACAGCGCGATGGCGCAGGGGATCCTGCACGCGGACCGCGTAAACACGGTGAGCGATACCTACGCGAAGGAGATCATGACGGCCGAATACGGCGCGGGGCTCGACCCGTTGCTGCTGGCGCGGTCGGCCGTGGTGTCGGGCATCGTGAACGGCATCGACTACGAAGAATTCAACCCGGCGACGGATCCGCACATCGCGAAGCACTACAGCGTGGAGAGCATCGGCGACCGCATCGAGAACAAGCGCGCGCTGCAGCGGGCGGCGGGGCTGCCCGAGAGCGACGGCACGCCGCTGTTCGGTGTGGTGACGCGGCTATTCGCGCAAAAGGGCATCGACCTGGTGGCGACGGCGTTCGAGGCGCTGCTGGCGGCGCAGGATGCGCAGCTCGCGGTGCTTGGCACCGGCGACGAGGCGGTGCACCAGGCGCTGCTGGCGCTGGAGGCGAAGTACCCGGCGAAGATGAAGGTCTGGCTGGACTTCAATCCGCCGCTGGGCCAGCAGATTTACGCGGGATGCGACTGCTTCTTGATGCCGTCGCGGTACGAGCCATGCGGGCTGGGGCAGCTCATCTCGCTGCGATACGGAGCGGCGCCGCTGGTGCGCAAGACCGGCGGCCTAGCGGACACCGTGCAGGACGCGGACGCGGCGATGGAGTCGGGGACGGGGTTCGTCTTCGAGGCGGCCGACACGGTCGCCCTGCAACGGGCATGCGAGCGTGCGATAGCGGCGTACCGAAGCGAGGCCGGCTGGCGGGCGATGCAGGAGCGCGGCATGCGGCAGGACTGGTCGTGGGGACGGGCCGCGGGCAAATACATCGAGCTGTACGAGGCGGCGATCAGCGACCGGCGCGCGGCGCGCTCGGTGCACGAGGGCGCGGCAGGCTAGCGATGGCAGAGGGCGAGGTGTTCGCCGGGATCGACCTGGGGGGCACGAAAATCCTCGTGCTTGTGGCGGACGCGCACGGGACAGTGCTGGGCGACGCGCGACTGGCGACCGAGGCGCGGGGCGGGGTGGACGCGGTGATCGGGCGGATGGTGCAGGCGACGCAAGAAGCGGCGGCAGAGGCGAAGGTGGAGCTGGGGTCGATCCGCGCAGTCGGGGTCTCGGCGCCGGGGCCCATCGACGCCGCGACGGGCGTGATCACAGATCCGCCGAACCTGCCCGGATGGCACAACGTCCCGTTGGCGCGAATCCTGCGAGAACGCCTCGAGCGGCCCGTCGTGTTGGAGAACGACGCGAACTGCCAAGGTCTTGCCGAGCACAGGTTCGGGGCGGGTAAGGGCTATCGGCACATGATCTTCCTGACCGTCAGCACTGGCATCGGCGGTGGGATCATCATTGACAATGAGTTGTACACAGGAGCATCGGGGGCGGCCGGTGAACTGGGCCACGTGGCTGTCGCGACCGAGGGTCCGTCCTGCGGCGCCGGTCACATGGGCTGCCTGGAGGCGTTCGCCTCCGGCGCGGCGATCGCAAAGCGGGCCCAGGAGCTGATCGACGCGGGCCGGCTGCCGCGGACGGCGCGCATCGCCGAGCACAATCCGCCGCTGGACGTCACCGACGTGTACCGGGCGAGCCAAGAGGGGGAGGCGGAGGCGGGCGCGATCATCGAGCGAGCGGGGCGATACCTGGGCATCGGGCTGGCGAGCCTGATGAACGCGTTCAACCCGGAGGCGATCGTGCTGGGCGGCGGGATGATGAATATGGGAGAAGCGATCATGGGCCCGGCCATCGACATGGCGCGCCAGCGAGCGTTTTCGCAGGCGTTCGGCGATGCGCAGGTCGTGGAGGGGTCCCTGGGCGACCGGGCTGGAGCGCTGGGTGCCATCGCGGTGGCGCAACACAAGGTTGAGGCTGGCTTGCTCTGAGCGGCGAGGCGCGGCCTGCCGATATTGAAGGCAGGGCGACGCCAAGCGACCCAGGAAGCCGATAGTTTTCCGCGCTCTTCGGCATGGATGAGGTGGGGCGGGGCAGGTGGTGTGGGGTGACTGACACTGAACGCGCACGGCCGGCGAAGGCCGGCATCCAGAGGCTGCCGCGGGCGCTGAACGGCGATGGGGCGCGCGTCCTCGAGCTGGCCATTGTGGTGTTCCTCTGGCAGGCCGCCGTCGGCGTGTATTTCCTCTCGCTGGTGCAGCAGTACCTGCCGGAGGAGCTGGGCACGGGGGCCGCGTGGCCGGGGTACGCGATGGCGTGCTACGGCGTGGCGAAGTTCCTGTGGCAGCCGGTCGCAGGGTTCATCGCCGACCGTGTGGGCCGCCTGTCCGTCATGGTGACGGGCATGGCCATCAGCGTGCCGGTGCTGGTGCTGATGATGGAGGTGCCCAACGAGCGGTACTTCCTTGTATTTTCGGCGCTGCTGGGGATCGGGGCGGCGACGATGTGGCCGGCGTTCATGGCGCACGTGGGCGAATCGACGCCGCGATCGCGCCGGACGCGGACGATGACGATGCTCAACATCGCGCAGATGGGTGGGATCGCCCTGGGGACGTTGGCCGGCGTCCTGATGGTCGACTACGTCACGTACGGCGCGGCGTTCTGGTCGTGCATCGCCTTCAGCACGCTGGCGCTGCTCATGGTCGTCCGAAGCGTACCCTCGACGCCCGCGGTGACGCAGGTCGTGCCGGTGGCGGCAGAGAAAAAGGATGCGCGTTCGCGCGAGCCGGAGGCGTGGGTGCCGGGCATCGCGACCCTTGCGGCCGTGGTGTTACTGTTAACGGTGGGCACGAGCGTGCAGACGCCGATGATCGGCGCGTACACACGGGACGTGCTGGAAGTGAAGATGTCGTTCATGGCGCTGCTGCTGCCGGTCCCGGCGCTGATCGCCGGCGTGGCCTTCTGGCGCTTCATGCGCGTATCCGACCGTTTCGGCCGCCAGGTGCTGCTGGCCGGGGGGCTACTGGTCGCCGCGTGTTCGATTTTCGCGCTGACGCTGACGACGTCGCCCTACATCGCGGTAAACTTCGTGGTGCTGGCGGGCGTGGCCTACGCGATCAGCATGCCGGCGTGGGGCGCGGCGGCGCTGGATGCGACGGACGCCGGCAGCCGCGGGCTGTGGCTGGGCGCGCTGAGTGCGGTGCAAGGGCTCGGCGCGGCGGGTGGACAGGCTTTGGGCGGGGTGCTGGGCGGGATGTACGGCCCGCTGGCGCCGTTCAAGGTGGCGGCGCTCATGCTAACGCTGGCGCTGGTGGTGATCCTGGCGCACCAGTACACACACGCGCGGAAGCGGGCGGGCGCGGGCGTCGCCGTTCGCGTCGGGTAGCGCCTGCCGCGGCTTCTCACGTCACTCATGGTGCTGGAATGGCGCGCGGGTCAGGCGCGGTGCGCTCACGAGTTCTTCGCGGTGGCGCGCGAGGCCTTCGGCTCGATCTCGTTCGTCGTCTCATGGCGAATCAACCCGGGCCTCCCTTATCTGTGTGCGCGGCCCGCTCAGTCCTCGTTGCGATGACGGCGGGTGCCAGGATCAGCGAGGCGGAAGGTGGCGGTGCCCATCGCGACCAGCGCCTCAGCATCGTCACGCACCTCCACGCGGGCGATGGCGATCGACTTGCCGGCGCGGACCATACGGCCCTCGGCCAGCAGGTAGCTTCCGCGTGCCCGCTCGAGGAAGTGCACCTGCATATCGATGGTGCCCATGATCCGATCGTCGGGAAGCGTGCCAGCGGCGATGGCGGAACCGGCGGCGGAGTCGATGAGGGCGCTGACGCTGCCGCCGTGGACGGCGCCGAACGGGTTCATGATCTCGGGCCGGAGGTGGAGGCGCATACGGGCCCATCCGGGGCCAGCCTCCACCAGGTGCAGCCCCAGGAACTGGTTGAGGGAGGGTCGATCCTCGAAGATCCGGTGGCGCTCGGCCACCCAGGCGCCCCAGTCGAACCCGTCGTGCACCTTCACTGATCCTATCTTCGTGCTTGAACGGCCGGCATCAGCCAAAAGACCGAATTGGGCGGCCTGCGTCAACCGCGCTGGCGTCGTTCGCCCGGCCGCTGAATCTTGACGGAGGATTGCAACCTGTTCGGCGGATGCGTGATACGATGGGCGACACCGGCCCGGGGGCACCGCGCGGGAGTCCGACCCATGTGGCAGCGAGTTCTCATGGCGAGCGTGCTGGCAGCGCTGTTGGGCGCCGCCGCGGCGATCGCAGCGGCCGAGAACATCGACCCCAACAACGACAACTCGCAGTTTGCCTGGGGCGAGAACGTCGGCTGGATCAACGCAGAGCCGTCGGGCCCCGGCGGGCCGGGGATGCAGGTCTCTGGCGCCGGCCTGACAGGCTACATGTACGGCGAGAACATCGGCTGGATCAACCTGAGCTGCACCAACAACGGCACCTGCGGTACGACGGGCAACTTCGGCGTCACCAATGACGGCACCGGCGAGCTGGGCGGGTATGCGTGGGGCGAGAACGTCGGCTGGATCAGCTTCTCCTGTCAGAACAACCCCGGCACCTGTGCGAGCACCGGTAACTACGGCGTCGTCATCGACAAAGTGACAGGCATCTTCTCGGGGTATGCGTGGGGCGAGAATATCGGCTGGGTCAGCTTCAGCGATACGAGTCCGGTCGCGTACCAGGTGCAGACGGACGACGGCGACGGTGTCGGAGGCACGACCGACAACTGTCCGTTTGACAGCAACGTGGGGCAGGAGCACAGCGACCGGAACTTCATCGACCAGACGCCGCCGTCGACGCAGGACGACCGTACGTGGCCGAACTCCGATCCTTTCGGTGACGCTTGCGACACCGACGATGACAACGACGGGCTCAGCGATAGCGACGAGGCGAGCGGCGCGGCCTGCGCCGGCCACGTGACGAACCCGGCGCTTCGAGATACCGACGGCGACCGGAACCTCGACGGCGCAGAGTGCACGCTGGGCAACGATCCCACGACAAGCACCAGCAAGCCGACGCCTGCCACCTGCTCGGCCTACCTGGGCGTGACGCAGATAGCAGACACCGATGGCGACCACATCCGAGACCACATCGAGTTCTGCAACTACAACACCGACCCGAACGACACGGACACCGACGACGACCAGGACGGCTTCCCGTCGACGGGGCTGGCCAAGGACGGCTGCGAAGCGGCGTCGCTGAACAACGACCGCGCGGTGAACTCAGGCGACCAGGCACTACTCGCGATTGAGATCGCGCGGGAGGGCAGCCAGACGCTCCGCCTGGTGAGCATGGACATCAACAAAGACGGCGGCGTGAACTCGGGCGATCAGCTGCTGCTGGTAACCGGCTTCATCACGCCCGGCGGCCAGTGCCCGTGAGGCGCGACGGCTGACCGCGACCACCAACGCCCCGCCTGACCTATACTCACGCCACCACACACTGGAGCGAGTGTCGTGACTCCACTGTCCTCTGACTTTGACCTGATCGTCGTGGGTGCGGGCGCTGGTGGCGCCGTCGTGGCTGCTCGCGCGAGCGAGGACCCGCGCCTGCGCGTGCTGCTGGTGGAATCGGGGCCGGACTACGCTAACGTGGAGGCTCTGCCCGAAGACCTGCGCAACGTGAACCATGGGTCGTTCTTCGACCACGACTGGGGCCTGCGCTACCAGCCAAGCGCGACGAGCCGGACACCAACGTTCGCGCGCGGGCGCGTCGTAGGCGGCTCGTCGGCGGTGAACACGGCGATCGCGCTGCGGGGATGGCCCGCCGACTACGACGAGTGGGCCGGCCTCGGGTTGCCGTCGTGGGGATGGAAGAGGGTGCTGCCGTACTTCATCCGGCTGGAGCGCGACCTGGACTGGGGCGCGCGGCCCTGGCACGGTACGGACGGACCGCTGCCGATCCGGCGGCACCCGCGCAACGAGTTGGTGCCGTACCAGGCGGCATTCCTGGACGCGTGCGCCGAGCTGGGGTACCCGGCGACGGACGACCACAACGCGCCGGACTCCACGGGCTATGGACCCCACCCGATGAACAAGCAGGGGACGCTGCGCATCAGCACGGCGATCGCATACCTGGGGCCGGCGCGAGGGCGTCCGAACCTCACGATCCTGGCCGACACGGACGTCGTGCGCGTCGCGTGCCGGGACGGCGCGGCGACGGGCGTGGAGGTGCAGGCAGCGGATGGGCGGCGCCAGACGTTCGGTGCGCGGCAGGTGGTGCTGGCGTGCGGGGCGGTCCACACGCCGGCAGTGCTGGTGCGGTCGGGCATCGGGCCGAAGGAGACGCTGGAGCGGCTGGGGATCGTGGAGACGAGGGTGCTGGAGGGCGTGGGTCAGAACCTGATGGACCACCCAGCGATCGGGCCGACGCTGGTGCCAAAGGAGGGAGTGGCGGACTGGGATCAGCCGGTGATCCAGACGACGCTGTACTACACGTCGACGGGGAGCAGCGACTCTAACGACATGCAGCTTGAGCCGCTGTCGTTCATGCACATCAAGTCGGAGAGGCTGCTGATGGGGCTGGCGGCGTGCGTGTTCAAGTCGTACTCGACTGGCCGACTAGAGATCGAGAGCGCCGACGTGGGGGCGAAGCCCCGGATCCAGATGGACTACTTCAGCGACGAGCGCGACCTCGCGAAGATCCGCGACGGGCTGCACCGGGCGATGGAGCTGGTGAGCACGCGCGCGGTGGCGAACGTCATCGAGCGGGTGAACCGGCCGCGGGACGACGAGATGGCCGACCCGGCCGTGCTGGACGCGTGGATCAAGCGGAACTCAGGGACGGGTGCGCACCCGGCGTGCACGGCGCGGATGGGCCCTGACGACGACCCGATGTCGGTGTGCGACGACCGCGGGTTCGTACGCGGCGTGCGGGGGCTGCGCATCGCGGACGCGTCGTTGATGCCGGTGGTGCCGCGCGTGAACACGAACGTCCCGACGATCATGATCGGCGAGCGCATCGGCGAGTGGGCGCGCGAGGAGCTTGGGCCCTAGGGCTGGCGCTCGGCCTGGCGCTCCGGGAATCGCGGGCCGGCTGACATTGCTCGGCAGTTTTCGGTTTGGCGTGCGTTGGACCCGGTTTTGTGGTTTCGTGACGCCCCTTTCATTTGTTAAGAACCAGATTCGGGCCGGGCATTCGTAGATTCAGTTGCTCGGCAGTTTTCGGTTTTTCGGATCGGCGGCTCCTTTCCGGGGAATTGCTCGGCAGTTTCGTGCCGCGATGGCGACCTGCCGTGGGTGGAACGTCCTTCCCGACGGGCCCAGCGACTCTGGATGCGATGGGGCGCGTCGGCGACGCGCCCGTAGGCGCCATCGTTGCCTCCGGCGGCGACCCCTCGATGGGCGAGCGTAGGGAAGGCGGGTGGCAAGCTCCAAACGCGGTTTGAAGCTGCGTGTGGCACAGTCGCGAAATCACCGGCGAAGAACATGCGGACCCCGATGACCGGGGTCCACTCGTTTACTGGAAGCGGGGCGCATCAGGTGGCCGGTCCTGTCAGGCGACTTCGATGAGGCCTACGGCGCCGAGGCCGGTGTGGGCGAAGCTGTGGGTGACGAAGGGGTAGAGGCCGGGCTCCGGGATTGTCAGCTCGAAGGTGGCGCCGCCGCCGGGCGGGATCGTCCAGGTCTGGATGCCGCGCATGAGGTTCGCGGGGTTGCCGTCGACATAGAGACGGTCGAAGATCGCGCCGATGACGTGGAAGGCGGAGAAGAGCGTGGGGCCGGCGTTCATGACGTGGAGCCGGATGAGTTCGCCGGGGGCGGCCTTGAGGGTCTCCTGCTGGTACTGGTTGTAGCCGCCATTGAAGACGACGAAGTCGGGCTGGATGGCGAGCGCGCGGTCGAGGTCGGTGGTCCAGAGCCCGGCGTCGTTCTGGCTGAGGTAGAACTCGCTCTGGACGAGGACGTACTCCTTTGCCGGCGCGAACGTCTCGGCCTCGGGCGGGTCGACGACGACGGCGCCGTACATGCCGTTGGCGATGTGGTGCAGGACGGGCCCCGTGCCGCAGTGGTACATGAAGACGCCGGGGTAGTCGGCCGTCCAGGTGAACTGCAACTCGTCGTCGGGGACGATGGTGACATAGTTCTTGTCCCACGGGGTCCGGGCCGCGTGGAAGTCGATCGAGTGCCCGATCGTTGCGCGGTTGCGCAGCGTGAAGTCGATGGTGTCGCCCTGGCGGACATGCACGACCTTGCCCGGCATGACGCCGTCGAAGGTCCATGCGGCCATGGTGACGCCCGGGGCCACTTCCAGCTCCGCATCGACGGCCTCGATCACCAGCGTCTTCGCGGGATTCGGGTCGAGTAGCGGCAGGCTGGCGTCGTAGACCGCGGCCAGCTCGCCCTCGGGTTGCGGGCGGCCTGCCTCGCCCGATGGCGGCATGCTGTGGTCGCTCGAGCCGCCGGCGACCGCGGTCTCAGTGGCCGCCGCCTGCTGCTTCAAGCCAGCCTGCGCGGTCTCCCAGTTCCTGCGCGCGGAACCGGGCTCGATGTCCCACTCGCCCGCGCCATGACAGGTAGCACCGATGGTGCCTGCGGCGGCGCCGGCGACGGCCAGCGTGCCGGTAAGGCCGAGAAACTTGCGGCGGTTGACGCCTTTGGACAGATCGATCGTGGTCACGGGGTTCGCTCCTTTCGCTCCGCAGCTATTGTCGCACCTGGCATGGATCGCTGGCATGGGGCAAGCGGTGAATCCTGGGCCGCCAGATGGCATCTCAATGTGTGACCACCGGCCATCCGCGCGCGCGTGCGCGGAATCTGGCGACATGCTGGGGTAGTATGGGGCGGTGTCGCGGTTGTTCTTCGAGACGGAACCCCCGGAGGCATGCCCGATCGCGTTCGGGGGGCCGAGCGACGTGCTGGTGTACTTCCTTTCGCTGGCGTTCTCGACGCGATACGGGTCGATCCACCCGCTGTCGCAGCTTGCGTTGCTGCTGCGGGGGGAGATGAAGATCGACCTGGGGCCGCTGACGACGTTCGCTGACCGCAACGCGGAGGTGGAGGCGGACGAGCGCGAGCTGGAGCGCGTGTGGCAGGATGCGGGACCGCTGGCGGAGACGCTGGGGAAGGTGACGGCGGCGCTGGCAGCGGCGCGGACGGCGGGCGACGAGCGGATCGCGGTGCTGACTGAAGATGCGCCGGACCTCGCGCCGCGATTGGAGGAGCTGCGGGAGATGGCGGCGTGGGCGGCCGGGCGCGGGATGCGCGTGCGGCTGACGTTCGAGCTGTGATGAGGGACGCGGCGGATGGGCGCCCTACGCAGGATCCGCGCGGGGTGTACGGCCCGCGGGACGACGCCAATCCGGTGGACGCGTGGCAGACCCGAGATCCGCGCGGTCTGAAGAGCCCGCGCTACGGTGGCGAAGCCACGCGCGACACCCTCAAATCCATTCGTGAGTTCTACGCGCGGCACCCCTGGGCGGTGGACCTGACGCTGCTGGTGATCGTGACGATCGCAGCGGCGGTGTTGCGGCTGGTGCTGCTGGGCGAGATCCCGTACGGCGTGCACTCCGACGAGGCGCAGCTCGGCACGGACGGGCGAAAGATCCTCGATGGGCGCCTCTGGACGGTGTACACGACGGCGGTGCTGGGGCAGCCTTCGGGGCACGCGTACCTGACGCTACCGTCGTTCCTGTTGCTTGGGTGGACGCCACTGGCGATGCGGCTGCCGCTGGCGCTGGTGGCGCTGGCAGCGGTGCCGCTGCTGTACGCGGTGGTGCGACAGTCGTTCGGGCGGGCGGAGGCGTTCTTCGCATCGGCGCTGCTGACGGTGTCGTACTGGCACCTGTTCTACAGCCGGGTGGCGCACTGGTCGATCTCGTACGGGACGATCACGCTGGCGGTGCTGCTGTGCCTGCTGCGCGGGATGGAGACACGCGGTCGATGGTGGTTCGCGGGTGCGGGATTCTTCCTGGGGCTGGGGTTCTACACATACAACATCTACCCGATCGCCGTCATCGCCGTGTTCGCGTTCCTCGGGCTGATGACGCTGATGCACTATCGCCGCGACCTGCGCTGGTGGTCGCGGTCGATGGTCCTGTTTGGCGGCGTGGCGGCGGTGGTGGCGCTGCCGATGATCGTGTACGTCGCCGACCCGGACTCGTTCTTCTGGTGGCACGTGAACAACTACTCGGAGGTGAGCGTCTGGCAGACGGCCGAGTACAAGGACGAGGACCTGTGGGGCAAGGCGCAGCTGATCCTGGAGCAGCTCGAGACGTTCGCGGGCGCGTACGCGTACGACGCGCCGCTCGACTTCGTCGACGGCAACGGGTCCGTGCGGCCCATGTTCGACGCGCCGACAGTGGTGCTGCTGATCCTGGGGCTCGGCCTCGCGTGGCGGGAACGGCGGCGGCCGGTGGCAATCGCGCTGGTGTGTTGCCTGCTGATCATGCCACTGCCGGCGCTGTTGCAGCAGGGATCGATCATGCGCCAACCGGTAGGCGCGGCGCCCGCAGTGATGTTTGTGGCGGCGCTGCCGCTGGCGGCCCTATGGCGCGGCGGCGCGGGGTTGTGGAAGCGGCGAAAGGGCGCGGCCGTGATCTGCTGCACGGGCGCGGCGCTGATCCTGGCAGTGATTGCGGTGACGACGGCGCGCGACTACTTCTGGACAATGCGGAAGGACGCGTTCGTACGGGAGATCTATTTCTCGGAGGAAACGACGGCCAGCGACTACATGCGGGGGCTTCCGGACGATGCGCACGTGCTGTTCTACAGCTACCGTGCGCCACTGTCACTGGAGACGCGGCTGTTCCTGGCACCGGACGTCGAGGGAGAGGACCGGTCGAGCGAGTTCAGCAACTGGAACGGGTCGATCGAGGAGATCGACCGGTCGCGGATGAACGTATTCGTGCTGATGGAGCCGTATCAGGGGCTGCTGGAGCAGATCGAGGAGCGGTATCCGGGCGGGAGGTCCTGGGTCTTCTCGCGCGACGGGAAGTTCGAGCTGTCGGCGTATGAGTTGCCCAGTGGGGATTAGTCGTTGGGGGTTAGTCGTTAGGGGCGGCTTAGCACCAGTAACCAACGACTAACGCCCAACTCCTAGTCCGGGGTGGTTTCGCGGCAGAGGCCGATGCTGTCGGACTCGTTGTTGTGGACGTCGTTGTCCCGCACCGTGACCTTGCCGGCGTACCAGAGGCAGATGGCGGAGCCGCGGTTGTCGTAGATCTCGTTGCCGGAGATCTCGCCGATGGTCGTGTTCACGTACGAGACGCCGATCCCACGGTTGGCGAAGATGCGGGAGTTTCGCACGTCGAGGTTCGCGCCCTGGCCCAGGACGCCGCCACCGAGGGTGCCCGTTTCGGGAAGGACGACGGTATCGCGGATGACGTTGTTCGAGAGGACGCCGACGGCGCGCACAGGGAAATCGGGCCCGACGGAGCCGTACTTGAGGGGGTCGGGGTAGGCGCGGAACTCGATGGCATGCTCGTCGTTGGCGATGTACTCGTCGCCGGTGGAGGAGACGTTGGCGCCCCAGGCAAAAAGCCCTGAGAGGTGGTTGAACCAGATGTGGTTGTTGCGGAACGTGCCGCGGGTGCCGGGGAACATGACGATGCCGGTGCTGTTGCTGAACTGGATCACGTTGGAATCGAGGATGATGTTCGCATCGCCGACGAACGAGCGCAGGTTCGTGAGGTAGCACTCCGGCACCTCGACGTGGCCGGGGGGAAGGAGCGCGCACGGCGTCTGGCCGGCGAACACGCCGGGACCCTCGTTGTCGGAAATGATGTTGCGGGTGATGGCGGTGGTGGCGGTTTCGCCGACGGTGGAGACGCCGACGCCGCCGTTGTTGAAGACCCAGTTGCGTTCGACGATGGCGTTGGAGTTGCGCCGGATGAGGACGCCATCGCCCTCCATGGCGTAGACGAAGGAGTCGCTGATGCGGCCGGTGGTGCTGGCGTCGAGGTGGAGGCCGATGCCGCCGCCGCCGGCGTCGATGCGCTGGAAGACGACGTTGAGGGTGTGGCTTACGTAGGCGTTGGCGGGGTGGCCGTAGAAGAGGGTGAAGTCCTCGAAGGTGAGATTCTCGCTGTCGAAGACGAGGAGGGAGTCCTTCGCGCCGCCGGCGATGATGCTGACCTTGGAGCCGGCGCCGCGCAGAGTGATGCCGGACTTGCCCTGGAAGACGACGGGGCCGGGGTAGGCGCCGGGGGCCATGCAGATGACGGCGCCGGGGCCGGAGGCGTCGATGGTGAGCTGCAGGTTCGAGGGATCGACGGTGGTGGTGCAGGGGGTCTGGGCCTGGACGGGGTGTGGCGAGCGGGTGTCGACCGTGGGGCCGGCGAGGGCGCCGACCATGAGCACCGGTACGACGACGAACAGACGCAACCGCATCTTGCACCTCCACAGACACGCTACCCGCCCTGCGCTCGTATGTTACCGGACCACCGCCGGTCGGTGGCGTGTTTATCAACAGATGAAACAGATTAGTACGGATGGGTTCCGGCGATGAGAACCACAGGTGTTCGAAGCAGGTGCTAGCTGTGAGATGCGGCACAGGCGGGGCGCCTGTGCCACATCTCACAGCTCTGTCGCGAAGATAGCTGATCCCTTTCCGGGATCACGCGAGGAGTTCGGCGACGGCATCGGGGACGGCGGGGAGGGGGACGATGCGGGCGTCTTTTTCGGTGCGGCGCTTGATCTCGGCGCCGCCGTTCTCGATGGAGCGGGGGCTGACGGTGACGCGCACGGGCATGCCGAGCAGGTCGGCGTCGTTGAACTTCACGCCGGCCGAGCCTTCCTCGCGGTCGTCGTAGAGGACGTCGAGGCCGGCGTCCTGGAGCTGCTGGTAGACCTGCTCGACGCTCTCGCGCACGCCGGGCTTGTCGAGGCCGAGGCCGACGAGGTGTACGTGGTAGGGGGCGAGCTGGGGGGGCCAGATGATGCCGCGCTCGTCGTGGTTGGCCTCGATGGCGCCGGCGAAGACGCGGCCGACGCCGATGCCGTAGCAGCCCATGACGGCGGGCTTCAGCTCGCCAGCGGCGTCGGAGTACATGGCTTCGAGCTTCTCGGTGTAGACGGTGCCGAGCTTGAAGACGTGGCCCATCTCGACGCCACGCTTCGTCTCCAGCGTGCCGCCGCAGCGGATGCAGACCGAGCCCTCTTGCGCGAGCGAGATGTCGGTGACGATCTCGGCCTGCCAGTCACGGCCGTAGTTAACGTGCTTGTAGTGCACGTCGGGCTTGTTGGCGCCGGCGACCAGGTTGTGCGCTTTCAGCACGGTGTCGTCGGCGACGATCTTGATGCCGCTGAGGCCGACGGGTGAGGCGGAGCCTGCGACGAGCCCGTGCTTGCGTACGCCGTCGTCGTCGAGGAGGGCGACCTCGACGGCCTTGAGGGCGTTGCGGAGCTTGGCCTCGTTGACCTCGAGGTCGCCGCGGATGGCGACGAACACGGGCGCGCCATCGGCCTCGTAGAAGACGGCCTTGAGGGTCTTGTGGTGGGGGACGCCGAGGAACTTCACCAAGTCGTCGATGGTCTTCTGACCGGGGGTTGAGACCTCCTCGAGCGGCAGTGGATCTTCGGGCTCGAACTCGGCCTTCTTGTGGTCGGCCTTCTCGGCGTTGGCGGCGTAGTCGCAGCGCGTGCAGAAGAAGGCGGTGTCTTCGCCGACATCGGTGAGGAAGAGGAACTCCTCGCTGTCCTTGCCGCCGATGGCGCCGGAATCAGCGAGGACCGGGACGGCGGGAATGCCGCAGCGCTCGAAGATGCGGACGTAGGCGCGGCGTGCGGCCTGGTAGGAGGCGTCGAGGGCGTCCCAGCCGGCGTCGAAGGAGTAGGCGTCCTTCATGGTGAACTCGCGGACGCGCATGAGGCCGCCGCGGGGGCGGGCTTCGTCACGGGCCTTGGTCTGGATCTGGTAGACCATGAGCGGCATGTCGCGATAGGACTGCACCTGCTTCTTGAAGAGGTCGACGACGACCTCCTCGTGCGTGGGGCCGATGACGTATTCGCGCTCGCGGCGGTCCTTCAGGTGGAAGAGCACGTCGCGCATGGTCTCGCTGCGGCCGGAGGCCTCCCAGAGTTCGGCGGGCTGGAGGGCGGGCATGACGACCTCCTGGCCGCCGGCGCGGTCCATCTCCTCGCGGATGATCTGCTCGATCTTGCGCATGACGCGCCAGCCGATGGGGAGGTAGGAGTAGATGCCGGCGGCGAGCTGTTGGACGAGGCCGGCGCGGAGCATGAGCTGGTGGTTGGCGGTTTCGGCCTCGGCGGGGGCGTTGCGGAGGGTCTTGCCGAAGAGGCGGGACATTCTCATGTTGGAGTGTCTCAGTGTGTCAGTGGCTCAGTTGTCGGTGTGGGTGGTGGTTGTGGGGAGAGTTTAGCGGACGGGGGCGGGTGGCCGTAGTTGGCGTCTTCGTCGCCGTCCGTCAGGCGTTTGCCTCAGAGACCTCGGCAGGTTCAGTGGTGAACTCTATTCGTTCGATGGACGCGGCATCGATCCAGATGCCCTCCACGCCGGCATTTTCACGCCAATCCTTGCGCTCACGATCCCACACCTTGGTGTTCTGGAGATAGAGTTCGGCGGCACCGCCTGAACGGTCTGTCGTCGACATGAGAGGCCAACCATAGAGGAGTTCGCCACTCTTGAGATAGACCAGCACGTAGTAGGCGTTACGAAAGGCTAAGAACCAGACATCCTGACGCCTCTTGAGATCGATACCCAGGCGAAGGAGGGAGTTCTCGAGCGCGACCGATCTATCCAACTGGCCCAAGCTCCAGCCCACCGCGGGCGCAAGGACGTAGAGCACAACCGCGGCCCGAATCGGAAGTGAGGACGGGTCTCGGATTACCGTGCCGAGGGACGGGACGTCGGCGTCGATTCGGTGCCACAGCACGATGGTGGGGCCCAACATCGAGATCGCGAGTAGCAGAACCCAAAGGAGGGATTCGAGATCAGATAGCCGTCGTTTGTGGCTGACTGAGTTGAAGACCTGCAGCGCAACGAATCCCGGTAGAAGGAGGAGGAGGATCGCCGGGATGCTGGTCGTGCTCACGCCAGCAGTTACTTAGTCGGGCGCGGCTCGACCACGGGACGGGGCGTCACGCGCGGAGCTGGCTTTGGAGGTCGAAGCTCGGCGCCGCGTTTCTCCGTGGGTCGTGCTGGCCGCGTGTTGGTGGTTTCGTTCTTCGCCATCGCCTGCTCCTGGCACCAGTCTACGCTATTTCGCTGCTCGATACCGAGGACGCACCGGCTCCGACCCGCAATTCCTTTCGAGGACTTCTTGGTAGAGGTCGACGGTCATCTTCGCCGTGCGGAACCAAGTGAAGTTCTGGCGGATGTGGGTGGTCGCGGCGGCGCCCATGGCGCGGCAGCGGTCGGGATCTTGGAGCAGCGAATTGATGGCGGCGGCTAGGGCTTCGGGGTCGCCGGGGGGGACGAGGACGCCGGTGCGGCCATCGTCGATGAACTCGGGGAAAGCGCCGGCGGTGGTGGCGATGACGGCGGCACCGCAGGCCATGGCTTCGGCCGCGGGCAGGCCGAAGCCTTCGTACAGCGACGGTGAGACGAGAATCTGCACGCTGTTGTAGAGGCGGACCAGCTCGTCGGTGGAGACGCGGTCGATGTACTCGACGAAGCGGTTGAGGCCGTGCTTCCAGACGAGTGGTGGGACAACGGTCATGTCCTTCTGCTTCTTGTCCTTGAACAGCAGGCGGAAGTCCATCTCGTGCTGCAGGCGCGCGCAGGCCTCGATGAGGTAGCGGGCGCCCTTGTTGCGGTCCTCGCTGTCGCCGACGAACAGGATGGTGCCGGGCTCGCGCTTCGCATCGGGCAGCGGGCGCATGATCTCGTGATCGATGCCGTACGGGGTCTGGCGGATGTGGCCCAGCGGGATGTCCATGGAGGCGCTGACGCTGTGGGCCGAGTTGCGGGAGCCGGTGAGGACCATGTCGATGCCGTTGGCGACGACGGACTGCATGCGGCCGGGGAACCAGACTTCGCGCGAGATGCGACGGAGGACTGACTTGGCCTCGCGCAGGTTGTTGGCCTTGTCGATGGCGAGCGGGTGGTGGAGTGAGGCGACGACGGGCTTCCCCATGAGGCGCTTCATGGCGAGGATGCCATAGCCGAGGGTCTGGTTGTCGTGGACCAGGTCGAAGGGGCCGTGGTCGCGCTCGAGCTGGGCGAGCTTCTGGTAGGCGCGGACGGAGAAGGAGAAGAAGAGGGAGCCGAGGGAGACGCGGGTGGAGGCGAACTCGTAGAGGTTCCACGGGTGGAGGAAGGCGAAGGGGGCGTCGTCGTAGGCGTGCTGATCGCGGCCGTCGAGGAAGGCCCAGAGGGTGTAAGTGTGGAGTTTGTGGTGGTGGACGCCTTCGGCGAGGGTTGGGTACGGGCGGCCGGAGATGACGTGGATCTCGTGGCCGAGGCGCACGAGCTCTCTCGTCATGTAATGCAAGTAGACGCCTTGCCCACCCGAAAACATATTCCCCTGGTACATGATGAAGGCGACCTTCATAGCGCACCGGCCGTGGTTAGCATCGCGCGAAACGACGCGGATCCAGAATGCGAGATCCGGCGGCTGCTGCGGGAAGATGCTTCGCTGCGCTCAGCATGACGGGGCTCGGGGCGTGCGCTTGTTCTTCGCGGCGTTCGCTGTGTCACTGCACTGAGCGGAGCTGAAGCTCCGCCGCTACTGGCGATGGTTTCGACGGGCGGCGATATCACCACTGAAAGGACAGGTCTGAATACCTGTCCGTACGGGTCGGTGCAGCTCGATCGCGTGGTGCGTGTCACCGGGCGGCGGCTCGTTTGACGATTTCAGGGAGGTGTTCTTCCTGGTAGTGGTGCGAGGCGACCATCAATAAGTAGAGGCCACAGGGGAGGGTGCCGCCGACATCGGGCCAGTAGAAGTCGTGGGTTTCGATGAGCTGGCCGGCGGGGGTGCGCTCGGCGGCGGCGACCATGCGGTCGAAGACGGCGGACGACTCTTCGAGAAGGTCGGCCCAGGGGCGCTCACGGGCCTCGCCCATGCGCGCGGCGTTGAAGACATCGATGGAGGCGTAGCGCGCGATACCGACGGGGTAGCCGCCGAGCGACATGATCGCGGGCTCGGTCTGCCCGGCGGCGATCTCGTCGAGCGCGGCGGCCGTCCACTTCTCCCACCCGATGATGTGGCCGAGGATCTCCTTCAACGAGCGGCCGTCCTCGGTCCAGGGCATGGCGGCCTGTTCGCCGCTGAGGTCCTGCACCTCGCGCATGAAGCTGAAGCGGCACGAACGCAGGATTTCGAGCAGACGCTGCTTTTGCGCCTCGCCTTCGAGCCGCAAGGCGATGCGAAGCTCGTCCTTCAGTGAGAAAACCGGGGGTGTGACGGGCGCTGCGGGCGGTGGGGCAGGCTCTTCGACAACGGGGACAGGGATGCCGGGATCGACGGCGAATGGGGCGGGGACGGCGCGGACCTCGACGGTCGTGCGGTCGTCCTCTTCGTCGATCTCGACGAGGGGTTCTTCGACAACGGGCGCAATTGGCTGCGCCGCTGCAACTGGTGGTTCATCCACGGAGGGCGCAACAGGTTGCGCCCCTACGACGACGGGGGGCGCGGGTTCGGCGATGGCGGCCGCACCCGCGGTGTGGCCGTTGGTGCCGTGCGTCCCGTCGATGGCGTGGAGGGGTTTGCGGCTGTAGACGACGATGCTCTTTGGCAGGGCGCGGTTGCCGATGTCGTCCAGCAGCGTGACGATCTTCGACTGGCGCGCGCGCTGCGAATCGAGCACCTGGCGGAAGGCGCGCGTGATGGGGCCCTGTTTGCCCCAGTCGCTCCAGAAGGCGATGTGGCTGAGCCAGTAGGCGGTCTCGAGTGAGTGCCGGTAACGCACGGCGTAGGGCTGGAGTCCGGCGTTGCGCATGAGGCCGACGACCTGGGGCCGGCGGTAGATGCGGACGTGGCCGCCGGCGTGCGTGCGGTAGTTGCGGGAGAGGGCCCAGAAGATCTTCTCGGAGAACTCGTCGGGGACGGAGACGGCCAAGATGCCGCCGGGCTTCAGCACGCGCGCTAGCTCGCGGGCCAGGACGCTATCGTCGTCGACGTGCTCGAGGGTTTCGGTGCAGATGACGCGGTCGAAGGCGGCGTCCTTGAAGGGGAGGCGCTCGCCGGCGGTCTGGAGCCAGTGGACGCGGGCGCGGACCTCGTCGCGGCGGCGCATGATCTCGAGGAGGTAGCGGCCGGCGCGAATGTCGTTGCGTGAGATATCGGCGCCGATGATATTGGACGGGATCTTCGAGAGCTCGAGGACGTGGCGGCCGGTGCCGCAGCCGAGGTCGATGACGTTATCGGCGGGGCCGATGTCGAGGAGGGCGGGGTCGATCGATTGGAAGCGGTCGAGGGTGGAGACCATCGCCCGATATGGTAGCGCAGTTGGGATTCAACGCAGAGCCGCAGAGGACGCGGAGGGGTTAGGGACGGTTGCTGGGATCCAGAAGGAGCAAGGCAAAGCGCCCAGGGAGTGGCCGTTTCCTCATCCTTCCGGTGTGGGCGTTGGGAATCGCCTTGGTGGAGAGATCGGCGTCGGGAACGGCGTGGGGATCAGTCCTCTGTGACAGCTCACCGAAGTGTCCGTGACGAGGACGGGCTGACCGGATTTCGCGATCATCCAATCACACTCAGTCGTCCCGAACACCGGTGACTCAATCTCAAGATTGGGGCTTCTGCAGAGGAACCTGTCCTCCTTGAAGGCCCCTGTTCCGCCTGGGGCCACAAAGATCACGTTGCAGTAGTCCTGGGCACCTCGTACGGCGATCACCTCAGAACCGTTGTTTCGCACCTCGATGCTGTCCACTTGTGCCCAGCGGTAGGCCCACCAGCCGCAGGCCACGACGGCGACTACCAAGGCCACGCTGAGCGTGAGGCAACCGAACTTCCAGATCGAAACGCCTGACTTGCCAGCGGGTGGAACCGGCCGATGATCGTAAGGCGCCATGCCGAATCACTCCACGCGGCGGTAGACGCGGCCGGTGAAGAAGTAGGTGGGCTTGCCGTTTTCGAAGTGGCTGAAGGTCATGGGGCTGTAGAAGTTCTCCGTGGGGCGCTGGAGCATGAGGGTGTCGGTGACGGGGAAGAGGGGCATGGGGGGTTGCTGAGGGGCGATGGCGGCAAGGGGGCCGGTGCCGGTGAACTCGAGCCAGAGGCGGCCGTCGACGAGCGTGATCTCCGCGCGCATCTCGACCTTCTCGTAAGCACCGACGTACGGCGCGAGGTCGATCGCTGGCGGTGTCTCGGGCGGCTTGGGGCGGTCGGGCAGTTCAAGGCCGAGGCCCTGGCCGAAGATCCAGCGCATGATGCGGCCGGCCATGACGGCTCCGGTGGGCGAGGTGTTGGTGAGGACAGCGACGGCGACGTCCTCGTCGGGGAGGATGCGCAGTGACGAGTTCTGTCCAAGGGTGCCGCCGTCGTGGCCAATCACGCGCCGGCCGCCCCAGCCGAACTGCATCCAGCCAAGGCCCCAGTGCGCGGCGCCTTCGCCGGGCTGCGGCGGCAGGTCAACCTGCGTGCGCTGCATCTCACGGACGGCGGCTTCGGACAGGAGCTGTTTGCCGTCGGTCGTCCGGCCGCCGTCGAGGTGGAGGCGGGCGAAGCGGAGGAGATCTTCGACGGTGGAGCAGGGGGTCGAGCCGGCGGGCGCCTGGGCGGGGGGCATGCCCCAGACGGGCGCGGCAACCGGGCCATCGGGTGGCATGGAGAAGTGGCCGGCGGCGGTGCGGTGGAGGAGCGCATCTTCGGGCAGGGTGACCGTGTGATCCGCGCCGAGGGGTTTGAGGAGGCGGTCGTGGAGGGCCCGACCCCAGGCCTGGCCGGTCATGGTTTCGATGATGCGGCCGAGGACGACGAAGCCGGCGTTGCAGTAGGACCACATTTCGCCGAGGGGGAAGATGAAGGGGAGGCGCGCGCAGGCGTCGACGTACTTCGCGACGGCGTCGTCGCCGCGGCCGAAGTCCTCGAAGTAGTCGCCATCGACGCCGCTGGTATGGGTGAGCAGGTGGCGGATGGTGACGCGCGGCGTCTGCTCGGCGTCGGCGAAGCGGAGGGCGGGCAGGTAGGTGACCACGGGGGCGTCGAGGTCGATGCGGCCCTCGTCGACGAGCTGCATGATGAGGGTGGTGGTGTAGACCTTGGTGATGGAGCCGATCTGGAAGAGGGTGTCGGGTGTGGTTTCGACGCCGGTGTTGGTGTTGATGACGCCGGCGGCGGCGGACTGCACCTCGTCGCCGCGCATCCAGGCGACCGTCGCGCCGGCGACGCGGTAGCGTTCGATCCAGGTCTGCAGGCGCTCGGCGATCTCGGCGGAGGAGGGGAGGGTGGTGGTGGTCATGGTGGGCCTCCGTGTGTTTGGGGTGGTGGTGATCGTACGAGGTTGGGGTGGGATGCGCACGCGGGCATGCGTTGCGGATTTCGGAGGCCGTGTTACACTCGGCAAATCACGCGCAAGGAGGTCGTCCAGATGCTGACGGCTACGTATCCGACGCGCTCCGGGGTCCGAGCGGCCTAGTCCAACCAGGCCACTGCTCGACATCGGGTGCGCTCCTTTCCCGACTGTTGTTTTCGCCGCGCCGTTTCGCGCCGCTTCAGGCGTGAGCATGCGTGCGCACCACAAGGAGCACTTCTTGTCTTCCTCTTCTTCATATCAATCAACGAATGGCGACGTCCCGGAGGGTGTCGCCCGCATCGCGTCGGTCATGGCGGGATACCCCGCGGCGTGGTCGCTCTGCGGCGGCTGGGCAGTGGACTCATGGCTTGGCCGCGTGTCACGCGACCACGGTGACATCGACATCTCCGTCTTCGTGCAGGATCAGGGGACGCTCTTCGAGCATCTGCGTGAGTGGCAGCTGCTGGCGCACGATTCGGCGTGGGAGCCGGGTGGTGGCGACCAGTGGTGGGATGGACGCCGGCGCCTGGGCTTTCCGTCGCACATCCATGCGCGGCCGCCGGAGCGGAGCGGCGCGATGCCCAAGGATGGCATAGCAACCACCGAGGATGGGTTCTTCCTCGACATCCAGATAGACGATCGCGCAGGCGACGAATGGATTCTGCACCGCGACCCGCCGATCAGCCGTCCGCTGCGTCGCGCCGCGCAAGCATCTCTTTGGGGGATCCCGGTGGCGTCGCCTGACGTGCTGTTGTTCTTCAAGGCGCGGGACCTGCGCCGGCGCGACAAGGCGGACTTTGAGGCGCTGCTGCCGCTGCTGACGGAGGAACAGCGGGCGTGGCTTCGGGAGTCGATCTCGACGCTGGGGCATCCGTGGGTGGCGCGGCTTTCGGCCTGACGGCGCGATGGCGCGCGGGACGCGGGGGCGGGGGTGCTGTGACGGCCCCTCTCCCCCGGTGAACGGGGCCCTCCGGCACGTCGTGGAGGGGGGAGGTCGGTCGCTATCGCACGTGGCGCTGCCGCCGTCACGATGCTTGGTGGCGCATCAGGCTGCGCCCCTACAAGTTCGCCGCGGTGGATCGGGTCAGGCGGGGTCGATGCGGTAGACGGGGTACCGGTCGGCGAGAGCCTCGAAGTCGGCGAGCGGGGCATCCTTCGCGACGGGGAAGTGCGTACGGCCCGAGGTGGCGATGCGGACGTACTCGCGGAGCACAGGCGCGCGCTCTTCGGGCGGGATGGGCACGAGGTGGACACTGCGGCGGCGGCCCCGGCGGATGACGGCGTCGCCCTTCGCAGCCTCGACGTTCTTTATCCATTCGGATTGCGGGCCGAGCATGGAGACGAGGTACTCGCGGCCTTCTAGGGTCGCGATGACGATGGGGTTGGCGCGGATGCGGCCGGAGGCGCGGCCGGGGACCTCGAGGACGGCTTGCATCTTTGGGGGCAGGCCGAGGCCGGAGTAGAGGGCCATGAGGCGGTTCACCCAGCGGCCGAGGAGGGTGGGGCGCCAATCGCTGTAGAAGAGGCGCATCTTCAGGCTGCGTTCGGCGGGGTCGTCGTGGGTGGTCATAGTCGCTGGTCGCTGGTCGCTGGTCGCTGGTCGCTGGTCGCTGGTCGCTGGTGGGTCAGTGTTGAAGACGAAGAAGCCTGGACGCCAGAGCCGTTTGACCCGTGCCCATGATTGGGCGCATCGCGGCGGCGATTGCGCGACTCAATGTCACGACAAGGTCATTCGCCTCAGGATGACGGGGGCCGCGCTAGGCCGTCGCGAATTCGGACGCCGGCGCCTCGCGCGGAGTGGGGGCGGGGCGCTTGCGGCCGTAATGGATGAGGTCTTTGCCGATGACGAGGTTGGCGACGGTCTCGAGGTACTCGAGGAGCTTGATGCGGCGGTTGTGGTGGATGTTGATGAGCTTCCAGGTGAGGCGCACGGGTGGGAAGTTCTCGTTCGGCAGGCCGTGGATGCAGCGGAGGAACCAGTACAGGCTCTGCGACGCGTGGCGACGGCGCTCGAACAGCACCTCCATGCCCATGTCTTCGAGGATCTGGCGCATCTGGCCGGGGCGGTACCAGCGGACGTGGCCGCCGGGGGAATGCCAGTAGTCCCAGGACAGCGTCCAGTACGCGCGCTCGGGCCAGAAGGCGGGGATGCTCACGCAGGTTTGGGCCCCGGGCTTGGTCACGCGGAGAAACTCGGCGATGCCGCGGCGGTCGTCGGGGATGTGCTCGAACGTCTCGGTGCACAGGGACTTATCGAAGGCGCCGTCCTTGAAGGGGAGGTTGGTGGCGTCGCCGATGATGAAGTCGGCGTGGCCGCGGAGCTGGCCCTTCTGCTTGAGGTCGTCGTACATGAACTTCGCCGCGCGCAGATCCTCGCGGGAGATGTCGACGCCCACGACGCGGCCGGGGTAGCGGGCGGCCTCGAGCGTGTGCCGGCCGGTGCCGCAGCCGAGATCGAGGACCCGATCGCCGGGCTGGACGTGGAAATGGCGGCGGAAGTCGACGTTGACGATGTTGTCGGGCAAGGGTGGTTCTCTGGTCGCTGGTGCTTGTGGTTAGTGGTTAGTGGTCAGTGCTGTGGGTGCTGCGAATGTCGTTCGTTTGGACGGGACGATCTCTTCGTAGACGGCGAGGGTCTCTTCGGCGGCCTTGCGCCAGTTGAACTTCTGCAGGATGCGCTGGCGGCCGCCTTCGCCGAGCCGGCGGCGAAGCTCCGGGTCATTCCACATCATACGGATCGCGCTCGCAAGCGCCTCTGGGCTGGAGGGCGGGACGAGCCAGCCGCTGACATCGTGCTCAACGATCTCGCGGAAGGCGCCGATCTGGGTGCCGAGGACGGGTGTACCGCAGGACATGGCCTCGGCGAGGGGGAGGCCGAAGCCCTCGTGGACGGAGGAGGTGACGAGGAGCTTCGCCTCGTTGTAGTGGCGCACCAGGTCGTCGGTGGGGATGCGGCCGGTGAAGTCGACGCGGGAGTTCAGGCCGTACTCGTCGACGAGGCGAGGGGCGAGCTTCAGGTTGTGCTTGAAATTGTCGACGAAGGTGACGCGGAAGTCGAGCTCGTCCTTCAGCAGATCGAGCGCCTTCAGGAAGTAGCGCGCGCCCTTGTTGCGGTCCTCGCTGTTGCCGACGTACAGCAGCTTGTCCGGCTGGCGTTCGACGCCGGGGAGGGGCCGGAAGGTATCGGTGTCGATGCCGTTGTACACAACACGAACCTTCGCGGGGTCCAGGTCGAAGGCCTCGTCGACATCGACGCGGGAGGTCTCGGACACGACGATGATGCGGTCCGCGCGCTTGGCGACGACCTCCTGCATGATCCAGGGCGACCAGAGGATGCGGCGCGCCTTCTCGTAGGTGCTGCGGGCCTGGCGGAGCTGGTTCTTCAGGTCGGCAGACAGCGGATGGTGGATCGTGGCGACGAGGGGGAAGCCTGTGGCCTTCGTGGCCCAGACGCCGTACGAGAGGGTCTGGTTGTCGTGGACGATGTCGAAGCGGTGGTCGCGGGCAAGCTCGCGCAGCTTGAAGTAGGCGCGGACGCTGAAGTTGGCGAGCAGCGAAGAGAGGGCGATGCGGGTGGAGATGAAGTCGTAGAGGTTGACGGGGTGGAAGTAGGATAGGGGAGGCCGGTTGAAGATGAAGTCCTTCTTGTAGTGGTGGTAGGTCCAGTAGGAGTAGTCGGTCACGTTGTGGGTGATGACAGCGGGATCGAGGGTGGGGTACGGGGGGCCAGCGATGACGTGGACCTCGTGGCCCAGATGCGCCAATTCTCGGGTTAGGTAGTGGAGGTAGACTCCCTGCCCGCCGGAGTACATATTGCCCTGGTACATGAGGAAGCAGATTTTCATGTCTGAGTTATCAGTGGTCAGTTATCAGTTGTCAGTGCTGCGCAGTCCGGCGATTGATCGTCGTGATGAAGGCCCCCAGCATTCGTTTGACCTCCACGATCGCCTCCGCGAGTTCGGCGTAGGTCTTCGTTGACAGGTATCCGAGATCACGTGCGAGCATGAGCTGGTATTCAAGTTCGCTGGCTGAGCCCATGGATAAACGTAGGGCTTTTCTCATTTCAGGAGTAGTGTCTCGGCCGCAACCTTCGGCGATGTTGGTTGGTACGGAACTGGAACTGCGGCGCATCTGGCTGGTCAGTCCGTACACCTCGTCCCGCGGAAATGCTGCTGTCGCCTTGTAGACGGCGAGGGTGAGAGTGTGGCCCTTCTGCCAGACCTTGAGCTTGCGAAAATCCTGCATCGATGTGCCTCCTCCGCTGTCGTTTGGAGGAGGTTATCGGATTGCCAGGTGCTGCTCGCCCGACCAGAACTGACAACTGACCACTAATAGCCGAAAACTACGGGGTGGCGGAGGGGGTGGGATTCGAACCCACGGTGGTGTTTGGCCACGACCGTTTTCAAGACGGTTCCCTTAAACCGCTCGGGCACCCCTCCGTGCGGTCATTCTAGCGGGCGCGGCCAGCGATCCGCGTGCCGCGCGGGCGGCGAGTGCGTGCGTTCCCTTAAGGAAGAGGCCGCGGTCGGTGAGAATCGGCTGATCACGGTGTCTGATCGCATGCCGAAAGGCCCTGTCTCGGGCCGATACACCTTGGCATGTCAGACAGATTCGAGCCGTTAGGGAGAATGCGGCGGGTCTTACGCTATCCGGCGCGGCACATCCGCTGGAAGATCATCGCGCCGTACATCGTGCTGTCCGCGCTCATCGCGGCCGGCGGCACGTACATGGTGACGCGGCTGGTTGTGGGCTCGCTGGAAGAGCGGTTCAACAACCAGCTCGCCGAAGCCGCGCGCGTGACGGCGGACTCGTTCGTGCGGCGGGAGCGCAAGCACCTGGAGGTCGTACGCGGCGTTGCGTACACGGACGGCGTCGCGGCGGCCACGGCGGCGGGCGACGTGCGCGCGCTGGCCGCGCTGGTGCAGCCGGTCGCGGCCAACGCGCGGGCGGAGCGGGTCGAGGTGGTGGATGCGCGCGGCGCGCGGGTGTACGGCGCGCAGATGGGCGGCGATGGCTCCGGCCAGTACGCAGCTCTCGCCGACGACGCGACGGCGCGGGCGTCGTGGCCGATGGTGCAGCGGGTGCTGGCCGGGGGGCAGGACGCGTTGGGGGACAAGTTCGCGCAAATCGCCGAGACCGAGGACGGGTACTACCTGTACACCGCCGGGCCGATCCGGCAGGAAGGCGCCGTCGTCGGAGCGGTGCTGGTCGGCAGCTCGCTGACCTCCTTTCTTCCCGCGGCGAAGAGCGAGGCGCTGGCCGACATCACGCTGTACGGGTTCGACGGGACGCCCGTCGGCAGCACCTTCGCCGACACGGAGAACAGCGAGGAGGTGGACCTGACGCCGTCGGACGAGGCGGTGGACGCCGGCGCGGGCGGCGGGGCGATCCGCGAGCACAAAGAGTTGTACGGCCGCGGGTTCGACCTGTTGTACGGCGAGCTGGTGATCCGGAACGAGGTCGTCGGGCTCTACTCCGTTGCACTGCCGACGTCGTTCATCCTGGAAGCGGGCGTGGCGACGCGCTGGCAAATGGGAGGCCTGTTCGCGATCGGGATGCTGGCGGCTGTCGTGACGGGGTGGATCATCTCACGCGGCCTGACACAGCCGCTGCTGCGGCTGGTGAGCGTCGCACGGGCAGTGACGGCGGGCGACCTGACGGCGCGCGCCGCGATCCAGGCGGAGGACGAAGTGGGCATCCTGGCGACGTCGTTCGACGAGATGACGGCGCGGCTGCAGCGACAGCACCTGCAGACGCTGAAGGCGCTGACGGGCGCGATCGATGCGCGCGACCCCTATACGCTGGGGCACTCCGTCCGCGTCGGCCAGCTTGCGGTGACGCTGGGTGAGGAGCTGGGCCTGGCCTCCGGCGAGCTGCAGCACCTGGAGATCGGCGGGTACCTGCACGACATCGGGAAGATCGGCGTCCGGGATGCGGTGCTGCTGAAGCCTGGCGCGCTGACGCCCGAAGAGCGGCGCATGGTGGAGATGCACCCGAAGATCGGCCTCGACATCCTGGCGCCCGTCGACCTGCCGCCGGAGGTCATCGAGTTCGTGGCCGGACACCACGAGAAGATCGACGGCAGCGGATACCCCGCGCACGTGCACGGCGATGCCCTGTCCATGATCGCCCGCATCGCCTCGGTGGCCGACATCTACGACGCGCTCACGACCGACCGCCCGTATCGCGGGGCGATGAGCTCGGAGGAGGCGCTCGAGATCATGAAGCGCGAGGTGTGGGACGGGAAGCTGGACCAGCACGTCGTCGACACCATGGAGCGTCTCGTCCCCGCGTGGGAGCGCCGCCGCCGGACGGACCCGGGCCTGAAGGGGTTCGCCATCCCCGGCTGGCAGCAGAAGGCGGCCTGAGGTGCTTTCGAATCTGGGCCGCGCGGCCGTGGCACTCCTGCTGGTCGGGATGTGCTTCGGGATCACGACGGCCGCGGCGGCATACGCCGTCCGCCGGCAGACCCTGCGCGAGCTGGACACGACGACCGGGTCGCAACTCCGGGCCGACTACTCGCGAGATCCGGACGGGGTGGTCCTGCGGCCGCTTGACCAGCGAGTAGTCGACGACGCCACCGATGACGAGCAAGCGATCGTCGCGCCGGCGGGTACCCCGGTGCGAGTCGAGGTCGTGCGGATCCCGACGACTACACCCGAACCAACGCGGACGCCAACCGCCACCGCGACACCGCGCGCGACGCAGACCGCGGCGCCGACGAGCACCCGCACGCCCGCGGCCACGGCCACGGCCACCGCGACGAAGGCACCGGCGACGGCGACGGCCGTCCCAAGCACGCCAACGCCGGTACCACCAGCGACCAGCACGTCAGTGCCAGTCCCGAGCGCGACGGACCTCCCGGCGACACCCACCGAGATCCCGTCGCCCACGTTTACGCCAACGCGGACGAAGACGGCGACCCCGACCCGGACATCCATCCCGAAAGCGACGCCGACATTAGCGGACATCGCGACGCCGACACGGACCGTCGCGCCATCGGCGACGGCGACGGCCACGAAGACGCCCACGCCGGAACCAGCGCCCACGCAGGCCCCCCTGCCCACGGCGACGTACACACCTACGCCATCGCCCACGCCCACGGCGACGGCGACGGCGACGGCGACGGCGACGAGCACGTCGACCCCGACCGGGACCGCAACACCTACGCCGACGCCAACGGCCACGGCGACGCCCGCGCAGACCCCTACGCCGACTCCCACGCCGACGACGGTGACGTTGGACGCGGCGGGCGACACGTACATCGATCCCGGTAACCCAAACGCGAATCACGGCGGCGAGAACGAGCTGGTGGTGGACGGCAACGCCGCCGGGGCCGCGCGGGCGCTGGTCCAGTTCGGGGTAACCAGCGCGGTGCCGGGCGGCTCGACCGTGCAGTCGGCGACGCTCACGCTCTGCATGCGGAACATCGTGGCGGCGGCCGTTGGGCGTTCGCACGTGCTGTACCGCGTGACGAGCGCCTGGGGCGAGCTTTCGGCCACCTGGAACAGCATCCCGACGATCGCGGGGACGGCGACCGACTCGATCGTGGTGCCCCTGACGGCCACCTGCGTCAACTTCGACGTGACGGCGGACGTGCAGGGCTGGATCGACGGGTCCGCATCCGACTTCGGGTGGATGTTGGAGGACGCGACCGAGACGGGCGGCCTGACAACGGTGAACTACGGGGCCCGCGAGGGCGTATCGGCCGACCGGCCGCAGCTCACAATCACATTCATGCCCTAACGCCGGGGCCGGCCTGTAGTTGGTCAGTGACTATGACACGTTACGTGGGCAGTGAATCTGTCACCTC
>CAYJMG010000032.1:0-10571 GCA_964371355.1 uncultured Dehalococcoidia bacterium
GGGGGGGGTTAACGGCCCCCCCCCCCCCCCGGGTTGGGGGGGGGGGGGGGGGGGGGCGGGCGCCCCCCCCCGGCCCGGGACTGGAAAGGGGAGAGCGCGGAGAGCTGGCGGACGAGGGAGGAGGGCGATCCGATACCGACGCTGGCGGATCAGGTCTTTTCCCTCCCGGACCAGTCGATGGCGCATGGAGAGAGATCCTCGCCCGGTCGCCGGATGACGCGCCGGCGGTGCTTGCGCTGTCGGAAGCGGACTTGGGGTGGATGGGACGCCTCTGGGCGGATCCCCGTGCGGGTGTGCTGGAGGTGCCGGCTGGTGATGCGGAGCTGTCGGAAGCCGTTGCGGCGTCGGTTGAATCCGCGCTTCGTGGAGTGGCTGATGGGGTGGGAGAGATGCTGGACCTCCCTCGCACCGCTCGTCTGCGGCTCACCGGAAACGGCGTCGTACCGCTCCAGGCAGCGGTCGCGTTTGCGGTACTTGCTCGCCGGTTTGGGTGGGAGGTCTGAGCTATGACGATCGGCCCGACGACGGACCCGTGCAGGATGTGTGGCGCGGAGGTGGTGACGGCTGAGGGTAAGGCGCGGTGCGTGCGAGGGCACCGGCAGCGGGAGAGGCGCGGACCAGTGACCGAGTATCGGCTGAGGGTCGAGGACTGCACGCACCAGGACTGGAGCGAGGGGCCGGTGAGCTACGTAGGCGGGCTGGGGTATCGGACGGACACGTGCCTGGGGTGCGGGCTGCGGCGACGAACGGAGGTAGAGGCGTGAAAGAGCACGACATCGATTGGGCGTACAGGCGTGCGAAGGCCGCAGTGCTGCGGGGGCTCGGTAAGAAGCAGTACAGCGGGGATCTGGGTCGGCTTCTGTTCGTGGCCTCCGTTCGATGGGACAGAGACCACGTGAAGTACTACGACTGCGACATACCCCGGGTCACCGAGAATCAGCGGCAGGTCGTTCAGCTCGTCGAGCGTGTAGAAGCCCGTCGGAAGAAGGCGACGAAGCGATGACCACCAGACACCCGGCGCAGGGGGAGATGGATGCGGCGGAGTTCATGGCCGCGGAGGTCCTGAAGTGGCCGGAGAAGAAGCTGCAGGCGGAGATCATCAAGTTCGCCGTGGGCTCGAAGCGCGAGCCGTCGCCTTTGCGCTGGCGGGCGTACCACTCGTTCTTCAGCGACCGCAGCCAAGCGGGCTGGCCCGACCTGGCGCTGGTGCGCGAGCGGATCGTGTTCGCCGAGCTGAAGGTCACGACGGGCAAGGTAACGCCTGCGCAGGAGGAATGGCATGCGGCGCTGCTGGCAGCCGGCGCGGAGCTGTACGTGTGGCGGCCGCAGGACTGGCTGGACGGCGTGATCCAGGACGTGCTGACGCGGAGGGCGCGATGAGCGGCGAGCTGGTGGTGTCGGTGCCGCCGGCGATGGGGCTGTACGTGGCGCGGCAGGTCCGTCGGTCGCTGGAGGGCGCATGAGCGAGTTCAAGGCAGTGTGTCGGGGGCCGAACTGCCAGCGCGAGATCGTGATGGGGGAGCTGAACGGGAAGCCGCACCCGTACGACCAGGTGACGTGCTCGAAGTGCAACGGGCGCGGGTGGGTGAAGGTGGTGCCGCAGGCGTCGATGTTCGACGACGAGCCGGAGACGCGGACGCGTGCGGAGTGTCCGCGGTGTCACGGAAAGAAGACGGTGCTGCGCAGCCACTTCGAGAGCTGCGTGGACGCCGAGAGCTTCAGGAGGCGGGCGTGAGAGTGATGCAGGCGCCGGGCGTGGAGCTGCACGTCCACGGCGTCGGTGACGGCTCTCTGCTGCGGGTGGAGTCGTGGTGCACGACGTGCGGCCAGCGGGTGACCGAGCGGACGGTGGATCTGAGCGCGATCGGGAGCAGGGAGGCGTACCTGCGGAACCTTGAAGCCTGGGCAGGAGAGGACGTACAGGCGTTCAATGCGCACCAGACGGCGTGCGCGAGGAGGAACTGATGACGAGACGGAAGGAACCGAAGCCACAACTGGGCCTGGCAGAGGCGACCCTGGCCCGTCGGCGCAAGACCATCGAGCGGCGCATCGCGGTGTTGCAGCAGGAGATGGGCAGGTACGCGGGGCTGGAGATCGAGCTGAAGGCGCACGAAGGCGAGTTGGCCGAGATCGACGAGGCGATTGAAGCGGTCAGGAGGACGTGATGGCGAAAACCGAACGCAAGCTGATCAGCGCGCCTGACGAGAGCCCGGATGCGCCATATCCGAAGATCCCCGCGGCATCGGAGTTCGAAGACCGAGACGCCGACTTCCTCCGGGCCAAGGACCTGGAGGCGATGGCGGTTCTCCTGATGGACGAATACGACGACCTGGCCCCTCTACGCGGCCTCAAGATCGGGTTCGCGTGGAAGCGCGCCGGCGGGGGCTCGAACGGCACCATCACGCTCGGCAAGTGTGTGAAGGCGAGCGGACTGACACGGTTCTATTCGGACTGTGACATCGTGATCTGGCTCGCGGCCGACCACCTGCGACAGATGAACGAACACCCAACACCCACTGCGGAGGAAGGGCCGCGCCTCCCGGCTACGTGGTGGCAGGTCGAAGCCGTGATGTACCACGAGCTCAAGCATCCGCGCGTCGATGAGGAGACCGGCAAGTCGAGGCTCCAGGGGCACGATCTGGAAGCCTTCGTCGATGAGATCAAAGAGTATGGGCCGTGGAAAGAGAGCATCGAGGTCATGCGTGCGGCCTTCAAGCAACTGCCGTTGGGGCTGGTCTAAATGGCGAAGAAGGCGGAGCTCTGGGTGGACTGCTTCATCCCGTGCGAAGGGCACGCGGGGAATCCGCCCTCGCGCGCGTGCGCTGCATGGGATCGTCGGCTGAACGAATGGTGCGCTGCTGCGACTGACTGGCGCGGCGATATCTATGACCCGATGCTCGAGCGCCTCTTGCGGAAGAGGGGTGCCTGATGACCGGCAGCCGCGCCTACCCGCGCCCGGTGAACGACTACTACAAGACGCCCGACTGGGTGCCGGAGCGCTTCCTGTCCGAGTGGGGGCCGATTATCACGCCCCCGCAGACGATCCTGGAGCCGGCGGCGGGCGGGCGGGCGCTGCTGTCGTCGCTGCGGCGGATGTGGCCGGAGGCGACGATCGAGGCGCGTGACGTGTGCCCGCAGCCGGGGGATGAGGGCGTGGTGGTGCCGGCGGACTTCTGGCTGGACGACCGGCCGGAGTCGTACGACCTGGTGATCACGAATCCGCCGTACGAGGTGGCGGAGGCGTTCGTGCGGAATGCGATGGGGAAGGTGCGCCAGGGCGGGCACAACGTGCAGTTGCTGCGGCTGGACTTCCTGGGGTCGAAGGAGCGAAAGCCGCTGTGGCGGGAGTTCGGGTATCCGGAGTGGGTGTACGTGCATGCGGAGCGGCCGAGCTTCCGGGGGGAGGGGACGGACACGACGTACTCGGCGTGGTTCGTGTGGGCGTGCGACGGCGTGAAGCGTCGGGAGGCGAAGGTGAGGGTGATATGAGCAGGATCCCGACTCCTGAGGACGCGCGCTGGGAAGCACTAACGGCCATCATCATCCCTGCTGAATCGGAAGGCCACACGAGCGAGTGGTGGGTCAGACGAGCGCAGGCCGCGGCGGTGTGGGCGGATCGCTGCGAGACGGAATGCTATCTCGTGATGATGCGTGAGCGAGAGAAGCCATGCGACAGGGCCAAACCTGACGCGATCTGCTCGCATTGCCGGAGGTACGAAAAGGCAAAGGCCGACATCGAGGGTCTAGCAGTATGAGCGCGAAGCCCCGTCCGTACGTGCATGACCTGAAGTGCGACCACGAGGCGTTCGTGGCGATGAAGCGCGGCCGAAAGCCGATGGAGCTGCGGAAGGACGACGGTCGCGACTACCAGGCGGGGGATTACCTGCTGCTGCGGGACCAGGACGAAGCATGATGACGTGCGAAGGATGCCGGACCATGAGTGCGACGCTGGGGACGTGGGCCAGCGACCATCGGATGACCCCGGAGGAGCTGGCGGCGTACGAGGCGCGGGCGTGCAGGGTGTGCGGGTGCACGAACGCGCAGCACCAGCACTTCGATTTCGACGATCCATACGCATCGGCCACATACTTCTGCCACTGGGTGGAGGCGGACCTGTGTTCGGCGTGCGCGTCGAACGTGGCGGGGTTGGTGGTGCCGGGCGTAGAGTGAGGGCATGGCAGCGAAGAAGGCGGCGGTGAAGAGCCGTCGCGGTAACAGCGGGAAAACACGATCGGGATCAGCAAAAAAGCGGCCGCGCGGACGGCCGTTCGTAAAGGGCGAGAGCGGGAACCCTGCTGGCAGGCCGCCAGGTCGGCGATCGTTTCGAAAGCATTTCGAGGAAGCGTTCGATGACAGCACGCGCGAGAAAATCTCCCGCAGCTTCGCCGCGAAAGCGCGGGCCGGCAGCATCGCGCACTTCGAAATCGCCCTCAAGGTCCTCGGCGAAGGGGCAGACACGCAGCCGAACGCCGGCCAGGGAAACCAGTTCGCCACCCTCATCCTCGGCGACTCAGCCGCTCGAGAGCTTGCTCAGCAGCTGTTCGCAGCCCTCGCAATGGGCGTACGCGATGCCGGCGGGTCTGGCCTGGTACGCGAGCGGGCGGCGCTGGATTCCGGCGAAACATCTGATGCTGGTGAATGACGCGCTGCTGCGCATCGCGGCGGGGCAGCTTCGGTACCTCGCCGTTGAGTGGCCGCCTCGGCACGGCAAGAGTGAGTTCATCTCGAAGAACGCGCCGGCGTGGTTCGTAGGGCGCTTCGGCTGGCCGGTCATGCTGGCGTCGTACGAGTACTCGCTGGCGGCGAGCTGGTCGGCGCACGCGCGCAACGTGATCCGTGACGTAGGGCTGGAGGTGTTTGGCGTCGGGCTGGGGGCGAAGAAGGCGGAGAACTGGTGGGAGGCGAGCAATGGCGGTGCGATGATGTCGGCCGGTGTCGGAGGGCCGATCACGGGCAAGGGAGGCCGCGTGCTCGTGATCGACGACCCGGTCAAGAACGCCGAGGAAGCGCACAGCGAGGTGTACCGGAAGAAGTCCCACGAGTGGTACGACTCGACGTGGCAGACGCGACTGGAGCCTGGGGGCGCGGAGATCGTGACGGGGACCAGATGGCACGAAGAGGACCTCATCGGCTACGTGCTGGGGAAGGGCGACAAGCCCTGGGAGGTGATTCGGCTCCCGGCGATGGCCGAAGAGCAGGACGTTCTGGGGCGGGAACCGGGAGCGCCACTGTGGGAGGAGCGCTACGACACGGACGCCCTGCAGCAGCTCAAAGACTCGATGAGCTCGTATTGGTGGAACGCGCTGTACCAGCAGCGGCCGACCTCGGACGCGGGCGCGATCTTCAAGCGGGAGTACTGGCAGCGCTATCGCGAGCTGCCGTCGGCGCCGATGAGGGGCGGGATCTACTGCGACACCGCAGGTTGGGAGAAGAAGCTAACGGGCGACACCGACTACGGGGTCATCGCCGTGTGGAAGACCGACGGTGTGAACTTCTACGTGGTCGCCGTGTACCGTGGGCGCTGGGAGTTCCCCGAATTCGTGCGGCGGGTGAAGGACGTGCGCGCCGAACACAACCTACCCGTGAAGGTCGAGAAGACGCCGTGGGCGCTGCCGCTCATCCAGCAGCTGCAGAAAGAGATCAGCGGCATCATCCCCTGGGAGATCGAAGGGCGCTCCAAAGAAAACCGGGCGCGGGCGGTGCAGCACTATGCCGAGGGCATGAACGTGTACATTCCCGAGAAGGCGGCCTGGGTGTCCGACTGGATCGACGAGCACGCGGCGTTCCCGAACGGGTCGCACGACGACCAGGTGGATACGACGACGATGGCGTTATTGGACCTTGGGAAAGCGGGAAGTGGACGAAAGCAGGTCGGAGAGGAGTACCGGTCGCCGGTGTCGGGGGTGCGGGCATGAACCTGGGGTGGTTGATCTGATGGAGCTGGACGCCTGGAAGGCGGCGATGCGGGAGCGGTTCGAGGAGTTCCTCGACGAGCAGGGGCCGGGGCTGCACGCGTTGCGGCGGCCACGGTCACTGTCGTTGGCGATCTGGTTCGACGACGTACGCGGCGTGCCATGGGACCTGACGATCGAGAGCATGACGACGGCCCGCGAGAAGGGCGCGAAGCTGCGGGCGGTGCGGTGATAGACGTGCGTGGGCTGGTGGGAGTACCATAGGGCAAACCGAAGAGCGTTCAGCCGTCTGAGAATCGGGAGGCGGCCGCAGACACCAAGAGGGGGTGTCGCGGCCGCCTTTTCTGTTGTGCGAGGGGACGATGGAGATCCTGCTGGTCCGCTGCCTGTCGCCGGAATGCCGGCACGTCGAGAGCGACAGCTCGCTGGAGGCGGCCAAGTACCGCCTGGTGAAGCACCTGCGCCAGGAGCACCACCTGCATTTCGTCCTGGTGCCGCCGGGCGAGATCAAGCCCGAGGACTGGGAGCGGATCATCGCCGAGTCGGTGGCGTGGGACGGAGCGTGGGCGCCGGGGCAGGAGGAAGCCGCGCATGGCTGAGTACGCAGGCGCCGCCCGGCCGGAGCCCATGACCCCGAACGAAGTGCGCGAGCTCGTCCAGATGATGGTGAACGAGAAGCAGTTCACCGCGCGCAACAGAGAGTACGGGCGCATGCGGGCGCTGCTGCGCCAGGAGCGCCAGGTCGTCATCCCGGGCATCAAGAACCTGCAGCTCGAGTACCGGACGCCCAAGGTGGAGAACGACGCCAGCGACTACCGCGACCGCCTGATCTCGGCGCCGATGTCGCTCGACGTGGCGGCGCAGGGGCCGGGGCCAAAGGCGGCGGAGAAGGCCCAGCGCCTGAAGAACCTGGGGAAGCGGACGTTCGACCGCTGGATGCAGCAGGCCGTGTTCGACAAGCCGCTGCACGACATGTCGGCGCTGGGCCGAGGGCACGTGCTCATGTTCCTAAACCGCGAGATCCTGCCGCTGCCGCCGTCTCCGCAGGAAGGCGAGGACCCCGAGGCGTACCTGAAGCGCGCCGGCACCACGCTCGAGGAGTTCAGGAAAGGCGAGCGCGGCGACCTCGTCATGGCCGAGCCGGTGAGCCCGGAGACGGTGTACTGGACCAGCGACCGCGCGGTGAAGATGATCGCCTCGCGCGTGCAGCTGAACCCGCTGGCCAGGCTGCACGGGCGCGACGGGTCGGGCGGGTATTGGCCCAGCCGGGCGATCAACTGGAACGGCAAGACGCCCGTGGTGACGACGCTGCGCGATGGCGTGGCCACCGACACGAGCACCGCGCCGTGGAATGCCGAGGCGTGGTTCTATCTCGTCGCCGACGGCGACTACTGCTACCACATGCTCGGCGCCTCCCTTCCGGGCACCGACATCGAGCCGGTGGGCTGTTACCTGAACGTCTTCGGACGTCCGCCGATCTTCGACATCGACGGACGCCGCACGGGAGAGCCTGACGCGCTGTGGTCGGCGCGGCCCCTGATCGCGGGGCTGTACCAGCTGGCGCCGATCGAGAACGTGATGGGGACCATCATCGCGGCGGGTGCGGTGACGGCGACGCAGGAGCAGAAGACGCTCGAGCCGGCGCCTGGCCAGGAGGCGGTCGAAGAGCGCGCCGACAACCGCGAGAACATGCAGGTGCGGCTGCTGAACGGGCAGTTCATCCTGCCGCCCTTTGGCTGGCGGATCACCGAGACGGGGATCGAGCTGCCGGACACCGTGCTCAAGGCGCGCGAGATGGTGCGCGGGGAGATGGACGAGTACGGCTACCCGCGGGTGCTGGGGCGTCCGGAGGAGATCTCGGCCAGCTCCGGCTACGATCGCGCGAAGGCGCAGGACGCGGTCACGTCGAAGCTCGACCCGCCGCTGCAGCACTGGGCCGACTGCATCACCGAGATGCTTGCGGCGCAGTTCACGTCCATCAAGACGCTGGGCGAGCCGATGACGGTCCGCAACCTCAACGACACCCCCGAGCTGGGGGCCATGCCGATCCAGGTGCAGGAGGAGATCACCGTCAACCCGGACGACGTGGTGGACGTCGACATCTCCGTGAGCTTCGACAGCGTGACCACGTACACCCGCCTGGCGCTCGAGGAGCAGGGCATCGGGCAGATGTCCGCGGGCGTGATGCACAAGGACGAGTACCTGCGCGAAGTGCGCGGAGTGCAGGACGTGCGGCGCTGGCGCGACGACAAGGCGATCAGCGACATGTACGACTTTGCCGACCTGAAGGCCGTCGAAGCGGCGCAGGCGGCGTTCACCGCGATCCAGCAGTTCGCGATGGCCGAGTCCCAGCAGAAGGCGGGGCTGAAAGAGCCGTCGGCGTCCGTCTCCCAGCAGGTGCTGGGCCAACAGCCTGGGGACCAGGGCGGAGGCGGCGGCGGTGGGCCGACGTATCCGACGGGCGGCGGTGGAGGACGGGCGCCGATCGAGCCGACGCCGGACCCCGCGGCGGAGCTGGGGATGACGGGAGCGGGTGAGGTGATGTGATGGTCGCGGCCCATTGGCTGAACACGCCGGAGGGCAAGCGCGAGCGGCGGTTCGACGCGCACAGCCGTCACCCGGGAGTGGCGAAGCGGCAGCGGGTGGCGAAGCAGCGGAGGATCAGGCGGCTGGTCAACGCAATCTATCGATCGATGGTGCGAGGATGACGCTGTTCGGGCGGATCAAGGGGTGGTTCAAGCGGCGGACGTCGCGGAAGGCGCTGACGCCGGCGGACCGGCACAGCCGGCTGGTGGAGATCGCGAGCGAGCGCTTCATGCACACGTTCGTGAACGTGTTCGTGTGGTACTGCCAGGGGGGCCAGGTGCCGGGGCTCGAGGCCGTGGACGAGAGGACGCTGCGGCGGTTCTTCGAGCAGGAGACGAACCCGCAGTACTGGGTGGCGCTGGCGCAGGCGGACCCGCAGGAGGCGTACACGCAGCTGCAGCAGTGGGCGAGCGCGAGAGGGGAGGCCTGAGATGCCCATGAGCCTGGAAGAAGCGATGGCGCTCGTGCAGCGGATCGGCGGCGTGGTGACCAACCCGCTGGGCCCGCCCCGGGACGGTGGGGGCGGGGGCGGTGGGGGGTTCGGAGACGACCCGTTCACGGACTCTGACACGAGCACCCCGCAGTTCCGTGAGGGAGCCGACGGCTACACGTACGTCTACAACCCGGGGACGGGCCGGTGGGACAACACCGGGCTTCAGAGCTCGTTGCCGGCGGGAAGCGGCAGCTCGGGATCGAGCGTGCCGTACGACACCGTGAGCTACGGCGGTAGCCTGTACCGGTTCAACCGCGCGACGGGCGAGCTGGAGGAGGTTGCGTCGTCGGGAGCGAGTGACCCGTGGAGCGACCCGGAGTTCCTGTACGGCGTGCAGCAGGACGCGCTGGCGCGCAGCGACTCCAAGGACGCGCGGGAGCGGGCGGACGCGCAGTTCCGGAGCCAGATGGCGATCGAGGCGGCGCTGGCGCAGTACAACGCCGGCGTGTCGGTCGCGACGTTGCAGGCGAACCTCGCCATGCAGGCGCAGTCGCTGGAGCAGCAGGCGAGGGTGGCCCAGCAGGAGGGCCGCGAGGGCACGGCGGGCATCATCATGCAGTACGCGCAGATGCTGCGTGACGCCGAGCAGGACCCGTTCCGGCTGGGCGAGTACATGGTCAACCTGCAGCGGCAGGCCGACAAGGGCGGGAGCGGAGGGCTACCGCTGTCCGACCTGATCGGCGAGGGGTTCCGGATCGAGCCCCAGCTGCCGGACCCGTTCGCCGACCCGCGGTGGGACGAGCTGCTGGACGCCATGTACCAGTACGGCACGGCGCCGCCACCCGACATCGACATCCCCGACATCAACCTGCCGGAGCTGGACATTCAGTCGATCCTCGACCAGATGGGGCAGGGTCAGGGTCAGGGAGGCTTCGACGCCGAGCAGGCGATCCTGGACGCGTACGGCAGCAACCCGGCGCTCGCGAACGCGTACTTCAGCGCGACCGAAGAGGCGCGCCAGAACCTCGCGGGGGCGGGCGGTGGCCAGCAGGCGCCGGAGCGCAACGAGTATGGCGACTTCCTGCGCGAAGTGTCGGGCTACACCGACGCCGAGCGGCAGGCACTGGCGGACATCGCGTCGGGCAAGGTCAAGGTGTCGAGCTCGAGCGGATCGTCGAGCGGGTCGAGCAAGCCGAAGCCCACCAGCACCAAGCCGAAGAAGAGCACCACGGGGCAGACGTACGACTTCAGCAAGCTCAAACTGCCCGGACTGGCTGAGGGCGGGCAGATGGTGACCGATGGCCCGATGGCCATGGTGGATCTGAAGACGGGAGAGCCGAAGGTCATCCTGGGCGAAGGAGGAGAGCCGGAAGTGGTGGACATCACGCCGATGCACAAGATCACGCCGTGGCGCGACAGCGTCATGATGGCGGCGAACGGAGGGAGGATCGGGATCCTGCCCAGGTTGTCGCCGGGGGCGCTGCGTGGCATTCGCACGCGGGGCGCGCCGGCGTTTCGGGGTGCTGACCCGCGGTCCGTGTACGGCGGGGCGAGGACGCTGCGGCGGACGCAGGGCGCGATCGGGAATCGGCCGGCCGAAGTGCCGAACGACTTTCCCTTCCCGAAACGGGAACAGTCCG
>CAYJMG010000032.1:10671-34662 GCA_964371355.1 uncultured Dehalococcoidia bacterium
GGGGCACCGGCGCCGAGGGGCTGGGCACCAGGCCCACCGAAGTGCCGAACGACTTTCCCTTCCCGAAACGGGAACAGTCCGGGGGCACCGGCGCCGAGGGGCTGGGCACCAGGCCCACCGAAGTGCCGAACGACTTCCCGACGCAGCCGCGGGTGCCCGAGCCCTACGGCGACTTCCCGTACGGCGACGTGACGGGCGACGACGACGTGAACAGCGGCGACCAGCTGTACATGGCGCGCCTGGCGAACCTGGTGCTGCGGCGAGCGTACGACCCGAAGTTCGACCTGAACAACGACGGGCGGATCAACAGCGGGGACCAGCTCCTGGCGGCGAAGCGCGGCCGTCGGCCGGTGCTGATGGCGGAGGGCGGACAAGTGGCGGTGACGCCGGCGAAGGCATCGGCGATCGCCGTGGGGCGGATGCTGCGGCCGCTGTCGTTCGTGCCGCGCGACGTGGTGGAGACGCTGGAGCGCGGTGACGTGCTGCGGCCTGGGCAGGCCATCGACGACTGGATGCGCAAGGTGAGTCCGATCACGCGCAACCTGATCCGGTCGGCGACGCAGCAGGGGGGGATCCCGCTGGAGGACTGGGACTTCGAACGGGGCAAGTACAACGTGCCGGGAATGCAGCTGGCCGTCGCGAGGTAGCCCGTGATCTTCGACACCGTCATCGACCGCGTGAGGCGGAACCTCGAAGCCGCGCAGGCACGCGCGAACGAAGGGGCGCTGCGCGCGCTGAACGCGAAGGGATTCACGTCGGCCGCGGACGTCTACGGCTCGTCGGAGTACCAGGCGGCGTACGGCGAGGACGTGAACGTGCTGCAGGCGCGTGCGTCGCGCTACGGGGGGACGGCGGCGGGGTTCGCGCGTGAGTACTCGCCGACGCCGACGCCCCCGCCGGAACAGGTGTACGGAGGCTATCGAGATCCCGCAACACAGGCGTACGCGCGGACGCTGGAAAGCGCGCAGTTCTACGAGGAGCCACGCGAGAGCATCTTCGCTCGCGTGGGGCGCTACAACCGCGAGGCGGGGCAGGCCATCGCCGGGTCGGTGGCGGGACAGGCGACAGCGAACGCGGTGTCTGACTATGACCTCATCGCCAATGTGTACAACAGGCTCCCCGCACCGGGCGCGTTGCCGCGGCAGAGCCTCAAGGAGCGCCAGCTGACGGCTCAGGCCGGTGAGGAGTTCGGCGAGGAGTACCTGGGGCCGCTGTTCGAACCGGCCACGCTGGCGACGTTGCCGCTGGCGGTGCCTGCGTCCGGGTCGTTGGCGTCGCGACTCTTGATCGCCGAAGCGCTGAACGTGGCGCCGGACCTGCTGGCCGGCCGCACGGACAAGGGGACCCTAGCGATCGACGCCGTGTTGGGTGCGCTGCCGATCGCGCCTGACATCGTGAGCGCGGCGAAGAAGGGCACGCCGAAGGCCATCGCGGCGATCAAGCGCGTGGCCGACAGCCCGGAGGGCACGCGGGTCCTCGAGCGGTTCCGATCCGCCGGCAGAGCACTGCACAGCGAGGCGGGGTTCGCGAAGATCCCCGGCGGCGGTGACGACGTGCTGAAGAAACTACCCGCGACCGACGCCGCCTACTTCGAGCAGGCCGCGCCCAATCCGAACGAGATCGTGCTGAACACAGCGCGGACACGCATCACCAGGCGCATCGACGAGCTGCAGACCTACCTGGACGAAGAGCCGCTGGCGGCCGACGCCGGCATGCTGCGCACGGTGTCGCGGCCGCGGGCCAACGTCGGGGCCGCGCGACAGGGCGGGCGCGAGAAGGCGACGATGCGCCAGGTAGAGCAGGCACTCGTCGATGACGCGACGTACGCGCACTTGAAGCGCGACGCCGACGTGAAGGGGCGAAGGCTGTACGCCGAGAAGCCGAAGATCGGCGCCGGGTGGTGGGTGGACATCGAGGACGAGCTGCCCGGCGCCGCTCGCACGATCGACGCTGCGGATCCTGATGCCGGCAGCACGCTGGACCGGCTGCGCAAGGCCAAGGCGGCGACGCAGGAGCTAAAGCAGCTGCAGCGCGAGCTGAAAGGCGCGGCGGAGGAGCCGGATCTCCCGGCTGCCGGCGAGTACTTCCGCGACATCTACCACCGGCTGCAGGAGGACCTGACCACCATCACCGACCCCGAAGAAGCGGCGATGGTGTCCGAGACGTGGGGCCGCTACGCGCAGGCGTACGACGACGTGCGGGTGGCGATCGCCGAGGGAAAGACGGAGATGCCTCCGTCGGCGCGCGAGCGCCTGGGGTTGACGGCTGGTGGTACAATGGCCAGCGATGCCAGTGCAAAAGCCGCAGGTGAAGCGCCGCTCCCTCGAGGAGATCTACCGTCCGCTGACGCCGGAGGAGAAGGCACTCGCGGAGCGGGACCGGCAGGTCTGGGAGGCGCACCTGGCCAAGCTGCGTCACAGAACTTCCCCGACCTGGTCCAGCGCTACACCGTCGAGCAGCGCGAGGCGTTCGACCGCATTAACATCGACTCGGCGCAGCAGGGACGCGTGAAGGGCTTCGGGTCCGCGCGCCGCGCCATCGAAAAGGGCGAGACCGAGGGCGCGAAGATCGTGGCGCGTGCGAAGGGCTCCGTACGGCGGCTGCTGTCGCCGTACTACTACGTCACGAACGCCAACCTGCTGGCCGACGAAGACCTGGCCGTACAACGGCTTGCACACGCACGCCAGAAGGTGCAGGGCGCGATCGACGCAGAGGCGATCGCCATCAAGATGGGCGACCGGGGCGAAGGGGTGGGCGCGTTCCTGTCGCCGGCGGAGTGGGCGGAGCGATACCGAGGGCCGGCGCCCAAGAACCCCGACCAGGCCAACCTCATCGGCTACATCGGCGACGTCATCGAGCGCCCCAACCAGTACCGGATGGCGGAGAGCACGCGCGACTTCTTCCACGCGAACCAGCGGTTCCTGTCGGCGCGGCTGCGCTACGCGAAGAGCCAGGGCGTCGACATCAACGAGTTCCAGGGGGAGTTCGTCACGCACGTCTACAAAGAGCCGCGCAAACTGCCGGGGACGAGCCGCGGCGGTGGTGTGGGCGCGAGGACACCGACGCAGAAAGAGCGCACGATCGCCGACTACTGGACGGCGGCAGGCAGGGCGGACGAGAGCAAGCGGCTGTTGCCGGAGTTCACGGCCAAGCCGGGGGAGTCGCAGCGCGGGGTCTTCGAGACGCTGACCGAGGTGCACCAGGGCCAGCTGCAGAAGAGCATCGCCGACACCGAGCTGATCCGGCAGCTGAAAGCCAGCAACCTGCGCAGCACGGAACCGCGCCGCGGCTTCCGGCAGACGGCGGTGCCGGGCCTGTCGGGGAACTACTTCCGGACGGACGTGGCCGCGCAGATCGATGAGCTGTTCGCACCGGAGCGCGGCGGGTTCGAGCGGCTGGTGCTGCTGCCGTCCGACATCGCGAAGAGCATGATGGCGTCGTTGGACGCGTCGCCGGTCGTGGGCATGCAGGGCATGCGGCGGGTGATGGAGAACCCGGCCCTGGGGCTGCGCGACATCGCGAAGTCTACGCAGCTCGTGCTGGACGACAACGCGTGGCGCCAGTTCATGGGCGCGAACGCCGACGACATGGCCGAGGCCGCCGGCGACGGGGTCAACTTTTTCAAGGACTTCCACGTCACGACCGAGAGCGGCCAGAAGTCGCTGCTGCACAGCATCCCCTGGGCGGGCGGCAAGCTGCAGGCGCTCGAGGACCACATGTACGGGCGCGGCGTCGCGGCCTACAAGCTCAGCTCGTACCGCGAGGCGAAGGCGCAGATCGAATGGGGCCAGCAGCTGCCGGGCGCTTTGAGTCGCAAGGTCAGGGCGCAGCTCGCGCGGGGCGAGACGCCGGGCCAGATCGCCGCGCAGCACTCGAACAACGTCTACGGCGGCCTCGAGAGGGCGCTGCGTGGCCAGAGCCAGGCCTATGCGAACGTCGAGCGGTTCTTCCTGTTCGCCCCCGACTTCCTGCGCGCGAACGTCGGGCTGATCGCGAACGCGGCCACCAAGCCGTGGAGCCGGCAGGGCGCGCAGGGCATGCGCTTCATCGGCAGCGCCATGCTGGTGTCAGCACTGGCGGCGGAGCTGGGGACGTACGCGGCGAGCGGCGGGCAGAAGCACGCGAACCTCGACGACCCGGCGAAGGCCGACTGGCTGGCGATCAAGACGCCTGTGGGCAACGTGAACATCATGGGGCCGATGCGGACCTACTTCCGTAGCGCCTATCGTGCGGCCCAGGATGGGCAGAGGGGCGACTGGGAAGCGGCGCTGGGCGAGGCGGAGTTCCTGGGCCGGACGCGGCTGGGGCCGGCGCCGTCGACGACGTTCACGCAGCTGCGCAACGAGGACGTGCTGGGGCGGCCGGTGAGGACGGCGCGGCCGAACAGCGTGCAGGACATCGTGCAGCGCGCGCAGTCGGCGGGCATCGGCGTGCTGCCGTTCTCGGCGCAGCAGGGGATCGAGGCGGCACGGAAGGGTGGCGGTCAGGCGCCGGCGATCGCGGCGATCTCGCTGCTGGGGTTCTCCGTGATGCCGGAGCGCATCACCACGCAGCTCAACGAGGCGGCGCAGAAGCGATTCGGCCAGGACTACTATGACCTGTCGCCGGGTGAGAAGGCCGCACTCAACGATGACGAGAGCGTGCAGCGCGCGCTGGCAGAGAAGCATGCCGAGACGGCGGCGAAGGCGGACGCCGGCGACCCGGTGGCGCTGGTGCAGCAGGCCGAAGAGGCGGCGTCGATCAAGTACAGCGAGACGCTGAAGCAGATCGAAGACCTGCCGCCGGACCAGTGGCGCGAGCGATACGCGGAGGCGCGCGCGGACCGCCTGGCGGCGCTGGACACGCTACGGCGCACCGATGCGCGGCCTGTGCAGGAGCTGTTCGCGTACCGCGAAGGGCGCAAGCCGGCGACCGACCGTCAGCGCGTGCTGGGCGAGTACTTTGACATCTTCGACCGCTACCAGGATCCGAAGACGGGCCGCATCGACCCGGAGAAGCGCGGCGAGCTGAACGCCGCGATGGATGACTTCGAGGGCCGGTTGAGCCGCGCACAGCAGGCGGAGCTGCAGGAGGACCTGGGCGCGAAGGACACACCGAAGCAGGCGGCGTATCGGGAGGCCGTCAATTACCTCGCGGATGCGGGGTACTTTGGGATCGCGGATCGCGGCTGGAAGGCGGAAAACGTACAGGCGGGCTTCAAGGCCGCCGGCTACGACATTTCGAAGTTCGACTCGCTGGACGACTTCCGGGAGGCGTACGTCTCGTACTGGGTCAAGAAGAAGCCATCGAACATCACCGAAGAATCCGCGCGCCGGACGATCGAGCGGAAGTTCGACGGCATCGCCGCGGTGGAGGAGTTTCAGCGGCGGGTTGAGGTTGAACGCATGAAGCTCTTCCGGCAGGATCCCCAGCTGCTGCTGACGGCGACGCGGTGGGGATACAACACGCTCTCCAAAGACGAGCAGAAGATCCTCGATGCGGACCCATCGCTAGCGGGATCCCGCTGAGCACGTGGCCCAAGGGGACGGGCCGAAGCCATCCGTACGTTCTGCCTTCGTGGGAGTCGGCTGGCATTCCTCGGTCGCTGCGGGGGTGATCTGATCGCAATGCCAGCCGAACATGCGGCAGGCGTCCGCAGGATCACAGACTGACAGCGTTTCGCAGAGCTCGTCCATACTCGGGATCCTTCCCGGTTCGTTTGTCGGCGTAGGCCGTGCGCCGTTGGCGTCGGCCTTCCTGTCGGCTGCGAGTCCCAGCACGAGCACGGTCAGGGCGCCGCAGAGGAACACGCCGAGGATTGCGAGCCGTAGCCTGGACGAGGGCATGAAGCCGCCGAGCGCCATGGCGGCCAGCACCAGAACCCCAGCGAGGATCATCAGGATCGGCGTCATAGATTCCAATGATGCGCTTGGGAGGGAAGGGAGTCAACCCCCCCGCGTGTCAATCGGATCATGGGTCTTGACGGGTGATCGGGGTGGGGCGTAGGATTGGGGCACAACCGAAGAGCGTTCAGCCGTCTGAGAATCGGGAGGCGGCCGTGATACCGAGAGGGTGTCGCGGCCGCCTCTTTTGCGTTCCCGGGACGGTGGACGGAAGGCAGGAGTCCGATGGCAGTCGAGGCAGGGGCGCAGGCCGGCGCGGACCCGCAGGGCGAGGCGCAGGGCGGCGGAGAGGACCAGGGGAACCAGCAGCAGATCGCGGGGGCCGACGACGGGCAGAAGCTCGCCGGAGCCGGGGCCGACGGTGCGCCAGACGGGGGTGCCGAAGGCGGCGGTGAGGGGGGTGGAGAGAGCGTCGATCTGGCGGCCGCGCTGAAAGCAGCCGGGTTCACTGGCGCCGACATCAGGGCCATCATCGAGTCCCTGCCGGAGGACGAGCAGGCCGAGGTCCTGGGCGAAAAGCTGACGTCGGCGGAAGAGCGCGGGCGTCAGCAGGGGCGCGAGGCCAGAGAGGCGCAGCGCGAGCGGCAGAGCGCCTACAGGGTCCTGGCGGTGGCCGGAGCGGAGAGTAAGCCGGCCATCCAGCAGTTTCTGGCGCGGGAGTTCAGCGAAGAGGACGAAGACGGCAACCGGGTGCTGACCCGCAAGGGCGAGCAGCTGGACCAGCTGATCGAGAACTACCGCCTGGGCGCGGTGGCCTACGCCGGGCTCGAGATGGAGACAGACCTGCAGCAGGTCCGGGACGCCTTCAAGGACGTACTGACCGGCCTGCCGCCGGAGCAGCAGCGGCGGCTGAATAAGGCGCAATACCAGCAGGCGACGCGGGGTGGACTCGCGGAGGTGCTGGCGATCGTGCAGATCGGCCTGGACGTGCTGCGGACGGAGCCGAAGCCCGGCAAGAACGGGCAGAGCGCCGCCGCGACGGCGGAGCTGGCGGGCCGGCTGAAGGAGCTGGCGGAGAAGTTCGGGAAGTTGCCGCCGAAGACGCCGACGGGCCGCGCCCGCAACGTGGACGACGAGCGCACGCAGATCCAGCAGGAGATCAAGGCGCTGTCCGCGACGGACCCGAAGTTCGACGAGAAGTGGAAAGACTTGAAAGCGCGGGAAGCCGCGCTGTCGAAAGGATGAGGACCATGTTCAAGATTGCGAGCGCGCGAGCGCTCTGGCTTGAGCTGCTGGCGAGGGGCTATCGCACGAGTCGCGCGATGGCGCTGGAGCTGTTCTCGGCGGGGATCCCGCCGATCGCCGGTGCTACGAACGAGCAGCTGGGCGTGGCGGGTCTCACGTCGGAGAACAAGCAGCTCTACGAGAAGAAGATGCTGCGGCGGGCGATGCCGAAGCTCCGTCACCTGGGCTGGGGCCGGCCGCCTACAGGGTTGGGACGGGTCGGTAACTCGCTGGAGTGGCGCCGGCTGGAGCGGCCCACGGCGACCACGACATCGTTTCTGGACGGCACGTACCCGGCGGAGACGCAGGTGACGATCACGGCCGTGTCGGGGACGGTGCTGAACTACGGCGCCTGGACGCCGGTGGGCGAGAACGCCTGGAAGAACTCGATCGACCCCATCGTCGACGAGATGACGACGATGTACGGCGAGCACGCCGGCATCTCGCTGGATCTGATCGCGCGGGCGGTGCTGATCGCCGGCACGAACGTCCAGTACGCCGGCGTGGCGGCCTCCCGGTCCGCGTTGGGGTCGTGTGCGGACGCCTTCTTCGACGAGGCGGAGGTACGCGAGGCCGTGCGGGAGCTGGGACGGCGGGACGCGTCGCCGGTGGCAGATGCGGGCAACCGCTACCCCTGCGTCGTGCATCACGACTCCTGGTTCGACTTCATGGGCGACACCACGATCCAGAACGTGCTGCAGAACGCGGCCGTGCGAGGGAACGACAACCCCGTGTTCACGGGAGAGATGTTCGACTACCTGGGCACGCGCTTCCTGGTGACGAGCCTGGCGTCGCGCCGGGCGTCGTTGGGCCAGTCGCTGATCGTGGCCGTGTACAGCACGCTCTTCTTCGCCGAGGAGGCGTACGGCGAGGCGAAGTTCGACGGTTCCGGCGGCGAGGGCGGCTTCCAGATCGTCGTGAACAGCCCGGAGGACACGGGCGTCGGCGGCCCGCTGAAGACGCGCGGGACGGTGGGCTGGAAGTCCTCGAAGGCGGTCGTGCGGCTGAACGAGGCGTTCATCCACCGGATCGAGCACTCGACCAGCAAGAACGACCAGACCGACAACTAAGCCGGCAGGAGGGCTTGGTTCAGAGCACGCAGGCAAGAACCGGGGGTGGGAGTCCTGCCCCTGCCCCCGGTCTTCCTGGTTGAAAGGGAGTGACATGGCGAACGAGAACTGGCCGGAAGAGTGGCGGACGGACCTGGTGAGGTGGACGCCGAAACGGAGCGCGGAGTTCAGCATCGCGGGCATCCAGTTCGCGGTGAACAAGGACGAAGAGGTGGTGACGCCGTCGATCGTGAAGGGCACGTTCGACGAGGCGTTCCCGGACTTCGTGACGGAAGGTGAGCCGGTGGACGCACCGCCGGCGCCAGCGGAGGAAGAAGACGATGGGAGGAGCGAAGAAGCAGGCGTCCTCAACTCAGGAGACGCCGTCGCAGCAGGAGCCAGCGGAGACGCCGGCGGTGCGTCCACCGGAGGCGAGCCCGCCGGCGAGTGACTTCGGCAGCGATGCGCTGGGCCGCGCGCTGGCGGCGATGCGCGACGCGCAGGGTGCGGAGGACGCGCAGAAGGCCGCCAAGCTCGTGGTCAGCGCGCTGGGCAGCCTGACGGACGCGCAGCTGCGCCTGGCGATGGACCAGCCGGCGATCCAGGAGCTGATCGCGCGGGCGGGACAGCACTCACCGGACCTGAAGCCGGGTGGCGAGATCCGCGACGCCAAGGGGCGTCTCGCGGGGAAGGTGCCGTGGACGAAGGAATCGATGATCGAGGCCTACGGCGGCAAAGAGGCGATGATCGAGTGGTTCCCGCACCGGGACCAGGACATCATCATCAACGGCATCGGGATCAAGGTTCGAGCGGGTGAGGCGGTGACGAGTCCGCCGATCTTCCGCGACGTGCACGAGGAGTCGTACAAGGCCGACCTGGGCCAGCGGCAGACGGCGGAGAGGATCATGCGGCAGCACTTCGGCGACTTCGGCGAGGTGTGGGACAACAACTGATGCTGACGTTCACCATGATCGCGCGGAACGCGGCGGGCACCATCGAGCGGTGCCTGCGTTCCGTTGACCCGTACGTCGACCGGATGGTGATCGTGTTCGCCGGGGAGTCGACGGACGACACCGAGGCCGTGGTCGACCGGACGCTGATGGAGCTGCGGCGCGGGAGCGATACCGTCGACGTGCTGCACTTCGGCCCGTCCGACAACCCCGAGGCCTTCTTCCCGGACGGCGACCTGGCCGACTTCTCGGCTGCGCGGAACATGGCGCTCTCGCGCGTGCCGGACGGGTCGCACTGGCTGTACATGGACGCCGACGACGAGGCGCTGCTGACACCGGAGCAGTGGGACGAAGCCCGCGCGATGCTCGATGACGGCCGCGCCGGCGCCATCACTATCCGATACGACTACAGCCACGACGACTATGGCGAGCCGACATCTCAGCATAACCAGGTGCGCTTCTTCACGGGCGTTCTCGATGACTGGCACTGGGAAGATCGCGTTCATGAGTGGTGCAAGACCGAGGGGAATGCGCCGATCGTCCGTATGAAGGACGCCCCGGTCAAGCACCACCGCACCGAGAAGCAGAGCGAGCGGAACGTCCGGATCCTCGAGCTGATGCTGCAGGAGCGGCCGGGCTACAAGCGGGCGCTGCTGCACCTGGGGGACGCCTACTACGGCATGGAGCGGTGGGCGGAGGCGCTGGACGCCTACGCGGCCTATTACGAGGCGCCGGAGCTGGAGCCGCACGGCTTCCACGCCGCGTCTCAGGCGGCGAAGAGCGCGATGGAGCTGCGCGACTGGCCGCTGGCGGCGCAGTGGGCGCTGAGCGTCGTCGACATGCGGCCGGACTTCAAGGACGGGTACCTGCTGCGGGCGCGTGTCGCCGAAGAGATGGGCGAGCACGTGAGGGCGCTGCACTGGCTGGATGGGGCGTCGGACAAGCTCGAGAACACGAACGACACCGCGATCGTGGTGTACGTGCACGACTACACCTGGAACGCCTGGGACTGCCACTACAAGGCGCTGGCCGGCCTGCAGCGCTGGACCGAAGCGAAGGCCGTGGCGGCGCTGGCCCTGCGTCACTATCCGAAGAACCACGCATGGTTCCGGCAGTTGCAGCTGGCGGCCGAGGGCGAGCGCATCGAGAAGTCCGTGCTGGCGCTGGCGCAGCTGACGGATCACTTCGTGAGGCGGGGCGACACGCTGAAGGCGTGGGAGCTGTTGCAGGATCAGCGGCTGCCGATGACGGTCCGCGATGACGCCCGGATCCACGGGCTGCGAGCGCAGGTGTGGGGGGCGGTGCGGCACGTCTTCAACCCGGCCGCGTACAAGGAGTTCTACGACGACGACACCGACCACCGCTGCGTGGGGACAGCCGTCGACAGCTACCGGCTGCGGCCGATCCTCGAGTCGCTGAAGCGTCGCGGCGTGAAGAAGGTGCTGGACGTCGCCTGCGGCCAGGGCGGGCCGCTGATGTGGCTGGCGGACCGGCTGCCGGGCGTCGAGTTCGTGGGGATCGACATCAACAAGCACCTGGTCGAGGCCTCGCAGGAGAACCTGCGCGAGCGCGGGCTCGAGGACCGGGTGCGGATCGAGCACGGGAACATCTACGACTACGCGGCGACGCACCAGCTGGAGGACTTCGACGCGGTGACGATGATCGAGCTGATCGAGCACATGCGGCCGGAGGAGGCGCAGCGGCAGATCACGCAGGCCGAGGAGCTGGGCGACGCCGTCTTCTGCACAACGCCGGCGATGTTCTGCTCAGACATTCCGGGGCTGGACCAGCCCTTCCCGCGGGATCACGTGCTCGAGTACTCGAGAAGCGACATCGAGCAGATCGTCTTCCGGGTGCCGCGGCGCCGGCCGGTGGAGATCCGCAAGGTGTGGGCGCCGGACGAGGACCTGGAGCAGGACATCGCGTACATGTTCCCGGGCTTCGCGACGTGGCTGCTGGAGTTTGACAACACGAGCCGTCACCGGCCGCCGGTGGTCTTCTACCTGGGCCAGGGGCCGAACTGGAAGCCGACCGACATCGAGGAGGTGGGCCTGGGCGGGTCCGAGACGATGGCGGTGCGGATGGCGGAGCAGTTCGCCCGCAACAACCACCCGGTTGTCGTCTACGCCGACTGGACGGGCGTGCACAACGCTGTCATCTACCGGCACTGGAGCGAGTTCAAGCCCGAGCGGCCGTACATGGGCGTCGACGCGTGGCTGTTCATCAGCTCGCGGGCGCCGGGGGTGTTCGAGCAGCGCGTGAACGCCGACATCTGTTGGCTGTGGTGCCACGACGTCGACTACGGCGACGAGGTGACGGCGGAGCGCCTGGAGAACGTGGGGCGCGTGCTGGTGCTGAGCGAGTGGCACCGGCAGCACTGGCTGGAGACCTACCCCTGGTTCCCCGAGGAGAAACTGGTCGTCACGTCGAACGCCATCGACCCCGAGGCCTTGCCGGCGCTCGAGGAGATGCCGGAGCGCCAGCAGCACCGGTTCATCTGGCCGTCGTCGGCGGACCGGGGGCTGGACAAGGTCCTCGAGCTGTGGCCGAAGATCCGGGCCACGTGGGAGGACGCCGAGCTGCACGTCTACTACGGCTGGGAGACGGCCGAGCTGCTGATGCAGGCGCCGGGGCGCGAGTGGCTGCGCGAGTACCAGGCGAAGGTCATGGAGGCGGCGCGCCAGCCCGGCGTTGTGTGGCACGGGCGCGTCTCACAGCCCGAGCTGTACCGGGAGATGGCGAAGGCCCAGTTCTGGCTGTACCCGAGTGTGACGCCCTTCGGGCCCTGGAACGAGACGTTCTGCATCGCCGCGGTCGAGGCGCTGGCCATGGGGGTGATGCCCGTCGTGAGGCAGCAGGGGGCGCTGCCCGAGCGCCTGGCGGACGTCGACATGGCGGACTTCGCCATCCGGCGGGGCGCGAGCGACGTCGAGTGGCTGAACGCCCTGCGGCGGTGGGACCGGATGCCGACGGCGGAGCGCATCGCCTGGCGTCGGGAGCGGTTGCTGGAGAAGCGGTCGGCTGCCGCGGTGTTCCGGGAGTGGATGCGGCTGGTGCTGCAGACGCAGGTCGAAGACGCGCAGCGGGGCGAGGTGACGGCGGCCGAGAGCATGCTGGTCACGCCCACATAGGAGGCTCCGCGTGGGGATCACACTCCTGCACGACATCGAGCTGACCTCACGCTGCAACCTGCGGTGCCGATACTGCCCCCAGCCCAAGATGGCGCGTGCGAAGGTCGACATGAGCGATGAGGTCTTCGAGCGCTGCCTGTACTGGTTGCGCGAGTTCCGGCAAAAGTACGTACACCTGCACAACTTCGGCGAGCCGACGCTGGACCCCAAGCTCGTGCAGCGGGTGGCCGCGGTGCGCGAGATCGTGCCGGAGCCGATCCTCTCGACCAACGGCGTAGGCGTGACGCGCGAGCTGGTGCGGGCGCTGAAGTGGGCGGGCCTGTTCCGGATGGACGTCTCGATCCACCGGCCGGAGGAGGCGCAGTGGGCGGTGTCGTACGCCAAAGAGGCGGGGCTCGACTGCATGCTGGCGGTGGGGCCGGCGGCGAACACGCACGACTGGGCGGGGCAGGTGAAGGGCGCGGCGCCGGTGACGGTCGAGGTGGGGGTGTTCGACTGCCAGTTCCTGCGCTACCAGCGGGCGGTGGTGCTATCGGACGGCATGGTGGCCGCGTGTTGCATCGACGCCGAAGGGCGGTCCGCGAAGGTGAGCGTGTTCGAGGACCTGAGGCGGGTGAGCTTCCGGCCGTTCGAGCTGTGCAAGCCGTGCCACCACTCGATCGGGCCTGAGCTGTTCCCGGGGTGGGAGGACGAGCTGGGGGTGAACCCCAGGCGTGAGGCCTGCCTGGTCGAGGAGGCCGCGATCGTATGACGACGACGAGCCTGAAGACGCTGCTGGAGTCCTTCGTCGAGGAGCAGGCGGTGGGGCGGGTGGGGACCTGCACGGGCGTGGGGAGCACGACGACGCTGATCGACGCGACGCGCTTCGGGGGGCCGTTCCAGCCGAGCGAGTGGCCGCGGGGGTCGCCGATCCGGATGACGGGAAACGGCAACCGCGCGGGCCAGAAGTCGTACGTGTCGAACTACGCGCCGGCGACGGGGACGCTGACGCTGGACCCGGCGATGACCAACGCCTCGCAGGCAACGGACACCTTTGTCATTGCGAAGCGCGAGGTGTGCGACGACATCGACCGGATGATCGAGGCCCTGAACCGCGGGCTGCGGCGGCACTGCAAACGGCGGGTAAAGGTGCCGTTCACCTACTGTGCGGGCGGAGACCTGATGGGGAGCGCGAGCGACTGGTTGGGCGTGAACGCGTCCATCACGTACGTGGAGCAGGCGCACCCGAACGCGCCGGCACAGCGCGTGATGAAGGTGCAGGCCAGCGCCGACGGCGGGTACGCGACGCAGGCGGACACGGACAAGAAGATCCAGGTGCACCCGGGCGAGGTGTGGGAGTTCTGGACCTTCGGCAGGGCGCCTTCGAGCGCGGCGGGGACGCTGGAGTTTTGGGACAGGACGAACACCGTAGAGATCGAGGCGCGCTTCAGTCAGGGCGCGAAGACCATCCCCGTCACGACGCTGGCCTACGTCGATCTGCGGGGCGAGTTCACCATCCCCGCGGGCTGCTTCCGGCTGGAGACGCGGCAGACCAGCTCGCTCTCCGGCTATGAGACGGAGTGGGGGCCGCTGATCATGCGGCCGAGGGGAGCGAGCCGCTACACGTCGGCGCCCCACCTGCAGAGCCTGACACGCGTGGGCGACTTCTGGACCGTCAAGGGAGGGAAGAGCGGGGCGACCTCGGGGCTGGAGTCCTACGCGTTCGAGCCGGTGGAGCTGGGCTACACAACGCAGGAGCAGGGCTGGGGCTTCGACTTCTCATTCGACGAGTCGCCGCCCTTCCCGCTGTTCTACGACGAGCTGCTGGTCTACGGGGCGCTGACCGCCGAGGCCGACACGACCGCGTGCCCGGAGGAGCTGGCGCTGGCAGCGATGGCGTACGAGTTCTTCAAGTGGGCGGACAAGGACGCGAGCCGGCGCGGGCAGGACGACAAGTGGGTCGATGAGCTGAACGAGGCGTGGTCCGACCTGCGGGCCGCCCGGCGCACCTGGGGGACGGTGCCGGACCTGTCGATTCACCGCGAGTACAGCGGGGTGGCGAGCGCATGAACGAAGCGTTGAGCGACATGCAGAGGACACCGCACCGGACGATCCGGCTGAACGCCGGGACCCGCCAGGTGCAGAAGTACATCGGCACCGACCCGACGCTGCGGGACAGCGAGCGGCCGGAGAACTGGGCGACTGTCATGGAGCTGCGCGACGACGAGGTTGCGATGGGGTTCGTGAAGATCGCGGGTGACGTAGAGATCGCGCCGCACCCGCGTGGGACGGGGCTGATCGTGAGCGGGGTGGCGGGTCGGTGGGCGTTCACGACCGAGCAGATCGAGGCCATGCACGCCGCGCTGCCGGAGCACATCGAGGCCGCGAAGAACATCAAGGCCGTGCGCGAGGTGGTGGACGCGGGGGAGGTCGAGGTGGGGCCGGGGCGGGACTTCGAGACGTTGCAGGCGGCGATCGCGGCGGGCCCGGATGCGGTGCGGGCGAAGGCGCAGGAGAAGAAGCGAACGGAGGAAGCCGGTGCCTCCGAAGCCACCTAACGGCCGCACAGACCTGCGCTGGGTGCAGCTGCTGCCGAACCAGGGGCTGGGGTTCGGGTTCGAGCGGACCGAGCTGGGGCTGGACGGCACGAGCGCGCCGGAGGGGTACCACCGGACCCTGAACTCGGCCTGCCGGCGCGGGCGCGAGCTGTCGCCGGCATTCGGTTCCATCTTCCACTACCCGTACTATGCGTCGCCGATCGCGGCCACGTACCCGCCGTCCTTTCTGGCGTCGTGGGACGACCCAACGACGGGGGAGGCGTACGTCTTCTTCGCGCTGTACATCGAGGCGTGGTCATACACCGGCCCCTCGGGCACGCTCACGTTTGACGTGGATGCGACGACGGAGACGTACGGAGGCGGCGCTTTTCACGACAACGGCGGGACGACGCCCTACTGGTACGCCGGAACCTTCTCGTCAACGACAGGGGCGGTGCAGTTTCTGAACCGGCGCAACAACGCCTACTTCGGGACCTGGGCCCAGGACGCGGACGTGCGGGCCAAGTTCGTGGTGTCGGCGGGCGGGGCGCTGTGGCGGACGACGAGCGACTACGAGATCAGCAAGTGTCCGGCGAACGCCGACCCCTTCACCCTGGGAAACTGGGGATCGGCGATCAAGGTGGGCTCGGCCCAGACGATCATCACCGGGCTGGCGGCGCTGGGTGCGGTGCCGATCGTGCTGACGACGACCGGGATCTGGGTCTACGACGAGGGGAACGGGCGGTTTGAAAACAAGTACCCCATCGATGCGCACCCGTTCAACTTCCAGTTCGTGGCGACGAACGGGGCGGGCGGCTTCCTGACGAGCACGGCGAACGGCGACATCGTCGAGGTGCAGCAGTTCGGCGCAATCGTGGTCATCAACCCGCTGGAGCACGCCGAGCCGGGGCGGGACACGCCGTACGGGCGGATCGAGGGAGTGACGACCGACGGCCGGAGCTACTACGCGCTGATGACGGGCTCGTACAAGCTGGTGCAGCCCTCTGGCCTGAAGCTGCTGAAGACGACCGACAACGGCGGCAGCTACGCCGACCTCACGGCGAACGGCATCGACCAGACGCTCGGCACCCTGTCGCCCATCTCGAATCTGGACACGAAGGCGAACGGCGACTGGCTGCTGCTGGGCTTCGACGATCAGTTCCTGGCGGCGCAGTTTCTGGTGGACGTGCAGGCGTACAACGGAAACACGGCGACGCAGGCATGGGAGATCAGCACCGGCGCGGGGACCTGGGCGTCGGTAGACATCTTCGACGGGACGCAGCGCTACAGCGATGCCACGGGGCTGTCCCAGACCTTCTATCAGGCTGGCGTTGTGGCCATGTTGCCCACGTCGGATATCTCGTCGTGGGTGAAGGCGACCTACAACGAAACGAACAAGTACTGGGTGCGGGTCAGCGTCTCAGCGGCGCTGGCCGCGAACGTGCAGTTAGCTGAGGTGTCAATCGTGGTGCGGCGACCGGCGCCGGACTTCGAGAACACGAACCTTAACAACGCGCGGGTCTGGGAGGCCTCGGGGCTGCTGCTGAAGGTGTTGCGGGGCCAGCGGGACGGGAACAGGATCGTCTGGGACGACCTGTACACCTTGCAGGCGGTGGGGACGCCGGGTCGCGCCAGAAACCGGACGCCCGGCTCGAATAGAGTCATCTTCAGCCGGATGCCGACGGCGAACAGCCCGGACGGGTCGCTCATCGTGGCGGCGCGGGACGAGTTCTACCAGCTCCCGTTGCCGTACCTGAACGAACCGAGCCTGGCGCTGTACCCGCAGCTGGCGCGCGACGCGAGCACCCAGATCGCCCCGGCCTACTATCCGTCGGCGTACTACTGGGGCGGCCGGACCTTCAAGGCGGTGTACTTCCAGGCGGTGGGGCTGGATTTCGCCGACGCCGCTGACGAGTGGCGCTTCTCGTACCGGATGGACGAGCGGCGGGCCTGGTCGTCGTCGTTGAGCCAGCAACAGGGCGACTGCCTGATCGAGCTGCAGGACGACGAGGGCGGGCGCATCCTGCACACCTCGTTCCAGATCCTCGACGCGAACGCGACGGACCAGTTCGGGCCGCGGTGCATCGAGGCGGGCGTGTGGGTCGAGGATCTGGACAGCGGGCTCGAGGAGCTGCCGGCACAGCGGGCCGTGCAGGTGCCGGCGGAGGCGTAGATGGCGGTCACCGAGGCCCAGGTGCGCGCGATGGTCGAGCGCGCTGTGCGAGAGGCGGAGCCGCATATCGTACGGCGCGCGCAGAATGGCGAGCTGTACGCGAAGCACGGGCCGTTCCACGCGCAGACCGGGCGCGACGCGATCCCGGGGCTGGGCCACAGCCACACGAAGATCATCAACGCCGCCGGGACGACCAAGTGGGACACCGAGGAGAGCGCGGCCGAGAACCTGCTAAGGGCCGATGCTGACGGTGTCGAGCGGATGGCCATCGGTGTGCGCACGAGCCTGCGGAACCTCCTGAGCATCAATTCGACCGCCAAGACGATCAGCGGCGACACGATCACGCTGGCCTCGCCCGACACGTCCTACATCGTCCTCACGGGCGAGGGGGGCGCCGCGGATGACCTGACGTTAATCACGGGCGCGGAGGTCGGGGACATCGTGATTCTGGCGCCGGCGTCCGACAGCGTGTCGATCACGGTCAAGCACAACGCCGGCGGGCCGCTGAGCGGGTATGGCATCTTCTTAAACGGGGATGCCGACCTGGTGCTCGACGACGTAGACGACCGGCTGATGTTGCAGTTCGCGGTGAACCCGCTGCACGCGCAGGGCACGTCCTGGGTGGAGATCTCGCGGGCGGGGGGAGGATCCGGGATCTCGGCGCACGCCATGCTCGATGGCGGTACGGCGCACTCGGACACGGCGGCGGACACGGTAACGCGGGGGTCGATCATCGTCGGCAACTCGACGCCCGCATGGGACGAATTGCCCGTCGGCACGGCGCGCCAGGCGCTCGTCTCCGACGGCACCGATCCCGCCTGGCGCACCACCTTCCTGTGGCTGCCGATGGCGCACTGGTTCATTGGCGGCTTCCTGCGTGCGGACACGTCCAACCACCAGGGCGCGGTGATCCCACTGCCTGATTGGGCGCAGGCTGCGGCACTGGTTGAGGGGTCGAGCATCAAGGCGAACGTCGCCACCGCGCCGACAGACGCGGACGTCGAGATCGACATCAAGCACTCGGCGACGTGGGGTGGGGCGCAAACGTCGATTTTCGCGGGCGGGACGCCCAACTACATCACGCTCCAGGCGGGGGACAACACGGTCGAAGATGCCGGGTCCGACGACGGGACGCTGACCACAACGACGTTCGACGGTGGTTTCTTCCGGTTGTTCGTGCGTCAGGCGGGGTCAACCGAGCCGGGGCGGGACCTGACGGTGGACGTGTTCGCGAAGGTGTTCCTGGAGTTCTAAGGAGGCAGTCATGGGCGAGGAAGAGATCGAGGAGCTGGGCAAGGAGCGGGCGCGGTGGGCATCCGAGCGGGCCGAGCTGCTGCGGCTGGCAGAGAACGCGCGCGAGTCGGCGGATCAGGCCCGCGAGGACCTGCAAAGGGCCGAGGAACGCGCGGCGGCCGCGCACGCCGAGAGCCGTCAGGCGTGGCAACAGGTCCAGGACCTGAAGGACCGCTTCGTGGCCGAACACCGGGGCTTCGTGCAGCGCGTGGCCGGCGAGACGCAGGCGCTTCTCGATGCGCTGGTGAAGCCGAAGGAGCAGCGTGGGTGACGACGAGACAGCTCTTTGCCGCGGACCTGGAGACGGGCGACCTGTCGGAGTTCACGTCATCGACGGGGACGCAGATTGCCGCGTCCTCGACGACGCCGATCGCGGGCACGTACTCGCTGCGCGGGGGCACGTCGGGCCAGGGCTACGCGACCAAGACGCTGTCAGCGGGGCCGACGTATTCCAGCGGCCGGGGGCGGAAGATCCTCGCGAAGATGGCCTACAAGCCCCAGGCGACGCCGAGCGTCGCGATCCCGTTGTTGTGGAGCAGCAGCGGAGGCCTGGGCAGGGACACCGACGGGAAGCTCATGGTCGGCGAGGACGCCGACGTGGCCGCGAAGTGCACCAAGCAGGGGACGGCGGTGAGCAACGGCACCATCTACGCCGAAGAAGTCGAGTGGGAGTTCGAGCAAGCCGCGCCGTACAGCGGCGCCTCGGCGATCCGGTTGTATCAGGACGGCGTGTTGCAGGCCACGTACCAGGTGGACCCGCCGGCGATTCAGGACCCATCCGGGACGCTGCGCTGGGGCAGCGACGCGGCGAAGGCGACCTGGGACGAGAAGATGGACAACATCGAGGTCTACGAGATCCCGACGTGGAACTGAGGCGTGATGCCGATTAGGCGGCTGACAGCGGTGGACCGGGCGAGCGCCATCGACTGCGCGCGGGACATGTTCGAGTACCTGCGTTCGCGCGGGGTGGACGTGCCGCCCTTCACGTTGCAGATGTGGCAGGGGTGGGCGAACACCGGCCACAAGAACTTCGCCTACGTCAACGCTGGCGGGCGGGTGGATGCGGTGTGCGTCTACCGGCAGCAGGACATCGTGAGCCCCAACAACCGGCGCGAATCGTGGTTCTGCGTGCCCTTGCTGGTGGTTCGGCCGTCGGTGCTGGCGACGAGAGCGGAGCGCGAGACGCACATGCTGCGGGCGTTGAAGCTCGTCATCCCCGAGGCCTCAGGCGCGGGAGCGGTGGGAATCATGTGCGAGTTCGATGCTCGCTGGACGGACCTGCACGACTGGCTGGCGCAGTGGCCGACGGCGGAGTTCGACGGCGAAGGCGTCGAGAGGTGTTGGCTCAGGTTTCAACCGGGACTGCCCGCCTGGACGGCCCGGACAGCGAGCATAGGAGGCTAGAGGAGGGGTGTCGGTGGCGTTCTGGGTGCTGCTGCAGAGCGGTGAGGTGGTCGACCCTGAGTGGATCAAGCAGGGCGGCTTCGCGTTCGCGGCGCTCGTGTTCGCGGCGGTGCTGTGGGTGATCGTGCGGGCGGCCATCAACTTCGCCGTGAAGCGCGAGGAGTTCATCGACCGGATGCTGGTGCGGCTGGAGGGGAACGAAGGAGAGCACGCCACCATCGCGGACGCCATCCGGGACAACTCCCTGGCGATCAAGGACCTGGCGTCGGCGCACACGAGGTCGGTGGAGATCATCGCGCAGGCGCAGACGTCGGCCATGAACGTGCTGAAGGAGGAGCTGAACGCGACGAGGATCGAGCTGGCGCGATGGGGGCGCCGGATCGACTAGCAAGGAGGCCACATGGTGGAGATCTTCAAGGTCGTATGGGGACAGACGAAGCTCGCGCGTGCGGGGCTGGCGATCGGGTCGCTGGTGCTGTCGGGTGTGATGATCCTTCAGGGCGTGGACGTGCCCGAATGGTTCAGCAGCATGACGACGGCGGCGGTGCTGTCGTACTTCGTGGGGCGGGGGACGGAGACGACATGAGGGCGTACCACGTGAGGCTGGCGCGGAAGGACCAGCCGACAACCAAGCTGGTGCGCTATCGCGAGGCGCGGAACATCATCGACGCGATCTCGTGGGCGCTGCAGGACGCTTACACGAACCGTCCCGAGCACGAATGGGAGTGCGTCGGGGCGGAGCTGGTGTTGCGGGCGCCGTCCGTACCTGCAGATAGCGAACGATGCGAGCCTTCGGTGGCCGCAGAGGTGGAGGGGGTGCCGGCATGAGCGAGCGATGGCGGCGGACGGTGTGGTGCCACCGGCATGAGACGCCCGAGCTGGTCGAGAAGGTCGAGGAGCGGCGGTTGGGGCCGGTGCCGCGGTCGCTGTACATCGCGGGGACGCTGGCGTGCGGCGAGCGGTTCTCCGTGGTGGCGAGCCCGCACAACGTGACGATGATGCTGGAGGGCGCATGACGATCCTGTACGGCGTGGACGTAAGCTATGACGAGGTGACGCTGGACGAAGCCCGACTCCTGAAAGCGGCGGGCGTGACGGTGTTCGCGCAGTGCCTCTGGACGGCGGCCGAGCAACCGCAGCCGCGGGTCATCAACCTGCGCAACGCGTCGAAGGCTGGGATGCTCATCATCGGGTACATCTCGGTCAACGGGACGAGGCCAGGCGCGTGGCACGTCACGCAGGCGCGGGCGGGCGTCCCTGACGACCTGTGGGGCCAGCTCGTGCTGAGGCCCATCGACGTGGAGCTGCCCGGGATCCCGAACACCACCATCGACGAGGCCCTGCGGCGAAACGCCGAGGAGGGCGGGTCGTGGCTGGGGCAGCGTCCGGCCATCTACACCTCGTACGGACACTGGACGGGCCAGCAGGGCGATACGAAGGCCTTCAAGGATTGCCTGCTGTGGAACGCCAGCTGGGACCAGAACCCCGACATCGACTACGCCTCGCTGCCCTATGGCGGGTGGACGCTGCAGCAGCTGGTGGGCGAGCAATGGTCGGGCGGCGTCAACGTGCAGGGCGTGTTCGCCGACAGAAACTCGTTCGTGAAGGAGATCCTGGTACCGGTGCCGGTGCCGCCGCCGTCTGCGGTGGAGCCCAACCCGTTCGCGTGGATCCTCGAGGACCGGAGGCGGCTGAACGCGCTCGAGATCCACACGGTTCATCCGCCGAAGCCGTGAACGTGAGCGGCGGCGCGCGAGAGGGACGCAAGCCGGCGGAGAGGCGGCCGAGGAAGTACGGAGGTGGCGTGATCCGGCAGGCTCTGTCGGCGATCCTATTCGAACCGGCAGGGCTGAGGTGAAGAGTAGTTGTTACGCACGGAGCGCCCGGCCCTGCGCCTCAGGGGCCGGGCGTTCGTGTCAGAGCCACCGCCAGTCCGCCCAGGCGAGGAACAGCACCGTAGCGCCGACGAGCAGGGCCAGCGGCGGGCTGGCGGACCAGGCGGCGGCCACGGCCAGCGCGGCGAGCACGAGCCACACCAGCAGCCTCAGTCGTCCGGACATGCGAGGAGCTTAGCGGCCAGGTCGAAGTCGCGGGAGCGGGCCAGGGCCGCATCCTCGCGGGCGGAGCGCGTGTAGCGTTCCAGCATCTGCGAGCCGGAGGCCCAGCCGCCCAGGGTGCGCAGCGTCTCCGTGTCCATCCCCTCGAGGAGCTGGAGCGAGGCGAACGTGTGGCGCAGCAGGTGGGGGTGGACGTGCGGCACACCGGCGCGGTTCCCGAGACGCTGGAGACGCCCCAGCAGGGCGTCCGGGCCGAAGTTGAATATCCGGCCAACCTGACGAACCTGACGAACCTTCCGTACGTTCCGTACGTTCCGTACGTGACGGATTTTCCCTACCTGGCCTAGCTCACCTACTTGGCTCACCTGACCGAACTGCTGTACCTGTAGTAACTCCCGTACCGTCGCGCGGAGCGGAATCGCGCGTACCCGGCCGCCCTTGCCGAAGGCGACGACGATGCGGTCCTGGCGGACGTCCGACCAACGCAGCTGACAGAGCTCGTTCGCGCGCAGGCCCTCGAGGAGCAGGAGGAGTACCAGGACCAACTCGCCGGGCTTCTTGCGCGACCTACGGGCCGCGGCGAAGAGGCGGCGCAGCTCGTCGAACGTCAGGTAGCGGTGCGGCTTCTCACGAGCGCGGGGGAGCGGGATCAGGCGGAGCGGGTTGTCCGACAGATAGCCGCGCGAGACGCACCAGGCGCCGAAGGCCGAGAGGGCGCCCCAGAGCGTGCGCAGGCTCGAGAGCTCGGCGCCGGCGTGCAGGCGGTCGGCCATCAGCTGGCGGCAGAGGGTCGCGTCGAAGTCCGAGAGCGGGGCGTCCGAGGTGCGGATCTCGCGCAGGAGCGATCGGTAGTTCTTGAGCGTGGCGGAGCTGCGGCCGGCGAGCTGCTGGTCAAGCGAGAAGTCGCTGAAGGCGACACGCAGAGAGGACGGCCGCCGCTCCAGGGATACCTCCTGAAACGGCGCAGCGATCGCGTCCGTGCGCCAGGACAGCGTACGCACCGCACCCCCGGGTGGCTACGGCACGGCGTCAAGCCGGGCGAGAAATGACTTGACGACGGGTCGAGCGGCGCGGCCCTCGAAGGATCCCGATGGTAGGGCAGGTGCGACGTAGCGGCAACGGGGACAATGGCCCGAAAAATTGGTCGAAAAGATCTGGTCAAAGGGGGTTGCAAAGTGCTACCGAGTATCGTAAGGTTACCGCATGGCATCGAAGCCTCTACCCATCAAGCGGATTCCCGAGGACGTGGTGAAGCTCGTCGAGGACGAGCAGCGGCCGCGTGAGACCTTCGGCGAGACGCTGCGGCGGATGCTGGAAGAGGCCACGAACAAGCGGCGCAGCGGCAACGGCAGCAGGCCGACCAGCACGGCGTCGTAACCCCCCTCTCTGTCCCAATCGTTCGGTTTTACCCAGAAGTTACGGCCGGTTGCCGCTGGGTTCACCGGCATCGGCCTACGCTGTCGTTGTTAGAAGTGAGCCTCCCTCTGTGAGGGGTGGTCGAGTACGCGGAGTAACGGGATAGAGAGGGACATCATGAACATCAAGACGGCAGTGCTGGGCGTGGCGGCCGCCGGCATCATCATCGCGGGCGGCCTGGGCGCGGCGGCCGTCGCCTCGGCGCAGGAGCCGGGGACCGACAGCACGCCCACCGCCGCAACAAACGACTCCCCGCGTGGCAAGTTTCTCGAGCGCGTGGCCGAGAAGCTCGGCATCAGCGTCGATCAGCTGCGCCAGGCCATGCAGGACGCGGCGCACGACGCAGTGGACGAGGCGCTGGCCCAGGGCCGCATCACCCAGGAGCAGGCCGATACCGCGCACGAGCGCATCGATAGCGGCAAGGGCCTGCGCGGCTTGTTCGAGCGGCGCCAGGAACGGCGCGAAGAGCGCCGCGATCACCGGCGCGACATGGTCCGCCGCGGCATCGTCGAGTCGGCGTCAACCGCGCTGAACATGACCGTCGATGAGCTTCGCGATGAGCTGCTGGCCGGCGATTCGATCGCCGACGTGGCGTCGGAGCAGGGCGTGAGCCTGGACGCCGTGAAGGCACAGATCACGTCGGACGCGGAGGCCAGGCTCGACGAGCTGGTGGCCGGCGGCAAGCTGACCCAGGAGCGCGCGGACAACGCGCTGGCGAAGCTCACCGAAAATCTGGATGAGATCCTCAACAAGTCGAAGGAGCCCGCGCCAACGCCCTGACACGCAGGAGAGATCGCCTCTGTTTCACACGAGGGTGGCGCATGCGCCACCCTCTGCGCACTGACGCACTGACGCACTGACGCACTGACGCACTGACGCACTGACGCACTGACGCAC
>CAYJMG010000033.1:0-10805 GCA_964371355.1 uncultured Dehalococcoidia bacterium
CCTACTGGCTCACCTACACTGAGCCAGTAGGTCGCTTCTTCAACACCCTGCTAGATCCCGACGATCCTGAGCCTGATCTGCATGAACTTAAGCAACGCTGCATCGATGGCTACGCGAGGTGTACGAACGAATATGTTCACGAGGCGGCCAAGAAGTACGGCGGCGGCGGCGGTATTCGGGGACCATTCCAAGCGATCTGCCTCCGTGAGTTTGACCTTTGCATGGGCAGGGCTGGCTCGCGGGACCCCAATGCAGACTTCGACGACAACGAGGCTCGCCGCCAGATGGGCCTTCCGCCTTTGAAGAATGAGAGCGGGTTGATTCCAGACCCACTCCGCCGAATACCAAAGCCTGCATGGCCCAGGCTACGAGATTTCCTACCAGACACGGGCTCGGGCGGTTACCTCAACAAGCCGTTGGCGAAGGAGAGTAGGTTTGGTTGCTTCCAATGAAGATCGGGCGAAGGAAGTAGAAGCCGAATCGTTCGAGGCCTTATACGAGGCCTGGTTAGGGGACCGTGCAAGGGACAACGAAGAACTTGCACACAGGATTGAGAGGACCTACCGGGCGGCTTGGATGTCAGACGATGTCGATCTTCGAGTCGCTGTGATTAGTTTCATACTGTTCCGCAGGCATAGCGACGGATACGACCTTGTGCTCGAAGCGATCAGAAGCGAGAGCGAATACTTGGCGACGCACGCGCTAACCTTGGTTACTTCCCTGCTCGCGAAGGGGGCAGCGTTCGAGGGTGCCGTTCGCGATGCGATCCACGATTTCTCAGTTCACCATCCCCGGCGCGAAGATCTGAGCAGTCATGCGGCCAGTCTTCTGGCCAAAACTCAGGACTAACAATAGGAGCGGTTCCATTCATGACAATGAATCGCAGCCTTGGCCGATCCGGATCCACGACCCACCCTGCCGTCTAATGCCACCAGCAGCGCTGTCACATGCGCTGCACTGGTACAACGGCGACGGCCTGAGAATGCGTGCCCGCAGCTTCTACAGCACGTTCCCCAGCCGCGTGGACAACGACTACGTGTGGGACCAGGCCGCCGGCCTGCCCGTCATCCTCCAGGACGTGCGCATGCCGGTCGGCGGGTCGGCCACTACGACGACCTACCTCTACGGCCTCAGCCTCATCGCCGAGACCGACAACGCCGGCACCACCCACTTCTACCTGGGCGACGGCCCCGGTAGCACCACCCAGCTCGTCGAGTCCGACGGCGACGTCGCGAACACCTACACCTACGACGTCTGGGGCGCCCTCCGCAGCACCACCGGCACCACCGCCAACCAGTTCGACTTCACCGGCGAGCAGGCCGACCACAAGGCCAACCGCGGCCTCGTCTACCTCCGCGCCCGCCACTACGACCCCGCCCTCGGCCGCTTCCTGAGCCGGGATCCGCTCCCGACGGGGAATAGGTACGCGTATGTTGGGAACAATCCCGTCAATTTCACAGATCCAAGCGGCGAATGCAGAGTGGAGGTCGTGCTTAGACCGGGTGGGAGTGGCGGTAGAGGGAGAGCGAACAAGCTCGCCCGGAAACTCCACGAGCTAATCGAGATGACAAGCGGCGGACAGGCCTACTTCTACCACGCCTACATTGTCACGGCTGATCCCATCACGGATGAAAAGACCATTGCTGAAGGTGGCCCATTTGGCAGCCAGCTGTTCGCCTATTCTGGACCCTTCATTGCGGGGGGCGACAGCGCGATTTCCTATCACCGGAATCGTAAGAAGACAGTCTATGACGACGCCGGTTCATGCGCCTCGATCAATGCCGACCTGAAGCGCGCCGCCGACGCGATCACGTCGCTTAACTTTGTCTACGACTCGGTGTACCTGAACAGCAACTCAGCGGCGTCGGAGTTGTTGGAGAGTATCGGCATCATTCCAGACCGGCCCGGCGGGTACGCTCCCGCCTGGGGGCGGAACCTGATAGACGCACTGTTTATTGGATCATTGGAGTACGGCCCGTAGCCCGGTCCCACAGGGCCGGGGTGTGTGAGAGGAGGCTGATTGACTTGACGAGATTCGGACGCCCTTCGCCGCTCGCGCGAACTTCCTTACTGCTCTGTGGCCTGCTGTTGCTCGCGGCCGCCATAGCCTTGGGCGTCCTGACTTGGGACTGGCTCGGAGATCAGGGGTCTTCAGTTGAGGAAGTTCGTGCCGAGCTTGACGCCGCACTTCCTTCGGGCACCGAGAAGGCCGAAGTCCTCGCGTACCTGGCGGATAAGGGTTACCCGTACCAGGAAACAACCGCTGACCCTAATACCGATACGCTTGCGAGCCGCAGTGGTTTGACAGCGGGCACACCCCTCGTCATCTCCAGCTACTCAGACCGGGATGGAGATCGGACGATGGTCTTGTACTTCGTCCTGGATGAAGATAACTCGATGGAGCGCATCATAGTTGAAGAGAGGATATCGTCCCCGTAAGCAGATCTCAGTGTAGTACCGAGTGTGAAACCTAACAATCCGCCCGCGACGATGGCCGCCCCGCCGGTGATCCTGCAAGATGTCCGCATCCCCAACACCGGCTCGACCACGACCACCACGTACTTGTACGGCCTCGGCCTCATCGCCGAGACCGACAACGCCGGCACCACCCACTTCTACCTGGGCGACGGCCCCGGTAGCACCACCCAGCTCGTCGAGTCCGACGGCGACGTCGCGAACACCTACACCTACGACGTCTGGGGCGCTCTCCGCAGCAGCACCGGCACCACCGCCAACCAGTTCGACTTCACCGGCGAGCAGGCCGACCACAAAAAGGCGCGGCCGTCGCCCGCTTCCGCCGGTTTGGCGCCCACGGCGCCACCCCCCTATACTCAGAAGCGGAATAAGCGCACCGTTCACTTCCGAAAGGGCGGCGCGCTTTCGAAGGATTGACGGCTGAACGCTGATAGCTGAGAGCTTCCATGCCCTATACCATCGTCGACACCTGCATCGGCTGTACCGCCTGCACCAAGCGCTGCCCCACTGACGCCATCACCGGCAGCCGAAACATCGTCCACGTCATCGACCCGAATCTCTGCATCGACTGCGGCGCCTGCGGCGTCGTCTGCCCGCCCGAGGCCATCCTCGACGACATGGGCGACGTGTGCCGCACCTTCCCCCGCAAGGAGTGGCCGAAGGCCATCGTCATCGAGGACAACTGCATCGGCTCCGGCTGCGAACTCTGCATCCAGGTCTGCCCCTTCGAGGCGCTCGAACTCGGTGAGCCCGAACGCACCGTCGGCGACTTCTTCGGCATGGCCGTCCTCAACGAGCGCAAGTGCACCGGCTGCCGTCTGTGCGAGGACGCCTGCGGCTGGGGCGCCATCTACATCGACCCGCCGCGGGAGATGCTGAAGAAGAAGGCCTGGCCCGACGAGCCCGAGGAGGCCCCCAAGAAGGGCAAGAAAGAACTCGCCGAAGCTACCGCCTGACTCACGGACTGAGGGCCACGTCAAGGCCCACCCGCATCCCAGGGCGTGCCTGCGCCGTTAGACTTCGTAGGGAGGGCGCCGGCCCGCCGCCGCGCACGCTGGGCAATTTGTGTGCGCGACCGCCACCGATGGCCGGCCTTGTTGGATGGCTGCTGCCCCACGCCACGTGCCCGTCGATCGGCCGCGACCCATCGCCGCCGCGCGTGCGGACGCGCCAGCGCCTCTGCTGGCCCGTATCGACACGCTGATCCTGGCTGCCGCCGCGCTCGGCGGCGCGATTCTCGTCGCCGCCGACATCACGCAACGCTGGATCCTACCCGAGCGCACCTGGACGCTCGACATCGACGGCCGCTTCAACGCCGAGACCTGGTTTCACTCGCTCGTCCTTGCCGGCGCCGCGCTGGCCGCGTTCGGTATCGCCGCCACGCACACCACCCGCGACCGTCGCCTCCTCGTGTGGCTCTTCGTCGGCGCGACACTCGCCTTCATGTCGTTCGACAAGAGCATCTCGTTCCACGAGCGGCTCGGCGAGTCGCTGGAGGACAGGTTCGAGCTGCACGAGCAAGCGGGCCGCGTGCTGTGGCAGCTCATCTACGCGCCCCTGCTCGCGGCCTTCGCCTTCACGCTGTTCGTGGCCGTCCGCACGCACCACCGCCCCCGCGCCTGGGTGATCGCCGGTATCGCCGCCTGCGGTTCGAAGCTCCTCCTCGAGGCCGCGATGTTCCCTCTCATCAAGTGGGACGTGACCTCGGAGCAGGGAGTCCTGTATGGCATCGAGGCGAACATCGAGGAGTCGGTGCAGTTGTTGGGATTCGCGTTGTTCTTCGGCGTCCTCGCCCGTCTCTTCCTCGACCGTATCACCGATCTGGCGCCTCAGCTCCATGCGCTAAATCCGGATCCGGTGCGGCCATCCGTCACAGCCATCGACCGCGCACCCTAGAGGGGCGCCGATGCCGCTCCTGGTCGTAGAGCCGGGCGACCGGCGCCGTGTTGCCACCATCCTCTTCTTGCCACCCGATTCGAATCTGCCGTTATACTCACGCGATGCTTCGACCCGCCTGCATCCTGGCCGCGATTGGCTGCGCGCTCGCCCTTGCCGCCTGCGGAGGCGGCGGTGGCACCACCGTCTCCGAACGCACGGTTCCTGCCTCGGGAACGGTCGCCCCGAAACCTACGCTCGAGACGTCCAGCGGCTTTCCCGAGGTGGATGCCGTTATCGCTGCGGCCCTGGCCCAGGACGAGATCGAGCTGGCGGGTCTGACGGGATACCAGATCCTCCCCTGCCGCCCGGAGTCCGAGGCCGGCGACGGGCCGCTGTGCCGAGAAGGTGAATCCGGCGGTGACCAGACAGAGGTAATGGCGGCGACCACATGCGAGAACGGCTGGGTCCGGCCCGAGGCCGTGCCAGATGCCTACAAGCTCGCTTTCGCCCCGGATCCACCGCAGCTCGTGGCCGTCTACACACCCAGGTTCGCCGACGCGGCCTTCGGTGGCGGGTTCGGCTCCACCGCCGTCGCCGTCTTCAAGACGGGAGTGCACGAAGAGAGTGGCCTCACGCGTGGCACGGCGCTGTACATCAAGCAGGGCAGGACCGTCTGGCTCCGGGGCGACTGCGCCGACCTCGTCGAGCTGCTCGACCCGGCAGGCATCGACACCTACCTCATCGCCCCGGGTGGCGCAGAGCCCCTCCCGTCACCCACCCCCGCCCCGCCCCCCGAAGAACCCACGCTCGAACCATAGGTAGCGGAACGCCACGCTCTCTCGACGCCAGAATAGGAAGGGGTCGCGGTTGAGCGCGACCCCGGTTCCCTAACGACTGACGACTAACGACTAACGACCAACGACTACCCCATCACAATCGCCGCGCGATTCACCTTCGTCGCATCGCCCTCGCGCTGCCACTCGCTGTTCGTGAAGGCGGTGTTGATGTCGTCCAGCTTGAACTTGTGCGATACCACGTCGCCGTGCGGGTACTTGTCCTTCGTCCGCACCAGGAAGTCCAGCGCCTCCGGGATCACCCACGGGTCGTACATGATCACGCCCACGATCTTCTTCGACCCCCACACGAGCTGCGATGGGTCGATCGTCGTCGTGCTCCCGAACGAAATGTTGCCGATCTCGAGGTACGTCCCGCCGTCCCGCAGCATCTGGAGCCCCTCGGGCACCACTGCCGGCAGCCCCACGACCTCCACCACGACGTCGGCGCCGCGACCTTGCGTCAGCGCCTTCACCTTCGCAATGCGCTCGTTCGGGTCCTTCGACTGGCTGATGTCGATCACCTCGTCGGCCCCGAACCGCTTCGCCAGCGCCAGCCGGCTCGGAACGCCGTCGATCGCGATCACGGCGTCGGCGCCCATCTCCTTCGCGACCGCGATCGCGTTCAACCCCAGTCCGCCCGCGCCCTGGATCACGACGGTATCGCCGTAGCGCATGCCCGCCTTGTTGAGGCCGTACGTTACCTGGGACAGCGCGCAGTTCACCGGCGTCGCCACCTCGTCGCTCACCTCGTCGGGCACCTTGAAGATCTTTCCGCCCGGCTTCAGGTAGTAGTACTGGCCATAGGCGCCGCTGAACTTGCTGATGCTCGGCCCCATCGTCATCAGCTTGGTCGTGCACGCCGCGAACTCGCCCTTGTTGCACTGGTAACAACGCCCGCAGTGGTAGAAGTACGCGTAGCACACGCGGTCGCCTTCCTTCAGCGGGCGCCCCAGGGAGTCGGTCTTGATGTTCGAGCCCAGGCTGTGCACCCGGCCCGTCATCTCGTGCCCCGCCACGTTCCCCGCCATGGCGGCGAATAGCGGCGAGTCGCCCCGCCAGATGTGCAGGTCCGACCCGCATACGCCGCCCATCGATACGCTGATGACGACGCCCTCCGGCTCGGGCGCCGGCACCTCGAACTCCTGGATCTCGTAGCCCTTGCCGGGTCCCAACAAAATGGCGGCTTTGCCTGTGGCCATCGTCTCGTGCTCTCTCCTCATTGGCCGTGTAACACGGCTCTTGACGCGCAAGTGGAGTGATCGTAGCGCCGCCCGCGCCGGTGTCAACGAAACGGCGCGGGACGGCTTCACAGCGCGCGTCTCGCTTGCCCGCGGGGGCCCCAGATGATACTTGTGATAGGCGTAACGAACGGCCTTCCGAGCACCGTTCGAAAGGCCCGGCTGCCCTCGATGACCTGGTTCCAGCGCCTCCTGCTCATCACCATCCTCGCCACGTTCGTGCTGGTGGTGGTCGGCGGCACGGTGCGCGCGACGGACTCGGGCCTGGGCTGCCCCGACTGGCCCACCTGCCACGGCAAGCTCCTCCCCAAAATGGAGAAGCACACCCTCATCGAGTACTCGCACCGCACCATCGCCTCGGTGGTCGGCGTGCTGTTCCTGGGCGTCACCTACTTCACCTTCAAGACCGAGCGGAAGCGCCCCCTTATCTTCTGGCTCGCTTTCTCAGCCGGCGTCCTGCTCCTCTGGCAGATCGTCCTGGGCGGTATCACCGTGAAGAAGGAGCTGCCGTCCGAGATCGTCGCCCTGCATCTCGCCACAGCCATGTCGTTCATAGGCGTCTGCATCGTCACCCTCATCATCTCCAGCATGCGCGACCGCGGGTTCTCCGCTTTTGCCTTCGCCGCCGACTCCGGCTTCAACCGCCTCGCCATCGTCACCGCCGCGACCGCCTTCCTCACGCTCGTCCTCGGCTCCTACATCTCCGGCACCGACGCCTCGCTCGCCTGCAAGGGCTGGCCGCTCTGTAACGGCTCTGCCTTCCCCGGCGGCGGCTCGGCCGAGGGCCTGCACTGGCTCCACCGCCTGGTCGCCGGCCTGCTGGGCGTCCAGCTGCTGGGCCTCATCTACGTCGCCTTCGAGGAGCGCAAGCGCCAGCCGCTGCTCATAGCGCTCGCGGGCGTAGCCGGCGTCACATACGTTGCCCAGGCCCTCATCGGCGCCGCGAACATCTGGACCGATCTCTCGGTGGGTGTCGTCGTGACCCATCTCTCGCTCGCCGCCCTCCTCTGGTGCATCATGGTCGCCATCAGCGCACTCGCCTTCTATCTGCCTGGCGACGAAGTCGAGACCCGGCACCGCGGCGAGACCGCGCGACGCAAGGAGGCCGAGTGGGCGCGCTGATCACCGACCGTCCCGCACGCACCATCCGCGTCGAGCGCCAGTCCGACGCGGTCGCCGAGCGCCGTCCCGGACTGCGCGCCAAACTCGGCGCCTACGTCGCGCTCACGAAGCCGCGCATCATCGGCCTGCTCCTCATCACCACAGTCCCGGCGATGATCCTCGCCGAGCAGGGCATGCCCGCGTTGTGGCTCATCGCCGCCACCGTCATCGGCGGTACGCTCGCCGCTGGCGGCGCCAACGCCATCAACTGCGTCATCGACCGCGACATCGACGCCCTCATGCACCGCACCCAGGGCCGCCCGCTGCCGATGGGCATCGTCGATCCGGCCTCGGCGATGGTCTTCGCGCTCGCACTCGAGGCCGCCGCTTTCGCCCTGCTGTGGGCGACGTCGAACCTGCTCGCCGCTTCGCTGGCCATCGCCGCGACCGCGTTCTACGTCTTCATCTACACGCTGTGGCTAAAGCGCCGCTCACCCCAGAACATCGTCATCGGCGGCGCCGCCGGCGCCTTCCCGCCGCTCGTCGGCTGGGCCGCCGTCACCGGCAACGTCTCCGTCGAGGCCGCCATCCTCTTCGCCATCGTCTTCTTCTGGACCCCGCCGCACTTCTGGGCGCTTGCCATCAAGTACCGCGACGACTACGGCCGCGCCAACGTCCCCATGCTCCCCGTCGTCGCCACCCTCGACGCCACCAAGACGCAGATCTTCTGGTACGCCGTCGCCCTCGTCCCGGTGTCGCTGCTGCTCGTGGCGACGGGGTCCGTGTCGTGGGTGTACGGCGGGGCCGCGGCGGTGCTGGGCGCCGCATTCGTTCGTCAGGCATGGCTCCTGCGGAGCGACGACTCGCCGGGCGCCGCCATGTCGGTGTTCAAGGCGTCCATCTACTACCTGGCGCTGCTCTTCCCCGCTGTGGCGGCGGACCAGCTGCTGCTGGGCTGATTCCCCTGCTGCTGGCGGGCCTGATCCGCTCACTGGTGATTCGATCAGGCGAGCATCTCAGAACTGCGTCGCTAGCGGGGACGCGCGACGAGGTGCACCGTGACCTCAGGCGCCGCGGCTAGCAGGCGGTCGACGAGCGAAGGCTTCGCCAGGCGCTGCAGCCGGCCAGCGGGACTGTGGGCTAACACGACGTGGTTGATGCCTTCCGCCTCGACGAACGGCGCAACCGTCTCTTCGGACGCTGGCCCGCGCAGCGGTACCACGCGCGCGTTGAGATCCTCCGCCAGTTCTAGCGTGCGCCCAAGGTCTTTGCGTTCTAGGTCCGTCAGCTCATGGTCCAGGTAGGCGACAACGAGATCTCCCTTCATCGCCTGGGCCAGGCGCCAGCCGCGCCGGATGAGCGTGCGTGCAAAGGGGGTGGCGTCGACCAGGACGAGGACGTGCTCGTCGACCCCTTTGCGGTCACGGGCAGTCTCGCGCATGTACTCGTCGAGTTGCTCATCGACCTCCTGGGCGGTGCGGCGGAGGGCGATCTCGCGCAGGGCGGCAAGGTTCTGCTTCTGGAAGAAGCCCTGGAGTGCGGCCTTGGCCTGCTCGGGCGGGTAGATGTTGCCGTGCTCCATGCGGGCGCGGGCCGCCTCGGGTGAGATATCGATGAGGATGATCTCGTCGGCCTCATCGACGACGGAGTCGGGGACGGTCTCGCGAACCTTCACGCCGGTGATTGACTCGACGGTGTCATTCAGACTTTCGACGTGCTGGACGTTGAGGGTAGAGACGACGTTGATGCCGGCATCGAGCAGGATTTCCACGTCCTCATATCGTTTTTCTCGGTCGGAGCCGGGGGCGTTGGTGTGGGCGATCTCGTCGACGAGGCAGACGGCCGGACGGCGGCGCAGGATGCCCTCTACGTCCATCTCCTCGACGATGATGCCCCGGTATTCGATGCGCTTGCGGGGGACGATTTCGAGGCCGCGAAGCATGGACTCTGTCTGAGGACGCCGGTGGGTCTCGACGAAGCCTACGGCGACATCCTCGCCGTAGTTCTTGCGGCGATGGGCCTCGTTGAGCATGGCGTACGTCTTCCCAACGCCCGCGAAGGCGCCGAGATAGATGCGGAGGGTTCCCCGGCCGGAGGCTTCACGCTCCTCGCGTTTCGCGCGGGCCAGCATCGCGTCGGGACTGGGGCGCGGGTCGTGGTCGGTCACGGCTCATCACCGCTGAGCATGGCGACAAGCGTGGCCACGACGACGATCGACGGCTCGGACTTCGCCAGGACGACGGCGTCGCGCTGGCGGATGATGCGGGCCGCCGCGGCGCGCAGGGGCAGCCGGCCGGCGAGGAAGAGGAAGCGGCTGTTGGCGTGACGCGCGAGCATGTCCCTGAGTTCTACAACATCGACAGGGTCGAGGATGTCCATCACGACGGCTGCGGGCTCGCCGCGGATGTCGGCCCGGGGCAGGCCTGAACGCGAGCGGGCCGCAGCGAAGACGGTGATCTCAAATGGCGTGCCACGCAACGCCACGGCGAGGGACATGCTGACGGCGGCATCGGGGCTTACGATCGCGACATGATGTGTCAATGGTCGTACGTTCATTTCACTTTCCGAAGGCCTCGTCGAGGGCGAGGTTGAGCTTGAGGACGTTCACGCGGGACTCGCCGAGGAGCCAAAGCGTGGGGTCATCGGTGTACTTGTCCACCAACTTGCGGACTTCGTCCTCGGAGACGCCGCGCTCGCTGGCGACGCGGGCGACCTGGAGGCCGGCGTAGGCGGGCGTGATGTGCGGGTCGAGGCCGCTGGCGGACGTGGTGACGGCGTCGACCGGCACCTTCGCATCGAGAGCGAGGCCGTTCTCCTCGCGGACTGCGGCGACGCCTTCGTCCACGCGATCGCCGAGGGCCTGGCTGGCGGGGCCGAGGTTGGAGCCGCTGGAGACGCCTGTCTCGTACCCGCTCGCCGAGGGGCGGCTGTGGAAGTACTGCGATCCCTCGAAGGTCTGGCCGACCAGGGACGAGCCGACCACCTTACCGTCGACCGTGATGAGGCTGCCATCCGCGTGGCTGGGGAAGGCGAGCTGGGCGATGCCGGTGATCGCGTACGGGTACGCCAGACCGAGGAGGGCGCTGAACAGGACGAAGGCGATGATGGCCGTCCTGAGGTCTTTGTATGCATTCGTTAGCATGTCGTTCGTCCCTTCGATCTTCGCGGGCTGAAAGCCCGCGCCGCGGATTGTGTGCGGGCTGAAGGCCCGCGCTACCCCACCCCGGCCCTCCCCCGTTGCGGGGGGGGTTTGGTGGCCTGGTAGTGGCGCGGGCAA
>CAYJMG010000033.1:10815-33066 GCA_964371355.1 uncultured Dehalococcoidia bacterium
GCGCCCCCCCGCCGCCCCCCCCCCCCCCCCCCCCCCCCCCCCCCCCCCCCGCCGGGGGGGGGGGCCCCCCCCCCCCCCCCCCGCTACCCCACCCCGGCCCTCCCCGTTGACGGGGAGGGTTTGGTCGACTGCTAGTCGAGCTGCAACAGCACGAGCAGCAGGTCGATGAGCTTGATGCCGATGAACGGCGCGATGATGCCGCCGAGGCCGTAGATGAGCAGGTTGCTGCGCAGGATGTCGGCGGCGGGCGCGGCGCGATAGGCGACGCCGCGCAGAGCGAGCGGAACCAGGAAGATGATGATGAGCGCGTTGAAGATCACGGCCGACAGGATGGCGCTTTCGGGCGTGGACAGGCGCATAACGTTCATCTTGTCGAGCTGTGGGTAGATGCCGATGAACATGGCCGGGATGATGGCGAAGTACTTGGAGACATCGTTGGCGATGCTGAAGGTGGTCAGCGAGCCGCGCGTCATGAGCATCTGCTTGCCGACGGCGACGACGTCCATGAGCTTGGTGGGGTCGGAGTCGAGGTCGACCATGTTGGCGGCCTCTTTCGCGGCAGCGGTGCCGCTGTTCATGGCCACGCCGACATCGGCCTGGGCGAGGGCGGGGGCATCGTTGGTGCCGTCGCCCGTCATCGCGACGAGGCGGCCCTTGGCCTGCTCGTCGCGGATGAGGCGCATCTTGTCCTCGGGCTTGGCCTCGGCGACGAAGTCGTCGACGCCGGCCTCGGCGGCGATGGTGGCGGCGGTGAGGCGGTTGTCGCCAGTGATCATAATGGTGCGGATGCCGGCGCGGCGCATCTCCTCGAACTTGGCGGCGATGCCGGGCTTCACGGTGTCCTTGAGGTAGATCAGGCCGACGACGTTGTCGTTGTCGACGACGGCGAGGGGCGTGCCGCCCTGCATGGCGATGCGCGTGGAGACCGGTTCGAGGTCGTCCGGCACAGCCTTCGCGAGCTTCTTCACTGCGTCGACGGCGCCCTTCATGATGCGGCGGCCGTCCATGGCTATGCCGCTCATGCGGGTCTCGGCCGTGAACGGAATAAGCTCGGCCGACGGGTCGGCCGACACGCCGTTGTAGCCGAGGCGCCGGGCGAGATCGACGATGGACTTGCCTTCGGGCGTCTCGTCGGCCAGGGAGGACTGCAGGGCAGCTCGTGCGATCTGCTCCTGGGTGTGTCCGCCGACGGGGATGAACTCGGCGGCGAGGCGGTTGCCGAAGGTGATGGTGCCGGTCTTGTCGAGGAGCAGGGTGTCGATATCGCCCGCAGTCTCGACGGCCTTGCCGGACATGGCGAGGACGTTGCGCTGGACCATGCGGTCCATGCCAGCGATGCCGATGGCCGACAGCAGGCCGCCGATGGTGGTTGGGATGAGGCAGACGAGAAGGGCGACGAGGGCCGTTGTCGTGACATCGCCCCCCAGGTAGTTCACGAAGGGGCGGATGGTGCCGACGGCGAGCAAGAAGATGATGGTGAAGGTGGCGATGAGGATGTTGAGGGCGATCTCATTCGGCGTCTTCTGGCGGGAGGCGCCTTCGACCAGGGAGATCATGCGGTCGAGGAAGGTCTCGCCGGGGTTGGCAGAGATGCGGATCCGGAGCCAGTCACTGACGACGGTGGTGCCGCCCGTCACCGATGAGCGGATGTCGGTGCCGGACTCCTTGAGCACGGGAGCGGACTCGCCAGTGATCGCGGCCTCGCTGACATAGGCGACACCCTCAATGACATCGCCGTCGCCGGGGATGACCTCGTTGGCTCTGACGCGGACGACGTCGCCGATGCGTAGCTCCGACGACGGGACATCCTCGACGCGGTCGTCACGCTCGCGGCGGGCGGTCGTGTCGCGCTTCATGGCGCGGAGGGTGTTGGCCTGGGCCTTGCCGCGGCCCTCGGCCATGGCCTCGGCGAAGTTGGCGAATAAGACGGTGAACCAGAGCCACAGGGTGATGGCGCCGGTGAAGAATTTCGGTTCGTCGCGGCTGCCAGCGAGCTCCTGCGCGAACATGACGGTGGTGACCGCGGCGCTAAGCTCGACGACGAGCATGACCGGGTTGCCGAGGAGGTGGCGCGGGTCCAGCTTGCGGGCGGCGTCGAGGGTGGCCTGGCGGAGGATGGGGCCGTTCCAGATGGAGCTGCGCGACTGGCGCTGCTTCGCGATCTGTGAGCGGTGCTCTCCCGGCTCTTCCATCGGCGGCATCTGCAGTGACATTGCTCTCTCCTCTTACGACAGCATGCCGGCGTGGACGAGGAAGTGCTCGGCGATGGGGCCGAGGGTCAGGGCCGGGAAGAAGGTGAGGCCACCGACGATGATGACGACGCCGACGAGGAAGCCGGTGAAGAGCGGCGAATCCGTGGGCAGTGTCCCGGCGGTGGCGGGCACTTTCTGCTTGCCAGCGAGGGCGCCCGAACTAGCGGCGTAAAGGATCTCGGAGTAGCCGTGGGCGCCGGCGTTGAGCGGGCCGGCGCGACCCTGATCAGTGGAGACGGCGATGGCGGTGACGAGGAGCATGAGGGCGGAGGTGGTGAGGAAGTAGATGGGGTTCTCGAATGGGACGGCGGAGTTGGCATTGAAGAAGCCCCCGCCGTTGGTACCGAGCTGCTTGATGGCGACCTGGGAGGCCGCGGGGCCCATGGCAAGAATCTGACTAGCGCCCTCGACGGTAGTGACCTCCGTGTAGGAGTTGAAGTTCTGGATGACGCCCTGGGAGACAAGAAGAATGGCGAGGACGACTGAGAGCGGGAGCAGAATCCAGAGCGTGCAGCGTGTGAGGTCGACCCAGAAGTTGCCGAGATCGGTCGTGGTCTTCCGGACGAAGCCGCGGACGAGGACGATGACAACAACGATGCCGACCGCGGCGGAGGCGAAGTTCTGGACGGTGAGGGCGAGCATCTGGGAGAGATAGCTCATAGTGGTCTCGCCGCCGTAGGACTGCCAGTTGGTGTTGGAGGAGAAGCTGGCAGCGGTGTTGAAGGCTGAGTGCGACGTTGTGCCGGGAAGATTCTGGGGGTTGAGGGGCAGGTGGCCCTGCGCGCGGAGGATGGCGTAGACGGCGAGCGTGCTGATGGCGCTGAACATCATGACGCTGAGGGCGTAGCGCCTCCAGTCCATCTCTGCCTTCTCATCAACGAAGAAGAGGCGATAGACGAAGCGCTCGACGGGTGAAAAGACGCGCTTCGAGATCGCCGACTCGCCTTGGAAGACGGCGTGCATGTATGCGCCAAGCGGCTTCGTGAGCGCGAGCACGACGGCGAAGTAGAGGACAATGTGGAGGATGCTGGGGACGGTCATATCAGAACCTCTCCGGGCGGATGAGGGCGACGAGGAGGTAGAGCATGACGAGGGCGGCGCCAACGGAGAGGATGATGTTCTCCACGAAGGTCACACTTTCTCGAACGCGAAGATGGCCGCGATGAAGGCAGCGAACAGCAGGAGGCTGATCGCTATGAAGATCGGGTCACCCATCAGCGTGCTCCTTCTCGAGGGCGGTCGTGGGTGGGGGCGCGGCCTCGCGGAGGAGGCGGACGAGTGCGTCCATGGGGAAGGGTTTCTGGAGCCAGCGGAGGGGCTGGAACTCATCGATGCGCCTCTGAGAGATCGGCGCGGCCGAGATGACTACTACGCCCACGCGTGATCGGTCGGCAGGGGAAAGACGCCTGAGGACGTCCCAACCCGTGTCGCCCAGGAGATTCACGTCGAGAATTAGGGTGTCGGGCCAGGCAGAAGCCATCTCCAGCAATGCGGACTCGGCTGTGGCCGCGGTTCGCACCTGGTGTTTCCGGGCACGCAGATTTCGGGAGATCACGTCGGCCAGGGCGGCGTCGTCCTCGGCGACCAAAACGTCCATGCACACAGAATGACCCATGCGTTGTCCGCGCCGCGTGCAGGAACGTGGTCTTCCGCATATGGAATCTGTCAGGGTTCACGCCGCGAGGTGGGTCTGCCTCGAGCCGCCTGGCTGTTTCCGGGAAGATCTGGAACGCCTTGACGCCCACTGATCATAAGCGGTCGCTGACGCGAACGGACGTTCGCATGATCGGAGGCGTGCGCATGCCCCCCGCAAGGACGCGGCATCTCACCGGCAATCCGCAGCACGACCAGTCGTACTACGACCCGTCACCCGGCCTGGCCCATGCCCACGGGCCCGGGGGCGTCACCAAGACGGCAACCTGATGGCGCTCCAGTACGACCCCAACACAACGTTTGGCGGTAGAATCGGCAACATTGACCTCCAAGGCAACATGACCATCCAAGATGGAGGATGGCGCCACGACCAACCTCAGCTACGCCGCCGAGCACATCCACGCGCCGACGAACCTCGGCTACGACAAGAACGGGAACAGCACCGGAGGCGGCGGAGACTACCATTGGTTCGACGTCGAGAACCGTCTGTCGCAGATCAACGTCTGGACGTGGACGCCGATCTCGACCTACTACCTGTACGACGCCTCCGGCGAGATGGTGCGCCGCAACGCGCAACCAGCGATCTATCCCACTCAGGCCGAAAAGGACGTGTTCGTCGCCGGGATCTATCAGGAGCGGAGCATCGGCTGTGCGGCCGCGTCGTCGTACACGAAGTACTACACGGCCCTGGGGCGAGTGATCGCCTCACGCTCAGGCACCATCGGCGGAAGTTCGTCCCTCAGCTTCTACGCCGCAGATCACCTCGGCAGCACGTCAACCACCATCAGTGGCGTCGATGGCACGGTTCAGACGTCAATCAAGTACTGGCCGTTCGGATCGATACGCTCCACGACCGGTTCTGTCCCGGATCGGGCGTACACCGGCCAGCAGAAGGAGCCGCTGGCATCCTCCAACTTAGGTATGTACTACTATCACGCTCGGTTCTATAGCCCGCAGCTGAGTCGGTTCATTAGTGCTGATCCGACAGGAGACGCGCTCAATCGTTACAGCTACGTCTCGAACAACCCCACGCGGTACGTCGATCCTACGGGTCTTTGGCTTGGCGTCGTCTGCGGTCACAGGATGCAGTGTGAGAAGGGCGTAGATGCTGAGGGCAAGGATACGGACGTGAGTCAACTCGGGTATCACATCTACTGGTACTGGAAGATGACGAACCGCTTCGGCCAGGACGATGAGCATTTGCAGTTTGTTTACGACCTCATGATTGGCGCAATGCAGAGCGGATGGACTCAAGACAAGATCATTGAGGTCTTTGATGTTGGCTTCTTCGATACGGACAACTACCCTCATCGCGGAGCCGAGGCCGTCTATGCACTTGCCGATTTCATCAGTCAGAATCCGGGCATGACAATAGCGGTAGGTTACAGTTGGGGCGCTACCATCCTGCGTGATCTAGTCTGGGCGAATTCTGTAGGGCTCGTGCATGTCAGCCCGCCGAAGGCCGTGCTCTTGCTAAGCGGTATCTCTGATGACGCGGCCGAGTGGGCAGACGCAACCCGTCGTGCGCCGATTGGCGGAACTCTGAGCCTGCCGTTCGGATGGGACGGAGACTCGCTTCGTCAGCGCGACACGTCTACCAGGATCATCGTTAGAGAAGGCGACGTGCCATTTGAGCATCTCGCTGGTAAAGCAGGTATTGCCGTCGATCTCCGCGTCGATGGTGTTCGCACGCTGCCCAACACCTGTGCAGATGGCGGTCACTGTGCACAGCCCGCGGCGGCTCACGACGACATGGCAGCACTCATGTACCTAGCCGGGCTCCCTTGAGAGAGGCGATGTTCACACGATATCGACTGCCTCTTGCGTTTCTACTCGTAGCTTTGGCTGTGGTCACCGGCGTGGTTATCATCATTGTTGCGACTCCACAAGCGACATTGGAGGTTCGCAATGAGAGTTCACGGTCTGTGACAATTATCGTGGACACTCGCATAAAGGAGGAGATCGCCCCTGGCGCTCACCGCACGATTCACGCGGGGCTCCTCTTTGGCCGTTGGGGGGCACCCGGCGGCATACGAGTTGACGAGATCGCCTGTTCGTGGCGCGAGGTGAAGGATAATGAACCCCTAGTCGTAAGAGACGGAGTGGCTCCATGCACGAACATTGAAGCCCCAATCGAGGGGGGCTTCCCTGGCCCTACGCCATAGCGATCCACGAACTTCTGACCTGCCCCCCGAAAACTAGTCCAGTCTAAATGAGAGTCCTCCGGGATAATGCAGTCCCAGGAGGACCCATGCGGAAGAGCCGGTTCACGGAGGAACAGACCGTCTCGGCGATCCAAGAGCACGAGCGAGGGACGCCAACGCAGGAGCTCTGCCGGCGCCTTGGCGTCGGGCAGCAGACGCTGTACCGCTGGAAGGTGAAGTACGGCGGGATGAGCGTCGGCGACGCGCAGCGGCTCAAGCAGCTCAAGGACGAGAATCGCCGGCTGAAGAAGCTGGTCGCCAATCTGTCGATGGACATCGACATCCTGAAGGACGTCGCCTCGCGAAACTGGTGAAGCCCGCGGCGCAACGGGCGGCGGTGCAGCATGTGGAGGAGCACCGGCCGTGTTCGCAGCGTCGCGCTTGCGGGCTGATCAGGATCGGACGATCGACGATGCGCTACGAGCGCCACGGCCGCGATGACGCGCCCATTCGCACACGGCTGCGGGAGCTGGCGGCGTTGCAGCGGCGCTACGGCTACCGCCGACTGTGCGTGCTGTTGCGCCGGGAGGGGATGCTGGTGAATCACAAGTGTGTGGAGCGGATCTACCGGGAGGAACGACTGTCGGTGCGGAAGCGGAAGCGCAAGCGGGCAGCTGGTGTGCGGGTGGAACGCCGGCCAGACGCAACGGCGCCGGACGAGCGCTGGAGCCTGGACTTCGTGAGCGATGCCCTCTGCTGGGGACGCAAGCTGCGGATGCTGACGGTCGTGGACACCTACACGCGCGAGTCGCTGGCGATCGAGGTCGACACGTCGCTCTCCGGTGCGAGGGTCGCGCGGGTGCTGGAGCGCGTGATCCAGGAACGCGGCGTCCAGCCGGAGGAGATCATTTTGGACAACGGGCCGGAGCTGACGAGCGAGGCGCTCGACCAGTGGGCCTACGCGCGTGGCGTGCAGCTGCGCTTCATCCAGCCAGGCAGACCACAGCAGAACGGCTACGTCGAGAGCTTCAACGGGAAGTTTCGCGACGAGTGCTTGAACGAGCACTGGTTCACAACGCTCTACGACGCACGAGAAAAGGTCGAGGCCTGGAGGGTGAAGTACAATCGCGAGCGGCCCCACCAGTCGTTGCGGTACCAGACACCTGAGGAGTTTCGGCACAGCCTCATACAGCGGAAGGATCCGGTCGGACTCTCATAATGAGTGGACCAAAGATCGGGGGCAGGTCAGGCCAGGTGTCATCAGTGGGGAGAATCGACCGCTTCCGACAAGTCGGAAAGGTCCTCGGCATCAATGTCTCGTACAGCTACCTGGACGTCGCAGTCTCAGCAGCCGCCTCGTTTGAGGGAGGCGACGATAGTCCATATAGGCTACACACCTACGCGTCAGTGAATGGGGGCCCTTGGCGTGAGACAGTCTTTGGCTTCATCGCGATGTCCTTCTTTGACCCTAAGCTGCAGTTCTATGATCTCCGGGTAAAGTTCGATGTCTCCAGCCGAGAGAATCTGGGAAACGGCAAACTTATATGGGAACATCAATTCAGTCCCGACACCGAACCCGTGACGGTCTGTTCTCAACCGGCCATTGGGTGACAATGCTCATTGCCGTAGCCGTAGGTGGAGTCTTCGCGGCATCTTGCGGCAACACCGGCGAGAGGGAGACGCGCCAGGTAATCCAGCCGAACGATGGCGCGGCCCCGTGTCCGGCGACACTAGACGATGTCTTAGGGAGGTTTTCGCTCGAATGCGTGAAAGGTCTAGCCACAGTGCACGTCGTCGTCCCTGATCTCACGCCCCAGTACGTCCACACTGCATTTGCGCTCAGCAAGGACAACCAAGGCACAATCGGTGTATTGTATGCCTCTCACGACGGCAAGGAGTCGCTTCGCCTCGACATCTCTGATCGGTCTTCAATCGGAGGGATCTGGGATCCAGAGATTCTCGAGGTTGAGGGAATCAAGGCCTTCGCACCACCCGCCGGCCAAGGGGCAGCCAAGGCGTACTGGGGTATTGAAGCGGGTCGCGGATTCGAAATCTTCGTACTCTCGACGCCAAGAAAGAGCGATGAGGAACTTCGTCAGCTACTGGAGAGGCTCATTCCTCAAACCACGTCATAACAACGGCCCAAGATAGCGGCAGTGCCGTGAACTCGCCTATCCGGTTTGGGCTTGCCCCGGTTTCCCGGACTGTTCGGCGCCTGATTTCGTCCGGCACTGAGCGTGCCCCCGGTTTCCCGGATCCGACGGCGAATTTTCCGCCGTACGGCCACCCCAAGCTTGACAACCCACTGATCATAACCGTACGCTGACGCGCGAACGGACGTTCGCATGATCGGAGGCGTACGCATGCCCCGCAAGGACGCGGCAGCTTCAGTTACCAAGGGCACGGAGCCGCAGCCCCTGCGCCGGCGCGGCGGCCCCGCCACCGACGCCGGCAAGGCCGTCGTCAGCCGCAACGCCGTCACCCACGGCATCACCTCCCCCCAGGTCCCCATCCACGGAGTCGAGGACCCCGCCGCCTGGGCCGCCTTCCGCCAGTCCGTCCTCGACGACCGCGAGCCCGTCGGCGCCGTCGAGGAGGCCCTCGTCGAGCGCATCGCCGAACTCTTCTGGCGCCTCCGCCGCGTCGCCCCCTACGAGGCCGAGCTCGTCGCCGTCTCCCGCGACCACGTCGAAGCCGACTACGCGCGCCGCCAGGCCTTCGGCCCCAGGCCGCAGTCCGTCGAGGCGGCCGAGGAGTGGCTTGCCGCCGCGAAGGAGGCGCTGCACGCGCTCGCCGGCGCGGGCGATCCCGTCGCCTTCGTCTCGGCGCCCGCCGCCAGCGACTTCATCGACTGCCTGACGGGCGGCGACCTGCAGATGGAGAAGGAGTCGGTGCCCGGCTTCTCGGAAGGCATCCGGGAGGTCGGCGACGACGGCTGGAACGGCTCCCTGATGCGAGGCGCCGTGCGCTCCATCGCCCAAGCGTACGAAATGGACCCGCAGGCGCTCCACGAGAAGATGCTGGACAACCTCGCCGCCCTGGTCGAGAGGCGCGCCCGCGAAGTCGAGGAGACGCTGCTGGAGCAGGACCGCATGCGCCGCGAGCGGCTCCTTCCGCCCGCTCAGACGCTGGTCGCCGTCTCGAAGTACGAGGCGCACCTGAACCGCCAGCTCTATCAGGCGGTTCACGAACTCGAGGCGCTCCAGGCACGCCGCCGCGGCCAGCCCATCCCCCTCGCCCGCCTCCAGATCAACGCCTGAAGGAGAAGAAATTCCAAAACAAACTCCCAACCCGAATCTGCAACCCGACTCCGCAGTACAAGATTTCCGAAAGTGATCCGGCGCGCTTGGAGATCGCCGCTAGGCCGGAGGAGACTCGGCCTGACGGCGTGCCAGGGTCGTGCGTTGCGCCCGACAGGCGAAAGCACAACGGTGAGGCCTCTGGTGCGAATAGCGCAACCGAACGGCGGTCATGTTGACGAAACAGGTTGTTTTGCGAAACAATTTCCACGGACCGCCTACGAATTCGGTCGATCTTGGGAGGCTGTCGCGGGCTGTCCCCGGCTGCCCCGGTGAGAGGCGAAATCGGACGCCCCGAATTATCATGACCCTCATGACGACACCCTCCGCCGATGCCGCCGCCACTGCGCGCGTGAGCGCGGCGCTCGACGCGCTCGGGTTCGAGGCGCGGATGCTGGTGCACGACGGCTCGACCCACACGGCGGAGGAGGCAGCGGCGGCCGCGAGCTGCGAACTCGGGCAGATCGTGAAGACGCTGGTCGTGTACGTCGCCGGCGATGCGATGTTCGTGCTCGTGCCCGGCGACCGGCGCCTCGATGACCGGTTGCTCGCGGCCCGCCACGGGGTCGGCCGCAAGCAGGTAAAGCTCGCCTCTGCCGGGCAGGTGCTCGACCTCACCGGGTACCCGGTCGGCGGGGTCAGTCCCTTCGGCGCCACCGGCACGCTGCCCGCCCTCATCGACGAGAGCTTCCGCAGATTCGACACGCTCTGGCTGGCCGGGGGTACAGCGAGCGCCATCTTCCCCATGCCCGTCGCAGACGTGGCGCGCCTGACTCGGGGTGAATTCGCCTTTTTGGCGACATAAAAGGATTGACCGCGCTCCGGGCCGCCGGATAATGGCTCTGGGCAAAGCTGCGCACACGCGCAGTGTCCGCGGGCCGCCTGGTGGCGGCTGGCGGGCAGGATCTCCGGCCGGACGGCCATCAGTTGAGGAGGGAAACTCGAATGCAGATCGGGAAGATTTGGCGTTGGCCGCTTATGGCCCTCGCGCTCACGGGCCTTGCGCTCGTCGCCATGGCCTGCGGCGACGACGATGACGGCGGCGGTGACACGACACCGGCCGCGCAGGCGACCACCGGTGCCACGGAGCCGGCGGGGACCGCGACGACCGGTGGCGGCGAGACCATCACCATCAACAAGGGCGACAAGATCAAGGTCGGCATCAGCACGACGCTGACGACCGACAACGCAGAGCTCGGCATTCCTATCCGCGACGCCGCGCTGTTGGCGATCACCGACTTCGGCGCCATCGAGGGCTTCGAGGTCGAGGCCGACCCGCAGGACGACCAGTGCAGCGGCCCCGGCTCCGAGAGCGCGGCCGAGAAGCTCATCTCGGACGGCGTCGTCGCGGTGATGGGCCCGATGTGCTCGGGTGGTGCCGTCGCCGCGCTCGACAACTACGGCGCGGAGGACATCCTCGTGATCAGCGCTTCCGCCACGAACGGTAGCGTCGTGAAGCAGGGCGCCACGAACTTCGCGCGTACCGCCTGGAACGACGACACCCAGGGCGCCGAGATGGCGAAGTACGTCTACAACACGCTCAAGCTCACGAAGGCCGTCACGGTCAACGACCAGAGCACCTACGGCAAGGGGCTGATGGACGTGTTCAAGGCGACGTTCGAGGAGCTGGGCGGGACGGTCTCCTCCGAGCAGGCGGTGACGGTCGGCGAGCAGGACTTCAGCTCGGTCGTCACCACTATCACGGGTGAGAGCCCGGAGATCGTCGTCTTCGGCGGGTTCATCGCTGAGGGTGCGGCGCTGGTCCGCCAGCTTAAGGACGGCGGCTTCGAAGGCGCGTTCATGGGCGCCGACGGCATCGCCGACCAGGACTTCATCGACCAGGCCGCAGGCGGCGCCGAGGGCGCGTACGTCAGCCGTGGTCCCCAGCCGACGGCCAGCAACTACGACGCCTTCCTGGCCGACTACCAGGCCGCGTACGGCGCCGACGCCGGCACGCAGTTCACTGAGCACGCCTACGATGCGATGACGATCATCCTGACCGCCATCAAGCAGGTGGCGAAGGTCGACGCCGACGGCAACCTTACCATCAGCAAGGCCGACCTGATCGCTGCCGCCAAGGGCATCACGCTCGAGAACGGTGCGTCCGGGACGGTCCAGTTCCTGGACGACGGCGACCGGGACATCTCCACGGGCGCGGTGAACCGCATCGACCAGGTGACGAGCGGGAAGCTGGAGCAGGTGCAGTAGGTCCGTGGACCATAGGGCGGGCGTATCAGCCCGTCCGCAGCGCGGGCTACCGCCCGCTGTCGAATGGACGTTCGCGGGAGGCCGCACCAATATGCGGCCTCCCGCGCCCACGTTCGGGCAGGACGTGCATCGTGCAACAGTGGATCCAGCTCACCATCGATGGAATCACCCTCGGTGGCGTCTACGCCGTCATCGCCCTTGGCTACACGCTCGTGTACGGCGTGCTCCGCATGATCAACTTCGCCCATGGCGAGCTGTTCATGATGGGCGCGTTTGGCGGCTTCTACACGCTCGATGCCTTCGAGAACCACACGACCATGAACGACAGCTTGCCGTCGCTCACCATCGCCGTCGCGATCTTCGCCGGCATGGCCACAGCCGTCGTACTCGCCGTCGTCATGGAGCGCCTGGCCTACCGCCCGCTCCGTCACGCTCCGCGCCTCGCTCCACTCATCAGCGCCATCGGAGTCTCGATCCTGCTGCGCAACGTCATGCTCCGCGTCACCAACGCCCGTCGCGAGGTGCTGCCGCAGGTGTTCCCGCGTGGCTCCGTCGAGATTGGCGACGTGAACGTGACCTACATCCGCATCTTCCTCGTCGGCCTCTCGCTGCTCTTCATGCTCCTGCTGTACGTCTTCATCCAGCGCACGAAGACCGGCACCGCCATCCGTGCCGTTGCCGAGGATCGCGACACGGCGGCGCTCATGGGCATCGACGTCGACCGCACGATCGTGCTCACGTTCGTGTCTGGGGCGGCGCTCGCGGGGGCGGCCGGCGTCTGCTACGCCATGTACACGACCAACGCCGCTGCCGGCATGGGCTTCCTGCCCGGGATCAAGGCCTTCACCGCCGCCGTGCTGGGCGGCATTGGTTCTGTCCCCGGGGCGGTGGTCGGCGGCTACTTTCTCGGCCTGTCGGAGTCCTATTCAACGCGACTCATCGGCGCGCAATACAAGGATGTCGTCGCCTTCGTGCTGCTCGTCGCCGTCCTCATCTTCCGTCCGTGGGGCATCTTCGGTAAGCGCGAGGACAGGCGGGCATAGACCATGGCGCACCGGCGAGTCCGTCTGCCACGCCCCCTGACCGCCGAGCCCTACCGCGACACCATCGACCGCATTCGCTCCACGCCGGCAGGGCGCCAGGCCGAGCGTTTCGGCCCGTACGTGCTCCTCCCGGTGCTCGGCGCCATGGCGGCGCTCGCGCCCAGCATGCTCTCGACGAGGCTCACGTTCCTGCTGCTGCTGGTCGTCGCCTACCTGATGCTGCGCGTGATGGACAGCTTCTATGGCCTCGCCGTCCTCGCTGTCACGCTCGTGCTGCTGCCACAGAACATGGACAGTTTCGAGCGGAACATCATGTTCAACGTCGCCCTCTACACGCTGCTCGGCATCGGCCTCAACGTCGTGGTCGGCTACGCGGGGTTGCTCGACCTGGGCTACGTCGCCTTCTTTGCCGCCGGCGCCTACATCTATGCGCTCGTCGTCGCCCCGGATGCCGGCGCCTCGGAGTGGGCGCAGCAGTGGGATCTGGGCTTGACGTTCTGGCCAGTGCTCCCGATCGCGCTCGTCGTCGCCGCCCTGATTGGCGTCGCGCTCGGTGTTCCCGTGCTTCGCCTTCGTGGCGACTATCTCGCGATCGTCACGCTCGGCTTTGGCGAGATCATCCGCATCATGGCCCGAAACGAGGACTACTACACGAGCGGGCCGCGGGGTGTCTTTCTCCTCCCCAAGCCTCCGTTCTTCGGCCGCCAGCTCGACACCGCCCACGAGCTGTATTTCGTCGCGCTCGCTCTCGCGTTGGTGGCCGTCATCGCCGCCGAGCGCATCCGCGACTCGCGCGTGGGCCGAGCGTGGGAGGCGATCCGCGAGGACGAGGACGTGGCCTCGTCGATGGGCATCGACACGACGGTGTACAAGCTGCTGGCGTTCGCGATCGGCGCGGCGATCGGGGGCATCGGCGGCGTGGTCATCGCCGCGAAACAGGGGAGCGTATTCCCCGACGACTACAATCTTGACGTCTCCATCAACGTGCTCGCGCTCGTCATCATCGGCGGGATGGGTAACGTGCGGGGCATCCTGCTGGGCGCGCTGCTCGTGGTCGGCCTGCCGGACGTGCTGCGCGACTTCAGCATCAACCTCGGGTTCGCCGAGTTCCAGAACATCGGCGCCGACTACCGCCTCGTGATCTTCGGAGCTTCGCTCGTCGCCGTTATGGTGTTGCGGCCCGAAGGCCTGCTACCGTCGCGCCGCCGCGCCGCGGAGTTCCGGGAGGCGGAGCTGCTGGAGCAGGAGTTCGCGACGTAGCGATGACCATCCTCTCCGTCCGCCACGTCTCCCGGACCTTCGAAGGCCTCGTCGCCGTCAACGACGTGAGCGTCGACGTGGACGAGGCGACGATCGTCGGCGTCATCGGCCCGAATGGGGCGGGGAAGACGACCCTTTTCAACATCCTCACGGGCTTCTATCGACCAACGACCGGCGAGGTGTGGTTCCTCGACAAGCGCATCGATGGCCTGCCCATGCACCGGATCGCCGCCGCCGGCATCAGCCGCACCTTTCAGAACATCCGCCTGTTTTCGAACATGACGGCCATCGAGAACGTGATGGTCGGCCAACATCTGCACCTGGGGACGAACATCGCGACCGCCATCCTCCGACCGCCCACTACGTCCGCGTCGGAGCGTCGAGCCGTCGAGCAGTCCGTCGAGTACCTGCGGTTCGCTGGCCTCGCGGGCCGGGAGAACGAGCTGGCGCGCAACCTGGCATACGGAGAGCAGCGCCGCCTGGAGATCGCGCGGGCGCTCGCGGTGCGGCCTCGCCTGATCCTCCTCGACGAGCCCACCGCGGGCATGAACGCCGGCGAGAGCATGGCGATGATGAAGCTCATCCGCGAGTTGCGCGACGATCTGCGCGTGACGGTCATGCTCATCGAGCACCAGATGCGAGTCGTGATGGGCGTGTGCGAGCGCATAACAGTCCTCGACTACGGCGAGAAGATCGCGGAGGGCACGCCGGCCGAGGTCCAGCGCGACCAGCGCGTCATCGAGGCGTACCTCGGCACGGGCCATCTCCAGCAGCGGGAGGCGCCATGACGCACGGGGGGCTGGCGGCCCCCGGCCCTGAGCCGCAGCTCGAGCTGGACGGCGTGGTCTCCGGCTACGGGCAGATCATGGCCATCAAGGGCGTCTCCCTCCGCGTCGATCCGGGCGAGATCGTCGCACTCATCGGTGCGAACGGCGCCGGCAAGTCGACCACGCTGCGCACGATCTCCGGACTGCTCCGGCCCCGCTTCGGGCGTATCACCTTCGAGGGCGGCCGGATAGACTCCGTCGTGCCGCACAAGATCGTGGCCCGCGGCATCTCGCAGGTGCCGGAAGGGCGGGCGATCTTCAGCCGCCTGACGGTGAGGGAGAATCTGGAGATGGGCGCGTACCAGCGGCGCGACCGCGCCGCCATCACGGCCGACATCGAGCGCGTCGTCGGGATCTTCCCGCGCCTGCGCGAGCGCATGAAGCAGGACGGCGGCACGCTTTCCGGTGGTGAACAGCAGATGCTGGCCATCGGCAGGGCGCTGATGGCCCGGCCACGCCTGCTGCTCCTCGACGAGCCCTCGATGGGCCTCTCTCCGGTGCTGGTCGAGACCATCTTCAACACCGTGATCGACATCAACCGGGCAGGGACGACGATCCTGCTCGTCGAGCAGAACGCGGCGATGGCGCTGCAGGTCGCCGCGCGGGGCTACGTGCTCGAGTCCGGCACCATCGCGCTCGAAGCGACCGCGAGGGAGCTGCGGGCCAGTGACCGAGTCCGCAAGACGTACCTCGGCGAGGCCTGATGGCACGGTAGAGGCTCACGGGGCGCCGGCCGCGGGCCGGCGAAACAGCAGGCGCCGCCAGATCACTTTGGGAGGAAATGCCTCGGCGGGTTGGAAGTGCGTGGGGGATCAGCAGGTGCCGTCGAGACAGGCGGTAGCGGCGTCGAAGGCGTCCGTCAGGGCGTCGCGGAACACGATCATCGCGAGCAGCACGAGGCCCACGGCGACAACGGTGATGAGGAGGCTGTATTCGGCAAGCGTCTGGCCCCGCTCGCCTCGAGGGCCGCGAAGGGCTTCCGCCGCGATCAGGACGCGCAGGAGTGCTGTGGTGAGCATTGTGGTTCGGCCTCTGCGGGGAGGTCCGGGGCGCGGTTGTCGCCCTCGCTACCAGTCACAACGGACACAAGCGTGGAAGCGTTGCAGGCCCCCGACTGGCTTGGCCGGCGGCGCGGCCTGAGGGCCGTCGAGCGAGAGCGCGCCCAAGGGCCCAGGGCGCGCGATGGGGGCGACATAACGATTGTGCAGCACGTCACGAACCCTTGACGCTATATTCGACCGGCGCAATACTGGCGGCGATCGGCCCCCTCGACCATGCCATTCGGCTCTGGAGCATCAGGGGCCAATGGCCCCTGGCCGGGTGCGGCCGCGGGCTTCATGTGACTCCGCGCCCCGCAGGCGCCGGAGGCCCGGGGGTGAGGGTTTGCGCAGGTCCATCGTAACCCGGCTGATGGTCGCCGGCCTCCTGGGAGGGCTGGCATTTCTGTTCTCGGGCTGCAGCATCTTCAGCAGCCCCCAGAACACCTTCGCGCCCGCCGGGGAGGTCGCCGAGGACCAGCGGTGGCTCTTCATGCTCACCATGTGGTTCGCGATCGGCATCATGGCGTTCGTGGAGCTGGGTCTCCTGGCCATGATGATCGTGTTCCGCAAGCGGAAGGGCCACGAGGCGCTCCCGAAGCAGGTGCACGGCAACAACGCGCTTGAGTTGGGTTGGACGATCGCCCCGGCCCTGCTCCTGATGGCCTTCGTGCCATTCGTGGTCGGCGGGATTGTGGACCTCGGCAACAAGCCGAAGGACGCGATCACAGTGGAAGTGAACGCGTTCCGGTACGGCTGGTACTTCGGGTACACGGCGCCCGACGGGACGCTGGTCGAAGGCGACTCGTCGACGGCCTCCGACCCCGGCCCCGGGCTCTACATCCCGATCGGCAAGAAGATCGAGCTTCGTCTGCACAGCGCGGACGTGATCCACAGCTTCTGGGTGCCGAAGCTCGCCGGGAAGACCGATGTCATGCCCGGCCGCACGAACCACATGTGGCTGAAGGGCGACAAGCTGGGCGACTACTCCGCGCAGTGCGCCGAGTTCTGCGGCCTGAGCCACGCGCAGATGCGGTTCCACGTGAAGGTAGTGACGCAGGAAGAGTACGACGCGTACGTCCAGGGGCTGGTCGCGGCGGCCGACGGAGGGCCGGACGGCGGCGACCTGGCCGCGGGTCAGCCGGACGGCGAGTCGGGAGAGTAACATCATGGCGGCCACTTACGTCCCGAAGCGCATGACATTTCCGCAGGCGATGCGCGAAGCGCGCGCCGCCGGGGCCACCTACCGGGGTATCTGGAGCTGGCTCACGACGGTCGACCACAAGCGCATCGGCGTGATGTACGGCGCGGCGTCGTTCTTCTTCTTCCTGGTCGGTGGCTTCGAGGCCCTGCTCATCCGGATCCAGCTCGCGGCCCCGGAGCAGTCGTTCCTGAACCCGGACCAGTACAACCGCATCTTCACCATGCATGGCACCACGATGGTCTTCCTCGTTGTCATGCCGATGAGCGCGGCGTTCTTCAACTTGCTGATCCCCCTGATGATCGGCGCGCGCGACGTCGCCTTCCCGCGGATGAACGCGTTCTCGTTCTGGGTGTTCCTGGGCGGTGGCATCCTGCTGAACGCGAGCTTCTTCACAGGCGGCAACGTCTTCGCGGGCGAGCTGGGCGCCCCCGATGGCGGCTGGTTCGGATATGCGCCGCTCACACTTAAGGCATATAGCGGCGGCCACGGAATCGACTACTGGGTGATCGGACTGCAGATCCTGGGCATCGCCTCCCTGGCCGGCGCCTTCAACTTCATCGTGACGATTCTGAACATGCGGGCCCCGGGCATGACGCTCTTCCGCATGCCTGTCTTCGTGTGGATGACGCTCGTCACCTCGTTCCTGCTGATCTTCGCCATCCCCGTCATCAGCGTGGCGCTGTTCCAGCTAACGTTCGACCGGCAGTTCGACACGAACTTCTTCAACGTGGCCGCCGGCGGCACGCCACTGCTATGGCAGCACATGTTCTGGCTCTTCGGACACCCCGAGGTGTACATCCTCGTCCTGCCGGCGATGGGTATCGTGTCCGAGATCCTGCCGGTCTTCAGCAAGAAGCCGCTGTTCGGATACCCGTTCGTGGTCTTTAGCGGAGTAGCCATCGGCTTCATGTCGTGGGGCGTGTGGGCGCACCACATGTACACGACGGGCCTGGGCTCTGTCGCGAACAGCGCGTTTGGGATTGCTACGATCCTGATCGCGGTGCCGACGGGCATCAAAATCTTCAACTGGATGGCCACCATGTTTGGCGGCACGCTAAACCTGAAGACGCCCTTCTACTTCGCGGTCGGCTTTATCGCGATGTTCACGATCGGCGGACTCACCGGCGTTACGCACTCGATCGTGCCGTCGGACTACCAGCAACAGGACACGTACTATATCGTCGCGCACTTCCACCAGGTGCTGTTCGGCGGAGCGATATTCGCCCTGTTCGGGGGCGCGTACTACTGGTTCCCCAAGTTCACGGGGAAGCTGATGGACGAGACGCTGGGGATGATCAACTTCTGGCTCATCTTCATCGGCTTCAACCTGACCTTCCAGCCGATGATGGTCGCGGGCCTGATGGGCATGCCGCGGCGAATCCAGACGTACCCATCGGACTATGGCTGGGAGTTCTGGAACGCACTCGCCACCGTAGGCGCGTTCACCATCGCTGCCGGCGTCGTGGTGTTCATGGTGAACTTTGTGCTCAGCCTCCGGAAGGGCGAGGCGTCGGGCGACGACCCATGGGACGGCCGGACGCTGGAGTGGACGCTCCCGTCGCCGCCACCGGCGTACAACTTCGCCGAGATCCCGCACGTGCACTCGCTGGACGATTTCTGGCACCGGAAGTACGCGGAAGACCGTGAGGGCATGCCGGTGCCGGTGCCCGCGGGCGCGTCTTCGGCGTCGGCGGAGTCGTCGGCGTCGCATGAAGGAGGTCATGGCGATGGCCACGGCATTCACCTGCCGTCGCCGTCGATCATGCCCCTGGTCGCGGCGATCGGGTTCCCGATTCTGGGGCTGGGCCTGGTGTACGTGAACGACACACATGAAGTGTGGAACTGGCTCGGAGGCGGACCACTGTACTTGCTGATGCGGCCGCTCATCGCGGTCGGCGCGGCGATCATGGTGGTGGGTCTGTACGGTTGGGCGCTGGAGCCCGCGACGGAGGAGTAAACGTGGCGCACGCACTGCCTGCCGGCGGACACCTCGAAACCAACACCGGCCTCGACAACCGCAAGCTGCTGATGTGGCTGTTCCTGGGGTCGGACTGCCTGTTCTTCGGCGCGCTGATCTCGGCATACCTGCTGTATCGCGACCGAAGCATCGTCGGGCCGTACCCGTCGGAGCTGTATGACATCCCGTTCACGTCGGTGAGCTCGTTCGTACTGCTGATGAGCAGTTTCAGCATGGTGCTGGCACTCTCGTCGCTTCAGCGTGGCAACATCCGCAACATGCGGATCTGGCTGTCGTGCACGGCGCTGCTGGGCGTGCTGTTCCTGGGTGGGCAGGCGTTCGAGTTCACGGAGTTCTATCGCGAGGGCCTGACGCCGAACCAGAATCTGTTCGGAACGACGTTCTTTGTGCTGACGGGCTTCCACGGCGCGCACGTGTCGGTCGGCGTGCTGATCCTGCTCTCGATCGTGGGGTCGTCGTTCCGCGGTCGAGTGTCGTCGGACGACCCATTGCCCGTCGAGATCGCGGGTCTGTACTGGCACTTCGTCGATATCGTCTGGATCATCATCTTCACGCTCGTGTACCTGGTGGAGCCGACATCCTGATGAAGACGTTCCTCGAGAACCCCGAACTGCTACTGGGCGCCCCGCTGTTGGCGCTGGGCATGCTGGGCATCGTCATCGCCCTTGGTGTGGCAGTCATGTACTGGATCAACCCGACGCCCTCGCGATAGGAGACCCTTGATGAAGGACTTCTTCGAGAACCCGGAACTGCTCTTCGGTGCACCGCTGTTGGCACTGGGGCTGCTCGGCGCGCTGGTAGCGCTGGGCGGACTCGCGAACCCGGAGCGCGCGCCGGGCGCAATAACCGTCCACCGCGGGCATCCCGACGACATGGAGTACTTCAAGATCTTCATCACGCTCGCCACCATCACGCTCGTCGAGGTCGCACTGTTCTACGTCGACATGAACCGCGGGATCCTGATCCCGTCGCTCATCGTGCTATCGTCCGCAAAGTTCTTCCTGGTCGTTTCGTTCTTCATGCACCTCAAGTTCGACAGCCGGTTGTTCACCACGGCATTCGTGACCGGGCTCGTACTCGCGGGCGCGATATTTACGGTCGTGCTGGCCACGCTGGGCAGCAATCTCGTCTGACGGAACCCCGGGTATCGCCGCGGCCTGAGCAACCGTGGCGGAGGGAACAGGTATTACCATGCTCGCGCCACTCCTCCACACAGCAGACGGCTCGTACCAGTTCACGTGGCACCTGCACCCGGATGTGGTGCTGCTGTGCCTATTCCTCCCGGTGGGGTACTTCTACGCCGTCACCCAACTCCGCGACCTGGTGTCCGACGCGGGCCGAGTGAGACGCAGCCAGGTCGTGCTGTACTGCTCGGGCGTCGTTTCGCTGTACCTGGTGGCTGGCACGCCGGTGCACGACATCAGCGAGCAGTACCTGCTGACGGCGCACATGTTCCAGCACACGACGTTCACGATGATCTCCGCGCCGCTGCTGCTGGCCGGGGTTCCGGGCTGGGTGTGGCAGGCCATGCTGCGCCCGCGCGGGATGCTGGCCGCGGGCAGGCTGGTGACACACCCGGTGGTCGCGTTCGGGGTCTTCAACGCGCTTTTTGTGCTGACGCACCTGCCCGAAGCGGCGAACTACGCCCTCTACCACCACTGGTTCCACCTGCTCGTGCACATAGGCCTCGTGGCGTCTGCGCTGCTCATGTGGTGGCCGGTGCTGAGCAACGTGCTGGAGCTGCCGCGGCTGGGCCCGCCGCTGCAGATGTCGTACCTGTTCGTGCAGTCGCTGTTGCCCACGGTCGTGGCTGCTTTCGTGACGTTCGCCGATGGGGCCGTGTACAGCTTCTACGAGAAGGCGCCGCGGATGTGGGGCCTCTCGCCGGTGGAGGACCAGCAGATCGCGGGCGGTGTGATGAAGCTGATGGGCAGCCTCATCCTGTGGGGTTTTATCGCCGCGATCTTCTTCCAGTGGTACGCGCGGGAGCAGGCCGAGGAGCACAGCCCGGCATCATGGCCCGAAATCGAGGATGAGCTGGAAGCGCTGGGTCTGACGCCCGGCTCCCACCGCCCGTAGCGACCGGTAGCCGAAGCCGATCCGCGACTCGGGGAACGAACGAGCGACCGCCGTCGGAAGGACGGCCGCTGCCGGGTTCGCGGAACGCGTCTGTGCTGCGGTGGCGTTGACCTATTCGGCCGTGATCTTGCCGATCATCTCGACGACGTGGAAATCACACCGGAAGTCATAGGTTCCGGGCGGCAAGTTCAGTGTGACGGTCCCCGTCTGCTTGGACCGCATGCTGGCCGGGTCGGAACACCCAGGATCGCCCTTCTTGCAGGTCCCCGTCGGGTAACTGCCGCTCACAGCGACGTCGACGTTGTGGAGGGCCGAGCCGTCGTTTCGAAGCTGGATGACGGTCTCGGTGTTCGCCGGAATCGTCAGCTCGGTCACATCGAACTTGTTGTCAGTCATGATGATGGCGAGCGCCCCCGGTTCGGGAGGAGGAGTCTCGCCTCCCCGGGCGGGCTCGACCGTGGGGCCGGCGTGGACTTCTTTGTTGCCCTCGTCGTAGACCGCGGCCACGGTGCCACCCACCGCGAGGGACCCTATGGCCGCCACCGCGACCGCCAGCCACTGCCAGCGCGGAATCGAGGGGTTGGTAGCGAAGTATCCGGAGATGAGCAGGATGCCCAACGCGACGAGGATCGCCATAATGGACGCGCCGGTGGCGGGCAGCGCCAGGTAGATGCGCGACATGCCATAAATCACGACCAGCGCGAACGCCAGGACACCAACGGGCACAAAAAGCGCCAACGCCAGCCGGTCGTACATCCGGTTCGGCGCCTCGCCTCCCTCGGCTCCGGCGACGGATTCCAGACGGTGCGTCTGGAGACTTCCCGGGACCAGCAGATCCTGATGCTGCTCGACGATGGAGAATGCGTTCTCGCGCTCGGTCGAGTAGTCGACCATGGCGTTGTTGTTCGCCCAGCGGATCTCGACTACGAGCAGTATGTTGCCTTCGGGGTGGGCCGTGCGGCTGACGCGCATCCCCCGGTAGCCCCGCATGGTAGAGGCGGTGGGCCGGTGGGCCTCAAGTTCGCTGATGAGTGCATCGGCTTCGCCGGCCTTGGCGGCGGCAATCTGTGCCAGGACTGTGTGTACGTACTCCATGGTCACCTGCTGATGAACGGCGGGCCGCCGAAGGTCAACCCTGCCCCCTGCCAACTGGCCCTTGTCTGGAACCGCCACATAGTATCCACCCGCCCGTTTAGACACTAGGGCGGTCGGGGCGTTTGTAGATGGGCAGTGATTTTGTCACCTGGTAACTGGGCAGTGATTCTGT
>CAYJMG010000034.1:0-31686 GCA_964371355.1 uncultured Dehalococcoidia bacterium
GAAGGACCCGGTTGGACTCTCACAATGAGTGGACCACAGATCGGGGGCAGGTCAGATGCTCTGGATCTTGTGCCGATCGATCTTGGAACGAGTTGCGATCTATTGGCAAATCGCGAGAATCCCAAGTGGCGCAACTGGTGGGTGACCGCGGTCGGATCAGGGAGGTTATTCGAACTACCTGGACAAGCGTGGACGGGGCGCGACCCCGATGCGCCGCTCAATGAGGGCACGAAGGGCCAGCTGAAACTAGAACTCGGCGTCTGGTCAGGCACGCTTAACGCCGAGTTTCGGCCAGCTAACATCATGGCCGTCTACCAACATCTCCGCATCTATGACGACGATGAAGATGATCCGCTCAACCCCCTCAACCAGACGCGAACTCATAAGGTCGGAGTATCCCGCATTCCAGCCGGTGCACGCCTTGGACACCCGTCTTGCCTCGTCGCCTTCGGCGGTTCCGCTACGGACATCCACGTGCACATAGGCTTTTACCAATGTCAGTTTCCCGAAGCGTACGAGGCGAAGTGTGCCGGCGTGGCAAACTGGCACAACTGGAAACCCATGTCGCTTATTGACTCGGGCATCACCCTCTGCGCCTACGCCGTCAACCAATACGGGCAACTCGTCAGAGGAGCAGCCGCCAATCGCGACACGATCTCCGTGGGTGGTACGGTCACGGGGTGCCAGGGTTCCGGAACTTCCGCAGCGCTGCCACAGAGCGTCTTGCTGCAGCACGGTCAGACAGTCCAACAGCAGCACGTCGTTGCTTCGCCGTGGCAGCGGTTCTGGGGGACGCTCTGGTTCGGCAACAGCGACATCGAAGTCAAGCTCATAGCCCCCGACAACACCATCATCGAGCCCGCCTCCGTGCCACCTGACAACTACGCCGAAGCCAGCGGCTGGCGCTATATCGAGGTCCCGAACCCCCAGGTCGGCACATGGACGGTCGAGCTGTACGGCAGTGATCTTCCGCCCGGCGGCGAAGATGCCACGTTCCAGTTCTTCGGCTGCAACCAGGCAGCCGGCGATCTCGTAGGCAATCCTTGTTCAGCCGACGACGATGGTGACGGGCTCACCGACTCGGATGAAGTGGCGACTCACGGAAGCGATCCGTTGCTGTATGACACAGACGGCGACGGGATCTCCGACGGGTACGAGGTTGCGCACGCCTGCCTAAACATCCTGACCAGCGAAGGAAACCCGGACGCTGATAGCGACGGCCTCGCGAACATCGACGAAGAGAACATCGGAACCGATGCCTGTGCGCCTGACACGGACAGCGATGGCGTGTCGGACGGCCCTTTGGGCGTCTTGGGCCCGCCTGACGTCCTTGCAGGCCCCGACAATTGTCCGCTGGATCCAAACCCGCTCCAAGAATCGAGCGACAACAACTTCATCGACCAGACGCCGCCCTCCACCCAGGACGACCGCACCTGGCCCAACTCCGACCCCGCCGGCGACGCCTGCGATCCCGACGACGACAACGACGGCATCCCCGACGCCGACGAAGCCACCGGCGCCGCCTGCAACGGCATCATCACCAGCCCCACGCTCCGCGACACCGATGGCGACCGCTTCCTCGACGGCGCCGAGTGCACCCTCGGCACCGACCCCACCGACCCCGCGGCAGGCGCGGCCACCAAACCCACCCCCGCGCTCTGCGCGGGATACCTCGGCGTCTCCCAGACCGCCGACACCGACGGCGACCACATCCGCGACTACGTTGAGTTCTGCAACTACAACACCGACCCCACCGACGTCGACACCGACAAGGACCAGGACGGCTTCCCCGCCGGCGCTGCCGGCCTCACGAAGGACGGCTGCGAGGCCGCCTCCGTCAACAACGACCGCGCCGTCAACTCTGGCGACCAGGCCCTCGTCGCCATCGAGATCGCCCGCGAAGGCAGCCAGACCCTCCGCCTCCCCAGCATGGACATCAACAAAGACGGCGGCGTCAACTCCGGCGACCAGCTCCTCCTCGTCCTGGGCTTCATCACCCCCGGCGGCCAGTGCCCATAACCCGCGTATGGCCGCTCGAAGAATCGCCGCAGCAGACAGCCCGCTCCACCTGCGCCGCTACCGCCGCCGTTCCAGAGTGAGTTCCCCGTCCTCCATCGAGAACACGATTCGGTACCGGCGCAAAATGTCGCGCCCCAGGAACGATGGCAGCGCGAAGGCGCCGGGTAACCGGGGCTGCAACTCGATGTCGAACGCGAGCACCTCGACGGATCCGTCGTCGTGTCTCAGCCGCACCTCAGCCGGTTCCACTGGCGACTCGATGACGCCACCGACGCCCGCGCTTCGCACCGAGGGTGCCGCAAAGTCCGACCATTCCAGCCCGGCCGCGCGCCAGTCTCGGGACGACAGCGTCGTGTCGTCGGCGCCCGTGTCGACCAGGAAAGCTACCGGCAGCAATCGTCCGAGACGCGGCAGGTACACATCGGCGTCGACCACGGGGCGGCCGGCGCCCGTATACCGGCCAACGATCACAGAGCTAACCGCGGGGGATTCACCTCGAGCAGCTCGACCACCAGATCGCCATTGAGGACGCGGTCGCGTTCCACGATGCCGAGCAGATCATCCTGCGTCGCCGCGGTCGCCTCGATGCCACCCACGCCCACAGCCACCCACTGGTCCGCGTGCGCGCGAGTCCATTCAGCCCGGTGCTCTTCCAGCAGCGCGTGCAAACGCCCGAAGCGGCTGAGCCGCTCGCCCGTCGTCCGGCGGACCCCCTCTGGAATCTGCTCAATCTGCCGTACCGTCTTCATGCGCACCTTCTTGGGCCAATTGTACACCCCCGCCCAGATCCGCCCGAATGGATAGGCGATCAACCGGCGGCACCAGCCAACCCTTCGTGTCCTTGCGTGGACCACGCCGCCGAAGGCCACCGGCGACCTCGCCGATGCCCGGCTCCCCAGCACCGGCCATCCCTTCGTGCCCCTTCGTGCCCTTTCGTGGATCAAATTCGCCGAAAGTGATCTCACCCGCTTGGAGATCCCACCCCCAAACCCCCAAACTCGACCTCTGTTGAAGGAGGCGCACGATGCCCACCACCGGCCCCAACACCCACGAGGCAAAGCCGCCGTCGGCCGCTACGCCGGCGTTGCCCGTTCTCACCTCCGGCGCCCAGACATGGAAGCCGTCCAGGCCCCTCAGGACAGAAGGAAGGGCGTCCGCGCAAAGGTCGTCCACTTCCAGTGGCACTGATTCACGGAAAACGCAGGAGAACCCGCGTTCTATGCCAGTAAGTGCATTTCTGCGAAACAATTACCCTTCGCACCCTGCGCTTTCCGCAGCGTGCCGAAGACCGAAAACGGCTCTGAAAACGCGCGCGGCTCGCGATCCCACGACCTGTACGGACAGCTCTTCTCGAAGAGTCGCCGTAGGAGACAGACCCGTCCTCGGCTGCATCAATACGAGGTGGTCGCCGTCTTCATCCATCCCAACCCGTCGTCTTGGCGGCACGAGAATCCGCCGCGCAATGTCACCGAGGATCCCCCGCCCACCAACACGCCCACTGACGCGCTGACGCACTGACGCACTCAAGCCCCCCGAAGGGCGCGCACCTTAACAACCGAACAGCACGTGGAAGTCACCAATGACGGACGACTGGGGACTGACGACGGACGACCAACCCTAACGCCCAACGACCAACGCCTAACGACCAACCCCCAGCTCCACGAGGATCTCCCGCGCGATCCGCCGCTCGTCCCACGGCCAGTGCGTCCCGCCGATCACGATCGACTGCTCGGTGCCCTTCCCGGCCAGCAGCACCGTGTCCCCGCGGCCCGCCCGCTTGCACGCGATCTCAATCGCCTGCCGCCGGTCCAGCTCGCGCTCGTATCGCCGGAACCCCGCACCCTTCAGCGCCCCCTCGATCTCATCGAGGATCACGTCCGGCACCTCGCCCCGCGGATCCTCGTTCGTGATCACCGCGAAGTCCGCAACGTCCGCCACCGCCCGCGCGATCGTCCGCCGCCGCCCCGGGTCGCGCTCGCCCGCCGCCCCGAACACCACGACCAGCTTGCCCGTCGTGATCGGACGCAGCATCCGCAGCACGTTACGCATCGCCTGATCCGTCGAGGCGATGTCCACCACCACCCGGAACGGTTGTCCCTCGTCGATCAGCTCCATCCGTCCGGGCACGCCGGGAAATGTCTCCAGAGCATGCACCGCCGCCGCGAACTCCGCCCCCTGCGACACCGCCGCCGCGATCGCCGCGATGCAGTTCGCCGCGTTGTACTCGCCCAGCAGCCCAACCCGCGCGTCGACGTCCTCGCCGAACATCCGCACCTTGAACCGCGTCCCGAACCCGTCCTGCCGGATGTCGCGCGCCATCACGTCGGCCTTCTTGTCGATGCCGTACGTCACTACCGGCGCCGTCGTGATGCTCTTGAAGTGCTCGCTCGCCTCGTCGTCGGCGTTCAGCACCGCCGCCTTCCCGAAGCCCTTCTCGACGGTCTCGTTCAGCATGCGGAACAGGATGCCCTTCGCGTCCCGGTACGCCGCCATCCCCTCGTGATAGTCCAGGTGGTCGGGCGAAAGATTCGTGAACACGCCCACGTCGAACTCGCACTCATCGACCCGGTGCAGGTCCAGCCCGATCGACGACGCCTCCACGACCGCGTGCTTTCCGCCCGCATCGCGGATCTGCGCCAGATAGCGCTGCACCTCGTTCGCCTCCAGCGTCGTCATGTGCGTGGCGTTCATCTCCACCGCCCCGCCCAGGCCGAACTCCACGCTGCTCAGGTACCCCGAGCGAAGCCCCGTCTCGTTCAGCACGTGCGCGATGAGATGCGTGGTCGTCGTCTTCCCGTCCGTCCCCGTCACGCCGATCATCCCCAGTCCGTGAGCGGGATGGCTGTAGAACCCGGCCGCCGCTTCCGCCAGCGCCACCCGCGCGTCCGGCACGGCCACGAACGCCACGTCCTCCGACACGTACTTCGACCACGCCCGCTCCAGGTCCTCCTGCACGACCACGTAGCGCGCCCCCCGCTCGATGGCATCGGCGATGAACGTGTTCCCGTCCAGCGCCAGCCCGTGGATGGCAACAAACACCGCGCCCGGCTTGGCCTTCCGGCTGTCGTGGCAGACGATCGTGGCTTCGTAGGGGGATCCCGAGACGACCCGAGCGTTCGAGAGTCCGGCGAACCAGGTGGGGACGTCTCGCGTACGCGTGGTCACACTCGGATTGTATCCGCTTCAGCGGCCGATGCGCGGGCCGAAGATCATTACGAGGGCGTTAGGGTTCCCTTAAACATGAGGGCAAGGCCCCACTTTGCCCCGCGTATACCGGTGGCCCTGACGGCCTGGAGTCCGCATGCCTGCGCTCCCCGCACAGCGTCGAGACGAACAGCCTGCCCGGGCCCACGCGGCCGGCGGCGCCCACGCCCGCCCGCCCCTCGACGCGCCCGACTGGCTCACGCTGCATCAGGCCGCGTGCGAGATGGGCGTCTCCGTCACCACCGTCCGGCGCATGGTCCGCGACGGCAAGCTCATGAACCGCATGGTCGGCCATCGCGGCGGCTTCGCCTACCTCGTCTTCATCCCCGGCTCCCGCCACGGCGCCATGAAGCAGCGCGAGGGCAAGCGCCGCCGCCTCTGGCCCATCCGCAACACCCGCGAGCAAGAGGCCGACGAGCGCGCCACCCGAAACTCCAGCCAGACGCCCGGCCAGGCCTCCGGCCAGACAGAGGACGCACTGGCCGTCATCGCCAGCCTCGAGCGCCAGGTCGACCAGCTCTCGCACGCCCTCTCGCGCGCCCTCCGCTCCCGCCAGAAGGCGCTGCCCGTCGGCATCGGCGACCCCGGTGCCAATCCCGGCGACCCGTACGCTCGCTACCGCTGGCTCGCCCGCCGCCCTCGCTGGTGGCCGTTCTAGCTCGGCTCGCACCCCCCTGCGCGAGGCACGGGCCGTCTGGACCCTACTCCGACCACACGGGCGTGGCTATACTCGGTCTTGCCTCGAGCAGCGCTCGACGCGCGCGTCCGGGCCCGCTTGCGGGCCTTTGTCATGTCCCGAGCAAGAGCATCCACGCGGGTTGCCCGCGCGTCAAACACGAGGAGGTCGCATGTCCGCACGAAAGAAGGTAACCGTCGTCGGCGGAGGCATGACCGGCGGCGCCATCGCCCAGCGCCTGGTCGAGTTGAATCTGGCCGACGTGGTGATCCAGGATGATCCGCAGTTCGCGGGCTCTCTGCACCACGGCAAGGCGCTCGACATGACCCAGTCGGCGTCCTGGCTCGGCTTCGAGGCCAGGATCACCGGCTCCGACGGCTGGGATGAGACCGCTGGCTCGGACGTCGTCGTCGTCACCGCCGGCGCCCCCCGCAAGCCCGGCATGAGCCGAGAAGACCTGCTGAAGGGCAACGCCGATATCGTCCGCGCGAAGGTCGAGGCCGCCGCCAAGGCCTCGCCCAACGCCGTCATCATCATCTTCAGCAACCCCATGGACGCGATGTGCCACACGGCGCTGGCCGCCTCGGGCTTCCCCCGCGAGCGCATCATCGGTCAGGGCGGTGCGCTCGACACTGCGCGCTATCGCGCCTTCCTCGCGATGGAGACCGGCGTCTCCGTCCGCGACGTGCACGGCTACGTGCTGGGCGGCCACACCGACACCACGATGGTGCCCATCGTCTCGCAGACCCGCATCGGCGGCCTGCCCGTCACCTCGCTGCTGGCGCAGGACAAGATCGATGCACTCGTCGCCCGCACCATGCGCGGCGGCGCCGAGATCGGCGAGCTGATGAAGGTGTCGAGCGCCTACTACGCCCCCTCGGCCGCCACCGTCAGAATGGTCGAGGCGATCCTGCTCGACCAGGATCGGCTGATCCCCTGCGCGGTACTATGTAAGGGCGAGTACGGCATCCAGGACATCGTCTGCGGCGTGATGTGCCAGCTTGGCGCCGGCGGCATCAAGCGGACGCTCGAGATGCCCGTCAGCGACGACGAGAAGGCGAAGATCCAGAAAGCGGCAGACGCGACCAGGGAACTGATCGCGCTGCTCTAGGCGGTTCCGCGAGGAAGTGATATGGCGACTGATACGGCAACACGCGTGCGGGAAGTCCACGTTGACGAGATCACGAAGGCGGTCGCCGAGCTGTGTGAGACGGCGACCCACGTGCTGCCGGATGATGTCGTCGCGGGCCTGAAGAGGGCCGAGTCGAGCGAGACCTCGCCCCTCGGCAAGCAGGTACTGATCGAGATCCTGGAAAACGTCGTCGTCGCGAAGCGCGACATGATTCCGCTGTGCCAGGACACTGGTACGACTGTCGTGATGGTCGATCTGGGCCAGGACGTACACATCGTCGGCGGCTCGCTGCGCGACGCCATCAACAAAGGCGTCTCGAAGGGGTACACCGAGGGCTACCTCCGCGCCTCCATGGTCGAGCACCCGTTCTCGACCCGCGTAAACACGAAGGACAACACCCCCGCCGTCATCCACACCGACCTGATCCCCGGTGACAAGCTCGGGATCACGGTCGTACCGAAGGGCGGCGGCTGCGAGAACATGACGAAGTTCCAGATCATGCTCCCCTCCCGCGGCAAGGAGGGCATCACCGAGTTCGTCCTCCAGACGATCGAGGAGTCGGGCGGCAATCCCTGCCCGCCGCTCGTCGTCGGCGTGGGTGTCGGAGGCTCGTCCGAGTACTGCATGTACCTGGCGAAGAAGGGGATCACACGGCCCGTCGGCCAACACAGCCCGGACCCGGAGACGGCAGAGTTCGAGATGGAGCTCCTCGAGAAGGTGAACGCGCTGGGCGTCGGACCCCAGGCAGTCGGTGGCGTGAACACCGCGCTCGCCGTGAACATCGAGACCTACCCGACGCACATCACGTCGCTGCCGGTGGCCGTGAACCTGCAGTGCCACAGCGCACGCAGCAAGCACGTGGAGCTGTAAGGCTGCAAGGCCCGCGAGCACTGAGTTAGGAGCGCGTTGTGACCAGCGAAGTCCCTTCGCGACCAGGCGCCCTGTCCGACATCACGTTGCGCCCCGCCGCACCGGGTGATGTCGAGGCGCTCGTCGCGCTCGTGAACGCCGCCTACCGCAAGGCCGAATCGAACGTCTTCCCCGAGACTACACGCACCGAGCGCGTCGGCATCACCAACATCCTTCCCGAGATCACCGTGGCGGAGCGCGATGGCTGTCTCGCCGGTTGCATACACATCACCATGACCCCTCCCGACGCGCACTTCGGCCTGCTCGCCGTCGATGTTGAACTGCACGGCGGAGGCCTCGGCTCGCAGCTCATCGCCCACGCGGAGCGCCTGGCCCGCGAGGCCGGCTGCACGCGGATGTGCATCGAAGTAGTGCAGGAGGGCGAACCCGCCCGCGTGCCGTACTACGAGCGCCGCGGCTACCGCGTCATCGCCGAACACAACGGCCAGCAGTGGAACGGCGGCGCGGACTGGGGCGCCGCCATCGACTGGCACATGGTCGACCTGGAGAAGGACCTCACGTGAGCGAACAGCACGTGCGCATCGTCCGCCCGCACGAACGGGACGCGGCCACCGCGCAGACGCCGGGCATGGCCCGCGTCGCCGGCGTCTCCGCGAACACCTGCGGCTCGGCGTCGATCTGGATGGGCGAGGTAGTGACCGAGCCCGGCTTCCGGTCCGGCGCCCACCATCACGGCGATGTCGAGAGCGCGATCTACGTCCTCCGCGGCGCCTGCAGGTTCCGCTGGGGCCCGAAACTCGAACACAGCGCCGAAGGCGGCGCCGGAGACTTCATCTTCGTCCCGGCCCGAGTATTGCACCAGGAGATCAACACCTCCGCAACGGAGCCTCTGATCCTCGTCCTCGCCCGCGGTTCCCAGGAGAACGTCGTCGTGAATGTAGACGTGCCCGAAGCGCAAGGTACGCGTTTTGGGGCCGGTGCATCAATGAGGGGTGTGCGGCAGAATAGCCGCACACCCGGCTAGGAGAATCGACATGCCCATCACAAAGGTCGACGGCCAGATCCGCGCGGAGCCGCCCTTTACGGACGACGACATCGCACAGCTACGCGTAGGCGACCACGTGCTGTTCTACGGCACCATCTACACCGCACGAGACGCAGCCCACCGCCGCATGATCACGGCCCTCTCCGAGGGCAAGCCGCTCCCCATCGACGTGAAGGGGCAGATCATCTACTACGTCGGCCCTTCACCCGCGCGCCCTGGCCGCGTGGTGGGTTCCGCCGGGCCGACGACCTCCATGCGGCTCGACCCGTTCACGCCCGCACTGCTCGACCAGGGGCTGAAGGTCATCATCGGTAAGGGCGGCCGCGGCAGCATGGTCAAGAAGTCGCTGCAGGATCACAAGGCCGTCTACCTCTTCGCGATCGGCGGCGCCGGCGCCCTGCTCTCGAAGACCATCAAGAGCCTCGAGGTCGTGGCGTACGAGGACCTCGGCACCGAGTCGATCAAGAAGCTGGAGGTCGAGGGCTTCCCGGCGATCGTCTGCTGCGACATGTACGGCGGCGACCTGCTACTCGAGGGCAAAGAGCAGTACCGCAACCAGAAGGTGCTGGGGACATATCAGTCCGTACCGCCGGCCGAGAAGGCGGGCTGATGGCCTCCGAGCTGCACGACTACCTGCGGCGTGAGCTGAAGGCGATGCACGGGCTGTACGAGCACGTGACAGCCGACCTGACGGACGAGCAGGCGAACTTCGTGCCGGCAAACGGCCACCAGAGCCTCGCGTTCTGCCTTTGGCACTACGTCCGTACCGAGGACAACGCCATCCAGTTCGTGATCCAGCGCAAGCCGACCGTATGGATGGAGGGCGGCTGGCCGGAGCGGTTCGGCCTCGACAGCAAGTCCCAGGGCACCGGCTTCACCGACGACGAGGCGCGCAACTTCCGTATCAACGGCATCGCCGGCTTCCGCGCCTACATGCTCGACGTGTTCAAGCGCACCGACGACTTCGTCCGCAATCTCACGGACGCCGAAGCGGCGCGGCAGATCACCGTCAAGCCGCTGGGCGAGATGTCGATCCTGACCGCGATCAGCGGGCTCTGCATGACGCACGGCTACCGCCACCTGGGCGAAATCGAGTTCGCGAAGGGGCTGGTCTCCGCCCGCGGGGGCGCGACGATCTAGACTCACACGTGCTACTCCTCCTCGACGGTAACAACCTCGCCTGGGCCGGCTACTACGGCCTCGAACGCGCAATGCGGCCCGAGGACGCCGAGCGCCGGCGCCGCGTCGCGCTGGTTGGCCTCGCGTCCATGGCCCTGGGTGCCATCGGACGCGCGGGTGAACCGCCCGCCGCGGGCCCTCCCGCGAAGAACGCTGCGCAAGCGTCACTGTTCGACCAGGCACCGCCAACGAAGGCAGGCAAGCAAACGCTCACGCGCGTCGCCATCTGCTTCGACCAGGGCCGCCCGCTCAGGCGACGCGAGATGTTTCCCGCCTACCAGACCGGCCGCGAGGGCGATCCCAAGTTCGTCGAAAACGAGCCCACGATCCTCGCCGCCATCGACGAGTTCGCGGCGATGTGCGCGGCGATGTTGCCGGTGGAGGTCCTGCGTGGCGAGAACACCGAAGCCGATGACCTCATAGCCGGGCTCGTCCACCACAACCCCAGGATCGCGAAGCGCATCGTCTCCACCGACCGCGACTTCCTCCAGCTCGTCGGCCCGAAGACCACCGTGTACGCGCCCGTGAAGAAGGTCGTGATCGGCGAGGACAACTTCGACGCCGAGGCCATGCCCAAGACCTCGTCCGGTGAGATCGTCACGTTCCCCCGCACGCGGTTTCTCGACTACCGCGCGCTCACGGGAGACCCGTCGGACAACCTGCCGGGTGTCCTCGGCATCGGGCCGCTCTCGGCAGCGAAACTCCTCGCTGCGGGCTCGCTCGACGGCTACTTCGGGCAGCCCGACGCCGTGCGGGCCGCCCTCGGCCGAAAGTCGGCCGCCGTCGAAGCCGCATTCGCCGACGGCACGGCCCAGGCGATCGTCGCACGGAACCGTACGCTCATGGACCTGCGGCTCGGCGCTCCGTGCTGGGACGACCTGCCGTCCTGCACCACGCCCGGCCGGTGGGACCGCCACGCCTTCGAAACATGGCTGGACGAGCAGCGCATTACGTCGGTGGAGCGCGCTCCTCTGCTCGAACGCATGGCGTCGCTGGCAACCGCGTGACGACTGTCGTTCGTGATGCGATGCTACAGTTCCGGCTATGACGAATGGAGACGAAGAGGCTGGCTCCCCGAGCGGCACCCGCCGGGTCATCGATGACGCGACCAACCTGACCGAGTCCACGGCCAGGCGCCTGATCGATAGCCTCAATCGGGCGCAACGGCTCGGAGCGGTGCAGCGCATCCGGCGTTACCAGGTAGCAACAGCCGTGCTTGGCGCCGTCGGGGCGGCGCTCTTCATCGTCGGCGTCGAGCAGGCCGCGCAGGACATCCCCATCCTGTCGAACCCGTACGGCTCGATCGCGGCCGGCGTCCTGCTGCTGGCGCTCACGGGGACGCTGTTCGCCCGCCTCGGAGGCGGCCATCATTGACCGCCGCTTGACGGCCGGCGGACTCCGCGCAACACCTCCACAGCCCCTTCGTTCGATCTAGGAGCCCTCGCATCTGCCGTGAGAGTGCCTATAATTTGACGCCCTCTTGTGGGCGGGCCGGCATCCCGGCACCGAGAGCGAGTGACATGGGCAAGGTAGTTCTCGCGGACAAGATCGTAGCCGCCGGCGCAGTCCTCGCCGGCGCGGCCTTCGTTCATCGCACCTGACAGCAACGCCCGGCACCAGCCGGGCGTACGTTTTGCGCGCGGCTGCTCTTGCGGGGGAGTAGCGGTGAGCCCAACGCCCGCCGACGACAACAACACGGAGCTGACGATGACCAAGAAGTTCGTCTACCTGTTCCATGAGGGCCACAAGGACCAGAAGGACCTGCTGGGCGGCAAGGGCGCCAACCTGGCCGAGATGACCAACCTGGGCCTGCCGGTGCCGCCCGGCTTCACCATCACCACCGAGGCCTGCAACGAGTACACGAAGCTCGGCATGCAGCTCCCGGACGGTCTAATGGACGGCGTACGACGCGCGCTGGCAACGGTCGAGGACGCCGCCGGCAAGAAGCTGGGTGACCCCTCGACACCGCTGTTGGTATCGGTGCGCTCCGGCGCGAAGTTCTCGATGCCCGGCATGATGGACACCGTCCTGAACCTCGGCCTCAACGAGAAAACGCTGCATGCGCTGGCGGCGCAGTCCGGTGATGAGCGCTTTGCGTACGACGCCTACCGCCGCTTCGTGATGATGTTCTCCGACATCGTGCTCGGACTCGAGCGGAAGAAGTTCGATCGCATCTTCGACGAAGCTAAGGAGCAGGCCGGTGTGAAGGAGGACTGGCAGCTCCAGCCCGACGCGCTGAAAGCCGTCGTCGACAGGTTCAAGACGCTCGTGAAGGCCACGACCGGCAACGACTTCCCCGACGAGCCGATGCAGCAGCTCGAGCTGGCCATCCGCGCCGTCTTCAACTCCTGGAACAACGAGCGCGCCTTCCGCTACCGCGAGATCGAGAAGATCCCGCACGACCTGGGCACCGCCGTCAACGTCCAGACGATGGTGTTCGGGAACATGGGCGATACCTCCGGCACTGGTGTGGCGTTCACGCGCGACGCCTCGACCGGCGAGAAGAAGATCAGCGGCGAGTACCTGGTGAACGCGCAGGGCGAGGACGTCGTCGCCGGCATTCGCACCCCATCCGACATCTCGAAGCTCGAGACGGAGAACCCGGCGCTGTACCAGCAGTTCGCCGGCATCTGCAACACCCTCGAACAACACTACCGCGAGATGATGGACGTCGAGTTCACGTTCGAGAAGGGCCGCCTCTACTTCCTGCAGTGCCGCGTCGCGAAGCGCGCGACCCGCTCCGCGGTGAAGATCGCCGTCGACATGGCGAACGAGAGGCTGATCACGAAGGCGGAGGCCCTCCAGCGCGTCGCCCCGCAGCGCCTCGATGACCTGCTGCACCCCCAGCTCGACCCGCGGGTCAAGACCGTTCCCATTGGCGACGTCGCGCAGCAGGTAGCGGCGGCCGTCGGCGCACAGCCCGCGATGCTCTACGTCGACGGCAGTGACGTAACCGCGATCTCCGGCGAGGACTGGCACGCTCTCCCGACCGCCGACCGCGACGGAATCCTCGGCCGGGCGAAGTTCCTCGATATAGCCAAGGGCCTGCCGGCCTCACCGGGCGCGGCCTCGGGCATGGCCGTCTTCGACCCCGACACGGCGGCGGCGCGCGGCCTTGGCAAGGGCAACGAAGACATCATCCTGGTGCGGGAGGAGACTTCGCCCGACGACATCCATGGTATGGTCGCTGCTCGCGGCATCCTCACTGAGCGCGGCGGCATGTCGTCGCACGCAGCGCTCGTCGCTCGTGGCTTCGGGAAGCCCTGCGTCGCCGGCTGCGAGGCGATCACGGTGGACGAAGAGCACCGCCAGTTCTCGATCAACGGCGTCGTCGTCGGGGAGGGTCAGACGCTCACGATCGACGGCTCCACCGGCCGCGTGTTGCTGGGGGCCGTGCCCACCGTCGCGCCGGAGATCTTCCCGGAGCTGGACGAGTTCCTCCACTGGGCCGACGACGCCGCGCGTATGAAAGTCCGCACGAATGCTGACAATCCACCTGATGCCGCCAACGCCGTCCGTTTCGGGGCGATGGGCATCGGCCTGCTCCGTGCCGAGCACATGTTCCTTCAGAAGGAGCGGCTTCCCATCGTGCGGCAGATGCTGCTGGCGGCCACCGACGCGAAGTTCCTTGAGGGCGAGGTCGAAGGCCTGAAGAAGGAACTCGAGAACGCCACCGGCCCGAAGCGCGCCCAGGTCGAGCAGCGCCTCACCCACGAGCTGGGCCGCATGGAAGGCCCCATGGGCCGGTACCGCGGCGCAATCGCCCAGATCCTCCCGATGATCCAGGCCGACTTCGAGCAGATCTTCCGCGTGATGGCCGGCAAGCCAGTGACCGTCCGCCTGATGGACCCGCCGATGCACGAATTCCTGCCCGACCACGAGGCCCTGCTGGAGGAGGTCACCCGGCTCAAGGCGACCACGCCGAACGACCCATCGCTGACGGAGAAGGAGGAGCTGCTCGCCGCCATCAATACGATGCGCGAAACGAACCCGATGCTCGGCCTCCGAGGCTGCCGGCTGGGCATCCTCTTCCCCGAGATCAGCGAGATGCAGGTCCAGGCGATCTTCCGCGCCGCGATCAAGCTGGCCAGCGAAGGCATTGTGGTCATACCCGAGATCATGATCCCGCTTGTGGGCTTCGAGACGGAGTTGACCTACCTGCGCGACCTGCTGGAGGCTACCGCGCGCCGCGAGATGGAATCCGGCCGGCGCAAAGTCGACTACTCGTTCGGCACGATGATCGAGCTGCCGCGCGCCGCCATGACCGCCGACGAGATCGCCAGGACCGCGGAGTTCTTCTCCTTCGGGACGAATGATCTGACGCAGACGACGCTGGGCTGCAGCCGCGACGATGCGGAGGGGAAGTTCCTGGCGAAGTACCTCGAGATGGGGATCCTCACCGGCAATCCGTTCGAGTCCATCGACCAGATTGGCGTTGGCGGCCTCATGAAGATCGCCATCGAGAAGGGGCGCGCGGCCAGGCCCGGGCTGAAGCTCGGCATCTGCGGCGAGCACGGAGGCGAGCCCGCCAGCGTCGAGTTCTTCCACAAGATCGGCCTCGACTACGTGAGCTGTTCGCCCTTCCGGGTGCCGATCGCTCGCCTTGCCGCGGGGCAGGCCGCCCTGGGCGAAGGCGCTGAGCGCGACAAATAGCACGGTGCGCGGGTACACCAAAGAAGGCTCGCCGCGCGGCGAGCCTTCTTGTTTCAGCCTCCCGGCCGGGCGGGTGTCAAGGTCCGATCGTCTGAATCGTGAAGAGCGCCGTCTCCACGTATTGCCAAGCCGACGTGGGTGCATCCTTGTCCCCGAACCAGAGCCACGCCTTCACCTGGATAGGCCCCTTCGCTGCGTCCCGCCCGATCGCGTAGATCTGGCTCGGGTAGGGCGCCGGCGTCAACAGCGCCGGTGTGAGGTTGCCCGCCTCGTCGATATCCACGACTTCGCCGTTGTTGGCGGCAATCACCTGGCTATGGTTGTCAATCACGATCGAGCAGAACTGAATCTTGTACGTGTTGGTCGAGCGGTTGCGCACGCTGAACCGGAACAGCACGTCATCACCGTCGAATCCGAGTCCCGGGATCGGGGGCAGACCCTCGAACCGGATGGCCTCGGCAGAGAACAGCACGACGTCCGGGTCAGGAAGTGGACCCGCGAGCGCCTTCCCCGAGATCGGCCGCACGTCGAAGTGGTCCCAGGGTGGGATGCCGGGATTGTCAAACCGGATGTCAAAGCTGACCTCGGAATACGGCTTCAGATCCGGCGGGCAGGGCGCCTGATCCTTGGTCGCGATCACATTGTTCGCGGCGTCGTACAGGGTCCCCCGCAGCATGAGCTGCGTACCCTGGATATCCGTGTCGTTCACCATCCGGCCGGTGATGTGCGTGTAGCCCTCGCCGTCCACGTATGCGTACGGCTGCTCGATACAGCGCGCGCCGAATGCAAACGCGGCGGCGACGCCCAGAAGGGCCACCGCCGCGATGCGCCAGCGCAGTACCGGTCGTCCGACGGTTCGAAAAAAGCGCATGAAAGCCCTCCAATCCCGTAGTTCTTCCGTCAATGTTGCGCTATGATACGGCCTGATTTCGTCGGTTACAAGCACGCTAGTGCGGTAGGTTTGCTGAGTCACCGCTTTTTCGCACTAATCCTTGTCCTTATCCCGGCGGCGCTATTGGTGGGCGCCGGGCAGCGTGCTCTCGCCCCGGGCTCGGGACGCATCGTCGTCGCCATCAAGAGCGATCTCGCGCTCGACATCGCGGCGGCTGGTGTCGGCGACGCCGGCTTCCGCGTCGAGCAAACACTCGACGACCTGCATGCCGTTGAGGTCACCGCCCGCGGTCGCGCCACAGCCGATGCCGTTCAGGTTCTCTCGACCATTCCGGGTGTGCGCTACGCCGAGCCGGTCACGGGCATGGCCGTCGCTGACTACCCGGGCGACCCCCTGTACGACGACCAGTCCAGCTACCTGCAGATCGTGAACGCACCACAGGCCTGGGACATCACCACCGGCGCCCCGGACGTCCTCGTCGCCGTCATCGACACGGGGGTCGATGTCACGCACGAGGACTTGCGGGCCAACATCTGGTTCAACCCGCGCGAACTCGCGAACAACGGGCTCGACGACGACAACAACGGCTGTGTCGACGACGTGAACGGCTGTGCGTTCGTCAGCGACAGCGCCCCCGGCTGCCAGAACGTCACGAACGGCCTTGTGCGCGACGAGATCGGCCACGGGACGTTCGTCGCCGGTATCATCGCGGCGCCGGTCAACGGTCAGGGCATGGTCGGCGTCGCGCGCAATGTAAAGGTCATGCCCGTAAAGGTGCTCGACTGCTACGGCAGCGGAGATTCCGTCGCCACCGCCCGCGGCATCGTCTACGCCGCCCGTAACGGCGCCAAGATACTGAACCTCAGCCTCGGCGGCCTAGAGGACGCGCAGGTGATCCGCGACGCCGTCGCCGAGGCGATGAACGTCTACGGCGCGCTCGTCATCGCCGCCACGGGCAACAGTGGCACCATCGGCGTCGCCTTCCCCGGCCGTATCCCGGAGGTGCTCGGCGTGGGCGCCACCAACACCAGCGGCGATCGGCGCGCCGCCTTCTCCAGCTATGGCCCCGAGGTCGACGTGGTCGCGGTCGGCGAAGACGTCATCGGCCCCATCGGCCAGTCACTGTGCAACGTCTTCCTGCTATGCCTGGGATTCGAACCGTACGCGCAGGGCGACGGCACGTCGTTCTCGACGCCGCAGGTGTCAGGCCTGGCCGCGCTGCTGCTCTCACTGAACCGCGGCCTCACGCCATCCCAGATCACCGACATCATCCGCAACTCCGCAACCGCGCTTCGCCCGGGCGAGACCGGCGTCGGCGCGGGCCGGATCGATATGGCAGCGGCCGTCAAGGCGGTGCAGGCCAATCATCCTCCCGGCAGCGCGTGCGTCGTGCAGTCGGTGGAGGACGGCGAGTCGTTCACTTGCGGCGGCCAGCGGGTCCGCATGCTCCAGATGGACGCGCCCGATCTCGGCCAGTGCGGCGGCCAGTGGGCGAAGGACGCGCTCAACAACATCTTCCTGACGCCCGGCCGCACCGTGTACCTCCGCTACGACTCGACGCGAGTCGACTCGCAAGGCCGCGTGCTCGCCGCCCCCCTCTGGCGAGGCAACGACGGCAACGACTACAACCTTGCCATCATCATGGTGTACGTCGGCCTCGCGAAGGCCGCCGACGTCGGGAACGGCAACCTCGCCTTCCACGACTGGTCGTTCGCGTCCGAGACCTGGGCCCGCACCGCATCCTGGAACATGTGGGGCCCGGGCAAGCCCTTCACCGGCGGCTGTTGAATCCCCTCCCGATTGCCTCAGCTGTTCCGCGACCGCACCGGCCCCGACCTCGTCGACGCGCCTCAGCAGTCGAGCGAGCGGCTGCGCACCGGTAGACTTTCGACATGAATCCTCAGAATGCACTCGACTCCCTGCTCCAGAAGCTGAACCTCGAACGGCTCGACCGGGATCTCTTTCTCGGCGACCCCGGCGAGGGCGAGTTCCGGCTGTTCGGCGGGATGGTCGCCGCGCAGGCCGTCGCCGCGGCATACCGCACCGTGCCCGGCCACGGCCTCGCCGCCGAGCCCGAGGCCGCCGACTACGGCCGCGTCGCGTCCCTGCACTCACTCCACGCCTACTTCCTGCGCCCCGGCCGCTACGACATCCCCGTCCGCTACGTCGTCTACCGCATCCGCGACGGCCGCACCTTCACCACCCGCGACGTCGTCGCTCATCAGGCCGGCGAGGCCATCTTCAACCTCTCCTGCAGCTTCGTGAAGCCGGAGGAGGGCGTCTCGCACCAGGAGCCGGCGCCATCGCTGCCAGGCCCCGAGGGCCTCCCTCCGTGGGAGTTCATGCGCCCCGACCGCCACGAGGAACGCGTGATGATGGAGCGCTGGGAGCGTCAGGCGCCGATCGAGATGCGCACGGTCGACGTATCGCGTGAGCGCAAAGATCAAACCGCGGAGGGCAAGGACGGCGAGATCCCGCGGCGGCGCGTGTGGATTCGGCCTCGCGGCGAGCTACCCAATGAGGAGTGGGTGCACGCGGCCGTGCTGGCCTACGCCTCCGACATGGGGCTCATCGCCACCGCGCGCATCCCCCACAACCTGCCGCGCCCATCGGCCGGCCGCTCGCGCTTCATGGGCGCGTCCGCCAGCCTCGACCACGCGATCTGGTTTCACCGCCCGCCCCGTTTCGACGACTGGATCCTCTACACCAGCGAATCGCCCATCGCCCACAGCGCCCGTGCCCTCATCTACGCGCAGATGTGGCGCGGCGACGGCGTCCGCGTCGCCTCCGTCGTCCAGGAGAGCCTCATCCGCGTTCCGCAAGGCTGAGCGCGTCAGCGGCCTCGCCAACAGGGGTGCACCGTCCGCGCGCAGCGCCGACGACCGCGAGACTGAGACGCTGGCACATTGAGACACCCGTAGTAGCATGACGGCGATGAACCCCGACACCGCTGCGCAGATCGACGAGGCCGCCCGTGCGCTCACGGGCGCCCGCTATGCGATCGCGCTGGTCGGAGCCGGGATCTCCGTCGAGTCCGGTATCCGGCCCTTCCGCGGCAAGGGCGGCTTGTGGACCGAGAAGGGCGAACCGCCCATGGACGGCTACCAGCGCTTTATGCGGGACCCTGCCGCGGGCTGGCGCGATATGCTCGCCCGCCGCAACACCGGCGACGAGTTCTCGCAGTCACTCGCGCAGGCGCGTCCGAACCCCGCCCATCACGCGCTGGCCCGCCTCGAGGAACTCGGTTTGCTCCGGCATGTGATCTCACAGAACATCGACGACCTCCACCGACAGGCGGGCTCCGTCTCCCTCACGGAGATCCACGGTAACCGCACGAAGGTCCGCTGCGTCGAGTGCGGCGCGCGCTGGGTGTGGGACGAATTTCTGGCCCTCGCGGCGGCGCAGGAGTCGCACTCGACCGACGTCGATCCGGCGAACGTTGTCGAGACGGGCGGCGTGTCGGTCCGCGTACCCCCGGAGTGCCCCCACTGCGCGGGCATCGTGAAGTCCGACGTCATGATGTTCGGCGAGCCCATCCCGCGCGAGTTCCTGGCGGCCTGCCAGCGCGAGGCCGATCGAGCCGACTGCTGCCTTATTGTCGGCACTTCGGCCGTCGTGTACCCGGCGGCCGCGTTCCCGGAGATCGTGCTCGAGAACGGCGGCTCGATTATCGACGTCAACACGGACGACAACCCGTTTACTCCTCACGCCTCGGCCGTCCTGCGCGGCACCGCCGGCGAGGTGCTGCCCCTGGTCGTCGCGCAGATCGAACGCCTTCATCCGTAAGATCCGGCTGCCCCAGGTTGCGGCGCGCATGCCGGGCCGATACTGTCCCGTCGTGAGCGACGACAGCCCCAACTCCGGCGCCATCACGCGGTTCATGATCGTGTGCGGGCCGCGCACCGGCTCGAATATGCTCGTGTCCGCGCTCGACTCCCACCCGCGGATCGTGTGCTTCCGCGAGATCTTCAACTTCACCTTCCCCGACATCGACTACAACGTCGACGGCTACCGTCGCGATGATCCCGCGGCGCTCGCGCTGCGCAAGCGTGACCCCGCCACCTTTCTGCGCAGATACATCTACGCCGGGCACGCTGCTGTCGTCGACGCTGCCGGCTGGAAGTTCATCTACGAGCACTTCTGGGACTTCCCGGGCCTCATCGAGGCGCTCCAGGCGGATCGCGAGCTGCGCGTCATCCACCTGAAGCGGCGCAACGGCGTGCGCGCCTTCCTCTCCTATAAGATGGCGTCTCTCACCGGCGAATGGCAGCGGCCCAGGCGCGAGCAACGCACATTGGGCTCGCGACTTGCCGCCGCCGCGCGCCACCCCGAGCGCTCGCTCACGTCGCTCATCGCCAGGGCCCGCACCAGCGTCGCCGCGCCCGATCGCCGCATCGTGCTGCCTCCCGGCGAATGCATCGAGTACATCGGGGCGCGCGAGCAGCAGGTGGCGCACTTCGACGGACTCTTCGCCTCGCATCAGCGCCTGGACGTGTGGTACGAGGACATGCTCGCCGATCGCCAGGCGGCGTTTGGCCGCATCCAGGCCTTCCTCGGCGTCGACCCAGGCCCGCTGGCCGAGGCCGTCGAGCGCCAGAATCCGGGCGCCCTGCGTGAGCTTGTGCGCAACCACGACCAACTGGCGGCGGCGCTGCGCCCTACGCCGTACGCCTGGATGCTGGATGAGTAGACGGTGTGATCCGAAAGAGGGCGAGGGCCGAAGCCTGTAATGATCAGTCTCGCCCGGCCGCGAGAGGGCTTGAGAAGGACAGGAGCCTGCCATGACCACTACATCCGACGTTTGCGTGCTCTCGGTTGAGGACATGGCCGCCAGGATCCGCGCGAAGGATTTGTCGCCGGTCGAACTGACGGAGGCGATGCTTTCCCGCATCGACCGGCTCAATCCCGCGCTCAACGCCTACATGACCATCACCGCCGATCTCGCGATCGAGCAGGCGCGCACGGCCGAGCGCGAGATCGCGTCCGGCGTCTACAAGGGTACGCTGCACGGTGTCCCTATCGCCCACAAGGACCTGTACGACACGAAGGGCGTCCGCACCACCGCCGGTTCGAAAATCATGGCCGATCGAGTGCCCGACGCCGACGCAACGGCGGTACGGATGCTCGCTGAGGCGGGCGCGGTCACCCTGGGCAAGCTGGGGCTGCACGAGTTCGCCTTTGGCGGCACATCCGACAACCCGCACTACGGGACGATCCGCAACCCGTGGGACACCAACCGCTGCCCGGCCGGCTCGTCCGGCGGGTCTGGTGCGGCGGTCGCAGCCGGCCTCGCCTTCGCGGCGACCGGCAGCGATACGGGCGGCAGCATCCGCATGCCCGCATCGTTCTGCGGCACGGTCGGCTTCATGCCCACGTATGGCCGCGCCAGCCTCTACGGCGCCATTCCGCTGTCGTGGTCACTGGACCACGCCGGCCCGCTCGCGCGCACAGTACGCGACGCCGCCGTCGTACTGCGGGCGATGGCCGGTCGCGACCCGCTGGACCCTACGACCGAGGAACGGCCGGTGCCCGACTTCCTGGCCGGCATCGATGCCGGGCCCCGCGGCCTCCGCGTCGGTGTCCCGAAGCAGTATTTCTGGGACACCTGCGCCGAAGATCAGCGCGCTGCGGTCCTCGCGGCGATCACTTCGCTGGAGGCCGCAGGCTCCACCGTGACGGAGGTCGACTTCGCACAGGTCGAGGCGTACATGCAGGCGACCCTCTCGATCATCATCGCCGACGCTGCCGCGTACCACGCGCCGACGTTTCCGTCCCGGCGCGAGGAGTACGGCGCGGACGTAGCGGCGCTGCTGGACCTGGGGAACAACATCCCCGCGCTCGCCGTGGCGTCGGCGATGCGCACGCTCGCGATCGCGCGAGGCGGCGAGGCTGACGCGCTGCTCGACGCGCACGGCGTGGACGTGCTCGCCATCCCCACCACGCCGCTGACCGCGCCCACAGTCGAGGAGGCGCGCGATCCCGCAATCGCGGGCCGGCACCACATCTACACGATGCCCTTCGACCTCACGGGCCAACCCGTGGTCGCGGTCCCAGCGGGCCTCACGGCAGCGGGGCTCCCGGGGAGCGTCTCGTTCGTGGCGCGCCGGTGGGACGAGACCGCGGCATTGCGTGCGGCTCGCGCCTGGGAGCAAGTGCGCGGCCCGTTCCCAGTGCCGCCTCTCGCGACATCGGCATAGTGGAATTCCCGCGATCGCCGGGACGAGGTTAACCCCCACAACGGCAACTTAGGGTGCAACCCTGATTGTTGATGCGCCTCGCCCGCGACATCCTGCTATCCAACGCGGTTGGGCAGGAGACCAGGCATGACGCAAATACGCACGAACGGAGTCGTACGCATCGCGCTGGGGCTCGCGCTGCTTGCTGCCGGCGCCGCCCTGCTCCTGACGCGGCCGAGCGTCGCCCTTGCGCATCACGCACAGACCGCGACGACGGGCGACTGCGCTGCATGGACGACGAAGGGTGAGTACGTCGGCGGGAACGAGGACCGGAAGGTCGTCGTCGATGTCACCGTCAACGGCGAACACATCCTGCAGACGTTCTACTTCGACTACGGCCCTGGCCACCTGGGCCACCAGGGCTACTGGCTGCTGTACACGCGGTCGGGCTCCGGATCTCTCGTCGTGAGCGGAACGATCGTCCTGTACCGGCGCAGCGGGTCGGGCGCCTACACCATCGTGGACAACAGCGAGGTGGTGAGCGTGAACATGCAGTGCGCCACGGCGACCCCCACTGCCACACCGACGTCCACCAGCACATACACGCCGACGACCATCCCCACCGACACGCCCACCGTCACGTCGACGCTCACGCCCACTCCGGCCGACACGTCGACGCCGGAGCCGACGAACACGACCGAACCGTCCTCGACCAGCACGCCCGCGCCGACCAACACGCAGGGCGCAACGTCGACCAGCACACCCGCGACCACACCGACCTCGACCGTCGTGAGCGAGGGCTCGGTGACGCCGCTGCCGCCCAGTAGCACGCCTGCTGGTGCGACTCCCACGTTCGTGAGCACGGTCGAGGCGCTGCTGCCTCCCGGCGAGCCGGACGGTCCGTCGACGTTCGACTCGCCGCCGAGCGAGACCGCGAGCGGGCTGCCGAATACCGGGGCATTTGCAGCCGGTGGCCCCGAGGCACTACTTCGAGGCTTGTTCGGACTTCTTCTGTCCGCTGCGGGACTCGCGGCGCTGGGCTCGGGCCTCAGGCGCCAGCGGCGTTAGCGGCGCCCGCGGACCGGGGCGCGGCGCTGGTAGCGGCCGGGGCGCGGCCGCTGGCCGAGCGACCCGTACGACGACTGCGCGAACTCGTGCAACGCGGAGTCGCCATCGAGCTGGGTCTTCCGCAGCTCGACCACCTGGTCGCGCAGCAGGGCCGCCTTCTCAAACTCCAGGTTCTTGGCGGCGGTCTTCATCTGGTGCTCCAGATCCTTCACGAGGCGCGCCAGCTCATCCTTAGGCAGCGCCTTGACCTGGTACTCGGTCTTCTCCTCCGCGACCTTCTTGATCTGATCGGTGATGTCGCGGATCGCCTTCGTGATGCCCTCAGGCGAGATGCCGTGCTCGGCGTTGTACGAGCGCTGGATATCGCGACGGCGGTCCGTCTCATCGATGGCGTACCGCATCGAGGCCGTGACCTGGTCGGCGTACATGATCACCTGGCCCTCGACGTGACGGGCGGCGCGTCCGATGGTCTGGACCAGAGATCCGCCCGATCGCAGGTAGCCCTCCTTATCGGCGTCGAGGATGCAGACCAGTGACACCTCCGGCAGATCCAGTCCCTCGCGCAGCAGGTTGATACCCACCACTACGTCGTACACACCCAACCGCAGGTCGCGCAGGATCTCGATCCGCTCCAGCGTATCGATCTCGCTGTGCAAGTAGTGCGTCCGCACATCCATCTCGCGCAGGTAGTCCGCCAAATCCTCCGCCATGCGTTTGGTGAGGGTGGTCACGAGCACGCGCTGCCCCTTCGCCACCCGTTGTTTCACCTCGTGCAGCAGGTCATCGATCTGCCCGCGCGTCGGCCGCACGTCGATGACCGGGTCGAGCAGCCCCGTCGGTCTGATCACCTGCTCGACAACCTGCGACGACGCCGATAGCTCGTGCGGCCCAGGCGTCGCGGACACAAACACCACCTGGTTCAGGTGGTCCTCGAACTCCTGGAAGTTCAGCGGGCGGTTGTCCAGCGCCGACGGCAGCCGAAAGCCGTAGTCGACCAGCGTCTGTTTACGCGCGGTGTCGCCGTGGTACATGCCACGCACCTGCGGGACCGCGATGTGTGACTCGTCGATGAACATGAGGAAGTCGTCCGGGAAGTAGTCCAGCAGTGTCCACGGCGTACTGCCCGCTGCACGGCGCGCGAGATGCCGGCTGTAGTTCTCGATGCCAGAACAGTATCCGGCCTCGCGCATCGTCTCGAGGTCGTAGTTCGTGCGCTCTTCCAGGCGCGCGGCTTCAAGGATCTTCCCCTGCGCCCGAAACTCCTGCAGCCGCTCTCGAAGCTCCATCTCGATGTCGTGCATCGCCTCCTGGAGCTTGTCGTGCGAGGTGACGAAGTGTTTGGCGGGGTAGATGTCGATCGCATCCCGTTCCGCGAGCAGCTCGCCGGTGAGGGGGTCGATTTCGATGATGCGCTCTACCTCATCGCCGAAGAAGTCGATACGGACGGCCAGCTCCTCGTACGACGGCTGGATGGTGATGCTGTCGCCGCGCATGCGGAACTTGCCACGCACCAGGTTGTTGTCATTCCGCTCGTACTGCATGTCCACGAAGCGCCGCATGATGCGCGAACGCTCGAAGCGCTCGCCCCTGCGGACCTTCACGACGAACGACTGGTACTCTTCCGGCTCGCCCAGGCCATAGATGCAGGACACCGACGCCACGATCACCACGTCACGCCGCTCGAAGAGGGCACGGGTGGCGGCGTGGCGCAGCTTGTCGATCTCTTCGTTGATGTCCGAGTCCTTGGCGATGTACGTGTCCGTCCGGGGGATGTAGGCCTCGGGCTGGTAGTAGTCGTAGTACGAGACGAAGTATTCGACAGCGTTGTTCGGAAAGAACTCCTTGAACTCCGAGCAGAGCTGCGCCGCCAGCGTCCGGTTGGGGGCCAGCACCAGGGTTGGCCGGTTGTACGCCGCGATGGCGTTCGCCATGGTGAAAGTCTTGCCGGAGCCGGTGACCCCCAGAAGCGTCTGCGCGCGGTCACCCCGCCGCAGGCCCGCGACGAGCGCGTCAATCGCCTGCGGCTGGTCGCCGGTCGGCTTGAAGTCGGAGACGAGCTTGAAATCCACGCGGGTTCTCGATTCGCGGTTGTCAGGAGGCGCGATCAGGATAGCAGGGCGTGAACGGCACATGGCGGGTCTGCTGACTGAACGTGTCAGGAGTGGTGACCGAGAACCACGGGGACATTGCTCGGCAGAAATGGTCTCCCGCCGGCAGCGGGCGACATTGCTCGGCAGAAACAGGCCTTCGGGCGGCCGGAGATTGCTCGGCAGAAACAGCTTTCGGGCGGCCGGACGTTGCTCGGCAGAAACGGCCTTCGGCCCGCCGGACATTGCTCGGCAGAAACAGCCTTCGGCCCGCCGGACATTGCTCGGCAGAAACGGCGTTCGGCCCGCCGGACATTGCTCGGCAGAACGGCCTTCGGGCGGCCGGACATTGCTCGGCAGAACGGCCTTCGGGCGGCCGAACATGGCTCGGCAGAAACGGCGTTCGGCCGGCCGGACATTGCTCGGCAGTTTTGGGTCCGTGGCGGGTCAAATGGGGCCATTTCGTGTTTCGGTTGTTGCTCATGCCAGATTCGAAGTTATCGTTTTCAGATTCGTGAGCTGGTCGGCGTTTGAGCCGGACGGCCCATCAGCCGGTCAGCTTTCCACCAAGTCGGACGGCAGCGGGCCGAGCGAGTGCGTGGGAGGAGGGTAGGGGAAGCGCGAACGGATCTCCAAGCGGGGCAGATCACTTTGGCGCAATTTCCTGCATCCGGGCTGCGCGGCAACGTCAGCACAGGCGGCCCCGTCTCAGGACGAGGCTGATAAGCGCCTGAGGCGAACGCGACCAGGCTGCACTACCGAGATGTTGCCTTCCGCGTGCTCCAGGCCCGCGCGCTCAACAAACCATCGGAAGAGTCCGGCGATGTCGAGGCGGCTGAAGGTGTCCGGGAATCTCAGCATAATGAGCCCGGGCGGCTGCGGCTCCCTACGCAAGGGGAAGTCGAGGTCGGCGGTCACCAAGATGCGGCCTTGAGCCGCGGCCTCATCCCAGATGAGGTCATCCGAGGAGCCTCGCAGAGCGGTGCGGGTCACGTGCAACGCGTCGAAGCTTAGAGACGCGAGTACGTCACAGATATCGAGCGGCAGACACTCATCGACCAGGAACCGCATCCGCAGGTTCCGTCCTTATCGAGCTTGCCGCGTATGCCAACGCCGCGCGGACATCTTCCTCCGAGATGGACCAGCCCTCGCAAACCTCCGCGATGGTCGAGCCGCCGGCGAGCGCCCCGACCAGAGTCCTCACGGGAACTCGGGTCCCGCGAATCACGGGCTGACCGCCCATGACGCGCGCATCGATGCTAATGCGTTCTCGCCAGTCCTGTGGTGCGACCATGCCGTCAGCGTAGCATGGGCGTCAAGCGGGGCAGGCGGACGGCGAGCGGTGCGCAGCAGGCTGCGTCCCTACGGGGTTTGGACGTCGTTGAAGAAGCAGGATTTGGCGCCGGTGTGGCAGACGGCTTTGCCGAGCATCTTCACACGGACGAGGAGGGAGTTGTTCTCGCAGTCGGCCTTGATGCTCCGCACCTCGAGGTAGTCGCCGGAGGTAGCGCCCTTGTGCCAGACCTCCTGACGGGAGCGCGACCAGAAGACGCACTGACCCTTGTCTTTCGTCATCTGGAGGGTCTCGGGCGACATGTAGCCGAGCATGAGGACGGCGTTGGTCTCGTCGTCCTGGATGATGGCGGGGATGAGGCCCTGGGGGTTGTAGTTCAGCATGAAACAGCTCCTCAGCGGGTCAGCTTGTCGGCCGGCCGGGTTGGCGGCCGCGAAAAGATCACAGGCGCACGGGGAGGCCGCGCGCCGCCATATGGCGCTTGGTCTCGGCGATGGAGTACTCACCGAAGTGGAAGATGCTGGCGGCGAGGACGGCGTCGGCTTTCCCGCGCTCGATGACATCGACCATGTGCTGTGGATTCCCGCAGCCGCCGCTGGCGATCACGGGGACCTCGACCGCCTCGCTGATCGCGCGGGTGAGGGCGATGTCGTAGCCATCCTTGTGGCCATCCGTGTCCATGCTGGTCACCAGCAGCTCGCCGGCGCCCTGATCGACGGCCTGCTTCGCCCACTCGATCGCATCGAGGCTCGTGGGCCGCCGGCCGCCGTGCGTGTACACCTGCCACTGCCCTTCCCCGACGGCCTTCGCGTCGATGGCCACCACGATGCACTGCGCGCCGAAGCGCTCCGAGCACACACGCACCAGCTCGGGATCCGCGATGGCGGCGCTGTTGAGTGACACCTTGTCGGCGCCCATTTCCAGCAGCATCCGCACGTCGCCATCCGACCGCACGCCGCCACCCACTGTGAACGGAATAAACACCTGGTCAGCTACGGCCGCCACCATGTCGTACACGGTCGTCCGGTTGTCGCTGGACGCGGTTATGTCGAGGAAGACCAGCTCGTCCGCACCCTGCTCGTCGTACACCTTCGCCAGCTCCACGGGGTCGCCCGCGTCGCGCAGCTCCACGAAAGAGATGCCTTTCACGACACGTCCGTTGTCGACGTCGAAACAGGGGATCACGCGCTTCGTCAGCATGGGTGACCCAATGGTAGCAGGTTCGCCCGGGACCACGGTCCCTATCGCGTGATCCGGTAGAGCGTGCCCTCGAAGTAGTCGAGGAAGTACAGATCCTCGCGCAGAACCCGCACCGCGCTCGAACAGCCGCCCGCGAGGATGCGGTCCGCCTCCACGGGATCGTCAGAAATCGGGAACCAGTGCAGTGCGCCCCCGCGATGAAACTGGCAGAAGAACAGATCGCCGTCGAACGCGGTCAACTTGCCCCGATACACGACGGCTCCGGCAAGACCGAGAGACTCCAGGTAGGTCTCGCGCGGCTGCGTCGTCGCCACCGCCGATTGGCCGGACGCCGGCCACCCGTAATTCCCCCCCGGCACGAGATCGTACACCGTGTCGAAGCCGATCTCGCCGTTGTCGAGGACGTACATCGGCCCGAGCGGATCCGCTGCCACACCGAACGGATTGCGCAGCCCGAAGGCGAAGACGCGAGGATCGGCGTCGGAACGACCACTGAACGGGTTGTCCTGCGCGGCCAGGCCCAGCGTCGTGATACGCAGGACCTTGCCCACCGGGCTTTTGAGGTCCTGCGCCATCGCCGATTGCTCGTGGTCGCCGACTCCGACGAGCAGCGTGCCATCAGGGAGCCACGTAAGAGCGCCGCCGATGTGACAGCAGGACGGCGCAGCTTCCACCTCGAGCAGCGTCTCGGCAAGGACGCCGGTCCCGCCCTGCTCGCGCACCCGGATCAGCCTGGTCTTGCGCTCCCCTTCGGGCGACCGGGCAGAATAGTAGAGCAGCAACGAAAGCGGCCCGGAGGCCGGCTCGACGGTCAGGCCGACCAGGCCCAGTTCGCTGACGAATCCGCGTTCCGCTTCGATGCGCAGATCCGGCACTGTGAAGAACGGCTTCGGGTCGAGAACACCGTCGCGGATGACGCGCACAAGACCGGTGAACTGCTCTGCGACGAAGATGCGGCCATCCGCCGCACCGTCGAACGCAGGAGGATTCGTCAGCCCCGTGACCACGGACTCGATTCGGTAGCCGAAGGGCAGCGCCGCATAGGTGTAGGGCGAGTCGCGCCGCGGAACGCCGTCATCACCCGACTGCAGCACGGCGACGGCCGTCGGATCGAATGCGGGCCGCGCCGTGCTTGCCTCAGCACTAGTCGCGGCCATCGTGCCTCGGGTCTCAGGCGTGGCGCGCGAGCCGGGCGACTCTGCATCGCATCCCGAGAGCAGCCCGAGGATCAGAACGGGGGCCGCCACGTACAGCGCGACGTTATGTTGCCGGAAGTGAGGGTGCACGCGACACGGTACCGCCAAGCGGAGATTGGCTCAATCGTGTGTCAAGCCTTGTGCCCCACGGCCAGCAGATTCACGCGCAGGTTCTTCAGCAGCCCGACGCGGTTCACGAGGCGCTCGTACGCCACGCCCAAGGCATACGTGGGGGTGCTGAACGCCAGGTACTCCGGCTCCGTCTCGAACTGCTCGATGCGGTCGACGGCCAACCCCGCCGCCTCGTACAAGGAGCGGAGCCGGCCCGCCGTGTTGGCCTTGTAGGCCGTCGGGAAGATGTCGTGCGCGTCGACGCCGCGCCACTGGTTGAACCTGAGGTGGAAGGAGTGCGGCAGCAGCGCACTGCTGATCGTCACGTAGTGCCAGCGGTTCGGCGTCAGAATCAGCAGCCGGCCACCGGGCTTCAGCACGCGCGACAGCTCGCCGAAGACCCGCTCCGGCTGTGTGAGATGCTCCGCGACGTGGCTGCTGATGGCGATGTCGAAGGTGGCATCGTGAAACGGCAACGCCGCCAGGTCGGCGCGCGCGGCGGCGTCGATGTTGCCGTTCCCGTGCGGCTCTGTCGTGACATCGATGCCCACCATCAGGCGGGGCCGCTGGCGCTGGTCGAAGTGGTACTGGAACACCCGCCCGGACCCGCATCCAGCGTCGAGCATCACATCGCCTGCGCGCACGTAGTCGTGGATCACGTCCGAGAACCGGTCGTACATCCCTCGAAAGTGCGGCGGATAGAAGCGGTCACGGAGCTGTTGCTTACGGAAGGTTGGTTTAACCACAGGTTTCACAGATTACACGGATGGGGCGGGTGTGTCTCACGGCCACGCATACGCGACGGCAAGCCCGACGCTCGATATCGCGAGGGCGGCCAGCGCCAGCAACAACGGCAGCGGCGGCAGGTGGCGGACACGGCGGGCCTCGAGGATCAGCGCGCCCTCTGGCTGGGCGAGCGGCCGCGAGAGGGGCGCCGTCCCCCGCGATGCGCGCATCCTTTGCCCCACGCCGGCGGGTTCTCCGAAATCCCCCAGCGCCGCCCGAAGCGATGCCTCCGGCGCCATGCCGGCCAGCTCGTGCTCTCGCGCGGCGTCCAGGATGTGCGACCGCAGCTCGTCGCGGGCGGTCTGTTGTTCGGCGAAGGAGCCGCCCATCGCCCAGGACAGCTCGTTGAGGTAGCGGTCGAGCAGGCGCTCGTCCCTGCGGTTTTCGGCCGTCATCGCTTGCCTCCACCGCCGCCGTCCAGCACCTTGCCCATGGCCCGGGAAAACGCCAGCCACTCGCGGCGCTTCGCCTTGAGTTCGGCGCGGCCGGCAGGGGTGATCGCGTAGCGCTTGCGGCTGGGCGTGCCGACCGACTGCTCCCACTCACCGCTGATCAGCCCGCGGTCCTCCAGCCGGTGGAGGATCGGGTACAGGACCCCCTGCCCCAGCCGGAGCGCATCGTCCGTGCGCCGCTGCATCTCCTTGGCGATCTGGTAGCCGTGGAGTGGGCCCTCATCGAGGATGGCGAGGACCATGGTGGCGGTGTTGCCCTTGAGCAGTTCACGGTCGAAGCGGGAGGGGGAGGTCATAGGTCCCAAGTCTCAGGTTTGCGGTCCGAGGTCGCGGTGGGAGTATAGGGAATTGTGCGAAGGGGGTTGTCGGCGTCCCCGGGCTGGATGAACCGCATGTCGACGAGGACGTGGCCGCCGGCGGTGACGCGACAGGCGGCCGTGTCGAGGCCGCGGGGTGGTGGACCGAACACGCGGACGCCGGCCAGTGTGAAGAGTCCACCGTGGCAGCGGCAGGCGATACCACCCACTTCTCCGCTGGTCGCGGCTTCCCGATGGAGCTTCAGTGCGCTCGGGAGGTAGCGAACCGAGCATCCGAGGTGCGGGCATCGCCTCCACAGGACAAGCAGTCCGCCGGGGCCGGCGTCGCCGCGCGGCGTGCTTCCTTCGCCCGGCCGGAGATGCACAAGCAGGAACTTGCCCTTGTCATGCTCGAAGGCGACGCCGCCGGGTTCGGGTACGTCCTCCGGTTTGACGGTGAAAACGCCATCCTCGACCTTCGTCGAGTACAGCATGCGCACGAACGAGGCGATGCCGCCGGTGACGGCGAGCGTGGTGCTAGACCAGAATGCCGTCTTGAGCAGCCGGCGGCGGGTGAGTGGCATCTCGGCACCTATCCGTACGGCACCGCGCGGCGGGGGTTGTCCTCGCCGCCTTCGCGGCGCTTGCCGGTCTGGACGATGATGCCGGTCTTCGTGACCTCGATCTCCATCGTGTCGAGCGAGCGCGGGGCGGGGCCGAAGTAGCGGACGCCGGCCCTGGTGTAGGTGCTGCCGTGGCAGGGGCAGACGAAGTTGCCTCGGCGGCCGTCATCGTCGTGCGTCGACACGACATCGCCGCGCCATGGCACGGTGCAACCCAGGTGGGGGCACTTCCACCACAGCGCGAGCAGGCCGCCGGCGGCCGGCGCGTCGTCGGACGCGAGGCGGCCTTCGTCGGGTGCGAGGTTCACGAGGAGGAAGTGGCCCTCGACGTTCTGCACGGGCGGGTGGCCCGGCTTCGGGATCCGCGACGCGGGGACGGCGACGGGGCCGCCGAAGCCGGTGACGCCGCGGGGGTACAGCGTGTTCACGATGGTGGCGCCGACACCGGCGAGCATCGTCGCGAGCGCGGTGAAGAAGCCGAGGCGGAGGATGCCACGGCGGCTTACGCGCGTGGGGGCTGCGGGGCTGGGCGCGACGGTCTCGGGGGCTGGATGCGGGTGGAGGGCGGTCGACGGCAGGGTCATGAGGAGCCTCTCGAGGTTGGTATCTATATAGTATTACTATTTATCGACCAGCGCAAGGTGTGCCGTTCCTTTGGTCCTGGGCTGGCGTTCGGATCGGGCATTGAGGCAACCAACTCGATCGGACACCGCGCGGGCTGAAAGCC
>CAYJMG010000035.1:0-31172 GCA_964371355.1 uncultured Dehalococcoidia bacterium
GCCGCCCCGGATCGCTCGTCGATCCCTCTGCCGGTACTATTTCAACACCCTGCTAACTGTCGAAGACCTGCTCGACGGGAGGCGTATTGACTATCCCCGGTGGACCGCAAATGTGACCTTCCGGAAGGCCACTCGCACAACAAAGCGCGCGTCCACTCTTCCGCTTGCACTCGCCGTGGAACCCAAGGAACATATGGCCGGGCGGGCTAAGCCTCCCAAGCGCAAGAAATCAGGACCGCGCTAAGTTCCGTCGGTCCACTGGAGGGTGATGGTGGCGCCGCAGCACGGGCATGCATCTGCATCGACGGCCGCGCATTCGTTACAGGCGGCACAGCGCACCGGGAGGGGGTGCAGGTCGAGGCCGACGGCCACGATGAGGTCGCGGACGGCGGCATTGGTCTCGTCCAGCTCGCTGATGGTGACCTCGCGGACGTCGGTGACGGTCTTGTAGCGCCGCATGAGGCCGTTGCGGAGCATATAGGAGATAGCGTTCGACTTGTCGGGGTCGGAGCCGGGGACGCTGTTGCGGTTGTCGCGGGCCCACTGGTCGATGAGCTTGATGGTCCAGAAGCCGGTCGGCGGAGTGGTGCGCTTCATCATGAGGGTGATCGCCTGCACCGTGGACATGAGGGCGTCGGTGGGGATGCCCTCTCCCGCCTCGAGGTGGTCGGCCTCGCCGGCGGCGGCGACGAGGTCGGCAGAGATGGTGCCGGGGACGCCGGAGACGACCACGCGCTTCTCGAAGCGGTTCTTGATCCAGGTGACCACGCGTATGTAGTCGGAATCGCCCGTCATGAGGACGTACGTCGATACCTGGGGACGGTCGAGGGCTGTCTCCATGATGTCCATGAGCATGTGGAGGTCGGCGCTGGACTTCAGGCGGTCCTGACCCTCGCGGACGAAGCGGCGGACAGGGATATCGCGCGCGGCGATGCCGGCGACGTCCAGGGCGCGCCGCACCCACTGGGGGTGTTCGCTGAAGTCGGCGTATGCGAGGGCTACCGAGACTCTTCCGTGTTTGCGTGCTTTTTCGATGAACGATGCGATGTCTGGTTCGATGTGATAGACGTTGAGATAGCTGTATCTGATGTTTTCAAGATCGATAAAGAGGCCAACTTCTCCTGTGGGGGCTCCCTGCATAGGCGCTCCTTTCCGCCCAGAACCGCAGTGGGATGGTATCACGGCGCCGTCGAGAGGTGAGAAGCGAGAAGTGGGATGTGAGGGGCGGGACGCGAGAAGCGGGAAGCGGGAAGGGCTGGGCGTAACGGGTTCGAAACTGATCGGGGGGAGGGGTGGCGGGCGAATGATATGATGGAAGCAGCCGGAGATTTCACCGGCTGGAGGAAAGAGGTACAGAAACCGAGATGGGAGCAACTGCTAAGACCCTGCTTCTGATGGGCGTGATGACGGGCCTGCTGGGGGCGCTGGGCTACCTGTTCCTGGGCGGTCTGGCGGGGTTGATCTTCTTCGTCGTGTTGGCGGGCGTGTTCAACTTCGCCGCCTACTGGTTCAGCGACAAGCTGGCACTGCGCATGGCCGGCGCGCACGAGGTGACGCCGGAAGAGGCGCCGCGGCTGCACCGGGTCGTCGAGGACGTGCTCTCGATGACGAAGCTGCCGATGAAGCCGAAGGTGTACCTGATCCAGAACCCCTCCCCGAACGCGTTCGCGACGGGACGGAACCCCAAGCACGCGGTGGTGGCCGCGACGACCGGCATCATGGATCTACTGGACGACCGCGAGCTGAAGGGCGTGATGGCGCACGAGCTGGGGCACGTCGGCAACCGCGACATCCTCATCGGATCCATCGCGGCGGTGCTGGCCGGTGCGATCTCATGGATCACGACGAGCATGATGTGGTCGATGATGTTCGGGCGCCGGAACAACGAGAACGGCATGCTGGCGTTGCTGGCCATCATCCTGATGCCTATGGCGGCGGCCATCGTGCAGATGTCGATCTCGCGGACGCGGGAGTATGAGGCGGACAAGACGGGCGCGCGGACGACGCACGACCCTGACGCGCTTGCCGACGCGCTGGCGAAGCTGCACCAGGGCGCGATGATGCGGCCGATGCAGGTGAACCCGTCGCAGGCGCACATGTACATCGTGAACCCGTTGGCGGGGTTCAAAGGCCAGAACTTCTCGAACCTGTTCAGCACGCATCCGCCGATCGAGGAGCGGATCTCGCGGTTGCGGCAGATGGCCCGCAAAGGCGTGTAGTTCACCGCAGAGGCGCGGAGAGCGCAGAGGTTCTCTCAGGATCCTTCTAGAGGCCGCGTCGATGACAACGCGGCCTCTTCGCTTTTCGCAAGCGGTTAATGCTCGACGGGGAGACTCGGGACGCGGATAATCCGGCGATGGGGGATGGCCTGCTCGCGGAGAAGCTGCTGATCTACTTGCGACGGGCGTGGGGCGACGGCGCGACGAAGTTCGCTGCTCCCCCTTCGGCGCTGACAGGCGGCTTTGACACGACCATCATGGCGTTTGAGCTGGACGGTGCTCCTGACGAACTCTCGGGGCCGTTGATCTTGCGACTCATGCGCACGCCAGAGCACGCGGGCATGGTGATCCGGGAGAAGGCGACGCACGACGCGCTGACGTCGCTCGGCTTTCCTGCACCGCGCGTCTTCGTGGCCTCGACGGACTGCGAACCGCTCGGTGCGCCGTTCCTCATCATGGAGCGGTTGCGGGGCGTGAACATGTGGGACGACATCCTGGGGCCGTCGGGCAAGCTTTCGCGGCTGTTTCGGCTGACCCAGACGCTGGCGGAGGTACAGGCGCGGCTGCATGCACTCGATGCCAGGGTGTATCGCGATTCTCTGGCGGGCGCCGGGCTGGATCCCGGCGATTTCACACTCGCAGGTGAGGTCCGGAGTATCTCGGCTAGGATCGAGCGCGCCGGGCTCGTCGGGTTGCGGCGAGGAGCAGAGTGGTTGCTGACGAACGTGCCGGCGCAGGACGCGCGTGTGTCGATCTGCCACGGCGACTTCCATCCGTTGAACGTGATCATGGATGCGGGGACGTTCAGTGGCGTGGTCGATTGGTCACAGGCGATCGTGGCGGAACCGGCGTACGACATCGCGTGCACGTCGGTCATCCTGCGTTTCGGTCCCGTCGAACTCAGTGGTGTACTACGAGCGGTCTTCGAACGCGTGCGCGCGGTGCCGATGCGGCGATACGCGACCGGGTACCGGAAGCGAAGCACAGTGGACATGCGGAACGCGGGCTACTACGAGGCGATGCACGTGCTTTCGAACCTGACGTTCGCCGGCGAGCTGGCGCCGGGGTTGCCGAATCCCTGGGGCGATCCGCGGACGGCATCAGGGTTGGAGCGCTTCTTTCACAAACGCACGGGCGTTGAGGTGCCGCTCCGGTCGTAAACGGGCAATGTAGGTTGACCGCAGAGACGCGGAGAACGTCATCAGCAATATCGTCGAGGCCGCCGTCATTTGAGGCGGAGCACAGCCGAGGACGGCTGTGCCACGAGCTCCCTACGCCAGCGCGGGGACGGAAGCGATGCGGCGGAGGCCTTCGTCTACGCGGTCGTCGGGGAGGGTGAGGGAGAGGCGGACGTAGCCTTCGCCGTGCTCGCCGTAGCCGTTGCCGGGGGTGACGATGACGGCGGCCTCGTCTAGGAGACGCTCGGCGAACCCGGCAGACGTCATGCCGGCGGGAACCTTCGCCCAGACGTACAGGCTGGCCTTCGGCGGCGTGACCTGCAGGCCCAGCTTGCGCAGCGCGTCGACCACCTTGTCGCGGCGGCGCCGGTAGATGGCGTTGTGCTCGTCGATGCAGTCCTGCGGGCCGTTGAGGGCGGCGATCGCCATCTGCTGGATGGCCTGGGACTGGCCGGAGTCGATGTTGGACTTCACGCGCATGAGGGCGTCGATGATGGCCGGGTTGCCAACGGCCATGCCGATGCGCCAGCCGGTCATGTTGTAGCTCTTCGACAGCGAATGGAACTCGATGCCGACATCCCTGGCTCCCTTCGCCTGCAGGAAGCTCGCCGGGACGTACTCGTCGTAGGCGACCTCGCTGTAGGGGCCGTCGTGGCAGATGGCGATGTCGTGCTTCTTCGCGAAGTTCGCGGCCCGCTCGAAGAACTCGATGTCGGCGACGGCGCCCGTCGGGTTGTTCGGGTAGTTCAGCCAGAGCACCTTCGCGCGCGCCGCCACGTCGGCCGGCACGGCGTCGAGGTCGGGCAGGAACCCGTGCTCCTCACGCAGGGGCAGCGTGTAGACCTCGCCGCCGGCAAACATCGTGCCGATGGCGTACACGGGGTACGCGGGATCCGGCACCAGCGCGACGTCGCCGGGGTCGATGAAGCAGAGCGCGACGTGGCCGATACCCTCCTTCGACCCGATGAGCGAGATGACCTCTTTCGCCGGGTCGAGCTTCACGCTGAAGCGGCGCTCGTACCAGTCAGCGACGGCCTGGCGGAACTCGGGCAGGCCCTCGGTCTCGGGGTAACGGTGGTTGGCCGGCTGCTGCGCGGCGTCGCGGAGCGCGTCGAGGATGTGCTGCGGCGTCGGCAGGTCGGGGTCGCCGATGCCGAAGGAGATGACATCGATGCCCTGGGCCTTCTTCGCGGCGACTTTCTTCGAGATCTGGGCGAAGAGGTAGGGCGGGAGCTTCTCGATGCGGTTGGCGAATTTCATGTTGGGTCTATCCACAGATTCTTCGACAGATGGACACGGATGGGAGGGGCGCATTGTACGAGTGCTGGCCAGGATCAGAAAGTTGATGCCCCGACTGCACCTCACCCCCTGCCCCCCTCCCCACGACGTGGAGAGGGGGGACTCGTTGTCTCACGTTCGCGCTGTCGCATAGGGCGGTCGGACGTGGTTGTTGGGTGGTGGGCGCAGCCCTGCTGCGCCCCCACGGTGTGCCGTTACAGACGCCACGTGCGAAGCCCGTCCTGCGGCGTCGTGACGTACATCACCGCCGCGAGGTCAGTGCGCTCGCGGTAGGTGGCGATAACGTCGCGGGCGAAGTCTTCGACGCGATCAGCGCGGACGAGGTTGACGGTGCAGCCGCCGAAGCCGGCGCCCGTGAGCCGCGCGCCGAGCACGTAGTCCTGGGCGGTGGCGAGGCCGACGAGCAGGTCGAGCTGCTCGGAGCTGACCTCGTAGTCGGTCTTGAGGCTGAGGTGCGAGGCGACCATCAGCTCGCCGACGCGGGCGAAGTCGTCGCGGGCGAGCGCGTCGACCGCCTCGGCAACGCGCCCGATCTCGGTGACAACGTGCCGGGCGCGGCGCAGCGGCACGTCGCCGGCGTCGATCGTCAGCGCATCCAGCTCGGCGGCGGACACGTCGCGCAGGGACGCGAGGTCGGGCCGGCCGAGGAGGTCGCGGAGGCGGGCGACCGCCTGCTCGCACTCGCGGCGGCGGTCGTTGTACGCGGACGTAATCAGCTCGCGGCGGACGGCGCTGTTGGCGATAACGATCGCGAGGCCGTGCTCGGCGAGCCGGAGGGGGACGTGCGTGTAGTCGAGCGTGCGGCAGTCGATGAGGAGGGCGTGGTCGCGCCTGGAGAGCGCGGAGGCGAACTGATCCATGATGCCGCACTGGACGCCGACGTAGTCGTTTTCGGCGCGCTGGCAGAGGAGGGCGAGGGCGGCGTCCGTGATGGGGAGGTCGAAGGAGTCGCGGAAAGCGCCCGCGACGCTGACCTCGAGCGCGGCGGAGGATGAGAGTCCGCCACCCTGAGGGACATCACCAGACACGGCGAGGTCGAGGCCGCGACGGGGCTGAAGCGCCCGTGTAACACCGCGGATGTAGTTTGCCCATGATCCCGGAGCAGCAGGCGGGACACTTCGGACGTTGAAGGACGAACGCTCGCCGAGGTCCTGCGAATGGACGTCGACAGCGTCATCGTCGCGGCGTGACCATGCGGCGAGGAGGCCTCGATCGATGGCGAAGGGGAGGACGAGGCCGTCGTTGTAGTCGACGTGCTCACCTATGAGGTTGACGCGGCCGGGGGCCTCGGCGATGCCCTCGGGGTCGTGGCTGAAGTGCTCGCGGAACGCAGCGACCAGGATCTCGACGCGGTGGTCGTGGGGTTGGGGGCGGTCGATGAGGTCGGTGGTCATGCGCGTTCGCGTCCAGAGGCTGTCCTCGCGCGCGACGGCTGCTGACGGGAGCGACGCCCTGCTGCGTCGGTCCGCCTGCGGCGGACGCACAGCCGAGGGCGGCTGTGCCACACACCTCGTGTCGGCCGTTCACCCGCCCGCGATCACCTGCCGCGGGCGGGGCCCCCCCCCGCGGCGGGCCGCCGGGGGCGGACGCACAGCCGGGGGCGGCTGTGCTCCACGCTTCGCGTCCGCACTCCCAGCGTCATCCTCGTTTCTCCAGCGCCGCTCGGAGCTCTGATGCCTTCTCTTCGGGGGCGGTGTCGTTGATGAAGGTGCCGGCGCCCGTCTCGACGCCGGCCAGGTACTTGAGCTTGTCCTTGGTGCGGTACGGCGGCGTGAACTCGATGTGGAGGTGGTCGCCGGGGCGGGCGACGGCGTCGGCCGAGCGCTGGTGCATGATCATCGTGTAGGGCATGGGGAAGTCCCAGAGGCTGTCGTAGGCCGACTGGACCGTGCGCAGGATGCGGGCCAGGCTGGCGCGCTCGGTCGCTGTTATGTCGCCTAGGGATTCGCGGTGGGCGGTGGCGGCGACGTGTACTTCGTACGGCAGGCGCGCGGCGAAGGGCACGTAGGCGACGAAGCCAGGTTCGGTGGCGACGACCCGGGCAGAGCGCGCGATCTCCTCGGCGACGATGTCGCACTGCAGGCAGCGGGCCGTGCGCTGAAAATGCAGGAAGGCAGCCGCCTGCTCCTGCAGCACGCGCGGCGGTACGAAGGGGAAGGCATAGATCTGGCCGTGAGGGTGGGTGAGCGTCACGCCGATCTCCCTGCCGCGATTCTCGAAGATGAAGACGTAGCGCACGTCGTCGCGAGCCGACAGCTCGGCGTAACGGTCGCACCAGACGTCCACCAGGTGGCGGGTCTGGGCCTCGGGCAGGGTCGACAGGCTGGCGTCATGGTCGGGGGAGTACAGCACGACCTCGCAGATGCCGGCGGCGCGTGCGCGGGAGTACAGCGCGGACTCCGCCTGGACTTCCGGCGCGTCGGGCTGGAACGAGGGGAAGCGGTTCTCGAAGACCGCCAGCTCGTAGGTGGCGGCGGGGACCTCTGTGGCGAAGGCATCGGGCCCGGCCGTGGGGCACAGAGGGCAGTACTCCGGCGGCGGGAGGAAGGTGCGGCCCTGCCGGCCGGTCGAGACGATGACGTGCTCGGCCAGCAGCGGGTTCCAGCGAAGCTCGATCTGGCCGTGACCGCGGGCCTGCTCCTCGACCTCGAGGATGGGCGGGAGCGGACGGTCGAAGCTGTAGAGGTAGAGGTAGCGGCCGTCGGGGCGGTCGAGGCGGAGCTTTTGCACGGGGTGAGTGTACGTAGGGCGTGGCAGCTTGTCAGCCGGAGACCTTGTCACCGCGCAAGCGTGGACCTTCTGCGCCAGCGTGGATTTCCCTGCGGGTCTGCGAACGGCATGTGTGCCTCACCACCGTGTAGCGGCAGTGGTTAGGGTGGGGATCATTGGTGGTTGGCGATAACGGGCGCGGTGTTATGCAGAAACTTCAATGGAACTGCGATCATAACGGGATTGACGAGGTGCGGGACTGCTGATATCGTAGTGAATGTCCCGAGCAGCTGAGCGCAGCCTGGTGGACGAACTTGGAGTCACGTCGAATCGGCGAGCGAAAGCTCCTGACAGGCGGGGTGCCGGGGGAGGATGAAACCAGGAAGAGCAGTGAGGTTGCTCGGGGCGCTTTGCGTCCGGCGCCGGGCAAGGAACGCCTGCGCCGGACCGAGCGAGCCGGGCTATTGGCAACGAAAAGACGGATGCAGGTCGTACGACCTGCATCCGTCTTTGTTCGCCCGGCATTAGTTGTGTTGTATCAGTTGCCGAAGTCCCACGACTGCCCGTGGTGGTAGCGGCTCAGCACGTTCTTCGCGATGAGGATCTTGTGCACCTCGTCCGGGCCGTCGGCGATCCGCAGTGTCCGCGCGCCCTGGTACATGCCAGCGAGCGGCAGGTCGCCGGAGACGCCGGCGGCGCCCCACACCTGGATCGCGCGGTCAACGACGCGTTCGTAGGCGGCGGGCACGAAGATCTTGATCGCCGATATGTCAGTGCGCGGGTCCTCGGCCGACTCGATCTTCTCGGCGGCATGGATCGTCATGAGCCGCGCGGCCTGGATATCGATGTAGGAGTCGGCGATGAAGCCCTGCATGAACTGCTTGGTTTCGAGGAGGCCGCCGTGGACTTCGCGCTTGGTGATGCGGTCGACCATGAGGTCGAAGGCACGCCACATCTGGCCCACGGAATTCATGCAGTGGTAGATGCGGCCGGCGCCCAGGCGGTCCTGCGCGGCCTGGTGCCCGGTGCCGGTCGCGCCGAGCTGGTTGGTAACGGGCACGCGGACGTTGTCGTAGATGATCTCGCAGTGGTCGGATTCCTGGTTCCCCCAGATGGGGACGCCGCGGATGATGTTCACGCCCGGTGTCTCCTTCGGGACGATGATCTGCGTCATCTTGCCGTTGCGGTCGGCCGGGCCATCGGGATCCTCGGTGCGGCACATGACGATGAAGAAGTCCGCCCGCTTGCCGTTCGAGGTGAACCACTTGTGGCCGTTGATCACCCACTCGTCGCCGTCGCGCCGGGCGCTGGTCTTGATGGCGCGTGGGTCGGAGCCGGGCGCGTCGGGCTCGGTCATGCTGAAGCCGGACTCCATCTTGCCCTCGATGAGTGGGATGAGCCACTTCTTCTTCTGCTCCTCGCTGCCGTACTTCACGAGGATCTGCTGGTTGCCCGAGTTCGGCGCCACGACACCGAAGAGCGCGGCGGCGCCGACGGCGTACGCCAGGACTTCGTTCATGTAAGCGTGCTCGAGGAAGTTCAGGCCGGCGCCGCCGTACTCGACCGGCAGGTGAGGGGCCCAGATGCCCGCCTCCTTCACCTTGTGCTTGATGTCTTCGCGCATCTGGCGCGCCTGCTCGATATCACTCTCGGTGAAGCGCTTGTCCGTGCGCCAGGCCCAGAGGAAGTTCTCGTTGGGCAGGATCTCCTTGTTGATGATGTCGGCGGTGAGACGGCGGATCTCGTTGACCCGCTCCGGGACGTTCGGGATGGGCTGGACGTTCATCTTGGGCATGGCGATGTCTCCTTGGACGCAAGCGGCGCCAGTATCAGCGCGCGCTGGATCTTACGAGGCAGCGGCCGCAAGGGGAACAGGCTGGACCGAGGGTGCTGCCGGTCCCGGTCGACGGCCACCGAGCCCGGAAGCCGGGCGGTGTACGGCCGGGGCGGCTGGCCAATCAGCCGGGCGGGTAGCGGTCGGCCCGCGGAATCGGGAAGTAGCGGTGGTGATAGGAGCCGGTCAGCTCGTAGATGCCCATGCCCCGGCGGCCGTCGCTGGTCTTCACCTCCAGCAGGTGCTGGCCGCCACCGTACGGTCCGTAGGAGGCGCAGCGCGGCCCCTGTCCCTCGACGGTGATGGTGCGGCCGCCTTCGAGCACGAACTCGACCCGGCCGGCCAGGCCGCTTGTGGCGCTGCCATCGGCGCCGTAGTCGGCTGGATTCCCCGCATCATCGATCCAGTGCAGGTCGTGGCGGAAATCGATGATGGGCGTCGGGTCGCCACCATCGGCGGGCGCGTAGCAGCCGTCGGTGAAGACGCGCGCTCCGTTCGGGTACTCCCAGTGCCAGACGCCGAGCATGCCGTCCGGGAGCTGGATCGCCAGCCACAGCCACATCGGGCAGCGGGCGTGGTCGCGGATGCCCCACGAGTGGTCGCGCTGGCCCCACCAGTTGACGATCGGCCGCACGACGCCGTCGACGGTGTACGAGCCCTCGTACGTGCCCGACTGCAGGAAGTGGCTCTGGTCCCAGATGATCTCGTCGCCGCGCTTCATCGTGCCGCGGCGCAGCCCGTACGCCTGAGTGCGCGCGGTGAACGTCACATCGAAGGCGATGGGCGTGTCTCCCGCGCCGCCGCCGCGCAACCGCAGCGTCTTGAACGGCTCAAGGATCTCGACCGACACTGGCCCCACCACCGACGTGTGGGGGTCGCCCGCGTACGGGCGCGTGACGTGGGCGAAGCGCCGCGTGCCGTCGATGAGGCTGAACTGATGGGAGTCCAGCATCTCGCGCCACGGGTAGGTGGCCATCGTGAGAATAATCGCGTCGCCGATGCCGTCGCGCGGATGGATGCTGTAGTAGTAGCTTTCGCGCCAGTGCTCGTGCCGCACGAACACCTGCGGAAGCGGCTCCGGGATCTGGTGGACGAAGAGCTCGTCGGCTGGTGTGAGCTTAATCATGGTCGTTGGTGAGTATGTGGACACGGAAGGATGGTGGCGCAAGGGCGGGATGGCCCGGGAACCGGGAGGGGCCAGCGGGGCTGCGGACGAGTTCGACAGGCGGCGGGCGGGATGCCATGCTTCGCCCATGCTGCCAGGCGTGGTCAAGGCGTTGCGCGCGCGCTTCGGGACGCTCATCGTCGCGGCCGCCGGCCTTCTGGTGGTGGCCGTGGTGTTCTTCGTGGTGCTGCCGAGCATCGCCGACCCGCGCGATGTGTGGGAGGTCGTACAGGGTCTGTCGTGGCTGTGGGTGGGAGCGCTTGCCGCGACGACGGCAGTCAACGTTGCTACGTTTGCGCCTCAGTACATGGCCGCTTTGCCCGGCCTGCGCTTCCGGGCTGCTCTGGCGATGTCGACGGCCTCCACAGCGTCGACCTACGTGGCCCCGGGCGGGCTCGCCGTCGGGATTGGACTCACGTACGCGATGCTGCGTGGGTGGGGATTCCGTGCCCGCGACGTCACGTTGTCCATAACGGTCGTGACGATCTGGAATCAGTTCATGGTGTTCGGCACGCCTGCGATCGCCCTGGCGTGGCTCTCGGCATCGGGCGGATCGAACGCGCTGCTGCAGACCGCGGCCTACGCCGGCGTCGCTGTGTTCGGGGCGATCGTCGCCGCCTGCGTGCTGGCGCTGAGCACCAACCGGCTGGCCTCGGCGATCGGTGACGCCGCCGCGTCGCTTGTGTCGTGGCTGCTTCGCGTGGTGGGGCGCGACCCGGTCGACTGGTCGGGGGCGACGCTGGTCGAGTTCCGCGAGGAGGCGCTGGGGCTGCTGCGGGCCCGCTGGCACTGGATCACGCTGGGGACGTTGGCGGGCCACCTCACCGTGTACCTCGTGCTGCTGGTGTCCCTGCGCGCGCTCAACATCACGGGCGGCGAGGTGAGCCTCGCCGAGTCGTTCGCGGCGTGGGCGCTGGTGCGGGTCCTGGGGCAGATCGCGATCACACCGGGCGGGTTCGGGTTCGTCGAGCTGGGACTGACGGGCGCCCTCGTGGCGTTCGGTGGCCCGAACGAGGAGGTCGTGGCGGCTGTGCTGGTGTACCGGTTCCTCACGGTCGCGCCGCCGGCGGTGCTGGGGTCCTTCTTCGGGGCGACATGGCGCAGGCATCATCCGGACGTGGATACGGCCTAGCCGGCTGCCCTCCCGGCTCCCCGGGGCTCCCTCGGTCCGCGCGGCGGTGAGCTTGCGCCGTGGCGGGTGTACGCTGTGCCGCACGGCGAGCCAGCAAGCGAGGAGCCACAACCATGTCCTTTGCTATTCCCGATCACGTGAAGCCGATCCGCGAGCGGGTGCGGGCGTTCATCGAAGAGCGCATCTATCCCGCCGAGGAGGAGCTGGAAGGGCCGTCGGGGCGCGAGGCCATGCGCCGGCTCATGCAGGAGGCGAAGGACGCGGGCTTGTGGGCGCTGGGGCATCCGAAGGAGATCGGCGGGCAGGGCATGCCGTTCCTGGACTACGTCTACGTCAACGAGGTCATCGGCCGGTCGGAATACGCGCAGGTGTGCCTGGGCACCCACTCGCTGCAGGACTCGATCATGCTGAACCTGCACGCGTCGCCGGAATGGCGGGGCAAGTACCTCACGCCGCTCGTGCAGGGAGAGATCTTCCCCAGCTTCGGGATGACGGAGCCGGAGGTTGCGGGCTCGGACCCGACGCAGATCCAGACGCGCGCGGTGCTGGACGGTGACGACTGGGTGATCAAGGGGCGCAAGTGGTTCACGACCGGAGCAAACAACGCCGCCTACACGACCGTGATGTGCCGGACGGAAGACCCGCCCACGCCGGTGCACGAGTCCTTCAGCATGATCGTCGTGCCGACCGACACGCCGGGCTACAACATCGTGCGCGAGACGCCGGTGATGGGCATGATGGCCGGCCACTGCGAAGTCGAGTACGACAACGTGCGAGTGCCCAGGACGAACCTGCTGGGCCCGCGCGGGCAGGGCTTCCTCATCTCGCAGCAGCGGCTGGGCCCGGGCCGCATCTTCCACTGCATGCGCTGGCTGGGGCAGGCGCAGCGGGCCTTCGACCTGATGTGCGAGCGGGCGAACAGCCGCGTGATGTTCGGTGAGGCCCTGGGGAAGAAGCAGCAGATCCAGCAGATGATCTTCGAGTCGGCGTCGGAGATCCAGGCGTCGCGGCTGCTGACGCTTTCGGCGGCGCACAAGATGGACGCGGGGGACCCGGCGCGCGTGGAGATCGGGATCATCAAGGTCGTCGGCGCCAAGATGCTGCACAACGTCATCGACCGGGCGATCCAGGTCTACGGCGCGGCCGGCGTAACCACTGACTTCCCGCTCGAGCGCATGTACCGGCATGCGCGGTTCGCGCGGATCTACGACGGGCCTGACGAGGTGCACCGCAGCACAGTGGCGCGGCTCATCCTGCGGGAGCACGACCGCGGCAACGGCTTCGACTTCGGCTTGCGGTAGGCGCAGAGAGGCGTCTCGATGAACCGGCCACTGGCTGAGATGCTCCGCTACAACAAGTGGGCGACGCTCACGCTGCTGGAGGCGTGCCGTGCGCTTGGCGAGGAGCAGCTCCGGGCGAAACCGGATGGCGTCTCCGGTTCGGTCGGCGAGTTGCTGGTCCACGTGGTCGGTGGACAGCAGACGCAGGTGCTGCGGACGAAGGGCCGGCAGCACGAAGGCGAGTTGACCCGCAGCAGTCCCTTGCCGAGCATCGATGCGCTCATCGAGGTGGCCACGCGGGCCGGTGACGAGTTGATCGCGATAGCGGAGGCGCTGGACGTGGACGCGGAGGTCGACCTTCCGTTCGTGGGCAAGGTGTACCGCTTCCCGAAAAGCTTCTTCCTGGTGCACGCGCTGGAGCACGGAGTCGAGCACCGGACGGAGGTGAAGGTGGCGCTGTCGACGATGGGAATCGAGACGCCGGACCTGGATGGATGGGCGTACTCGGCAGCGATGGGGTACGGAAAGGAAGTGTAGGGACAGTCCCGTCCGCTCCGCGTGACGTCTCTACAACAGGTAGGTGGCGATGACGGTGAAGTGGAGGACGGAGCCGGCGACGACGAGCGTATGGAAGACCTCGTGGTAGCCGAAGACACGGGGGTTCGGGTCGGGCCAGCGGGCGGCGTAGAACAGAGCGCCGATTGAGTAGAGTCCACCGCCCGTAGCGAGCATCGCGATAGCTGCGGGCGAGAGGTTCGTCACGACAGGCCAGACGGCGACGACGCCGATCCAGCCCAGCGCAAGGTAGAGGGCGACGCCGAGCCAACGAGGACTGTCGGGCCAGAGGACCTTGAGGCCCACGCCGAGACCAGCGAACGTCCAGACGATGGAGAGCATGGGGATGCCCCAGGCGTCGCCGACGACGATCAAACAGAACGGCGTGTAGGTGCCGGCGATCAGGATGAAGATCATCGAGTGATCGAGGCGCTTCATGACGCGACGCAGGCGATCAGGCCAGGGCGCGAGGTGGTACGAGGCGCTGGTGGTGTAGAGCAGCATGACGCTGACGGCGTAGATCGCGGCGCCGACGTAGCCGCGGGGGGAATCGGCCAGGAGGAGCAGCAGGACGAGGCCGGCAGGTGCGAGAACCGCGACGACGCCGTGCATCGCGCCGCGGAACATCGGGCGCTGATCCTGGGAATGCTGCCTCTGGCCCGGGTCGTGAACTGCGTCCATCACGTGTCGGCCTCGCCCTTCGTGTCTTCGGCGGGCCGGTCCGGCGGGCGCAGGAACGCCTGCAACAGCGTGTCCGGACGCAGTGACATGAGCGCCTCCAGCCAGTCGTTGTAGCGGCGGAAGGCGTCGTTACCCATCCGCATCATCTCGAGCTGGTACCGCATCGAGTCGGAACGCAGCGTGAGGAACTCGCCCAGCGCGATCATCGCCTTGCCTTCGGCCTCCCACACCTTCTGGTACTTCTCGACGAACGAGATCACATCGTCGGACGTCTCGACGAGGTCGCGCAGGCGCATAAAGCGCAGGGGTGGTCGTTGCTGGCGGTCGTTTTCGGGCATCTTCTGCTGTGAGCGTATCGAATCGGGTGCGGCGCGGGCGAATCCGATGCTACTGGCCGCCCTTCCCATGATTATCGGCGGACGTCTTCGCCTCAGGGCGCAGGGTGGCGATGAAGGGCAGGTTGCGGAAGCGCTGGCGGTAGTCCAGCCCATAGCCCACGACGAACTCGTCCGGGATCTCGAACCCCGTGTAGTCGATCGGCGTCTCGACCAGGCGCCGGGCGCGCTTGTCGAGCAGGGCGCAGACGCGCAGGGAGGCCGGCTGGCGGGCCTGCAGCATCTTGACGAGATGCTGCAGGGTCATGCCGGTGTCCACGATGTCCTCGATGATGATGACGTCGCGGCCGGCGATGTTCTCGCTGAGGTCCTGGAGGATGCGTACGGCCCCCGTGCGGTCCCCCTCGTACGAGGAGATGGTCATAAAATCGATATGCAGGGGCAGCGCGACGTGGCGCATCAGGTCGGCCATGAAACAGGTCACGCCCTTCAGTACGCCGATGAGCAGAGGCTCCCTGCCCGCGTAGTCGCGGCTAATCTCAGCGCCGAGATCGTTGAGGCGGCGTTCGATCTGGCTGGAGCTGATAAGCACCTCACCCGGCGCCAGGTGCTCCGTCTCATCGATCATGCCGATGCCGTACTTCGCGAGCAGCGTCAGATAGTCGCGCTTGTACAGCAGCTTGATGTTGATGCCGGGATAGATTGCGCGCAGGCTGCGGATCTTGCGGTGCTTATCGGTGACGAGGCCCTGCTTCAGCGTGGTGAGTTCGATGTAGAGGTCGAGCGCCGGCAGGTAGAAGTCCGGAGAGAACGCCTCGAGGACGCGGCCGTCATCGGCGTGCTTCAGAGGGAATGTGCGGGGTTCGTACTGCCATTCGACGCCGTAGAAATCGAGAAGACGGGCGAACTCTTCCTCGCTCTCGTGGGCAAAGCGCGCATCCTCGATCGTGGACGGGGGCGGCAGCTTTGCTTCGAGCGGGCGGATCGTCATTCGCGTGCGGTCCTTGCCTTCGTCATGTAATGCCCTGAACGACGTGGTGCATAGCCACTTCGACGTGGCGGTGTACCTCGGCCGGAGGCGCGTCGTCGGGGCGGGATTCGGCCGGGCTCATCATATAGTCGGCGAAGGCGCCGATGACGGTAAGCGAGATCTGCGCCGCAAGCTCGTCCACCGCCTCGGTGCGGAGCAGCCCGCGTTCGGCGTACTGGCGTAACACGTGGCCGAGGCCGTGCTGCCAGCGCTGGACGAGGCTGCGGTACTCCTCGGCCGCGACCGGATCTTCCGCCATGGCCTCGAGCATGAGGACCTTCATGACGTCCTTGTTCTGGTAGATGAACTCGAGGGCGCGCGTGGCGAGTCCGACCACGGCCTCCCGGGCGGTGAAGCCCACCTCCGAGATCTCGGCGCGTTCGAGGCTCTCCAGGGCGGCCGTGAAGCCACGCTCCTCGACCAGTGCCTCGAACAGGTCGCGCTTGGAATCGAAGTGGTAGTAGATGGCGGCGTCCGTGATGCCTGCCGCCTGGGCGATGTCGCGGACGCTCGTACGGGCGAAGCCCTTGTCGGAGAAGAGCCGGAGTGAAGCGTCGAGGATCTGCTTGCGCGTGTGGGGGCCGCGGCGGAGCTTACGCGTGCCGTTTCCGTCCGAATCGAGCGTGACAGGTGCGCGAGAGACCACGAGGGCAAACCCTCCGTTTAGCTAAGCGTATGCTAGGTTAGCTTCAGTGTCAACGGCAGGTGTATAGTCTGATGAGCAGTTATCCCACCTTGCGGCTTCGGCCGCAAGCTGGATGCTGAGGGCTCGAGGGGGGGCCGCAGACTGCATCGAGCATCGAGGAGGAGGAGAGAGCATGGCCGAGCTGCCGCCGGTGGGACATCGGGTGTCGTTCGCGAAGACGGTGACGGAAGAGGATGTGGTGGCGTTCGCCCGGGTGACGGGCGACGAGCAGCCCTTGCACCTGGACCCGGACTTTGGGGCGCGGACTCGGTTCGGGAAGCGGATCGCGCACGGGATGCTGTCGGCGGGGTACATCTCGGCTGCACTGGGAACGCGGCTGTGGCCGGGGGGCGTCGTGATCTATCTGGGCCAGTCGCTACAGTTCCGCAGGCCCGTGGCCATCGGCGACACGATCACCGCGGAGGCGGAGGTGACGGCCGTGGACCCCGAGAAGCGCGTGCTGACGGTGCGGACGGACTGTACGAACCAGTCGGGCGACACTGTCGTACGGGGGGAGGCGACGGTGATGGTGGATGACCTGAAGCCGTAGCTACGCCGTAGCGAAACCGCAACTACGCGGCTTCGCCCGCGGGGGCGCTGGACAGTTCACCGAGGAGCTTCGCTATCTGGTCGGCCTCCAGGGGCTTCGAGAACAGGAAGCCCTGGCCGAGATCGCAGTCGAGCGTGACGAGGTGGGAGAGCTGTTCCGTGCGCTCGATGCCTTCCGCCACCATCTCCAACTCGAGCGTCCTGCCCAGCTCGATGATCGCGCGTGTCAGCTCCTTCTGCTTCGCGGTCTCGCCGACGCCGTCGATGAAGGACTTGTCGATCTTCAGCAGGTCGAACGGGAACTGCTGCAAATAGCTAAGTGACGAGTAGCCCGTGCCGAAGTCATCGATCGCCAGCCGCAGGCCCAGCGCTTTCAGCTCCCGCAGGCGGGCACCCATATCGTCGACCTGGTTCATCATGACGCTCTCGGTGATCTCCATGATGACGCGCCCCGGGTCGATGCCGGTATCGCACAGGATCTCACGGACCTCCTCGACGTAGCCGGCCTGTTGGAGCTGCTTGGCGGAGACGTTGACGCTCATTGTCCAGTTGGCGGCGTTCGGAAAGGCAGCCTGCCAGGCCATCGCCTGCTCGCACGCCTGGCGCAGCACCCAACTGCCGATGGTGATGATGGCGCCCGACTCCTCGGCGAGGCGGATGAAGTCGGCGGGTGGCAGCAGGCCGCGAGTCGGGTGGTTCCAGCGGACGAGGGCCTCGATCCCGAACATCTCACCGGTGGTGAGGAGAATCATCGGCTGGTAGTGCAGGACGAACTCCTGGTGCTCCACCGCGGACTGCAAGTCGGTCAGTAGCTCGAGGCGCTCCATCATGGAGGCCTGCATCGTGTCCTCGAAGATCTCGAACCGGCCCTTCCCCCGGGACTTGGCGGCGTACATGGCGACATCGGCGTCACGCAGCAGCGAGTCGGCGTCCGTCCGGTCGGCGCCGAAGGCGATGCCCATGCTGGCGCGGGCGATGACGTTCTTGCCGCCCGCCTCGAAAGGGGCTTCGAGCGCGGAGAAGATGCGGCGGGTGATAGTCGTCGCCTCGACGACGGACTCGATGTCCTCGAGGAGGATCGCGAACTCGTCGCCGCCGAACCGTGCGATCGTGTCGCCGGGGCGGAGGCAGGCCTGCACGCGTTCGGCGACGCCAGTCAGGAGCTGATCGCCGATGGAGTGGCCCAGGCTGTCGTTGACGCCCTTGAAGTTGTCGAGATCCATGAAGACGACAGCGACGCGCTTGCCGGTGCGCTCGGTGCGCTGGAGGGCGTGCTCGAGGCGGTCGGAGAACCGCGTGCGGTTGGCGAGCTTGGTGAGCGGGTCGTGCAGGGCCTGGTGGCGGAGTTGCTCTTCGAGCTGGCGCCGGGCGCTCACGTCCCAGATGTTGAGGACGATGCCGCGGATAGCGGGGTTCTGCCGCTGGTCGGTGGCGATGAACTCGACGTAGCGCCAGGAGCCGTCGTCGTGGCGGACGCGCATCTCGGCCATCATGCGGGCCTCGTTGTCGTTGAGCATGTCGTGCAGGATGGCGACGATGCGCGCCTGGTCGTCGGGGTGGATGAGCCCGGCGAGGCGCGTGCCGATGATCGCGCGCTCTTCATAGCCCAGGAGCTGGCGGACGGACGGGCTCTGGTAGCGGATGGTTGTGTCGGCGTCGATGACGGTGATGATGTCGGAGGCGTTCTGGACGAGCGACCGGAACCGCTCCTCGCTCTGGCGAACGGCGTTCTCCGCCTGCGCACGCTCGGTGATGTCGTGGATGATGTAGACCGTCCCGACCCACTCCTTGAGATGGTCGAGGAGCTTCGATGAGGACAGGACGACGGTGCGCGGCGGGCCCGCGCGCTGCTGGTATGTGACTTCGAGGTGATCCTCCAGCGCGGGGTCGAGCAGACGGATGAGCGCCTTCTGCTCGGTCTGGGCATCGAGGCGTGAGCAGGCGACCCCGACGAGGTTGCGGTCGGGGCCCCAGAGCGACTCCGCAGCGCGGTTGGCGAGCCGGACGACGCCGTCGCGGTCGACGACCAGGAGGCCCTCGGCCATCGTGCCGATGATCTCCTTCGCGGCGAGGGCCGGCGTGATGTCGACCATGCGGTACTTCCATATGGTGTAGGTCGAGGCGGCCACCATCCCGAAGATGAAGAACCAGCCGAAGGGATAGATGCCGATGTGGAGCGTCGGCAGATAGTCGGCCATCGCCGGCGCCGCGACGCCGAGAGCCACGAGGCGTGCCTGCATCCGCTTCTTGTGCTTGGGCGAGAGCGTCGCCCGCAGGCTCTTGCGGAACATGCGGCCACCGATGCCGAAGGACACGATGTTCAGCCCGAGCAGCAGCAGGCCCGCGGCACCGAATATGGGGTAGTAGCCCCACGAGTAACGATGGATGTCGGTGACGAACCAGTCGGTCCAGAGGGCGATGCCTGCGAGGAAGAAGGTGACAACGGCCTCGAGAACGATCGCCACGCGAAGCGCACGCACGTGATTGCTGGCGGAGGACGTGTGGAGGAGGATCGTGACGGGCAGGAAGCAGGTGCCAGCGCTGCCGATGCGGAGCCACGTTTCGGCGACGCCGGCGTCTACCGTCGTGAAGGCGATGCCATTGCCGATGTAGATGACGGCGATGGTGGAGGTCAGGGCGATGAAGCTCAAGCTGAGGTGGGAGCCGCGCTCACGTACAAGCGTGGCGAGGCCGAGGGTCAGCGCGAACGCGCCAGCCAACACCATGGGCACGGCGAACCAGGTGAAGTGATAGCTCGAGCCCTCGAATAACCCGCTCAAAGTCGATCCCCCGCCGCGGACGGCGTTGCCGGGCCGGCCATTACGCCATGGCCTCTGACAGTCCGTCTGGAGGAATTGTCGGCAACATGGGAGTGTGAGTGAGGCTGCAAGCAGGATTTGGGGGCCATTGGGCCCGCACCATCAGATTCGCCGACGGTACGGGCTGGGGGCAGCACGCTGGAAAGCCCCTTGTGGCCGGTACGGCTAGGGCTCAGTTACCATCTATCGCACGCCCTTGCACCGGCCCGAGGAGGCTGGGGACGGGGTGAAGGGGGTCCGCATGGCCACGAAGCGAACAAGCGGCTCGAACGGTCACAGCGACCGGGCGCCGGTGCGCGAGGGCCTCGAGGACTGGGAGCAGGGCACGCTGAAGCGCGCGTTGGAGCGCGGCGGCGAGCGCCAACCCGAGTTCGCGACGACGTCGACGGAGACCCGGCGGCTGTACACGCCGCTGGACACGGCGGAGCTGGAGTACGAGCGCGACCTGGGGTACCCGGGACAGTATCCATTCACGCGCGGCGTGCAGGAGACGATGTACCGGGGCCGGCTGTGGACGATGCGGCAGTACGCGGGATTCGGGACAGCGCGCGAGTCGAACGAGCGGTTCAAGTTCCTGCTGGGACAGGGCCAGACCGGGCTGTCGATCGCCTTCGACCTCCCGACGCAGATCGGGCTGGACTCCGACGACCCTAACGCAAGCGCGGAGATCGGCCAGGTCGGCGTGGCAATCGACTCGCTGGCGGACATGGAGGAGATGTTCGACGGGATCCCGCTGGACCGGGTGAGCACGTCGATGACGATCAATGCACCCGCGTCGGTCCTGGTGGCCATGTACATGGCGGTCGCCGAGAAGCAGGGCGTCCCGGCTGGCGACATCATGGGGACGGCGCAGAACGACGTGCTGAAGGAGTACGTGGCGCGCGGCACCTACATCTACCCGCCGCGGCCATCGCTGCGGCTCGCGTCCGACCTTATCACGTACTGCGCCAAGTACGCGCCCAAGTTCAACTCCATCAGCGTCAGCGGCTATCACATCCGTGACGCCGGGGCGACGGCAGCGCAGGAGATCGGGTTCGCATTCTCCAACGCCGTCGCGTACATCGATGCGTGCCAGCGGTCGGGCGTGAGCGTCGACGAGATCGCGCCGCGGATCTCCTGGATCTTCAACACGCACAACAACTTCTTCGAGGAAATCGCGAAGTATCGGGCGCTACGGCGGATGTGGGCGCGGCTGCTGAAGGAGCGGTTCGGGGCGACAGACCCGAACTCGTGGAAGCTCCGGACGCACATCCAGACCGGCGGGGCGACGCTCACGGCGCAGCAGCCGGAAAACAACATCGTGCGGGCGGCCGTGCAGGCGCTGGCGTCAGTGCTGGGCGGGGTGCAGTCCATCGCGCTCTCCTGCTACGACGAGGCGCTGGCCATCCCGACCGAGGACGCGCAGCGGATCGCGCTGCGGACGCAGCAGATCATCGCCCACGAGACGGGCGTGACCGACACCGTGGATCCGTTGGGCGGGTCGTACTACGTGGAATCCCTTACGAACGAGATCGAGCGGAAGGCGCAGGAGTACATCGACCGGATCGAGGACATGGGCGGGTCTGTGCCGGCGATCGAGTCGGGCTACATGCAGGGCGAGATCCAGGAGTCGGCGGTCGGACAGCAGCAGGAGATCGAGTCGGGCGCGCGCGTGGTCGTGGGAGTGAACAAGTTCCGCAGCGCGGAGGAGCCCGAACCGACCATCTTCCGTATGAACACCGAGGTCGCCCGAGCCCAGATCGAGCGGCTGCGCCGGGTTCGGGCCGAGCGCGACGGCGCGAAGGCCGAGGCGGCTCTCGCGCGGCTGCGGGAGACGGCGCGGGGCGAGGAGAACCTCATGCCCGCCATTCTGGACGCGGTCAAGGCGTACGCCACCCTTGGCGAGATCTGCGGTGTTCTGAAGGCTGAGTGGGGCGACTACCGCGCGCCGACCGTCGTGTGAGCCTACCGCCGGTGAAGCTATCTCTTCACGTCACAGACAGTTACGGGCCCTCCGGCCCCTCGCTGCGTATCCACGGCGGGGGTGCGCTGCCGATACTCCCTCGTGAGAACTGCGGTCCTTCTTGTCTGTGCGGCCCTGACGCTGGCTGGGGTCGGCTGCTCTGCAGCGAAGCTACGCGCTAGCTCGGAAGGGCGCGCGATCGATCCGGCCGAAGCGGGCGCCAACTTCACGCTGGTTACGCTGCGGGACGATGCGCTCGAGGTCGGCCTCGACTCTGTACCCGCGGGTACGCAGGAATTCGTCGCGGCGAACGTCGGTACGCAGGACCACGAGTTCGTCATCGTGCCCGTCGACGACGACGGCCGATACGGAGAACCCATCGCCGACACCGATACATTCGGCCCGCAGGAACGACGGGCGATTCGCTTCGAGTACCTGGGTCCGGGCACCTATGAACTCGTCTGCTTGCTGATGTTCGCGGATTTCGAGACCGACACCTTTACGTCACACATGAGTTAGGGCATGCGTGACAGGTTGGTGGTGACGGAATGAGCGTCGTTTCCGGACTGCGGCGCGGGCTCAACCCGCTCCTGCTCCAGGTAACGAGCGTCGTGGTCGGGGCGGCCGTGGTGATCGGCATCGCCCAGTACACGTCGGATGTCGTCCGCCGAAGCTCGCGGAACGCCACGAATGACGCACAGGCGGCGCTGCTGGCCGCGGAGATCACCGCCGAGATCGACTCGATGTCGCTCGCGTTGGTGTTCAGTACCGTCCTCGCGGGTGAAGACCAGCCACAGCAGCCGTTCAACAATCTGACGATGGGCGACGCGATTCTCGCTCATGACGCCGTCATTGCCGCCGAAGCAAAGGCCAAGGAGCTGCACGCGTTGATTGGCTCCGAGGCGACGTTGCAGATCCGGGGCGCCGCGGTCGAGACGAGCGAGTCGCTGGACGCGTACATCCAGTCGCCCTCGCAGGACACCTTCGTGACGGTACTGCTGCCCAGGCTCGCCGCCCTGCGCTTTCTCGCGGCTACAGAGTCGCCACGGCTGCAGGCCACGGCCGAGGGCCATCAGGGCACGCTGCTGGATGCAAGTTCCAACGCCCGGCTGGCCACCATCGTAGCCGCGTTTGTCTCCGCGGCCGCCGTCGGGGTCGCCACGCTGGTCATCGGCCGGCGGCTGCGCCGGGCACTCGAGGCGGCCAGGCGCGAGCAGGCGCAGTTAATGGAGGCCAGCGCCGTGATGCAGCGCCGAAACGATCAGTTTGGCGCGCTGTACCAGGTGGTCAGCGAAGTGACTGAGACGCTGAGCATGCGGTATGTGGTCCAGACGACTGTGCGGGAGGCCCGAAAGCTGGTCGGCGCGGATGCCGTCGTTGTGCGCCGCCTGGAGGACAACGACCTCATACTGGCGGCGTCCGACTATGACCCACAGTACGAGCCGGACGACGCGCAGGTCATCTCGCTGGGTACGGGCCTCGTCGGCCGTTCGGCAAAACGCGGCAAGACCATCCGTGTTGACGAAGCTGTCGCCAAATCGAAGGTCGAAGCGGAGGGGTTTGCCGCGGCGGAGTCGGCCCTTATCGTGCCACTCATCGTTGGCGCCCGGGTCGTAGGGGCGCTCGCTTGCTGGTCTCACAACCCCCACCAATTCAACTCCGACGACGAGCGAATTCTCGAAATGATGGCGTCGCAGGTCGCGACTGCATTGGCGGCGGCGGGCGTGCACGAGGAGACGCAGCACGATGCGCACCACGACGCCCTGACAATGTTGGCCAACCGCCGGCAACTGACGGAGGACCTCCGTGGGGTGCTGCTGGAGGAGGCCGGTGTGCGGTCATCCCTGGCCGTAACCATGGTCGACATTGACCACTTCAAGCGCTTCAACGACGACTATGGTCACCGTGTCGGCGACATAGCGCTCCAGAAGGTCTCCGAGGTGCTGCGTGCCTCCATACGCGAGCAGGACCACCTCTACCGGTTCGGCGGCGAGGAGTTTGTCGCCATCTTCACCGGCGTCGGTGAGGAGAAGGCGATGCAGCTCGCCGAGCGTATGCGCGCAGCGGTCGAGCGGACGACGCTCACGGGCGAGAACCTGCAGCCGGTCGGCCCCATCACGATTTCGGTCGGCGTCGCGCTGTACCCCAACCACGGGAAGGATCTGGACGACCTCATCGACCGTGCGGACCGCGCCATGTACTCGTCGAAGGAAATGGGCCGCAATCGCGTAACGCGCGCCGGAGAGGAGCCCGCCGTCGTTTCCGCGGCCGCCTGAATCGGCCGAGCTGTTCCCACAGTGACCGATGGCACTGGCCGCCGCCGAAGCGGACGCGGACGTGTCCGTGCAGACGCTAAAGCGCGAATACGTCGAGCGGCTGGCGGGCCTGTACGAATGTCCAACAATCGGGTTTGTTGACGGCGGCATGGCGCGTCTAGTGCGTGCTCGAGGGATGCTGTACAGTCTCGGCCGGTGTGCGATTTTCCCGCCTGCACGGCGGGTTTCCCATGTGGAGGGATCATGACGAAGCGTCTCGAAGGCCAGGTGGCCGTGGTGACGGGTGCCTCGCGCGGGCTCGGGCGGGCGTGCGCGATCGAGCTGGCGCGGGAGGGCGCGTCGGTGGTGGTCAACTACTTCACGAGCCCGGAACCGGCGCGCGAAGTCGTCGCGGAGATCGGAAAGCTGGGAGCGAAGGCGGTGGCCGTCGGCGGCAACGTCGGGAAGCCGGACGACTGCAAGGAGATCATCGACGAGGCCATCGCGAACTTCGGGAAGATCGACATCCTGGTCGCGAACGCCGGCGTGAACCGCGACAAGACGCTGAAGCGCATGACGGCGGCGGAGTGGGACGAGGTCATCACGACAGACCTGAGCAGCGCCTTCTACTGTGTCTCGGCCGCGATCCCGCACATGACCGAGCGCAACTACGGCCGCATCATCGTGATGTCCAGCATCATCGGCCAGATGGGGAACCTGGGGCAGGCGAACTACGCCGCGGCGAAGGCGGGACTGATCGCGTTCGCGAAGTCGGCGGCGAAGGAGCTGGCCCGGAACAACATCACGGTGAACGCCATGTGCCCCGGCTTCGTGGAGACGGACATGGTGATCGCGCTATCGGACGAGGTGAAGGCGGCCCTGCTGAAGAACATCCCGCTGGGGCGGTTCGGGCGGCCGGAGGAGGTCGCGAACTTCGTGCGCTTCCTCTGCACGGAAGGCGACTGGATTACGGGCCAGCAGTTCAATCCCAACGGCGGCCAGTACATGTAGGTCTCAGTCGTCAGTTATCAGTCGTCAGTTATCAGTTAGGCGGGGTCACGGGCTCCGCCTTTTCCCTTCACGGCTATACTCTCCGACTGAGGAGGACGGTGCATGCCGATTGCGCGTGTGCGGGGGGTGGTGGACGAGCGGGGGGATGACTGGGTCATCGTTTCCGTGGGGGGGATCGGTGTGCTTGCTTCGGTGCCGGCTTCGACCGCCGGTGAGCTTTCGCCGGGGTCGATCGCGGCGCTGTTCACGCATCTTCACGTGCGTGAAGATGCCCTGACCCTGTACGGATTCTCCGCTCGCGAGGAGCTGCTGCTGTTCGAACAGCTCATCAGCGTCAGCGGCGTCGGGCCGCGGGTGGCGCTCGGGCTGCTGTCAGCGCTGGACCACGGGCAGCTCGCGGGCGCGATCGCGGCTGGGCGCTCGGACGTGCTGCGGAAGGTGCCCGGCGTCGGCCAGAAGACGGCCGAGCGCATCGTGCTCGACCTGCGCGACAAGGTGCAGCCGCCGGCAGCCGGCATCGAGGCTGACGCGCGGCCAGCCGGGACCGAGCGCGCCGACGCCGAGGTCGTGGCCGCCCTCATGGGCCTCGGCTACTCCCAGCAGGAGGCCACCGCGGCCGCCGACCGCCTGCCGAAGGATGGCCAGACGCCGCTCGAGGAGCGAGTTCGGGCCGCGCTGGCCTTCTTCGCGCGATAGCTAGCCTCTCCGGCGGTGATCCACCGGCGCCCTGGCGCCGAATGAAGCCCGAGCATGCCGGACTGGCATGCACGAGCGTGGAATGGAGCGACGATGAGCAACCTGAACACGGTGCAGGAGATCTACGCGGCGTTCGGCCGGGGCGACATCCCCGCCATCCTCTCGAAGCTGGCCGATGACGTGGAATGGGATGCGGATTCCACGGCCGACACGCCGTTCCTCCTGCCACGGCGAGGCCGCGACGGCGTGGGTGAGTTCTTCGCGAACCTCGCGCTCGCGGACTTCACCGGCTTCGCGCCCACGGCATTTCTCGAGTCCGGCAACATCGTCGTCGCCTTGATCGACGTCGAGTTCACCGTGAAGGCGACCGGCAAGAGCGTGAAGCAGCCCGACGAGGCTCACATCTGGCGCTTCGGCCCCGATGGGAGGGTCGCGGACTTCCGCCATCGCGTCGACACGCACGCCCACCATCTCGCGTTCAAGGCGTAGCGGGTGCTGCTCGCGAACAGCCAGCGCTCCCGTGGATCGCGAGTCACAGCCGTTACCCCAACTGCCAGCGGTTGCCGTGTGCGGCGAACCAGCGCAACATGCCGTCACGGTCCGTCGGATTGCGTGCGGCCCAGCGCAGCTCGTGCGTGGCCCCGTCCAGCTCGCGCCACGCCTGCCGGAGCTGTTCCACCTCGTCCGTGTCGAGCCGGCACGTTGCCGCCGCGATGTCCGTGACGCCGTACAGCCGCGCGGCGTTCAGGCCGAACACCTTGCGCTTGATCTCGTCCGTCAGCTCTGGATAGCCGTACGTCGCCGCGAACTGCGGGTCGATCTTGAAGGTGCGGAAGCCGGCGATCTGGGGCTGCGGCGACCCGGTCCAGATGCAGTCGGTGCCCCAGAGCACGTTGTCCTCGCCGCAGTATTTCAGCAGCTTGCCCAGCAGGTGCGCAGCCTGCGTCGTGTCCGACATGATGTTCCGCCAGGTGCTGCCCAGCTCGGCGTAGACGTTGGTGTTCGGCTGGATGCCGTTGTCCAGCAGCGACTTCACGAGGACGTCGACGCCCTCCTTCGTCGAAGGGTTGTATTCGCCCTCCCGTGAGCCCGGGAACCAGCCCGAGTGGTAGACGACGAAGTTCATGTCGGGATAGGCCTTCGCGACCACGCCGACGTCGCGCGGGGAAGCGGCCGCGCGGTCGAAGCCGAACAGCGGCAGCCCCTTGTGCGCGCAGATGGTCTTCACCCCCAGCTCCCGCGCCTTCTCGATGACGGGGATGCCCAGATCCTCGTCGTCCATCTGCCAACCCTTGCCCGTCGGCGCGTACGGCGTGTACAGCTTCCACGCCGCCACCTGCATCGCCTCCGCGCGCGCCTGCATCCGCTCGAGCTGCGACGGCAGCGCGTTCGGCCCCGCGTTCGGCACGACGACCGAGTGCAGCCGCATGCGGCCGTCACTCGCCGGCGAGAGCCGGTTGATGATGTCGCGCGTGCGCTTCATCTCGTCGAAATCCAGCGGGTCCTGGCTGTCGATCGACGACGGCGTGTCCGAGAGCACCGCCATCGTCGTGTCGCTTTCGAGGAAGATGTCGTGCGCGTAGTAGAAGCGGCTCAGGCAGTCGAGCTTGTCGCCCTCCACGCAGGAGGGGTCACCGCCCAGGAACTGCGCGAAGAACTGCGCGGTCGCCGGCGACTCCTTCACCCAGGGGCCTGCGGGATCGACGTGATGCGTCTGCACGTCGAAGATGAACTCATCGCCCTCCAGCTTGTCGCACACCGCGTCGGGATCGGCGTCGGTGGGGACGTCGAAGGTGCCACCGGCGTCGACGCCGTCAGGTAGCGACTTCTTGTCCTCGTCGTCGCAGCCGACGAGGTTGATCGCGGCCAGCGTCACCGCCAGCCCCGCGCTGCTCTGCAAGAACCGCCGCCGGTCGATGCCCTGCTTCCGCGCGATGCGCTCCGCCATGTCCTGCGCGAGGGCCTCGGCTTCGATGTGCTTGCGCGTGCGCGCCTTTGGCACGAACTCGCCGTTTGAGGCCTGGCCCGGCGTGAAGGGCAGGAGGATGGGTAGCTCGGGGTCGGTCTTCCGCGTGCGCATGGTGGGCTCCGTCCGCTCAACTGCGCGAATGAACGCCGTTCATCTTACGCCAAGGAGACGGCCGAACGCCGTCCGGAGACGCGCTCCAGGTGTAAACAGTCGGTAACTCCTGTGTCAGCGCGCAGCGAGCGGGTTCGGCCCCGTCCCGGACCCGGAGGCGTCGGCGGCGATGGCCGCGTCGAGCCTGGCCTGCGGCGGGCGCAGGCGTTCGTCGCCCTCCGCCATCGTTAGCAGCTTGGCCACCGATGCGTCGTCGCCCATCGCCGTCAGCTCAGCCGTGCGGTCGAGCAGAGCGAGGACCTCGGGCTCATCGATCGTTGTCCCGGACGCTTTCGCGATACCGAACGGCTCCCACGGCAGCAGCTCGACCTTCTGCAGCGAGGCGATGTCGAGCGTGTGGTTCCCGACGATGTACCAGTCACCCCACATGTCGAAGATGCCACACGTCGCGGCGTCGATCGAGCCGATGCGGTACTGAAGCCACACGTCGCCGGCGACGAGGAAGCGGTCGCGCGGCACGTCCAGCGGGTCGAAGTCGGCCTTCACCACGTCGCGCTGCAGCGCGTCGAGCTGCGCATCGACCTGCACCCAGCGCGACTCGCCTTCGTGCCAGTACTCGGCGACCCAGTGATCCACGTACTTGCCGGGGTCGAAATACGACGCGAACCCGCAGCGAGCGCGGGCGGCAACCCCTTTCCGCTTCAGGAATGCCGCCGTCATCGTCGAAAAGTGCCGACAGATGCCTACGACGCGCCTGTCGGGTGGACGGGCCGTCGCGAGCGGAGCCGGATCGAGCAGCATCGCCCGGTGGAGCATCGCCGGCGTCCCGTGGAGGCCGTTCTCGGCCTCGCGTTCGGCCGGGATGGCAAACCCGTACGCCGGCGCCCACGAGCGGTGGATGAGCAGGCCCTGCACGACCGCGACCAACGACGCGACATCGCCGGGCAACCGGTCCACCTCGGCGGCGAAGCGGCCGACGTCGGTGAAGGCCCCATGGTCCGTGTAGTACTCGAGTAGCTCTTGGTGATCCATGACGCCTCCAGCTATGCGGCGGGAGATATGCGCTCGGCGCTCACGATCTCCTCCAGCCTGCCCGGGGGCACGGCGATGCGGCCGTCCGCGGCGATCATCGCGCTCAGCTTGTCGATGGCCGCGGCATCAGCAGCCGACGAGAGTGCAGCGAGGGCGTCGATCAGCTCCGTCTCTCTGTGAAGGGCGCTGTTCTCGGCCTGGTCGGTCGCGAGCCCGTACCAGCCCCAGGGAAGCAGCTCGATCTTCTGCAGCGCGGCGAGATCCTGGAACACGTCGCCGAAGACTTCCACCAACCCCCAGAGTTCGGTGCCACCGACGCCGAAGTCCATCGGATCGGCGCCGCCGGCGCGGCAGAGGCGCCACGCGTCGCCAGCGACCAAGAAACGGTCGCGCGGAACGTCGAGAGTGTCGATATCGATCTTGAACAGCGCCCGCTGCCGCTCGTCGACCTGTGCGTCGGCCAGCACCCATCGTGCCTGTGCGGCGTGCCAGTACTCACCCACCCAGTGGTCGACGTTCTTGCTTCTGTCGAAGTAGTTGGCGAAGCCGCACCTTGCACGCGCGGGGATCCCCTTGTGACGCAGGATCGCGGCGAGCAGCGTCGCGAAGTGGCGGCAGACGCCCGCGACTCGGCGTTCCGGCGGCCGCGGCTCGGCGAGCGGGCGCTCGTCGCCGCGAGTCGCGCACGCGAGCATCGCGGTGGCGCTATGAAGCTCCCTATGTGTCTCCTGCTCCGGTGAGAGCGCAGCACCGTACGTCGGCATCAGAGCGTGGTGGATAAGGAGCCCCTGCACCGCCGCCACGATCGACGGAATGTCATCCCGGATGGCCTCGACCTGCGCGGCGAAGCCGTCGACGGCCGTGAAGACGCCGGGTGCCGCGTAGTAGGCGAGGAGTTCGTCGTGGGTCACGGCGACGAGTGTCGACGATTTGGGCGCTCCGGGTCAATGGGGCTGGTGACAGCGTGCTGGCAAGAGCGGACACCCCCGCGTCTGCGAGCGGGCTCGCGAACTCAGCCGCGCGCCTTCTGCCACGCCAGCAGCCGCTGAACCGCCAGCGCCGCGTCGCGCACGCTGTTGAACACAGGCAACCCCGCCTCCGCGACGTGCTGCTGGAACGACAGCGTCCCCGCCATCCCCAGCTCCGTCGTCGGGATCCGTGCCACGCACACGACCGGCTTCCCCGTCTCCTTCGCCACGTCGCCGATCTTGTGCGCGGCCTCGGACGCGACCTCAACGATGCTGGGCCCCTCCGCCCGCATCGCGCCCCACGAGTACGACGTGTGATACAGGATGTAGTCGATGTTCGGCGCCTCCGACACGATCCGTATGGTGTCGAGCATGGGCTTGAGCCCGTCGGGGCCCCAACCAACGCTCGTGTCCACCGGGTTGCGTACGGAAGTACCCGCGGTAGGCGTGAAGTCGTGCAGCTTCTGCTGGATGTCCGCCGGCAGCACCGGCATCTCGAGCCCGGAGGCGCCGATCTCGTCGGAGGCCAGCACGCTGTAGCCGCCGCCACCGCCGACGATGCCTGCCCGCGGGCCCGGCAGCGACGTGAGGTACCGGAACACGACGACCTGGTCGACAAGCTCCTCCATGCGGTCGACGCGGACCGCGCCCGCCTGCCGCACGGCGGCGTCGAAGATCTGCAGCGAGCCCGCCAGGCTGCCGGTGTGCGACGCCGTCGCGCGCGACCCTGCCTCCGTCCGGCCTCCCTTCAGGATGACGACGGGCTTGGCGGCCGCGGCCTTGCGCAGCGCGCGCATGAAATGCCCGCCATCGGTGATGCCCTCGATGTAGCAGGCGATGACGGTGGTCTCCGGATCCTCGGCCGCGTACTCCAGCAACTCGGACTCGCGGACGTCGGTGCCGTTGCCGTAGCTCACGACCTTGCTGTATCGCAGCCCGCGTACCGAGCCGGTGCGGCAGAACTCGCCGGCATTGGCGCCGGACTGCGAGAGCATGGCGACCGGTCCCGGTTCGTCGGGAAGCCCCGGCATGAACGACAACCCCGCGGCTGGCGCGTACAGCCCCATGCAGTTGGGGCCGATGACGCGGATGCCCGCGTCGCGCGCCCGGGCGAGGATGCGGCGTTCGAGGGCGGTAGCGTCCTCGTCCCCGGTCTCGCTGAAGCCGGCCGTGAAGAAGTGCACGACCTTCACGCCCTTCGCGACGCACTCCTCCATGAGCTGTTCGACGAATCGCAGTGGGATCGACGAGATCACGTGGTCGACGTGCCCGGGGATTGCCGTGAGATTCGGATAACACTTCAGCCCCTGGATCTCCTCGGCCTTGGGGTTCACCGGGTACAGGTCGCCCTTGAACCCCATCTCCTTCGTCGCCGCGACGAACGAGCCGGGGCCGTCCTGCGTGGACGCGCCGACGACGGCCACGGATCGCGGGTGAAACATGAAGTCGAGTGCGGTGAAGCTGCCCTCGGGCATGGTGTCGCTGGTCTCCTCCGAGTGCGCGCCCGCGTCTGTACGCCAGGTCGCGCCTCGCGCTGCACATGACAAAGGGCCGCGGAAGCGACCCATCCACAGGATCGTAACAGGGGCCCATCGCGCGGGCAATCGAGTGTACTCGTTCGGTACATCCCGCTACAGCGACCCCCTTTCAGTGCTAGAGTTCCGGTAAGGGTTAGGAAGGCGGGCCGCGGCCGCAAGGCCAAGGTCCGTTTTCTGTTG
>CAYJMG010000036.1:0-30613 GCA_964371355.1 uncultured Dehalococcoidia bacterium
CGACACCGCAGCGGGGGCTTGCAGCCCGCGCGATGTGGCACCGTCGCCCCCGGCCGTGGATGGATCGCAGGCGCCCCCGCCTGCGCCTTCCCCCGCCACCGAACTCGAGCGCGAGCTGCACGACCGCTTCGGCCCGCCGCCTGCCCCCGTCCGCAACCTGCTGTACGTCGTCGGCCTGCGTTCGCTGGCGAAGCGCGCCGGCGTCCAGTCGGTCGCCCGCGAGGACGGCCCCGGCGGCCGCGCCATCATCTCCATCCGCTCCGTCGACAGCCGCGACTTCCGCGCGATGCTCGCCCCCTCCGCCCGCCGCGAGCTGGAGCGCGACGGCATCGTGACCGTCGGCCACACCCAGGTCCGCATCGACCTCGATGCCGCCGGCGACGCCTGGCGCGAGGTGACCCAGCACACGCTTGACATGTTCGCCGGGACGCCGGAAATGGCGGTTGCGACCTCTTGACGCTCGATTAGAAGGTATGTTCTAATCGCTATATGCCCGTCCGAGCCAAGAGCGTCTACGAGCCGGCGGAGCCCGACGACGGGCTGCGGGTCCTCACGACGAACTACTGGCCCCGCGGCGTCTCGAAGGAGCGCGGCGGGGTCTACAAGCGCATTCTCGCGCCCACACGCGACCTGCTGCACGCGTACAAGGCCGGCGAGGTCGGCTGGCCGGAGTACGAGCGCCAGTACCTGCACCTGATGTGCGGCGAAGAGCAGCGCGCCGAGATCGCCGCGCTCGCCGAGACCGCGCGGACGCAGACGGTGACCATCATGTGCATGTGCAAGGACGCCAGCCAGTGCCACCGCAGCGTACTGCAGCGGCTGATCGAGGACGCGATGGCCGGAGTGACCACATGAGGCTCTACACCATCGGCCACAGCACCGCGGAATTGCCCGCGCTCATCGACACGCTGCGCGACGCCGGCGTTGGCGTGCTCGTCGACGTCCGCAGCAAGCCGCGCAGCCGCATGCAGCACTTCGACTTCTCCCCTCTGCAGGCCGCCGTCGAGCAGGCGGGCATCCGCTACCGCTTCCTGGGCGACCGCCTCGGCGGCATGCCGCGCGACCCCGAGATCGCGGAGCGCTGGCGCCAGGGCAAGCTCGACCCCGTCATCGTCGCGCACCTGCGCGCGACCGACGAGTGGGCCGACGGGCTCGACGAGCTGGCGAAGCTGGTGCGAGCGGACGGTGGCGAGGCCGGCGTCTGCATCATGTGCAGCGAGGCGAATCCCGACGAGTGCCACCGCAAGGCGATCGCACTCGACATGACGGAGGTCATCCCCGGGCTCGAGATCGAGCATCTCTCTATCCACAAGTCCGCACCGAGCGAGGTAGGCGTCCAAGAAGTCCTGCTATGAGCCGCACGATCGTGCTGCTGGACGTCACAGCGATGTCAAGCGACACCGTCTGCGTCGCCGGGCTCGACATCGCGACCGACGAGACGATTCGGCTCGCCAACCCCCAACCCACGCAACGCCTCATCGCGGCGCTGGGCGGACTCTCACCCGGCGACATCCTGAAGCTCGACGCGAAGCGCCTGAAGAACGCCGTCCCGCCCCACGTCGAGGACTGCGAGTGGAACCCGCGCTCGCTGAAGCGCGTGGGCGTGTCGCCCGCCTGCGACCTCGTGAAGGCGGTGCAGCCGACCGTGTTCACCTCCGTCGAGGCGGCGTTCGGCGAGCCGTCCATCAAGGGCCGGAACGGCAACAGCGCCTGGGAGCCGGGCAGCGGCGCGCGGTCGCTGGCGACGATATCGGTGCTGTATGTGCGAGCTGCCGCCGACAGGAACGACCGGCCGCGGATCGCCTTCAAGGACGACACGCTCGCGTACTGGCCGGGCGTGCCGTTGCAGGACCTGCGCGTAAAGCAGCACCAGGCGAAGTGCGACGGCTGTGCGCGCGACCACCTCGAGCGGATCAAGTTCGAGTTCGACGCCAACCGCACACTGATCCGTGTCGGCCTCACCCGCCCGTTCGCGCCCGAGGGCTCCGAGCCCCTGTGCTGGCTCCAGGTGACCAACGTGCTCTCGAAGCCGAGGGAGCACTTCCTGTAAGGCGGAATAGTCCATACGTACCTCGGAAGTAGTGCCTACGCGTCTCCCCGAAGCACACGCCCGGCGGCGATACTGGCGCCAATGGAAGACAAGTCCTACGTCGAGCGCCTCGCCCACGACGCCGCCGTCTGGCAACGCGAGGGGTTGATCTCGGCCGAGCAGGAGCGGGCGATCCTCTCCCGCATCGGCGCCGGCGAGCCCCGCCTCATCGGCGCCCTCCGCATGGGCTCGCTCATCACCGCCGTCTCGCTCATCGGCGCGCTGGTGCTCTCGGGCGGCATCCTGCTGCTCTTCGCGTCCCAGTGGCGCGAGATGCCCGACTGGTTCCGCACGGCCGTCGTCTTCGCCGGCATGTTCGCGGCCTACGGCGCCGGCTACATGCTGATGTACCGCTACGGCCTGGAGCGCGTGGGGGCCGCGCTCTTCCTCCTCGGCGTGATCCTGTTCGAGGCGGGCCTGTACCTCTTCGCCGACATCTACGAACTGCCCCCCACCACCGGGAACGACGAGCAGCCCGCGCCCCAGTACCTCCTGCTCGCCGCCCTCGGCACGCTGCCGCTCGCGTACGCCTTCGGCTCGCGCATCGTGCTCCTGTTCGGCATCGCCAACTTCATCCTCTCCGCGATCTTCTGGCTCATCGCCCGCTACGTCGACACCGAGAAGACCGACTCCGTGCTCATCGTCATCGGCGTGCTGGGCGTGGCGCTCTACGCGCTCGGCCGCCTGCACGCCGTGCGCGCGGCGTGGGAGAAGTTCGGCGAGGTGTACCAGTTCGCCGGCACGCTCCTCACGCTCGGCCTGGTCTACGTCTTCACCTTCGACGAGCCCTGGCGCTCCATCATCGACGACGGCATCGAGTCATACGCCGCCCCGCCGCTCGTGTACGTCTCGCTCGCGATCGCCGCCGCACTCGTCGCATGGCAGTGGGCGCTACGATCGCGCGACCCCGAGACCAACATCGAGGCCGGCATCCTGGCTGTGCTGCTCGCCGTCGCCGGGATCGTCGCCACGTGGCCGGCCTGGACCGGGTACGCCGTCGTCTTCAACGCCGTCTACTTCGCCGCCGCCGCGGCCATCGTCACCCACGGCTACCTGCGCGGCGACGAGCGCTACGTGAACTTCGGCCTCCTGCTGGTCGCCGTCGGCGTCCTCACCCGCTACGTCGACGTCTTCTGGTCGCTGCTCGCCAACTCCGCCTTCTTCATCATTGGCGGGGTCCTCCTCCTCGCCGTCGCCTTCGGACTCGAGCGCCTGCGCCGCACCCTCGTCGCCCGCATGGACGAGGAGGCGCAGTCCGACGACAAACAGCCCCCGCCGTTCGATGACCCACAGCCGGGGGCGGCTGTGCCGCATCCGGGAGGCACCCCATGAGCGACCTCTTCGCCCGCCCTCTCCCGAAACTCATCGCCGTGGTCGCGTTCCAGGTGCTGATCCTGCTGTCGATCCTCGGCTGGCGGCAGTACACGCTCCTCACCCGCGACACCGTCCTCCTCGAGCTGCAGTCGACCGACCCGCAGTCCATCGTCGGCGAGGACAGCGCCGCCGTCCGCTACGCGATCTCCACCATCGATGTCTCCACGCTCCCCGGCGACGACGACTTCATGCACTACATCTACGTCGAGCTGGGCGAGACCTCCGGCGGCGTGTGGCAGCCGCTGGCCTTGCACGACACCCGCGACCGGTCGTACGACAACACCGCACTGATCAAGGGCGACTACTACTACAGCGGCGGCAGCCCCGGCCGCCAGCGCCTCACCGTCGCCTACGGCATCGAGGACGTCTACGTGCCCGAAGCCGCCGCGGCCTCACTCCCCACCGGCGCAGGCCACACCATCGCCGTCGAGGTGAAGCTCGACCGCTACGGCCAGCCCGACCCCGTCCGCTTCCTCATCGACGGCCAGCGCTTCCCCCTCGAAGAACGCTAATCAACGCAGCCCGAGCAAGTGAAGCAAGATCGCGAACGGGCCGATGATCTACGTATGAAGAAGAGGCCCTCGCGTAAGGTAGTCCTGGGCTTGGCCGTGATAGTGTTGGCCAGCACTGCGGCATGCGCCGCCGTGAGCCACATTTGGGCAGATCGACTATCGCTGACGGTCGACGAGGCAGGACGAGCGATTGAGCGTGAGCTTCCTGTCGGGTCGTCCCAGGCGGAGATCCAAGACTTCTTGGACAGACACGACTTGCCTCAGTACGGAGTCAGCTTCGCATCCGACAGTCTCTTGGATAAGGGGGTTGCGAGGGGTACACCGCTCATTTCCACGACCTATGAGAACACTTGCATAGATCCGTTCCCTCAGAATCTTGTGCAGCTTGTGACCTGCGACATCCACGTGGCGTTTGTGCTTGACACAAATGGCGCGCTTGATCGTGTCGTGTTCGAGGAGTGGTACACAGGTCCCTGACTTCTCAATTGCGCGTCAGGATCCCGATTGCCTCGGCTCTGCCGTCCGGCCAGCCTGCGCCCCAACCTCGGCGCCGAGAGTTAGAGTGAAGGCGTAGCCTCAGACGGAGGTATCCCCGCATGACACTCGACCACCACAACTACATCGCCGGCCAGTGGGTCCCCGCTCGCTCCGGCGCCACCTTCTCCCGCGAGAACCCCGCCACGGGGCCCACTCCTGAAAGCATCACCGGCACGTACCCGCAGTCCTCCGCCGACGACGTGGCCGCCGCCGTCTGCGCCGCCTCCGACGCAGCCGCGAAATGGCGCCGCACCCCGGCCCCCAGGCGCGCCGAGATCCTCTTCCGCGCCGCCGAGCTGCTCGTCCGGCGCAAGGAGGACTTCGCCCGCGATCTCACCGAGGAGATGGGCAAGGTCATCGCCGAGGCCCGCGGCGACGTGCAGGAAGCCATCGACATGACCTACTACATGGCCGGCGAGGGTCGCCGCCAGTTCGGCCAGACCACCCCCGCCGAGCTGCCCGATAAGTTCGCGATGTCCGTCCGCGCGCCCGTCGGCGTGGTCGGCCTCATCACCCCCTGGAACTTCCCGATGGCCATCCCGTCGTGGAAGATCATGCCCGCCCTCATCCTCGGCAACACCGTCGTCTTCAAGCCATCGCAGTTCTCGCCGAAGAGCGCCCACAACCTCGTCCGCACGCTCGAGGACGCCGGCCTCCCGCCCGGCGTGCTGAACCTCGTGCACGGCGAGGGCGCCACGACCGGCCCCGCCCTCATCGAGCACCCCGGCGTGCGCATGATCTCGTTCACCGGCTCCAACGCCGTCGGCAAGCAGATCGCCGTCCGCTGCGCCGAGCTGGGCAAGCAGGTCTCGCTCGAGATGGGCGGCAAGAACGCGATCACCATCCTCGATGACGCCGACCTCGATCTCGCGCTCGACGGCGTGATCTGGAGCGCCTTCGGCACCACCGGCCAGCGCTGCACCGCCGCCTCGCGCGTCATCGTGCATGCCGCCGTCCACGACCAGTTCGCCGACATGCTCGTCGCGCGGACGAAGAAGCTGCGGCTGGGCAACGGCCTCGACGCGGCGACCGACGTCGGCCCCGTCGTGAACCGCGACCAGCTCGGCAAGGTCGCGTCCTACATCCCCGTCGGCCGCGGCGAGGGCGCGACCGTCCTCTGCGGCGGCAACCTAGCGACGGGCCACGGTCTCGACGGCCTCGACGGCCTCGACGGCCTCGACGGCTACTTCTTCGAACCCACGGTGTTCGCGGACGTGAAGCCCGCGATGCGGATCGCGCAGGAGGAGATCTTCGGCCCCGTCACCGCGCTCATCAAGGTCGACTCGCTGGAGGAGGCCATCGAGGTGAACAACAACGTCCCGTACGGCCTCTCCTCCTCGATCTACACGCGCGACGTGAACCGCGCCTTCCGCGCGATCGAGGCGCTCGACACCGGCATCGTCTACGTGAACGCGGGCACCATCGGCGCCGAGGTGCACCTGCCCTTCGGCGGCACGCGCGGCACCGGCAACGGCCACCGCGAGGCAGGCACCGCCGCCCTCGAGACCTTCTCCGAATGGAAGTCGGTGTATGTTGACTACAGCGGCCGCCTGCAGCGGGCCCAGATCGATTGACGGGAGCGTCGGGGTGAGGCTCGCGAAGCTGGAAGCTCGAAGCTGGAGGCTCGACCGGGTGTTCCACCTTCCAGCGTCCGGCCTCCAGCTTCCGCTCGGCAAGGACGAAGATCCAGCATGACGACCGTCTTCCGCCGCCCCAGCACCGCCGCCAGCCCCACCCACAGCGAGGGCGTGGTGCGGCACGGATTCGCCTCCTTCTTCCGCGCGCCCGTCGTCGAGGACATGGAGACGTGGCGCGCCGACGTGGGCTTCGTGGGCGTGCCCTTCGATGCCGGCACCAACGACCGCCCCGGCGCGCGCTTCGGCCCCGCCGCCGTCCGCGACGCCTCCACGCGATACGAGCCCGAGGCAGACTGGTCCGGCTGGGTCGACGCCGAGCGCGGCGTGCGCATCCTCTCCGGCGTGTCGATGGCCGACGTCGGCGACGTCGACGTCCGCACCGTCGACCTGCTCGACAACTTCGACATCATCACCGAGGCCGCGCGCCTGGTGCGCCGTAACTGCCGCGTGCCCGTCTTCGTCGGTGGCGACCACGCGATCACCTTCCCGCTCGTGCGCGCATTCGACGACGTGCCCGACCTCGTGCTGGTCCAGTTCGACGCCCACCAGGACTACACCGACGAGAAGTACGGCGTCCGCTACTCGCACGACAACCAGATGCGCCGCTGCGGCGAGCTGCCGTTCGTGCGCCAGATCGCGAACATCGGCCTGCGCGGCGTGCTCGAGCGCTTCGAGCCCTGGGAGGCCGCCCACCGCGACGGCGTCATCATCGTGACGGCCGAACGCATCGTCCGCGAAGGCGTCCCCGCCGCCCTGGAACCCGTAGCGCGGGCCTTCCGCCCGCGCGATCTACCTTATGATCTCGCAGCGCGGCCTTTCAGCCCGCGCGATGTGGATCCCGCAGCGCGGCCTTTCAACCCGCGCGATGTCGTAGACGGATCGCAGGCGCCCCCGCCTGCGCAGCGCAGTGACACCACAAGCGGCGCTTCCCGCCCGAAGGCCTACATCACCATCGACATCGACGTCCTCGACCCCGGCGAGGCCCCCGGCACCGGCTTCCCCGAGCCCGGCGGCATGACCTACTACCAGCTCAAGGACGCGCTCCTCTTCGTCGCCGAGCGCTTCGACATCGTCGGCTTCGACGTGTGCGAGGTCGACCCCGTCTACGACGCCGCCGGCGTCACCCCCCGCATCGCCGCCAAGCTCATGCTCGACCTGCTGGGGGCTGTGTTCACGGCCGCCTAACGTGCGGTGTCGGTCAGGTGTGCGTCAACGTCCGGATCGACGGTAGCACGCTCTGCTCTTAGCGCAGCAACAAGTCGCCTTACATCCCGACGTGCCCAGATGTGCCCCTGCTTGGTCCGGCCCAACGTCATTCTGATCCTCCGCTCGCCCGAAGAAAGAACCAGATTGCGCCAACGCCACCACTTTCCGCCGTCCACCGTCACCGCAAGCGTGGCGAGCGGCAGATCCATCCGATCGAGACCGAAGAACCGAGATCTTACAACGCGGCCTGCATCGATTCCGACCCAGTACGTGCCGTAGTACGAGACGAGCACTGCCGCTCCTGCCCCAGCGATCGCGATGCCAAACACGAACTCGCTCGGGCTTGCTCCGTTCTGGATTGCCACGGTAAGCAGGACTGCAGAGAAGACAGCCGGAAGAAACAACAGCGGGGCGGCATTCAGCCGGATCCGAGTTCGCAGACGCGAGGCGCGTTCCCATTGAACCGTGGAAATGGTTGGACTGGACATCCTGGCCCCCGATGCAAGGATATCTCCGTCCGAACCCGGCGCGCAGGCCTAGAGGGACGCGTGGCCTTGCTCGGCCGGTGAGCGCACATCAGCGACTCGATCGCGCGCAACTGCCAACCGCCCGACGTTCGCCAAACTCCGCCCGAAGACCCGCCGCAGGTGCGGCCGCACCGCCACCGCGAACAGCGCCTCCCCCACCACCCCCAGCGGCACGCGCACCCGCTCGACCCACGTGAAGGCCGTGCCCTCGCCCGACGGCTCCAGCAGGAAGCTCCCCGTCCCCCGCACCCGGCCCACGTGCTCGATGTCCATCCGCCGCGGCGGGTGCCACACCGTCACCCGCATCACGTCGTGCACCACGGCTAGCCCGAACAGCTCGCTCGTCACCCGCATGACGGCGCCCACCCCGCGCTTCTGCTCACTCACCACCTCCAGCCGCCGCACGTCCACCATCCACTCCCCTTGATGCTCGAGATCCTCCAGCACCCTCCACACCGCCTCCGGAGGCGCGTCGATGTGCACACGAACCATGATGGTCGCCACGATTGAGGTACTGTCCCCTGTCCCCTGTCCCCTAACCCCTATACTCGCGCCATGCGGGAGTTCCGGACGCGAATGTCCCGGCGTATGCAGACGGTGGTCCGCATCGTGGTGCTCTTCGCCGTGCTGCGCGTCGCGTTCGGCGTCGTCGCCATCGCCTTCCTCTCGGACGGCGGCCTCGCCTACAGCCTCCGCGCCACCCTCATCCTCGCCGCCGCCGCCCTCGTCAGCGTCAGCGTCGCGCTGCTGCTTCGCCGATCCGCGCCAGGCACCCGAACCCCTAACGACTAACGACCAACGACTAACTCACCACTCCCTCGCGCGTCCCCGGCTCCAGTGGCGGCTTCGTGTCCGGCGTCATCTGCTCGGCGATATCGCCGTCGCCCGTCGCGCCGACGCGGACGCGCGTGCGCCGCGGCATGTCGGGGTTCGCGGCCGAACGCTCGGCCGCCTCCTGGATCGCCTCGAACAGCCCGAACGGCACCGGCAGCACGATCGTGCTGTTCTTCTCCGTCGCGATCTCCGAGAGCGTCTGCAGTAGGCGGAGCTGCAACGTCGCCGGGTCCTCCGACATGATGCGGCCGGCCTCGGCCAGCCGCTCGGACGCCTGCAGCTCGCCGTCGGCGTTGATGACCTTCGCGCGCCGCTCGCGCTCGGCCTCGGCCTGGCGCGCCATCGCCCGCTGCATGCCCTGCGGCAGCTCAACGTCCTTCACCTCGACAACCGACACCTTCACGCCCCAGGGCTCGGTCTGTTCGTCGATGATCTGCTGCAGCTTGTTGTTGATGGCCTCTCGCTCCGAGAGCAGGTCGTCCAGCATCGACTGGCCCAGCACGCTGCGCAGCGTTGTCTGCGAGATCTGCGACGTCGCGCGGAAGTGGTCGAGCACCTTCGTGACCGCGTCCTCCGGCTGTGTCACGCGGAAGTAGATCACCGCGTTCACCTTCACCGTGACGTTGTCGCGCGTAATGCACTCCTGGCTGGGTACGTCCATCGTCACCGTGCGCAGGTCCATCACCACCATGCGGTCGATGATCGGCCACACGAGGAACAGTCCTGGCCCGCGCTGTCCCTCCAGGCGGCCGAGGCGGAAGATGACGCCGCGTTCGTACTCAGCCACGATCTTCACGGCAAAGAAGAGTGTGATGAATCCCCACGGCGGGACGAGAAGAAGTCCTGAGAAGGCCATCAACACCCAACGGATGAGGGCCGCCACGCCGCCTTCGTTCTCCGCGCGTTGAATGCGTGGCCGGTCGATCTGGGGAGGGATCTCCGCCGCCATGTCAGACTCCTTTCAGGCGTGCACGACGACTGATGCTTAGAAGTGTACGTTGTGGGAGAACCTGGAGCCCAGCCTCGCACCGTACGGACAGGTCTTCGGTCCGGTCCTCTCCCGCCCTGTAGCGAACTGAGCTATAACCTACAACCTACGACCGACAACCTGACCGGAGGTCATCCCATGCTCGAGCACGTAGACCGGATGCAGCTTGCCGTGCGCGACCGCCACGCGGCGGCCCAAAACCTGGCCAGCATCTTCGACGCGCAGCCCGTGCGCGACGACGAGGTGCGGCATCTGAACGCGAAGCGGCGCGTCGTCCACGCCGGCGCCTCGGAGTTCGAGCTGCTGGAGCCCGCCGGCGACGGGCCGGTCGCCGACTACGTCGCGCAGTGGGGCGAAGGGCTGTTCGCCGCCGGGTTCTCCACCAACGACGTGCAGGCGCTGGCGCAGCGGCTGTCGGCGAAGGGCGTAGCGTACACGGAGGAGGACGGGCAGCTCTTCATCGCGCCCGACCAGACGCCCGGCCTCCGCATGGTGATCTCGCAGGAGGTCGCGCGCCCGATGGTGGGCCTCATGCGCTACCTGTACGAAGCGACAAACCTCATCAACGACCACGAGGCGGCCGCGGACTTCTACGCCGACCGCTTCGGGCTCGAGAAGTCACGGTTCTGCCCCATCAAGAGCCACGATTACGGCTACAAGGGCCAGCTCACCATGTTCAACCCGCCGGAGCGCCTCGACCGCATCGAGCTGTCAGAGATCACCGATCCGAACATGCCAATGGGCCGCTTCATGACCCGCCGCGGCGGCGAGACGCTGTACATGTGCTACATCGAGTGCGAGAGCGTCGCCCCCATCGCCCAGCGCCTCGACTCGATGCGCCTCCGCTACACCCGTGGCGGCGAGAACACCCACAACCCCGACAACATGTTCATCCACCCCACGGCGCTGCACGGCGTCCTCATGGGCTGCAGCCGCACCAACGCCGCCTGGGTCTGGTCCGGCCACCCGGAGCTGTTTCGAAAGACCCAGTGAGCGGGTGAGCCTCCGTCGCAGCGGCACGCCGTGGCGTGCCCCGCCGGTTCTGGCGGCAAGCCTCGGCGTGCCCCGCCAATTTGTAGCGGCACGCCGTGGCGTGCCCGGCCGGTCGTCGAGCGATCACCTCCTCGGCCGTTTTTTTCGCGAATGTGATCTGAGCCGCTTGGAGATCGCGCCCTGACTCTCCTACCCTCGCCCACGGCCGAGTCCGCGTTCTGCGTCACAGGCCGGCCGACAGACCAGCCGCGACGCTGACCGCCAGAAAACACGAAAACTGCCGTTCAACGAATCTAAAAGTCGCACGTTCGAATCTGATATTTAACAACCAGCCGAAACACAAAAAGGGCCGTTATGACGCCACCACAACCGAAAACTGCCGAGCAATGTCGTCCACGGCCCCAACGACCGAAACTGCCGAGCAATGTCGCCCGGGCGCCACGGCCGAAAACTGCCGAGCAATGTCACGGAGGAGGTGCCACCGACTCACTGATGCACTGACACACTGACGCACTGACGCACTGACGTACTGACGCACTGACGCACTGACGTACTGACGCACTGACGCACTGACGCACTGACGCACTGACGCACTGACGCACTGACACGCTCTACCCCGCCCGCCAGTAGCGCTTGCCGTCGACGCGGACGATGCTGCCGAAGCCGGGGAAGGGGAAATGGCCGGCGACCAGGCGCATGCCCTGCTCCTCGATGCGCTGGACCACCTGCTCGCGCGACCTGCGCGACAGCTCCGGGTCCATGTCGAACACCGGCGACCACATCTCTGTAACCTGCGCCGGGTGGTGGCAGACGTCGCCCCAGATGATGCCGGTCTCCCCGGCCGACGAGATCACGAACGACTGGTGCGCGGGCGTGTGGCCGGGCGTGGGCAAGAGCGTGATCTCGTCCGTCACCCGGTACTCCGTGCCGACCAGGTCGATGTCGGCCTGGCCCTGCAGCGGCAGCACGGAGTCGACGATGTGGGCGTTCCCGGGCGCGTTCGCGACCTCCGGGTCCGTGAAGTACGCCCACTCGTCCTTGTTGAACAGGTGCTTCGCCTTCGGGAACGTCGGCACGTACGCCTCGCCTCGCAGCGTCGTGTGCCAGCCGACGTGGTCGATGTGCATGTGCGTGTTGGCGACGATGTCGATCGAGTCCGGCGCGACACCGATCTCGGTGAGCGCGTCGGGCAGGCGGCCATTCGGGAAGAAAGGCCGGTCCTTCGCGCCGATGCCCGTGTCGATGATGATGGTCTTCCCGGCGCTGCGCACCAGGAACGAGGTGATGCTGAGGTTCAAGGTCGCGCCGTCCGCCCCCAGGTGCTCGCGGTGCGGCTCCCACGCTGAAGGCTCGATGCTCGGGAACATCATGTTGCACGGCGCGCTGAGGCCGGAGGCATCGGCGACGGCCGTGATCTCGACGTTGCCGATGCGGATCGTGTTGGCGGGCATGATTCCCCCTCGACTGCGCGGGCCGCGCGCCCGCGTTCCTGCCGCTTGGTCGCTCCGCGGTAGTCGAAGATAGCCGCGAAGCCGGTCAGTCGCAACGGGTAGCGCCGAGGGGCGGCCTCGGCCTATACTCACCGCATTCCCCCATAGAAAGGACTGCGAGATGCCCAGGCCGTACTGTTACCTCCAGAAGCGTTACGTCCCGCTGGAGGAGGCGCGCCTGCCCGTAATGACGCACGCCTTCCTGTACGGGACGGCCGTGTTCGAAGGCGTCCGCGGCAACTGGTCCGACGAGCGCGGCGAGACCCTGATATTCCGCCCGGTCGAGCACTTTCAGCGGCTGAAGCAGTCGGCCCACATCATGCACATCGGCCTGCCGGAGTCGCCCGAGGAGCTGAGCGACATCACGGCACAGGTGGTGGCCCAGGCCGGCTATCACGAGGACACGTACATCCGGCCCATCGCATACAAGAGCGGTGAGGTCATCGGTCCGAAGCTGGACGGCGTCGCGGACGACTTCATGTGCTTCGCGATCCCGTTCGGCAACTACCTGGACCCGTACACGGGGCTACGCTGCCAGACCTCGACCTGGCGCCGCGTGCCCGACACCTCGATCCCCGCGCGCGCGAAGGTCAACGGTCTGTACGTGAACTCGGCGCTGGCCAAGACCGAGGCCGTCGAGAACGGCTTCGACGAGGCCATCATGCTCAACGACGACGGCCACGTGTCCGAGGGTTCGGGCGAGAACCTCGTGATGATCCGCGGCGGCAAGCTCATCACGCCGGCGCGCAGCGACAACGTGCTCGAAGGCATCACGCTCGACTCGGTGTTCGAGCTGGCACGGAACGAGCTGGGGCTCGAGGTGGTCGAGCGCACGATCGACCGCTCCGAGCTGTATGTCGCCGATGAGGTGTTCCTCACTGGGACAGCCGCGCACCTGTCGCCGGTGGGCGAGGTGGACCGCCGCGCCGTTGGCGATGGCAAAGTGGGGCCGATCACGAAGAAGTTGCAGGACCTGTTCTTCGACGTCATCCGCGGGCGCAACTCGAAATACGCGCAGTGGGTGCGTGGCGTGAAGCCGGCGGAGGAACCCGCGGCGGTCGGAGCAGGGGCGCGAGCGAAGGCCTGATGGAGTTCAAACCACCGCGCGCGCTGGGAACGCTCGTCGGCGGCGGGCTTGCTGCGTGGTGCTTCGTCATCACGCTGGCGCTGGTCGCCCGCGGCTTTACGCACGATATCACCTGGGGCGTGATCGCACTGTACGGCGTGGCCACGGTGTTCTTCTTCATCGGCGTGCTGTTCGTGTACTGGACGTACAGCCTCGGCACGCTGCGCTACACCCTCGACCGGAACGCGCTCACAATCACCTGGGGCGACATCCGCCAGCTCGTGCCGGTCGCGCAGATCGAGCGGCTGGTCCCCGGGCGCGAGCTGCCGAACCCGCACATCGCCGGCGTGAGCTGGCTCGGCCACCACGTCGGCCGGTCCGAGATCGACGGCGGGATCGGCGACACGCTGTTCTACTCGACGCACCGCTCGCCCGAGGATCTGTTGTACGTCGTGACACCGTCGCAGTCGTACGCGATCTCCGTGCACGACGAAGTGGCGTTCGCGGAGGCCGTGCAGGCGCAGCAGCGCGCGGGATCGCTGGTAGCCGTCGCGCAGGCGCCCGACCGGCTGTACCTGGCCGCGCAGCCGTTCTGGGAGGATCGCACGGCGCAGGTGCTGGCGCTGGCAGCGTTCGCTGCGTTCTTCGCGATGTTCGGCTACGTATACCAGCAGTACCCCGACCTGCCGCAGAGCATGGCGCTGTCGTTCCCGCAGCTCAACGGCGTCACTCGGGTCGGCGACAAGAGCGAGCTGCTGAAGCTGCCGCTGACCGGCATTGGCATCCTGCTGCTGAACCTGGGCCTCGGCTTCGCCGCCCACGCCTGGGAGCGCATGGTCGGCTACGTGCTGCTGCTGGCGGCGATCGGCGCGCAGGGCATGCTGCTGGCCGCCGCAATCATCGCACTTAACTAGCGCCCGCTCGTACCGGCACCGGCTCCGCCGCGCGAAGTGGATCCGGGGATCCATCGCCGATCGCGTTAGGATCAGAGTGATGGATGCGCTGATTGAGTCCACGTACAGGTTCTACCCGGCGGCCGCGCTCATGCTGACCGGGGGCGCCGTGACCGTCGCCGGGCTGCGGCGCTGGCGCGTCACGCTGGGTATGCCCGCGACCGACCCGGCGAAGTCGCTGGCCATGATGCAGGCCTTTCGGGTGTGGATCATCGGGCTGGCCATCGCGGCGCTGGCGCTCGCTTGGATGGGTCAGGTCCTCTGGCTGGCCGTGCTTGCGCTGGCGGTGGGTGGCGAGGAGACGTTCGAATCGACGATGGCCATCGGGGCGATGCGTTACGGCAGGCCACGACAGCCGGCTCCGCGGCGATCCGCCCAGCGCCATCACGCCTAATCCGCGGCCTGCATCGCCCTCACTCGCCGGGCGGCGTGTACGGCGACGGTTTTCTACACTGTGCTCGTGACCACTCATTACGACGCCATCGTGGCGGGCGCGGGACCCGCAGGCAGCACAGCGGCGCGAAGGCTGGCGCTGGCCGGCGCGCGCGTCCTGATGCTGGATCGCGCACGATTCCCGCGCGAGAAGCCCTGCGGCGGGGGCGTGACCTTCCGCGCGGACACCGAGAACGGCCTCGACCTGGCCCCTGTGACCGAGCGCGAGATCTACGGCGTACGGGTGAGCGCCGACATGCGCCGCATGTTCGACCGTCAGAGCCCGCACCTGCTGGCACGGATGACGCAGCGGTCGCGGCTCGATGCGTACCTCGCGGAACAGGCGGCGCGGGCCGGCGCGGAGTTCCGGGACGGCTCGGCGATCCGCGAGATCGAGCTGGAAGATGGCGGCGTGCGAGTGCGGGCGAACGGCGACGTGTACGAGGCGCGCGTCCTCATCGGCGCGGATGGAGTGAACGGCGTCACGGCTTCGGCGCTGGGTCTGCGGCCCGCCGGCGAGCATGCCGTCGCGTTCGAGGCCAACTACCCGCTGGACGGCGCGCTGGCCGCGCGCTGGGACCGCACGATCGCGCTCGACCTCGGCGGCATCCCCGGCGGCTACGGGTGGGTCTTCCCGAAGGGCGACCACCTGAACATCGGCGTGGGCGGCTGGAAGGCCGTCGGGCCGACGCTGCGCGACCGGCTCGTGCGGTACACACGTTTCCTGGGTCTCGACGGCGCGCGGCTGGAGAGCCACCGCGGTTACCAGCTCCCTCTGCGGCGCGACGGCGAGCCGATCGTGCGAGGAAATGCGATGCTGGCCGGCGACGCGGCCGCGTTGGTCGACCCGCTGTCCGGCGAGGGGATCTGGGCGGCCTTCGTCAGCGGCAGGCTGGCGGCGGACGAGGCGCACCGGCTGCTGGCCGGCGAGACGCAAGACCTCGTGGGATACCAGCGCGCGCTCGAGACAGTGATGAGCGACGAGATCCTGGCGTCGCGCCGGCTGATGATCGTGCTGCAACGTCTGCCGGCATTCTCCGTGCTGATGCTGAAGTACAACAACCTGTTCTGGCGCTACCTGCAGCAGATCATCCGCGGCGAGTTGACGTACCCCGATCTGCCGAAGAAGCTGGGGCCGCTGCGCCACTTGCTATACAGGTGGGCTGACTGGGAGATAGCGCGCCATGAGCGGGCGCTGGGGGATGATCCGCGCACGGCGCCGTCGCTGTCGGCAAGCCGGGCCGGCTGATCGGCGCTCCGCGGCTCCGCAGAGAATCCGGGCGGGCCCAAGGCTCGCAGCCGCGCGTCCCGTTGCTACCGCTGTTTGCTGCTTCCCGTCACGCGGTCGCACTTCGCACCCTCGGGCGTCGGCGTCGGTGAGGGGAAGGTTGGCGTCGCTGTCGGGGTCACCGTACTCGTCTCGGTGGAGGTGCTTGTAGGCGACGGCGTCTCCGTAGGCCGTCCGGCGTTGGGGAACGGCGTGTTCGTCGGCGTGGAGGTCACCGTGGGCGGTGGCGTCATGGACGGCGTAAATGTGGGGTCGACGACGATGCTCGCGCCGCAGAACAGCGTTCGTGTGTCGACGATGACGCCCTCGACGCCGGGCTCCGTGCCGAAGAAGTCGAGGCCGCGGTCGGCGGGCCCGGCCACCAGCTTGCCGTCACGGTTGAAGCGCGCACCTCCGCAGGGGTCGATGTACAGGCCCGGGCCCTGGGGCCCTGTCAGCGTGTCGATGACGGCGTTCTGGTCCCAGACCACCTTGCACCCGCGCATATGGCCATAGAAGCCGGGTGGGTAGACGTAGTAGGCGCGAAAGTCGCCCGCGGCGTCCGCGCCGACGTAGAAGTCGTCCACGGGAAAGAAGATCGGGGCACCGGTGTAGTCGCTGTTCACGCGCGTCTGCACGAACCTGCCGGGCTTCACCTTTTCGTCGCGTACTGTCGCCATAAACGCGACGACCGACAGGCCCACCGCCACGACCGAGAACGCCAGGGCCAGCGCCGCACCCACCCGCGAGCTGATCATCGCGCCCCGGCCATAGAAACGAGGGGCCGAACACGTACGGCCAGCCCGCTCGTCGTTACGTCAATTAAGGGCCTGCGGTGGTGGGCCCGATACTCAAGACAGCTTCCCTGCACCGGGCCAGTATACGGCCGGGCCCGCATGACGCCCGTCTCGCATACCCGGCGGTGCCCGCCACGGCCCAGCCGGGAACAATTCCGCCGGTGTGCGCGTCTGATTCGCGAACGCGCGGCGACAACGAGGAGCACACTGGAATGAAGATGTGGGCACGGATGGGAATAGGGGTGGCGGCCATCGCCCTGGCCGTGGCGGCCGGGACGGGCGCCTACGCCATGCGAGGGCGCGACGGCAGCCCGAAGGACGCGACACGCGACGCCGACACGCAACAGAAGCGAGCGGCGGACGATGCGTCGGGGTCCTCGCTGGCGATGTGCGCGGTGGAGGTACCCGAGTGCAACGACTTGATCGTCCTGCCCGAGGGCGAGCAAGCGCGCTGCGCGGAGGCTGTCGAATCGTGCGTGGATACGCCCTGCGTCGGAGGGCCCGCCGTCGACTGCATGGCGCCACAGCCATCCGGTGTGTGCTACACGCTGGACACGGATCCCATCACGACAAGATGCGCGGAGGAGGGATGCGCCCCCTCGGAGCCCGTTGGCGCCCCGGTCGACGAACCGATGCCCACCGACCTCGAGACCGGCGCGGCGCCACCGCCGGCCGTCGAGCCTGGCGCTATTGGGACCGGGTGTCTGGGTGAGGATCCCTGCGCGATCAGCTCCGAGATGAAGTGCCTGCCGCCGGACTGCGCCATCTCGTCGGACGGGACGATTGCCTGCCCGGAGCCGGTGCCTTGCGAGATTCCGCCGGTCGGCGCCACGCCGTTCACCGTCGAGCCGGACGCGACGGCCATCGCGGAAGGTGCGTCCTCGGACTCTGACGAGCTTCCGCCGCCCACCGAGCCGTGCGTGATCGACCCCTGTTACGGTAACGACCCCTACGCGGGAATCCCTGCGGACTGTCCCCCGGTCTGCGAACCGCCAGTTGCGCCAGACGGATCGACGGAGACAGCCGCGCCGTGCTCCGCGCCGTGCGACCAGCCGGATCCCGAGAGCCTCGTGCATCCATGCACGCCACCCGAGCCTTGCACGCCAGCAGACGAACCGGCCGCCGAGCCGGAGGTCGATACGCGGCCGTGTCCGTCCACCGGTGGCGGCGGATCGAGTGGTTCCTCCGGCTCCGCACCCAGCGACCCAGGCGTCGTTGAGCCGGTGCCGGATCAATAGCCCCATCGCCGGGCCTCATCGAAGCAGCGAGGCCGCCATGACGAATTCAATGGCGGCCCCGCTTGTTCTCGCTGTGTGGTGGCTGACTACTGGCCCAGCCCCGGGATCTCCTGCACTGTGTACGGCGGCTCGAAGTCGCCCGCGCTCACATCGCCCTCGACGGAGGTCGCCACGAGACTGACATCCCCGCCGGACTCCACCGACAGCAGGACGCCGTCATCGTTGAAGCAGGCTACGTTCGTCTCGTTGGTCTCCGTGTCGAGCACCGTGTAACACGTCGCGTCCTCGCCGGCGATCTCCATCTCTTCCTTGCTCTGAAACTCGACGTTCTCAAGATCGAAGCTCTGAATCTCAGTGACCAGGTTTCCGACCGGGTTGGTGGGGTCATCGGGCGCGCTCTTGATGCAAACACCGGCCGAAGTGTCCACGCCGATCAGCGCACCGAGTCCGGCTGCAGCCTCGCCCGCGAAGCACAGGAACGAATCCGTGCCGGTCTCGATGAACGTGGCCTCGAAGGCTTCACCGTCCTGCTCACCCTTGATGTCGAACCGCAGCCTGTCGGTCCCGTCCTTGTAGATCGTGATCTCGCCGTTCGTAATGCCGCCGAGATCTCCACCGGACATCTGGTACACGACGTGGAACGTCGCGGACTCGAACTTCGCGGCGATCTCTAGCAAGTCGCCGGAATCGCCCCCGCCGCCGCCGCCGTTGTCGTCCTCTTCCGTGGGTTCGGGTTCGGCTGTCTCGTCACTGCCGCCAGCCGTTGTCTTTTCCGCGGCCGGCGTCTTGCCTCCGGTGTCCTTATCGTCGTCGTTCGTGCTTCCGTTGCACGCGCCAAACGCAAGAGCGCCGGCCGCCAGTAGTGCCGCAAGGGCCATCCATCGGATCCTAAGCATTCGTTGTTGCTACTCCTTGTCCAAACTGCTCTCCAACCGATTACCAGCGGCCACTATACACGAGAGATCCGGCGTTTCCGGAGGTTGGCGCGCCGCGAAATTCATTCGTACCATTGCGGCGACTGGCGGTGTTGCGATCGGGTGACACTTGCGTATCGAGCGGAGGATGAGCCGTATGAAACTCGAAACAATGGTGAGCACGACCGACCTTCGTCAGGCGGCGGAGGACGCGAAACGCGCCGAGGCCCTGGGCTACGACGGCGTGCTCACACCCGAGACCGGCCACGACCCGTTCTTCCCGCTGCTCATCGCCGGCGAGCACAGCGCGAGGATCACGCTGGGTACCGCCGTGGCGATCGCCTTTCCGCGCAGCCCGATGGTGACGGCGCAGATGGCGTGGGACCTGCAGAAGTTCACGGGTGGACGTTTCCTGCTCGGTCTGGGGACGCAGGTAAAGAGCCACAACGTGCGACGATACGGCGCTCCGTGGCCCTCGCCGCCCGGGCCGCGCCTTCGTGAATACATCCTGATGCTGCGCGCAATCTGGGACTCCTGGCAGCTCGGCACGAAAGCCGATTTCCGCGGCGAGACATACCAGTACACCCTAATGACGCCGGTGTTCAACCCCGGCCCACTCGAGCACCCGCATATCCCGATCTACATCTCCGCCGTGAACCCGTACAACTGCCGGCTGGCCGGCGAGCTGTGCGACGGTCTGCGTCTGCACGGCTTCAATACGCCGAAGTACCTGCACGAGGTCATCATGCCCGAGGTCGAGAAAGGCGCGAAGAGGGCCGGCCGCGCGATCAAGGACGTCGACATCGCGGGGCTCGGTTTCGTGATCGCGGGCAAGGACGCCTCCGAACTGACAAAGAATGCCGGACCGGTGCGGCGCCAGATCGCCTTCTACGCCTCCACACCGGGGTATCGTGCGGTGATGGACATCCATGGCTGGACCAGCGTGTTCGAGCGGCTGTTCGAGATGTCGAAGCGCGGGGAGTGGGCGGCGATGTCCGAGCTAATCACCGACGACATGCTGGAGCAGTTCTGCACGATCGCGACCTACGACGAACTGGTGCCGAAACTCCTGAAGCACTACGGCGGCGTGACATCGCGGGCGGCGCTCGCATTGCCTGCGCGGACGCCCGACGAGGAGGCAGCGGCCCGCCGTATCATCAAGGAGCTACAGTCGGTCTAGGGTACGGTCCGGGCGCGCGTCGGGGGCCACAAAGGCCGTACGGCCGGGGTCGCCGGGGGAGGCTGCCTCCCGGCCGCACAGCCACCTGGGGCGCTATGCCCGAGACTCGTTAGCGGCTGTAGTACTATCTCACGGCGTGTCAAGACGCCACCGCACGCATCGGGAGCGCCCATGTCCCCACAGAGCGTCGCCGAGGTCACGATCCGCCGGGCCACGCCTGCGAACATCCCCCGCATGGTGGAGCTGATCGCCGGGGCGAACCTGCCGCCGCTGTTCATCGCCGAGTTCATCGAGGGTTTCGTCGTCGGCGAACTTGACGGCGAGGTGGTGGGCTGCGGGGGCATCGAGATGTACGGGACAAGCGCCGTGATCCGCAGCATCGTCGTCGACGAGCGCATGCGCAGGACCGGCCTGGGCCGGCGGCTGGCGGAGCGTTTGATTTCAGATGCACGCGCGGCGGGCGCCTCCGACCTATACCTGTTCACGGCCGACGCACACGAGTTCTGGAAGCACCTGGGGTTCGTCGACGTCACCTTCGACGACTGGAAGTCCGAAGCGCGCGTCAACTGGCAGTACCAGTTCATCTCCCAGAACCCCGACCTGCTACCCGGCGAGATCTACACCATGTGGCGGGTGGCGTGAACGCGAGGTTCTCGGTGCGCCTCACCCCGCGGGGCGGCCGCGACGCGATCGACGGGTGGCAGGGCGACGTGTTGCGCGTCCGCGTGTCGGCGCCTCCAGCCGACGGCAAGGCGAACGACGCGCTCTTGCGGCTGCTGGCGAAGGCGCTGGGCGTGCCGCCGTCGCGACTGTCGATCGTGTCGGGCGCGTCGAGCCGGACGAAGGTTGTCGAGGCAGCGGAGATGACCCTCGATGACGTGCGCGCATGCACGGCATAGTCGAGCGGCGACTACCGGCGGGGCAGGCGCATCGTGAAGGTGCTGCCGCGTCCCGCGCGCGACTCGACGGACACCGTGCCTTCGTGCCCCAGTACGATGTGCTTCACGATCGCCAGGCCCAGGCCGATACCGGCGCCGCCACGACCGCGGTCGGCCTTGTAGAAGCGCTCGAACACGCGGGCCTGCTGGTCGGGCTCGATGCCGATCCCCGTATCGCTCACGCTAATGGCGATTTCACCGTCGGTGGCTTCCGCCGCCAGCGTGATTCGCCCGCCAGCGGGCGTGAACTTCAACGCGTTCGCCACCAAGTTGCCCAGCGCGCGCTCCAGCCGCTCGGCGTCACCGATGATCGGCAGCGGGCCCGACGGCGCTTGCGCTTCCAGCGTAAGCCCCGCGCGTTCTGCTTGCTGGGCGAAGCGCCGCACCGCGTCCGCGATCAGCCCCGAGGCGTCGATCTGCGCGAAGTGCATGGGCGCGGCGCCGGACTCGATACGCGAAAGCTCGAGTAGCTCCTCGACGAGCTGCGTCATGCGGTCGGTCTCACGCTGGATGTGGCCCAGGAACTCCTGCGCAGCCTCATGATCGTCCAGCGCGCCTTCCTGCAACGTTTCGGCCGCTGCCCTGATGCCCGCCAGGGGCGTCCGCAGCTCGTGTGAGACGTTGCTGATGAAGTCGCGGCGCATGCCCTCCATGCGGCGCACCTCGGTGAGATCATGAAACACCGCCAGCGCCGCCCACCTCCCGGCGCCCTCGATCGGCACGGCCGTGGCCTGCAACCAGCGCTGCGCCTGGCCGTAGGCGACGACGCGCACACTGCGCTCGCCCCTCCGCGCCGCCGCTATCACCAAGTCGTTCAGGTCGTGGTCGCGGACGGCCTCGATGAACGGCCGGCCCGCGGCCGTCTCGCCGGCGGCCGGGAAAAGGCGGCGCGCGGCGTCGTTCAGGTACACCACGTCGCCCTCCGTATCGACGGCCACGGTGGCGTCGCTGCTGGCGTTCAGCAACGCCTCGAGCTGCGCACGCTCCTGCGTCAAAGCGCCAATCGTGCGCCCGAAGGTCTCCGCGGCGCTGTTGAGCGCGGATGCGATACCAGCGTACTCGTCATCGCCGATCTCAACGCGGGCGCCGAAATCGCCGGCCCCGAGTCTGTGCGCGCTAGCTGTCAATTGGTCGATGCGGCGGAGACGCGGCACGAACAGGAAGACTGTCAAGACGCCGATGATGGCGCTGGAGGCAAGGAACACAGCCCACGCGGCCCACGTGCTGCCACCCGTCATCGTGACGATGAGCAGTGAGACACCCTCAATGGCGACGTAAAGAGCGATGACGCCGGCGACGAAGCCCCGCGTGCGGGGCCCGCTAACGGACGAATTTGTAACCAACACCGCGCACCGTGAGGATGTGTCGCGGCTGTGCCGGCCGCTCCTCCAGTTTTTCCCGCAGCCAGCGCACGTGCACGTCGACCGTGCGGCTGCCGCCGAAGAAATCATAGCCCCAGACGTTTTCCAGGAGTTGCTCGCGGCTGAACACCTGGCCAGCGTTCCTCGCCAGGAAGAACAGCAGGTCGAACTCCTTTGGCTTCAGGACCACTTCCTGGTCTTTCCTGTGGACCGCGCGCCCGCGGACATCCAGCGTGATGTCGCCAACCACAATCTTCGATGCATCCTCCGACGCTTCCCTGCCACCGGCACGGCGGAGCAGCGCGCGTACACGCGCCATAAGCTCGCGCATGCTGAACGGCTTCGTCAGGTAGTCGTCGGCGCCCATCTCCAGCCCGACGACCTTGTCCAGCTCCTCGCTCTTCGCGGTGAGCATCAGGATCGGCACATCGGACTCCGCGCGGACCCGGCGGCAGACTTCGAGGCCGTCCATCTTGGGCAGCATCAAGTCAAGCACGATGGCGTCGGGCCGGTCCCGCCGCGCGACCTGCAGCCCCTCCAGCCCGTCGGCGGCGGACACGACGTTAAAGCCGTTCTTGCGCAGGTTGTACGAGAGCGTGGACGCGAGGCTCGCCTCGTCTTCGACCACGAGAATCGTCTTGGCAGCGCTTTGCGTCGCGGGCGTCTGTGTGGTCATAGGCTCCATCGCCCGGAGGCGCGCCGCTAGTACCGGGAGACGTTGATCTCCTCCAGCTCGCCGGTGACCATGAAGATCACCCGTTCGCAGATGTTCGTGACGCGGTCGGCGATGCGTTCCAGGTTGTGGCACGTCCAGATGAGGTACGTCACGCGCTCGATGTCTTGCGGCGTGCGGATTACCTCCTGGATGAGCGCCTGGTACGAACCGTCGTACAGCGCGTCGATCTCGTCGTCCTCGTCGCAGATCTTGCGTGCTGAAGCGTCGTCACGCTCGACGAACGCGGTGAGGCTGCGGCGCAGCATGTCGGCGGCCTTCTCCCCCATCAGCATTATGTCGCCGATCGGGCCGATTAGCGGCTCTTCCCCGAGCATGAGGTTGATGCGCGCGATACCCTCCGCGTGGTCCGCCATGCGCTCAAGTTCGTTCGAGATGAACAGGATCGCCACCACGATCCGCAGGTCCGCGGCCATGGGCCCCTGCAGCGCAATCAGGTGGATGCACTTCTCCTCGATCTCGTAGCGCTTCTTGTTGATGGCGACGTCGTCGTTCACGACGGTGTTCGACAGCGCCGTATCCCGCGTGCGCAGAGCATCGATCGACCGCTGGACGGCTTTGTCGACCATGCTGCCCATGATGAGGACGTCCTCCTGCATCTCGCGCAGCTTCTTCTCGAACAGCTCTCGTGTCATTGTCCGGCCCCTTACCCGAAGCGCCCGGTGATGTAGTCCTCGGTGCGCTTGTCCTTCGGCATCGTAAAGATCGAGTCGGTCTCGCTGAATTCGACAAGTTCACCGGCGCGGTCGGGGCGCATCATGAGGAACGCAGTGTAGTCGGCCACCCGCGCGGCCTGCTGCATGTTGTGAGTGACGATGACGATCGTGTAGTCCTTCGCCAGCTCCCGCATCAGGTCCTCGATCTTCAGCGTGGCGATGGGATCGAGGGCGCTGCAAGGCTCGTCCATGAGGATGATCTCGGGCTGCGTCGCCAACGCGCGGGCGATGCACAACCGCTGCTGCTGGCCACCGGAGAGCGCGAGGCCGCTCTGCTTCAACTTGTCCCTGACGTCCTCCCAGAGTGCGGCCCGGCGCAGGCACTCCTCGACCAGCGCCGGCATGTTCGCGCGCATGCCGTTCACGCGCGGCCCGAAGGCGATGTTCTCGTAGATCGACTTCGGGAAGGGGTTCGGTTTCTGGAACACCATCCCGATACGCCGGCGCACCTCGACTGGATCCACGTCCTTCGCGTACAGATCCAGCCCGTGGTACAGGAGCCGGCCCTCGCCGCGGAACGACGGCACCAGGTCGTTCATACGGTTGATGCAGCGCAGCAGCGTGCTCTTGCCGCACCCCGACGGGCCGATGAGCGCAGTGATCTTCCGCTCGGGGATCTGGAAGGAGATGTCGTGAAGCGCGCGAAAGGACCCGTAATAGGCCGAGAAGTTCCGGACCTCGATGATCGCCTCGCCCTCGAGCCGGGCGACACGCTCCGCGACAGGCAGGTGTTCGGTGGTCAGCCGTTCCTCCGTCAGGGTCTGCGTCTTGTCAAGCGTCCTCAACATACCGTACCTGCCTCCGGGCTGCTCGCGGGATCACTCGTGCCGCCGGAACCGCTCGCGGATGACGGCGGCGACCAGGTTCAGGCTCAGAATGGCCACCATCAGCACGATAATGGCTGCGGCGGCGTTCTCGCGGAACGCCTCCTGGGGCCTGATGGTCCAGTTGTAAATCTGGACCGGCACCGTCGTGAAGTCGTCGCCCAGCGGCGGGGGCGTGATGAACGGCGGTGAATCCGTGGGTGTCAGGCCCGTGTTGTCGAACGAGATGAAGGTGAACGCCCCGATCATGATGAGCGCCGCAGTCTCGCCCGCCGCGCGCGACACGGCGAGGATGGTGCCGGTCATGATCCCCGGCATCGCCCCTGGCAGCACGTGGTGGCGGACGGTCTGCCAGCGGGTGGCCCCCAGCGCCAGCGCGCCCTCGCGGATACTTGGGGGCACCTGCCGGATCGCCTCCTGTGACGCGATGACCGTCATCGGCAGGATCATCAGCGTCAGCGTCAGCGCACCGGCCAGGATACTGGGCCCGAGGTCGAGCAGCCGGACGAACACCGCGAGCCCCAGGATCCCGTAGATGATGCTGGGCACGCCGGCGAGGTTCGCGAGGTTCAGCTTCACGATCGTCAGCAGCTTGTTTTTCGGCGCGAACTCTTCCATCCACACGGCGGTGCCGATGGCGATCGGAATGGCCACCACCACTGTTGTCCCCAGGATCCACACCGACCCCAGGATCGACGAGCGCAGCCCAGCGCGCTCCGCGAAGCGCGAAGGGTAATGCGTCAGAAACGCCCAGCTCAGACGGTCCCAGCCCTTCGCGATGGTCTCGTAGCCCAGGTAGAAGAGCACGGCGACACCCGAAAGCGTCGCCACCAACAGCACGTAGCGCGAGAGCCGCGAGATCGCTTGCCGCCGTGCGACCGATCCGGTGGCCCGCAGGGTCGTGGGCGCGGGCGGCGCCATGTATTCGCTGCGCAGCGCCATTATTCGTACGCCTCCCGGAACCGATTAACGACGAGCTGCGCGCCCACGTTCAGCAGCAGCGTCATCATGAAGAGCATCGTGCCGACAGCGAAGATCGACTGATAGTCGATCGTCCCACGGGCGGCGTCGCCGAGACCGACCTGGAGCATGTAGCCGGTCATCGTCTGGATGCTCTCGAGGGGCGAGAGGGTCAGGTTCGGCGTCGAGCCGGCGGCGATGGCCACGATCATCGTCTCGCCGACGACGCGCGCGATGGCAAGCAGCACCGCCGCCACGACACCCGAGAGGGCGGCGGGCAGCACCACGCGCAGCGCCACCTCCATCCGCGTGGCGCCAAGGCCGTACGCCGCCTCGCGCAGGTCCCGCGGGACATTCGCCATCGCATCCTCGGAAATCGAGGCGATGGTCGGCAGGATCATCACGGCCATCATCAGACTGGCGCCCAGGCTGTTGAAGAACGAGATCTGGTCGCCGAGCATCGGCCGCAGGATCTGCTGCGTCACGACAGTGAGTGCGAAGTACGCGTACACGACGGTCGGTACGCCAGCGAGTGCCTCGAGCAGCGGCTTCAGGAGCTTGCGCGTGTTCGGGTGGGCGTACTCGCTGAGGTAGATGGCCGCAGCCAGGCCGATCGGCAGCGCGAACACCAGCGACCAGAACACCACGTTCACAGTGCCGGCGACCAGTTCCCAGATGCCGTACGACACCGGCTTGAACAGCGGCTGCCACTCCTTCTCGAGGAAGAACTGGCGCAGGCTTACCTCCTCGAAGAATGACAACGTCTCCTCGAAGAGCACGAACACGATCGCGACCGTGGTGATGAGCGACACTGTCGCGCAGGCAAGGAGCAACAGTTCGATCGCGCGCTCGCCGAGATGACGCATCGGCTTCCGCCGGAGGTCCAGGGTTGGCCGGCCAGGTGTCGAGGGAATTGCAGTCATCTCGTTCGTTCGCGCTCGCGGCCGGCGGCCCGGGGTGGCAGGGTGCGTTGATGATAGCGGGCGGCAGGTCGAGTCGCTCCCTGCCGCCCGCTGGCGTTACGTCCGGCGGCCTTCGCGCTACGGAAGGTAGGGCGCCAGCTTGCCGACCTGCTCGGCCAGCAGGTCGTCCGGCATAGGCACGTACCCGACCTCTTCCGTCAACTGGTTTGTGTTCTCCATGTAGAAGTTCACGAAGCCCAGCACTTCCGGCTTCGACTCGAGGATGCTGGCGTCCGTATAGATGAACAGCGGTCGGCTCAACGGTGCGTAGTCGCCACTCAGCGCGTTGTCGAGCGAGGGCTCGACGCAGCCTTCGCCGCCGTCCACCGCGATTGCCTTCAGGTTCTGGCCCGCCTCCTGGAAGTACGCGAACCCGAAATAGCCGAGGCCGTTCGTGTCGCCCTCGACGCCCTGAGCGAGGACGTTGTCGTCCTCCGATGCCGTCCCGTCACCCGTGTGGGAGGCGTTCTCGTCGACACCTTCGATAATCGCCTCGACGAAGTAGTCGAACGTCCCGGAGTCGGTGCCCGGGAAGAACCGCACGATGCTCTCCGCCGGATACGACGGGTCGAGCTGGTCCCAGGTGCTCACCTTCCCGGTGAAGATGTCGTGCAGTTGCTGGACTGTCAGGCACTCGAGGAAGCTGTTGTCGGGATTCGCGACGATGGTGAGCGCATCGATGGCGACCTGCAGTTCAAGGATCTGCGTGCGGCCCGAGCCCTGGCACGCGGTCTTCTCGTCGTCCTTGATCGGTCGGGAGGCGTCGCTTACCTCGATCTCGCCACGGCAGAACTTCTCGAAGCCGCCGCCCGTGCCCGAGAACGCCACGTTCACACGCACATCGGACGCCGCGCCGCGGAACTCCTCGGCCACCGCCTCGGAGATCGGGAACACCGTCGAGGAGCCGTCGACGCGGATCTCGCCGCTCAGCGACTCATAGTCGATCTGGCCGTCCCCGCCCGCGCCGGTCGTTGGCGACGCCGCCGCGGGCGTCGCCCCGGCGGGTGCCGTAGTCGGTGTCGTGCCATTGTCGTCATCGCCGCTGCCGCACGCGGCGAATGCCAGGCTCAATACGGCGAAGCCGGCCGCGGCGAAGGCGAGGAGCTTCTTGCTCCTCCATGCGTTGCTCTTCACGATGTTCCCACTCCTTCTCCTAACAGACCCGGCCACCCGGGCCTCCTGTTACGCCACCAAGGGACGGCATCAGGCTATGCCCGGCTGTTTAACGGGTGGTTAACAGCGATTAAGGGAGGGTAAAGCCGACCGCATCGCGGATTCATCGTGTTAACACCGGACGCCGCGATGCGCACATTGCGAACGCGTTTGCCATAACCGACAAGTGCAGCCTTCGGCCGCCGCGCCACGTAGTATGGGGGAATGAAGTCGCCGCACGCCCGGCTCCGGATCTTCTTCGGTCTCGCGCTCACTGTGCTCGCGGCCGGCGTGTCGCTGGCTGGCTGTCCGCAGCCCAACGGCTATCGCGGCGTCGCCGCCCTTCCGCAGGCGAACTTCAGCGGCATGCTGGGCTTGCACTGGTTCCCGGGAGATCCCGCACACGCAGTCGTCGTGACGAGGCCGGGCGTCGTCTGGCGCGTTAACACCGCCGACGCATCGGAGGCGCCAACCGTCTTCCTCGATATCAGCGGCCGCATGATCCCGCAACCCGCGGACGAGGAGGGCCTGCTGGGATTCGCGTTCGCGTCCGACTACCCGACCAGCGGCCGGTTCTACGTGCACTACACCGCGCTGGGCGACTACCCCCTGCGCGCCGACGGGCAGGCGCGAAAGAGCGTTGTCAGCCGCTTCTTGGCCGGCGGCGGCACGGCCGATCCCGCCAGCGAGCAGGTGCTGTTGGAGCTGCGGCAGCCGTTCTCGAACCACAACGGCGGCGCGCTGGCGGTCGGGCCTGACGGCCACCTGTACGTCGCGTTCGGCGACGGCGGCAGCGGCGGCGACCCCGACGGGAACGGCCAGAACCTGGGCACGCTGTTGGGCAAGATCCTTCGACTCGACGTGTCGGGCGCCGGTGGCTACACCATCCCGCCCGATAATCCGTTCGTCGGCACGCCGGGCGCGCTGCCCGAAATCTGGGCCTACGGCCTGCGAAACCCATGGCGCATCACCTTCGACCCGCAGACCGGTGTGCTGTGGGCCGGCGACGTCGGGCAGGGGCAGATCGAGGAAGTCGACGTCATCGTGAAGGGCGGCAACTACGGCTGGAACCGCATGGAGGGATCACGCTGCTACGACGCCTCCGGCTGCGATTCGTCGGGGACCATCGGCCCGGTGGCGGAATACACCCACGAGTATGGCTGCGCGGTCACCGGTGGTTACGTGTATCACGGTGCAGACCTTCCGGAGCTCGACGGCTGGTACGTCTTCGGCGACTACTGCAGCGGGAGAATCTGGGGCGTCGACGCCACGAACCCGGGCGCGATAATCCCGCTGGCCGACACGGGCGTCCAGGTCACGGCGTTCGGACAGTCACCGGACGGCGAGCTGTACATCGTGACGTTCGACGGCGCCGTGCTGAGACTGGCGCGCAAGTAGATGGCGGGATGGGCGATGAGACACAAAGCGATGTGGAGCGCCGGCGCGCTGCTAATGCTGGCAGTGCTGAGTGCATGCAACGGATCCAGTGACGCGAAGCCGGCCTCATCCCCGACTGGAGACGCGGCAGCGTCGCGAGCGCCATCCGGCACGACAACGTCGACGACGCCCACCTCCGCGTCGACTCCGGGACCGCGAACGGCTGAAGTCGTCGAGGACGGTTACGCAACCGCGCCCGCGTTCCCACAGCTCACGTTCGACCGCATGATCGAGATTGCGCTCATCCCCGGCGACGACGAGCACGCTGTCGTCATCACGCAGGACGGGCGCGCCTGGCGCTTCAGCCTCGGCGACGCGGCCGAGGAGCCCACGCTGTTCCTCGACATCCGCGACAGCATCATCTCGGGCCCCGGAAACGAGGAGGGGCTGCTAGGCATCGCCTTCCCCCCTGACTTCCAGCAGACGCGCCGCTTCTACGTGGCCTACAGCGGCGGCCCCCCACGCCAGAACATCCTCGCGCGCTTCCTCGCACTGGGTGACACAGCCGACGACGCCTCCGGCCAGATCCTCATCGCGCAGGACGACCCGTTCTCGAACCACAACGGCGGCGGACTGGAGTTCGGGCCGGACGGCCACCTGTACCTCGCGATGGGCGATGGGGGATCGGGCGGCGACCCACAGGACAACGGTCAGAACACCGACACGCTGCTGGGCAAGATCCTCCGTCTCGACATCTCGGGCGATACCTATACGTCGCCGCCGGACAATCCTTTCGCGTCCGGTGGCGGGCGGCCCGAGATCTTCGCCTACGGCCTGCGCAACCCCTGGCGCATCACGTTCGACCGCGACACGGGTGATCTCTGGGCCGGCGACGTCGGCCAGGGCACCCGGGAGGAGGTCGACCTGGTGACGCTGGGCGGGAACTACGGATGGAGCATCGTCGAGGGCGATCTGTGCTTCCAGCCGAACACGGGCTGCGATATGAGCGGCTTCACACCGCCCCGCGCCACGTACAGCACGCACGACGCGGGCAACTGTTCCGTCACGGGCGGCTACGTCTACCGCGGGTCAGCACTACCCGAGTTGGACGGCTGGTACGTGTACGGCGACTTCTGTTCGGGCGTCGTGTGGGCGTTCGACACTGCGCAGCCCGGAGCCGTGCCTGTCCGGCTCATGGAGAGCGGGAGGAGCATCTCGTCCTTCGCCGAAGACGCGGCGGGCGAACTGTACCTGGTGACCTTCAACAACGAGGTTGTGCGCATCGTACGCCGATAGCCTACTGTGCGGTCCGTATGGCGAGTCCGAAGCCGGACTGATACAATTCCCGCGTTCGCGCGCATCGGATGCCGAGGTGGCGGAACGGCAGACGCGCTACGTTCAGGGCGTAGTGTCCGCAAGGGCGTGCGGGTTCAAATCCCGCCCTCGGCACCATTTACAACCGCATACCGGTGCGCATCACGCGCTTGTAGCTCAGTGGATAGAGCGCTACCCTGCGGAGGTAGAGGCCGTGGGTTCGAGTCCCGCCAAGCGCGCCA
>CAYJMG010000037.1:0-28740 GCA_964371355.1 uncultured Dehalococcoidia bacterium
ACCTACTGGCTCACCTACACTGAGCCAGTAGGTCGCTTCTTCAACACCCTGTTAGCAGCTGGATCCGCGGAACTCTTGCAGTGTGATCCCAGGGCGGGGCGTAGAAACCCGCGCCGGAAGCCTCCGTCTTCATAGGCTGGGTCGGCTTATTCATCGAGATGAGCACCCCTATCTCGGCTCCCTCTCTTTCGAGAACGCCTCGCAGATCCCGGATGTGCGAGACGGTCACGCCTCCAGCTTTCACAGATAAGATGATCTGCTTCGTACGCCCGCGTTCGCCCTCATCATGAAAGTACAGCCGGCCATCTATACCTTTGTCCGCACCCTTCTTCTGATCGATGGGCCTTGCACCCACAAGGCCGAGACTCCACCACTGGAACTGGTAGGGGTCTGATCCGGCAAGCACCTTGGCGTCCGCCACAGAGGCGGGCTCGCCAATTACCTTGTAGTCCTCCTCGTCAACGCCGAGATCCCGCAGCCGATTCCGTATCAGTGTTATTGCGAGATGGGTAATGTCGATTCCTATCCAGTTTCGGTCCAAGCTCTCCGCGGCAGCAATCGCCGTTCCGCACCCACAGAAAGGGTCGAGCACCACACCACCCTCTGGGCAAGAGCTGTTGATAATCCGTTGGAGCAGGCCAATAGGCTTCTGCGTCGGATAGCCCATCCTCTCGGGATCGGTCGGCCCAAGCCACTTGACGTCCTCGTCTATTCCATCCTTGGTACCGGCGACGGTCCCTTCTGTGTACGGCTGGAATGACCATATGTCTGAAACAGGCTGACCATCGTCTTCGGCGAGGAATCGAAGTGGAGTAGGCCATGCCGCGCCTTCGATGATCTCAACGAGTCCTGCCTCAAAGAGAGCGTCGAGTTTCGCGAGGACTCCCAACTCGGCGAAGCCTTCGCTCATCTGCGCCGCGAGGAAGCCGGGTATTGCCCAGTGCCTGTTCTTAGCGCTTGGATCGAAGCCTCTCCACGCAGCGCCCGACTCACCTGAAGTAGCACCTGCACCCGTGAGGATGTTGCCACCGCTGGAGAATTTCATCCGCCCCGATCCATCGTCCTTATACCGCCGCTCGACGTGCCCGAGCATGTATGGTCGGTTCTGCGGGCGGAAGTAGTACCTTGTCGGATCCTTGGTGTAGAACAGAATTGTGTCGTGAATCGGACCATAGCTACGTCTGGCGCTGTGGGCACCCGTGCGGCGCCAAATGATTTCGTTGCGGAACCCGCCGGGGGTGAAAATCGCGTCCAGTAGAATCTTCAGGTAATGGCTGGCCGTGGGATCACAGTGCAGGTAAAGGCAGCCCGTGTTCTTTAGTACGCGCTGCAGGTGGATGAGACGCGGTGCCATCATTGAGAGGTAGGCGAGCAAATTGGAGTCACCTAGAAGTTTCCGGAATGCCTGCATCGCATCAGACGGCTTCCCTCCGCCTTCGACAACGGACTGGTAGGCAGATGCTGCGCTGACATCCCACCTCCACGTGTCTTCAAAAGCCTTGATCTGGGCGGCTGCCTGACTTCCGTCCTGTTCGGCGAACAAAACGTTGTACGTTTGGTTTGAGTTGAATGGTGGATCTAGGTAAACGAGGTCAACGGTCTCGTCAGGGATATGGAGTTCGAGTACCTCAAGGTTGTCGCCGTAGTAGAGGACATCTTTGGCTTGGGCCGTCATCCGCCCCCCTTAGAACACATGTTTTATAGCCGAATGGTCGCATCGACGGCAACTACTCCACCGTCACCGTCTTCGCCAGGTTCCGCGGCTGGTCGACGTCACACCCCCGCTTCACGGCGATGTGGTACGACAGCAGCTGCATCGGGATCGCCGTCAGGAGCGGGTAGAGCAGCGGTCCCACCCCGGCGTCCGCGCCCGGCAGCCGCGGCAGCTCGAGCACCTGGTCGCACTTCGCCGCCAGCTCCCGGTCGCCCTCGGACACGATGCCGATGACCAAGCCGTCGCGGGCGCGGACCTGCTCGATGTTTGACAGCATCTTCTCGCGCGTCCCGTCGTCCAGCGCGATGGCGACGACCGGCACCGTCCGGTCGATGAGGGCGATGGGGCCGTGCTTCATCTCGCCCGCGGGATAGCCCTCGGCGTGGATATAGCTCACTTCCTTCAGCTTCAGCGCCCCCTCCATGGCCATCGGGTACTCCAACCCCCGCGCCAGGAACAGGAAGTTCCCCGCCTCGGCGATCTTCCCCGCGATCTCGGCGATCTGGTCATCAAGCTGAAGCACACGCCCCATCAGCCCCGGCACGTGCGCCAGCTCGCCGATCAGCTCGCCCAGCCGCGCGTCGTCGATCGCCCCGCGTATCCGGCCCGTGTAGCACGCCAGCAGATACAGCGCCGTGATCGAGGCCGTCAGCGTCTTCGTGCTCGCGACCGCCACCTCCGGGCCGCAGCGCGTCAGCACGAACCCGTCGGCCACCCGCGTCGACTGTGCGCCCGGCGTATTGCAGATCGTGAGCTGCGGCGCATCCCGCCGCTTCGCGTCCGCCATCGCCTCCAGCGTGTCCACCGTCTCGCCGGACTGCGCGACCGATATCACCAGCGTCTGCGGCCCGATAAGCGCGTCCCGATACCGGAACTCCGACGAGTTGTCGACCTCCGCCGGGATCCCCGCGATACGTTCGAAATACGTGCGGCCCACCATCGCCGCGTGCATGCTGGTACCCATCCCGATGAGCATCACGCGGTCGACGGCCCGCAGCACGTGGTCGGACAGCCCGATGTCCTCGAACTCGACGGCGGGCGGCTCGAAGACGGCCCTGCCCCGGAACGTGTCCATGATGCATTCCGGCTGCTCCATGATCTCCTTGAGCATGAAGTGCTTGTGTGCGCCCTTCGCCGCCGATACCGGGTCGAACGGCACCACCTGCGGCTCTTTGGCGAGCGGCTCGCCGTCGAACCGCATGTACGTCGCCCCGCCGGGCGCTACGCAGGCGATCTCGCCGTCCGACAAGAACGCCACGCGCTGCGTCTCCGGCAACAGCGCCGCCAGGTCGCTCGCCACGAACATCTCGCTGTCGCCGTATCCGACCACGACACCGCCCGCGTTCCCTGCGCGCGCGGCCACGATGCCGGGCCCGCCGCTGTCCACTCGCGAGGTCATCACCACCATCGCGTGCGCCCCCTCCAGGCGGGCGAGCGTCCGGCGGAATGCGGTCAGCAGGTCATCGCCCTCGTCCATGTACGACTCGATCAGGTGCGGCAGCACCTCCGTGTCCGTCTCCGACCGCAGCTCGTGGCCGCGCGAACGCAGCTCGGCTCGCAGCGACAGGTAGTTCTCTACGATGCCGTTGTGGATGACGACGATGTCGCCCCGGCAGTCGCGGTGCGGGTGGGCGTTCTCGTCCGTCGGCTTGCCGTGCGTCGCCCAGCGCGTGTGGCCGATGCCGGTGGTCCCCGGTGGATACGCGCCCTCCAGCCCGCTCCGCAGCGCCGACAGCTTTCCCGCCGTCTTCGCGATCTCGATCGCGCCTTCGAGGCCGAGGACGGCGATTCCGGCGCTGTCGTAGCCGCGATACTCCAGCCGCTGCAGCCCGTCGAGCAGCAGCGGCGCCGCCTCCCGCTCTCCCGTGTACCCGATGATGCCGCACATCACGCCACCTCCGATCGGCGTGACGCGGCGAGGATCCGACTCCGTTCGAAGTGCATGCAACAGCCTCCTGTGCGACCGCGAGATCGCACGACCATGCGCGACGCGATGCATCGCGCGCTCGTTCAGGTGCGTTGGTCGGCTGAGGAGAGGGGGATCGAGACGCTCCGTCTCGATGCACGCTGGGTCGGCTTCTGTCGGGCGCTCTCACGCCGCGTTTTGTTCCGCCCATTACGACTGTGCTTGCCGGGAGGCCATCCGCCGAGTGTTTCGATAAGCCTCCGCCTCGTCACCCGGATCCGCGGACCCGGGCCTGGCGCTACAGCTTGGCTCTCTGCCATTGCCGTTGTTCTTTGCCCCTTGGCGCTCCTCACGCTTTCGTGGCGATCTCACCTCCTTCCGTCGCGCCGTAGTCCACCCAGGATTTCCCGTTTGTCGTGGATCCTACGCCGGCGCCCGTCACGTCCGATGATACACCCTCGCGGCAGATCTGCAAGACCTCCCGCATCGTCGATGCGAACGCGATCCGCGCACCCAGCCTTGACTGCAGCGCGCCCGGCGTCACGTCGTCCAGGAACCGCATGCCCGTGTAGTCGAGCGCATACCGCGGCAACACCACGATGTCGCCGGGGTCCGCACCGCGCAGCTGCGACTCGATGTCGCGCGCGACCAGCAGCCCCGAGACGTTGACTCGCGGGCCGAAAAAGTCGTTGCGGATAGCCCGCACACCGACGCCCACACCGGTCTCCGCGGCCAGCTCGTCCGCGAGCCGCTCCAGCACGGGCGCGATCAGCGTCCCGCAGACGACCGTTAGGCGCCGCGGCCGCACGCCTGTCCGCCGCGGCCTACGATTGTTCGCAGATTCGCGCGCCAGACCATGCGACCCTAACCGAAGCCCTGATTTGCCACGCCGCGCCCGCCGCCAGTCCTCCAGCAGTGACCGCACCATGCCGATGCCGTTCTCGTACTGGGGGAAGCCGTCGTATCGTGCCGCGGCCGGCGTCTCGATCCCCGCCGCAAGGTACAGCTCATCGGCCAGGTACAGCAGCGTCCGCCCCGCTTCCCTGCGGAACCGCCGCTGGTACGCGGCGGCTTGTGCGATCACGCCGCTGGCGTATTCCGCCGTAATCCCCTCGACCTCGGCCGCGTGTGCGCCGCGCGCGATGCGCTCCTCGGCCGTCTCTGTCGCCCCCACCGGCACCACCGATATCGACTGCACGGTCGGATGAAGCGCCGCGAGGTCCGCGATCGTGCGGTCCAGCGCCGCGCCGTCGTTCACGCCCGGGCACAGCACCACCTGCGTGTTCGCCGTGATACCCATCGACCCGAGCCGCCGGAGCTGTGCCACGATGTCTGGCGCCGTCTTGTTGCCCAGGAGGTATCGCCGCAGATCCACGTCCGTCGCGTGCACCGACACGTTGAGCGGGGAGAGCCGCTGCTCCGCCAGCCGCTCCCAGTCCGCCTCCGTGAGGTTCGTGAGCGTCACGAAGTTGCCGTGGAAGAACGAGAGCCGGTAGTCGTCGTCCTTCACGTACAGGGTTTTCCGCATGCCCTTCGGATTCCCCTTGAGGAAACAGAAGAAGCAGGAGTTATTGCACTGGCGGACGCCGTCGAAGGCCGCGTCCTGGAACCCGACGCCCAGGTCCTCGTCCGCGTCCTTCTCGATCTCGAAGATCGTCGCCTCGCCGTCCCGCACCACCTCCAGCTCGACCAGCTCGTCGGCAGCGAAGAACTGGAAGTCCACCGCGTCACTCAGTGTCCGCCCGCCGATCGAGACAACGCGGTCTCCGGTCCGCAGCCCTGCCTCATCCGCGATCGAGCCCGGCCGCACGGCATCGACGATCCCGCCCTGATTGTGGCGACGGGTGCTTGGACGTCGGACGACCTCGGTCATGAAGTATTCCTACGACGCCAGGGCATACAGACGCTCGACCACGTCGTCGATGACCGCATCCGGTGTCGATGCGCCCGCCGCCACGCCGACCTTCTCGTGCCCGGCCAGCCACGCGCGCTCGATCTCGTCCGCCGACTCGACGTGGTATGTCTCGACGCCCGCCTCGCGAGCGACCTCGGCCAGGTGGCGCGTGTTCGCGCTCTCGCGTCCGCCAACCACCACCATCAGGTCGACGTCGCGCGCCAGCTCCTCGGTGGCCGCCTGCTGGCTCGTCGTGGCGTTGCATAGCGTGTTGATCACGCGCAGCTCGCTGATGTCGTCCATGTGGACGGTCAGCAGCTTCTGCACGAAGTTCGCGAAGTGCCCTTCTGTCTCCGTCGTCTGGGAGAGCACGCCGACCCGCGATGGCATCCAGGCCGGCAGCGGCGCGTCCAGCTCCTCCGCCGACCGCATGGTGATCACCTTGCCGTTCGCCCAGCCCAGGATCCCGCGCACCTCCTTGTGCTCCGGGTCCCCGAAAACGATGACGCCGAACCCCTCGTCGGTCAGCTTTTTCGCCCACTGCTGCGCGCGCGTCACGATCGGGCACGTCGTGTCCACGATCTGTGCGCCGCGAGTCGCCAGCTCCTGCAGGACCTGCGGTCCGACGCCGTGGGCCGTGATCGCCACCGGCTTTCGCGCGTCCACCGCCTCGAGCGTCGCGATCACGTCAACGCCGCGCTCGCGGAGCTTGCCCACCACCTGCGGGTTGTGCACGGTGGATCCAAGACTGTCGATGGGGCCCATCTCACCGGCAGCCGCCTCCATCATGTCGACGGCCCGCCGCACCCCCATGCAGAACCCCAGCTCGCGCGCCTTAATGACCTGCATGGACCTTCGATTCGCTCCATTTCAACAGCCGATACGCCAGTATAACCGGGCACTCGGACCGCGTTCCCGTGTCTATGGCGTGTGCGTCGAGTCCAGCAAGGGAGACGAATCCAGGACGTGGAAGGCGGGCCCGGGGGCGGGTGCGGTATCGGCTCCCTCACCGAGTCAAGACGAGTACCCGCGAATCGCTTCGACGGCCCACCCTCGCGGGACTGCCGTTCGTCCGATCACGCCGTCCTCTGGCGTGATCCGGTGATTAGACGAGAACTCCGCGCACGGCTCTGTGAACCGGCCGGAAGGACGGTGACACGACGGTGGCACGGAGAGGAGCGCCACTACGACCCAGCCACGCCTGATCTCTGACCTCCGACCTCCATCGCCACAGCCTCCCGGTACGCGCCCCGGTACTCCTCGGGCAGCAGCTCCGCGATGTGCCGCATGATGTCATCCGTCGCCGTCTTCGCCTGCTCTGACGTGATCCGCTCCGCCTTCGGCGGATAGAACGGCTTGCCGATCCGCACGTGGATCCGCGGATGCATCAGCGGCTTGATGAACAAGAACGGCCACTTCAGGTGTTCTGTCCCCCAGATCGCGACGGGAATGATCGGCGCGCCTGTCCGGTAGGCGATGAGCGCGGTGCCCGGGAATCCCTTGTGCAACTGGCGGTCGCGGGACCGCGTGCCCTCCGGGAACATCAACAGCAGGATCCCGTCGTGCAGCACGCTCTGCGCCTCGCGCAGTGCCCCCAGGTCCGCACCCTGCCGGTCGACCGGGAACGCCCCGATGAACCGGAACAGCAGGTTGATCACGGGCCACTTGAACATCTCTTTCTTGGCCATCGTGATCATCCGGCGCTTGAACACGCCCGGGATGATGCACGGGTCGGCGTTGTTGAGATGGTTCGAGACGAGGATGGCCGCGCCGTTCTTCGGCACGTTCTCGTACCCCTCCACGTCCCAGCCGCGCAGGTACACGCGCATGCAGAGCCGGATGAACCACACCACGGCCCAGTAGGAGAGGGGCACTACCCGCCAGATCATCCGTGTGCCAGAGCTGCGATGCGTCGCACGACCTCCTCGATGCTGATCTCGTCCGTGTTGATGATCACCGCTCCCGGCGCCGCGGTCAACGGCGACGCCTCACGGCTCGAATCGATGCCGTCCCGGCGCGCCAGGTCCTCTACCAGCGCGGCGAAGTCCGGCTGATGGCCGTTCTTGCGCATCTGGTCCGCCCGCCGCCGTGCCCGCACCTCGCGCGAGGCGTCGAGGTACACCTTCAACCGCGCTTCCGGCAGCACCACGCTCCCGATGTCTCGCCCCGCCATTACCACCCTGCCGCCGCGCGCGATCTCGCGTTGGATCCGCACCAGCGCCGCCCGAACGCCCGCCACCCGCGACACCAACGACACATTCCCCTCGACCGCCGCGTCGCGCAGATGCGGCGTAGCGTCCTCGCCGTCGACGGTCACGCCCGTCACCTCGCCGCAGTCCGCGGGCGCGTCCGTAACGTCGATCCGCGCCTGCTCCGCCATGCGCGCCAGCGCGTCCTCGTCTGCGGGATCGATCCCGCGACGCAACGCGGCCCACGTGATCGCACGGTACATCGCACCGGTGTCGAGGAAGCGGTACCCGAGCCCGCGCGCCAGCGTCGAGCCGATAGCCGTCTTCCCCGAGGCCGCTGGCCCGTCGATCGCGATCGCGTCCATCGCGCAGAGTGTACACGCCGCCGCGGTGACCGCCGGAGCCCCCTCCGGCATCAGCCACCCAGACCGCATGCTCGACGCAGCTCCGCCAGTTCGCGCGCCGTTAGCGGACGCGTCGAACCGGCCGGCATACGCCCGAGGCGGATTGGACCGACGCGGGTGCGCACCAACTCTCGGACGGGGTGCCCGACAACCGCGCACATCAGCCGCACCTGCCGCTTGCGCCCTTCATGGATGACGAGCTGCAACCACGTGCGGCCTTCGGGCGCCTTCCAGCCCGGCGGCGGCTCCGCCACCTCCACCCGCGCGGGCCGGGTCACGTGCTCGCCTATGTCCACGCCCCGGCGCAGGGCGGCCAGCGCCCGGACGCCGGGCGTGCCGTCCACCAGCGCCGCGTACTCCTTCTCCGTCTCGTACCGCGGGTGAGCGAGCCGGTGCGCCAGCTCGCCATCGTTCGTGAAGATGAGCAACCCCGACGTGTCGCGGTCCAGCCGTCCCACCGGGAGCACGTGCGGAGGCAGATCCGGCGGTAGCAGGCCCATTACCGTCGGGCGGCGCTGCGGGTCGCGCGCCGTCGTCACGACGTCCGGCGGCTTATGCATCGCCAGGTACACCAGCGTCGTCGTGGTCTCCAGCGGTTGGCCATCGACTTCGATCCGGTCGGTACGGGGATCTGCCCGGGCGCCGAGCCTGGCCCGCCCGCCGTTCACCGTGACGCGCCCGGCTTCGATCAGCGTTTCGCACTGCCTGCGCGATCCGAAGCCGGAGTTCGCCATGATCTTCTGGAGCCGTTCGTTCACTGGTGGCGCAACCGGCCCGCGACCATGGGCCATACCCGCAACGACCCCACACCCGCCAGCGTCCCCAGCGACACTGCCGCCAGCAACCACACGACCCAATCCAACTGCGGCACGCCGCCTCCCTCCAGCACCTGAAGCGACGATCCAGTCGCAACTGCGGGCTGCGCAAGTCGGGCCGCATACGGCGCGCCCGGCGATGGCCGCTCGTTGTCGACGAAGTCCCGGGCCCGGTCTGTGTCGACGCCCGGAACACGACGCTCGATCGAGTGTCCTGCCGGTACGTCGTCGATTGGCGGATCCATCGCCCCGTGGTCGCCGCCCCACGAGATCGCGTCCACGAACCAACCGCCCGGCGCGATGAGCAGCAGGGTGTCTCCTTCATTGCCCAGCGAGTTGCCGATGTGGCCCTCGACCACGACCACCGGCGCGGACGCCTCGGCCAGCGTTCTCGAGAGTTCGCGGGAGCCGGTCACGAGCGCGAACCCATGGGGCGGGATCACAACCTGGCCCAGCTCGTCGGCACCGCTCCCGTCCGCGAGGAACCAGCCCTCGAGCGATACGGGCCCGGCGCCCGCGTTGTACAGCTCCACCCACTCCGCGTCCGCGCCGTCTTCGCCCTTCGTGCTGTCGTACAGCACCTCGTTGATCACGACGGTGGAGTCCAGCGTCCGAGGCGAATCGGCCTGCGCGCGGCGCTGCGCACTGCCGCTGCCCGCCGGTGCGACCGTAACGCCAGTATCACGGCCCGCCGTCACCAGTGGATCCGGCTCCGGCTCGCCATCTGCGGCCTCGGGCGGTGTCGCGGCCGGACCGAATGTCGCATCGTCCACCGTGAGTTCGGCGAACGCATCGGACCCGGGCTGAAGCATGACGCGCAACTTCGCGGACGACGCCTCGATGGGCGCGAGCACGCTCCCCGTCGTCAACCACTGCCACTCCCCGAGCCGCAGGTCGAGCCAGGCCACAGAGTCAGTCGCATCGAGTGCTTCACCGCTGCCGTCGCCGGACGCGTACCACGACACGCGCAGCCACGCGCCGTTGACGCCGGGACCTGCGCGAAGCCAGGATCCGAACTCGTACGCGGTTCCCCCGGACACACGCACGGTCTGGTACAGCCACTTCGTCGACTCCGTCGACGACGCGAGCCGCGCGGCGCGTGCGCCGCTCCGGACGTCACCACCGTCGGCGGCGAGCGTCCCGCCATACTTGCTCCACGCCGCCGGACTCCCGTCGCCGGCCACGTCCTCGAACCCGCCGTTCAGCAGGGCGCCTTCGCCGATGGCCGTGGCTCCGGGCTCAGCCGGCGTGGACGTGGCATCGTCACCTGCGGGGGTGCTCGTCGCCTTCGGTGTCTTGGTCGGTGTGGGCGGAATTGGCGTGCCCGTCGCCGTTGGCGGGATGGGCGTGTCCGTGGGCGTCATGGTTGCGGGCGGGGCGCCCTCGAATCGCACTTCGTCGACGTAGATCACATCGCCCGTCGCGCCCGAGCCGCCGATCCGGATCGAGATCGTGTTGAAACCCGTCACGTGCACCGTCCCGGAGAACGCCCACCATTCTCCGGCGACGTTGCCGGATTCTTCCTTCCAGTAGACGGCGCCCGGCGAACTCCCCGCGACCTGCGCATACATCACGAGTGCACTCGAATCAGATCGGATGTGGACGCTGAAATCGTAGTCACCCGCTGGCACCCCCGCGAGCGACGTCTGCGCCAGCGTGAACATCGGTTGGTCCAGGACCATCCGCGCCCGCCCGGCGCCGCTGTACGGAGCCAGCTCGTCGGGATCAGCGTCGAACGTCGAGCCCGACGACACGAGGGTCCATCGCTCCGTCCCCAGCTCGAAGCCGCCGTTGTCCACATAGTCGAACGCGAAGCCACGGGCGGGCGACGCAAACGCGCCGGCGGCGCTCAGCACGGCCAGGAGGGTGAAGGCAACGCAGAGATGCCGCAGTGCGTGCATCGCGTACCGGGTTGTGCTGTCCTGCCCACCCGGGCGGTCCGAATGCTCTTTTCTTCCCTACGCCTGCCGCCGGATGCGCACCCGGCGCAACATCACCGTCTCGGTGATGATCTGAGCTTCGTCCAGCAGGCCGTCGTTTCCCCCGCGGGCCGGGAACAACGAGCGGCGCCGCTTGCGACCGCCGCCTATGAGGCTGGCGATCGCCCTCCGCACCACGAACTGGCCGATGGTCCCGGCGGCCATGACCGCGGCGCCCTTGACCACGGGCGAAGCCTGCGGCTTCCAGAGTGTGACGGACGCGGAATCGCGCTTCACGGGCAGACCGGATCGGGTCAGACGCTCACCACATTGGCGGCAGAAGTTGTCCGGCTCGTCCATCGAGAAGTCACATGCGGGGCACTTGGTCAGCGACATGGGGCGTCAATGTACCCCGGTCATTCGGGCTCGGTCAATTGCGAAAACCGCAATCAGATCGCCTCAGCTCGACGGGCCGTTCGCGCCCGGCGCACCGGCGGCGGCTGTGAGCGAACCTTCGATCTCGGGCGTCAGGTCGAACCCCCGCACGATCCGCGTCTTCCCGGCGTAGATCCCCGCGCCTTCGATTCTGAGCCGCGTATCGGCCAGTGCCCGCAGCGTCTCGACGACCAGCGGCAACTCGCGCATCGCGCCCCGACGGCGCATCTCCCGGAACAACGGGAATGCCTCACCCTCGCTCTCGCGGATCGACTCCAGCGGCCGGTCCGCTGCCTGCTGCCACAGCGGGTCGATGGTCGAGTCTCGCAGCGGGTAGGTGCAGTACGTGGCGATCGGCCCTTCATCCAGGCCCGCGGTCACCAGGTGGATGCGCACGCCGCCGTGGTCGACGCGCTGCTGTATCAGCTTCCACGTGAGGTCCTGCCAGGCGCCTTCCGGCTGTCCCGGGGCGGCGGGATGCAGATTCAGCATCGGATGCGACAGGAAGAGTGCGTCCGTCATGATGAGCATGTATCCGGCCAGCATCCCGACGTCATAGCCGTACGGCTGCAACAGGGCCGCCACTTCTGCGTCGTACTCCGCGCGCCACGGCGGGAGTGGCTGTCCTGTGCGAGCGGGCGGCCCGCCATGCTCGCGCCTGAACCGCGAATCCGCCAGCGTGACGAGCGGGATCCCGTAGGAACGCACCTGGCTCAGGAATTCGTCAGTGGCCGGGTACTGCCCCGGCTCCCGGTTGCAGAACACGAACGCGATCTCGCCGTCAAGGCGGCGCTGGCCGATGGCCTCGACCGCCGCGCGCAATAGCTTTTGTGATCCCTCACCACGTCCCGTCGAAAACCAGCCAATCCGTAACACGATCCCTCACCTTCAGCCCGGCGTCTGCCGCCCTGCGTTCTGCATGCTCTTAAGACACGGCCGCCTCGTCATCGGCGGGAGCGTCCGCCGAGTCATATCCTGCGCCGCCGCCGTCGTTCAACCTTACGCCGTTCGTCCGGCCTTCCGGAGCAAACGTCTCGTGGAGTTTCGTGATTCGCTGCTCGGCCGCGTCCAGCCGCTCCTGGCAGGAGCGCGCCAGCGTCATGCCCTCCTCGTAGAGTGCGATCGACTCGTCGAGGGACAGCCCGCCCTGTTCGAGCCGCGTCACGGCCGCTTCCAGGCGGCCGTATAGCGTCTCGAAGGTCTCCGCTGCCTGTTTCGGCTCGCGAGCCATCGCTTCGGCCTCCTATGCTCGTTCGACCGGCATGCTGAACAGCGGCGCCTGCGCGTCGGGCACACCGCGCCGCGCACGCTTCCGTGATACCGGCGCGGCTCCTCCGACGACGGCGCCGAAGGTCCCGTCCTTCACGCGGACGTCGATGGGGTCACCCGGCTTGACCGCGCCCACGCTCGAGACGACGGAGCCGCGGCCCTGGACGATCGCGTACCCACGCTCCAGTGTCGCATACGGGTCCAGCGATTTCAGCCGCCACACGAAGTTGCCCACCGCGTGCGCCGCTTGCGTGTGGATACCGCTCGTCGCGGCGAGGGCCCGGCCCGCCTGATCGATGACCCGCTGGCGGCGGCTGCCGATGTCCGGCGCCCGCCATTCGAGCTGGCGGGCAGCATGTAACACCCCCGCGCGTTCCCTCGTCAACTGCCGCGCCACCACCGCCTCCAGCCTCCCCGCGGTCACCCGGATCCTCGCCTCGATATCGACTCGATCAGGCGACGCGATCTCGGCCGCGACGGACGGCGTGGGGGCGCGACGGTCGGCGACGTAGTCCGCGATCGTGAAGTCGGTTTCGTGGCCGATGGCCGACACGACCGGTGTGTCGCTCGCGAAGATCGCTCGGGCGAGCGCCTCGTCGTTGAACGCCCACAGCTCCTCGACCGACCCGCCGCCGCGCGCAAGGATGATCACGTCGATGTCGCCCAGCGCGTTCAGCGCCTCCAGGCCGCCGATGATCCCGGCGACCGCGCCCGGCCCCTGCACCTGCGCGGGAGCGAGGACGACCTCCGCCAGCGGCCATCGCCGCTCCAGCACGCGGCAGATGTCGTGGAACACGGCACCAGCCGGTGACGTCACGACGCCGACGCGTTTGGGCATTGGATGCAGCGGGCGCTTCCGCGACTCCTCGAACAGCCCTTCGGCGCCCAGCTTCTCCTTCAGACGCTCGAACTCGGCCTGGAGCGCGCCGGCGCCTTCCGGCTGCACGTAGTCGACGATGAGCTGCAGGTCGCCGCGCGGCTCGTACAGGGTGATGCGTCCGTGGGCGAGGACGGCACTGCCGTTGTCGATGAGGTGCGATGTGCGGGACCGCACGTTGACGCGCGGCGCGAAGAACACGGCCCGGAGCTGGGCCGCCGGGTCCTTCAGCGTGAAGTAGACATGCCCGGACTGCGGCCTGGAGACGTTGGAGCACTCACCCGCGACCCACACGTCCCCCAGGACGGGGTTCGCGTCGAGCATCTCCCGAAGGTAGGCTGAAACTTCGCGGACGGCGTAGACGTGCACGACGGCATTTTCGAACAAATGCGCGGATCAACGCAATGGCTTGCGACCCGCCCCGGCGATCAGGCTCGTTCCTGGTACTCGCCAGAGCTGGTGTTGACCTTGATGCGGTCGCCCTCGTTGATGAACAGCGGCACGTTCACGACGAGCCCCGTCACCATCGTCGCGGGCTTCGTGGCGCCGGTGGCGGTGTCGCCCTTCAGGCCGGGCTCGCACTTCGCGATCGTCATCACGACCGACGAGGGCAGCTCGATGCCAATGGGCTCGTCGCCCAGGAACAGGACGTCGCAGGTCTGGTTCTCGGGCAGGTAATCCTTCGCCTCGCCGACCTGCTCCAGCGTGAGCGGCACCTGGTCGTAGGTCTCGGTGTTCATGAAGTGCATCAGGTTGTCTTCGGCGTAGGAGAACTGCATCGGCACGCGCTCGACGCGGACGCGGGGCCACTTCTCGCCGGCCTGGAAGCTGCGCTCGATGATGTCACCGCGGCGCACGTCCCGCAGCTTCATGCGCATCTGGGCGCTGCCGCGGCCCATCTTGATGTGGTGGAACTCCATCACCTGGTACACGCGGCCGTCCAGCTCTATGGTCGCGCCGCGCTTCATGTCACCCGTCGAGATCATGCGGTCTCCGTTCGTCGAAATGGTCGTCGAGCAGTCTCGACCTACGTATAGCCCAATTCGCGGCGCCGCTCCAGAGCGCCCACGCCGCAGCGCCTACACAGCTGCCAGAGCCAGCTTCGGAGCCTTGCTCATGATGCGCGCCTTCCCGTCCTCCAGCACCACCATGTCCTCGATGCGCACGCCGCCCCATCCCGTGACGTAGATGCCCGGCTCGATGGTGAACACCATGTCGTTCTCCAGCACGTCCTGCGACGTGCGTCCGACGCGCGGCGCTTCGTGCACCTGGAGGCCGATCCCGTGACCAAGTCCGTGCCCGAAGGTCTCGCCGTAGCCCGCCGCCTCGATCACGTTGTGGGCGATCATATGGCACTCTTCGCCGGTCATGCCCGGCTTCACGATCTCTTCGGCGCTGAGCTGCGCCGTGAGCACGATGTCGTAGATCTTCTTGAACTGGTCGTCTGGTTTGCCGAGAAAGACCGTCCGTGTCAGGTCAGACATGTACCCGCCGACGTCGCAGCCCATGTCGATGACCACGCCCTCGCCCGCCTCCAGTGCGCGGTCGCGCGGGTAGGCGTGCGGCATGGCGCCCCACGGCCCGCCGGCGACGATCGTGTCGAAGGACAGGCCGTCGCCGCCGTGCCCGCGGATGTACTTCTCGATCTCCCACGCCACCTGCCGCTCCGTCCATCCTGGCTCGATCCGCTGCGCCACGTCGGTGAACGCGGCGTCGCCCAGGTCGACGGCCTTCTGCAGCGCCTCGACCTCGCCCGGCTCTTTGATGATGCGCAGCTTCTCGACCAGGTCGGGCGTCGGCGCCAGCTCCGGGCGCTCGCTCTCCGGAAGCGAAGACAGCGCCTTCTGCATCGCCCGGTGCGTCGCGACCGTGACATCGTTGGACTCGAACGCGATCTTCTTACCACCGAGCCCCTCGAACATGGGCGGGAGCCAGTGGTCGAACCCCTGCACCGTCTTGTGGAGGCGGAAGTCGGGCGCCTGGGCCGCCGACTGCTCGTAGTACCGGAAGTCCGTCGCGATGATCGCGTCTGCTTCCGTGATCAGCAGGTACCCGGCGGAACCTGTGAAGCCGCTCAGGTAGCGGCGGCTCTGCGGGCTGGAGAGCAGCGCCCCGTCCAGCTCGCGCTCAGCGATGGCGGCACGCAGGCGTTGCAGCCGGCTCTTCATCGTGTCCTCCGAACTCTACGTGAAGATCTGCTCGATCCAGGGCTGCGCCTCGGGCCGCCCGGTCACGCGCAGCACCACGTCGTCGTCCCTGCGCTCGGCGTGGAGCGACAAGAAACTGCAGCATCGCGACTCTAGCTCCGCGTATTGCTGGACTGCCTCCCAGCCCTCCGGGGCGAAATGGACTTCGACGCCGTCCTCGATACGCCGGACCGGCCGTCGCAGATGGGCCGACAGGGCCTCACCCAGCCCGGCGCGCGCCTCCGGCGTCGCGATCGAGGTATCACACGCCAGATCCCCGTTCGGGCTCACGGCTCGAAGCTCGATGAGGTCGGCGCGGTCGCCATTCGCGCTCATGCCTGCCCCTCCTTCGCGATCTCGACAAGGGCATCGACGGCCAGACCGTAACCCCGCGCACCCAGGCCGACGATGGCGCCCACGACGACCGGGGAGAGCAGCGACTCGTGGCGGAAGGGCTCGCGCTTCCAGATGTTCGAAATGTGCACCTCGATGACGGGGATCCCGCAGGCCGCCACGGCGTCGCGCAGGGCCACGCTCGTGTGCGTGTAAGCGCCGGCATTGATGATCAGCCCGTCGGCGTTCGGTGCCTCTTTCTGGAGCCAGTCGATGAGGGGGCCCTCGCCGTTCGCCTGGAGGGCCCGGACCTCGGCGTGGTGTTGGGAGGCCCGGTCGGTTACCAGCCGCTCGATGTCGGCCAGGGTCTGGCGGCCGTAGATCTCGGGCTCGCGCGTCCCCAGCGTATTCAGGTTCGGGCCATGCAGCAGCAGGATGCGCATCGCGGCATTGTATCCCACGCACTCAGATTCGGGCCTAAGGGCCCCTTCGGGCCGAAAGGCGGGCCGGGGGGCCGTGTAGGCAGGTTCGCGGTATGCCGAGAATCCATGAGAGACCTTGTGCCCGCCGGGCGGGCAGCAGGAGCAGCTGTTCATGGGCAAAGACATAGACGAGGACCTGATCGAGGCGACGATCCGCCGGATCCAGGCGCAGTCCGCGGCGGATGGGAGCGAATCGCAAGAAACCCCCGCCGACGAGCCTCAGGCATCGCACGAGTCGCCGTCGTCCGGTCCGGCCGGCGCTGACGACGGCCGCGCGCTTAACGCGTCCAGCGTCGAGCCGCGACCGCCAACCGACGTGGACGACGCTGCCGCCGATGCCGCCTACGACGCCATTGAGGCCACCATCAAGCGGGTGCGGGCGCAGGCCGCCCAACGCGCAGACCTGGAGCTCGAAGCAACCGCGTCCCAAGCGGCCATCGAGGATGAGGATCCGATCGAGGCCACCATCCGCCGCGTCCGCGAGCAGAGTGCCCTCCGTGCGAACCAGGCCGGCGAGTTCGCGCCGGCCCCGCTGCCGCCCCTGGACGACGATGCTGACGCCGACGTCGTCGATGAGGCGATCCACTTCGCGGAAGCGCATGCCCAGCACGATCAGCCCCCGGGCGACGATGGAGACGAGACGACGGCGTGGCGGGAACAGGCGCCCCCGCTGGAGAGCACGCCGTGGCCGGGACGGGACGAACGGATGCTCGGCGAGCCGGCCACGTGGGAGATCGCGGCCCAGCGGCTGGAGCAAGGGCTGCAGGAGACGCAGCACGAGGTACGCGCGCTCGGTGCGAGGCTCGATGCGCTGCTGCCGGCGCTCGAACGGCTCACACAGCAGGCGGCGGATGCGCGGCCGGCGATGACGGTCGTCACGCCATCGCGGAAGGCCGTGGACGACGACTGGGATGACACGCCGAAAGTCTCTGCGATGCAGTTCGGCACGCCGCCGCGGCCTCCCGTGTTCCGCGACCCCTCGCCGCAGACGGCGACGGCGGCGGAGCTTGTCGAGGAGCCGCAGCATGCGAGTCCGGCGGCGGCCGCGCCACGGCTCCATGCGGTAGAGCGAGGCGAGGAACTGGAGAGCCGCCTTCCCCGCCAGTACCGGATCACCGTCGAAGACAAGCGACGCGGTGTCGACCTGGTTCCGCTGCACCGGGCGATGCAAGGGCTCGATCGCGTGAAGGACATGTCGCTGCTGAGCTACAGCAACGGCGTCGCGATCGTGTCGGTCGAGAGCGTGGGCACGATCGAACCGGAGTTGTTGCGCATGGCCGTCGAGCACGCGATGAGCAGGTCGGCGACAATCGAGATCCACAACGAACAGACGATGGTCGTGAAGATTCAGGAAGCGTAGGCAGCGGCGATGCCACTGAACTGGCTGACCAGCAAGAAGGGCAGAGAGAAATCGCCCGAGCCCTACGTGGCGATCGAGTCGCTGGAGGCCGCCCGCCCGGAGGGCCGCGAGGGGCGTCTGTTCGACCTGGTGATCCTGTCGCTCTTCCTGCACAGCGCCGGCAGCACCGGCGAGATGATGAGCGCGTTCCTGGAGAAGGCGCCTCGCGTGACGGAGTCGATGTTCGTGTACCCGATGGTGCTGGACAAGAAGCGCGACACACTCACATCAGCGCCGCTCGAGGGGATCGTCGAGCCGCTGTTCGAGAAGGTGATGGACGCGTTCCAGGAAGACCTGACGGCGATGGAGCTGGAGCTTCCAGTCAACCATTTCCGGCGCCTCGTCATCGAGGGCGGCGAGGTCGTGATGCGCGAATCGATGACGCAATTCTGGGAAGGTACGTTCGAGCCGGAGCGTGTGCGCGATGCAGAGGAGAAGCTGGGCATCAAGCGCGTGGCCATGGTGCCCATGCTGGTCGAAGGCGAGCCCTACGGCGTCGTGCTGTTCGCGTTCGACCACACCAAGGTCGACGCGGAGATCGTCGAGCTGCTGGTGGGGCACTTTACGCTGGCGCTGCGCGACATCGCGACGCAGGAGGACACCGCGCGGTTCAACGACATCGATCCGGTGACCTGGGTCTACAACCGCCGCTACATGGGCGAGGCGATCGAGGCGGAGCTGATCCGCTGCGGGCGCTATGCGAAGATCCTCTCTCTGGTGGTGCTGGACCTCGACGACTTCGGGCGGTTCAACGCCAACTACGGTCAGTCGATGGGCGACAAGCTGCTGCGCAGTGCGGCGGTGTCGCTGGCAGAGGCGGTCTCGCCGCCGGAGATCGTGGCGCGAATCGGGGCCGACGAGTACGCGGTGCTGCTGCCCGAGACGAACCGCGCGGCCGCCGTGCAGGTGACCACGCGCCTGCTGGCGAGCCTGTCGCAGGTGTCGATCTTCGGGGCAGACGGATCGCCGGAGCCGCTGAAGGCGTCGGTGGCCATCGTGTGCTTCCCGGAGGACGGCGCCTCGGCGAAAGACCTGCTGGACAGTGCGGCGGCCGACCTTGAGCAGGCGAAGCGCGAGCGAGGCGAGCAGGCCCGGGCGGACGCGGCCAAAGGCGTGAACCCGCTGGCCCGCGCGGCCGGTGAGCGCATCCGCGGCTGATCGGGAGCGCATCAACCTTATCCGCGGTCCAGCCTGTCCGCGGTTTCAGCAGCCGTTCTGGGGAAGTCTCTGCTCAGCCGTCAGCAGCGCGAGCATCCCGACGCACCTGTCCGGACTCCCGCCCGACGGGACGCCCCCCTTTTTTTCGCGAAAGTGATCCGGCGCGCTTGGACATCGCATTGCGCGCCTCCTAGTCTTGCTGCGGCAACGCGCGCGCTGGCGCCAACATGGTGCACGACCCGCCACTGCGCATAGTCCGCGGAGAAACAAGAAAACTACCGCTCAACGAATCTAAAATGCACGCACCTGAATCTGAGAAATGCGTACTTCTCGAAGCACAAAAGGCGGGCAACCCAGGCGCAGACATCAAGATCTGCCGAGCAATGTCCGGAAGGAGGTGCGACAGGTTCACGCTGACATCCTGACGCGCTGACGGGCTGTTTCAGTTCCAGGGGGGTTGCATATAGTCCTGATCGTGGGTTTCGGCGGCGACCTTACATAAGGACATGCCGACGATCTGGTTAGAGATGGGCTCCCACAACGGGCCGGGCAGCTTGCGGTCCTCGGCCAGCTTCTCGTGGACGCCGCGGGCGACGGAGCGCCAGGTGCGCTTCTCGTCGATGCGTAGCTGGCGGACGTAGGGCGCAAGGTTGAGGCGCGTGACGACGGCGGCGGAGAGTTCCTGGTAGTGCTGAAGGGCCTCGCGCGCGGGGCCGGCCATCTGCTCCATCATCTCGGGGGTGAGGCGGATGTGGCCCTCGGGCAGGGGCTTTTCGGGCTCCTGCTCCTCCGCCTTCTTCTTGTTCTTCCCGGGGGACCTGCCGGCGGACTTGGCCTTCTCCTCGGCCTCCTCCTGTTCCTGCAACTCGACCGCCTCCTCGGGCGTGACGATCTTCATGCTGCCGATAATGGAGGCGTCGTCGGGGTCGAGCAGGCCGTCCTTCATGCGCATGTCGGTAGTGACGAAGTAGGCGGTGTCATCGGTGTCGGACATGAGTTGCTCCTGGCGCGACCGTCGGTGCAGGGCAGGGTAGCGGGAACGGCGTTGGGCGCCATGACCCGGAACGGCAGCGTCCCGAACGGCGGCAGCGCGCCGGCGGGCGCCTGGCCGCGTCCGGGTCAGCGCCAGGCGGCGATGACAGCCGCGAGATTGCGGAGGTGCGTGATGGTGGCGTCGGGGGCGGGTGCGCCTTCGACGAGAGGGCGGGTGGCGTACTGGGTGGTGAGGACAGCCCGCATGCCGATGGCCTTGGCGCCGGCGACGTCGTGGTAGGGGCTGTCGCCCACGAAGACAGACTCTTCAGCCGAGACACCGATCTCGCGCATGGCCTTCTCGAACAGCGACGGGTGCGGCTTGCGGTAGCCCTCGTCGGACGAGACGACGACGGAGCGCATCAGGTCGAGGACGCCGTGGTTGCGGAGCATGGTGCGGATGGTGGCGTCGTCGGCGAGTGTGTTCGTGACGCAGCCGAGCAGGAACCCGGCTTCGTGGAGCGCGTGCAGGGCCTCCATCGTCCCGGTGTGGACGACGAGGCGGTCGATTTCAGTACCGAAGAGGATGGGCGTCATTTCGGCGAGCAGTTCTTCTTCGAGATCGAGTCCCAAGGAGTGGAAGCCGCGGCCGGTCCAGTGGTGGGTCGGCGGCTGTTCGAGAACGGCGCCGTTCATGAAGTAGGTCTCGGCATCGGCCTCGAGGGCAGCGGTGACGGCGCGGCGCAGGTCGGCCGGCGGCGGCAGGTCGTCGCGGCCGAGGCGGTCGCGCAGACGCGCGTGCATGGCGGAGTACGCGTCGTCGAGCACCTCCACGCCGGCGGGCTCGATGTCCCACAGCGTGTGGCCGAGGTCGAAGATCACGGCCCGGGTTCGCATCATCGGGCGACGACGTCGCCGCGGACGCGGGCGAGGGCATCCGATACGGCGTCCGGCGCGACGTCGGGGTGTGTGAAGGCCGGCTCGCCGGCGCCGTCGGGATGCTGGCTGGCGCCCGGCACCGTCTCGGCCAGTACTTGTTGGCGGGCGAGGACGTGGAGCAGCCCGCGCAGGTAGCGGGTGGCGCGCGGCACCGCCGTCTCGGGGTCCTCGACGCCCTCGTAGTCGAGCAGGAGGAAGCCGCGATAGCGGCCGAGCTTCAGCGTCTGCAGCAGCAACGGCCAGGCGATGCGGCCGTCGGACCCGTCGGGCGCGACATCGCGCATGCGGGCGTGGGCCTGAACGGTCTCGGGCAGGGCGGCGTCGATGCCGGTGCGGTCGGCGAGATCGGCGGGGTCGAGGCAGACGCGGAGCCAGGGCGAGCCGACGTCCCGTACGAGCTGGGCGAGCTGCCACGGGGAGCCGACGATGCCGTCACTACGGCTGTTCTGCAGGGCCAGGGTGACGCCGCGCTCGCCGGCGTAGTCGGCGCAGAGGCGGAGCGTCTCGGCGATGTCGGACCAGGTGCGGCGAGGGTCGGGCCTGGCGGGGCCGACGATGCGGCGGATGAAGCCGATGATGCGGCCCTCGTCGCGCGGGGGCTCGGCGGGCGACAGCCAGCCGGCGAAGACGCGGATGATAGGCGCGCCAACGTAGGCCGCGACGTCGCACCACTGCTGGACTTTCTGGCGCTCGGCGTCGCGCCGGGCGCGCGAGCCGAAGTCGTTGCTGACGGCCAGGCCGGCGACCGTGAGATGGCGGTCGACACAGGCCTTCTTGAGCTGACGCAGGTAGTCCGGCTCGGTGGAGGGAAAGTGGAGGTCGACGAGTTCCACGCCGTCCAGCTCGAGGTCGTCGCCGCACAGGCGGACGAACTCGAGCAGGTCGAGGCGCCCGGCGCGGAAGGCGGCGTGGTAGGACCAGGAGCTGCAGCCTAGTTTCATGTCGATTCACCGCGGAGGTGCAGAGGACGCAGAAGTACTTCTTGGATTGCGATAGAGGCTCGGCTTCCATCCAGGCCACTTCTTGTGGCGCATGGTGCAAGGTTCCTCGCGTCGCCCGGAATGGCGTGCGATGGCGCGTTCAGAATGACGGGATCGGGGCTCACACGTCCTCCGGGAGTTGTTGGCCTTTGGCGAGGGACTCGATGCCGTTGTAGCGGGTGCGGCGGAAGCCCTCGGCGTACTGGCAGGTAAGGCCCGAGCGCTTGGCGACGGCGGCGGCGCCCGCGCGGATCTGCTTGTCGATGACGGCATGATAGTCGTGGGGGTCGAGTGCTTCCAGCCATGGGACGCTGAGACCGGAGGCGCGGAGGCCGTGCTGCATGTCGGCGACGGTCAGTACCATCTGGGCCTCGTGCTGGTGGAGGGCGTGGATCTTGGCGTCGATCGTGCTATCGATGTCGACGAACTTGTTCTGGTCGCGCGGGGACTTGGCGAAGTACCAGGTCTCGCCGACGTAGTGGGGTTGGAGGCCCTCGGCCAGGTGCTCTGGGTAGAAGTTGGGAAAGTTGGCGAACTGCGACGCCTCGGAGGCGGCGGTGGCGACCGCGCGGTGGTCGGGGTGGCCTTCGTACGGGGTGAAGGGATCCCATGTGATGACGATGTGCGGCTTCACCTCACGGATGATGCGCATGAACTGGCCGCGCAGCTCGCGCGGGGGCGCGTCGTAGGCCAGATCACCGTCGGAGTAGCCGAGCGGGACCACGCGCTTGATGCCGAGCACGGCTGCCGCGCCCTGCAGCTCCTTGTCGCGCACAGCGCGCAGCCCTTCGGCGGAGAGTTCGAACGAGCCCTTGTCGTTGTCGGTGGCGCAGACGAGCGTGACCTCGTGGCCCAGCGCGGCGAACTTCGCGACCGTGCCGCCGGCGAAGAACTCCATGTCGTCGCCGTGCGCTTCGAAGACAAGCACTCGTTTCGAGCCGTTCGTCATGCGGCTGAGTGTAGAGGGTGCGGGACTAGGGACTAGGGGCTTGGAAGGGATCGGGGATGGAGAACAAGGGATAGGCCGGGTAATTGACGGCGCTACTTCACGTAACAAGACGAACGGCCCTCGTGGCAAAGGCATATCGGCCGGTCCATGTGCCGACGACTTAGGGGCTACATCACCTTTTCAGCCTTCACCGGCGAGGAGCATACTCGCTTCAGAAAGGAGGAGGACTATGGAACTGACCGGTCGAGAGACGTGGACCGCGGCGCACGGGATGATCTTCGGCGCGCTGTTCCTGCTGGCGTTCGCCGGCGGACTGGCAGGACTCTGGAGCCTCACACCGGCATGGGTCACCCGGGCGGGATTGAGGGAGCGCATGATCCGGCTCCAGGTTGGCGTCACGGGCATGGCGCTCGTGGCGTGGGTGACGGTCGTGACGGGCACGTACATCGTGTACCCGTGGTACCGGGAGAACACGCCGGACAGCCCCCGGTCGCTGCTCCTTGCCGACCCCGACAAGGCGGAGTGGCACACATTCGGCATGGAGTGGAAGGAGCACGTCGCCTGGATGTCGCCCATGCTGGCGACGGTGGTCGCGTTCATCGTCCTGTACTACGGGAACCAGCTCATCGTCGACCGGCGGCTGCGCATGGTGGCGATGGGGCTCTTCGTGCTGGCCTTCGCGGCGGCAGCCATACCGGGGCTGTTGGGAGCGTTCATCACGAAGGCTGCGCCGCTGCAGTAGGAGGAGGGTGACATGACATCGACATACATGCGGCAGGAAGGTGTCAAGACGGTCGACGAGGTGGTCTGGAGCGCCGAGGAACTCGACATCATCGAGAAGCCCAACGGCCCGGCTGTAGCCGCGTTGTGGGCTGCCGGGATCGGATCGGCGGTGCTGGCGTTGCTGGTGGTGTGGGCGGAGGCGTCGGCGTCGATGGCGGAGAACCTGAGCTTGCAGAACCGGGTCGGTCCGCTCTCGGGGAAGACGACGATCGCAGGCCTCGCGTTCGTGATCTCGTGGGCGGTACTGACGCCGCTAATGTGGCGTCGTGAGGTGCAGTGGGAGCTGGCGATCGCTGTCGGCGGCGCGCTCATCGCTGCCGGGGCGATCGGGACGTTCCCGAAGTTCTTCGAGCTGTTCGCGGCCGAATAGGCCAATCACACACGGATCGGCGAGGCGAGGCCCGGCATGTGCCGGGCCTTTGTCGTCGTTCGTGTGGCACGAGGCATCCGACGTGTCGCCAGACGCTATCGCAGCACCTCACCCCCGGCCACTCTCTAAGGCTGGGGGAATCTTGGGAGCGTAGCAGCGTCGCGCGTTACGGCACCGAATGAACCTACGTCGGGTTGACCTCGTGCAGCAGCTCGGTCGCCGCGGTCCGGAAGGCCTCCTCGGCGTCTTCGTCGAGGAGGGCGACGCCGGGTTCGTAGCCGCCACGGTCGAACTCGTGGCGGGGCACGACGTACATGAGGTGGTGGTTGGCGTAGCAAGCGATCAGCAGGTGGTCGAGGCCGGCGGCGGCCTGGATCTGGCGGCCGGTCTCGGTGAAGAACTCGCCGGGGAGGGCGAGGATGGCGCAGCCGGGGCCGAGGGAGATCGCCTGGATCTCGGCCTCGAGTTCGTTGGGAGCGCGGAGGAAGGCGGCGGTCTGGCGCTCGCTGCGGTAGCGGACGATCTGCTCCATCACGCGGCGGCGGCCGTCGATGTCGGCAGAGTCGACGACGGCGAGCTGCTGGTCGAGATCGGCGAGGCGGCGGTCGTAGTCCTCGGGTGCCGGGAGTGCGCGGAGGCGGACGTTGACCATGCGCGAGGCGACGCGCAGACGCGGCTCGACGAGGGCGCCGCAGGTGACGGGCTTGTCGGCCAACTCGTCCCAGCGTATGGACCACACGCGCTGCTGGCGGCCGAGCGGACGCAGCTCCTGGAGCCGGCGCGCGGCCTCGGCGCCGACGATAGAGCCCACGCGCGCGGCCTCGGCGTAGTCCTGCTCGATCCAGGCGGGGTTGATGTCGCCGCACGCGCCCTGCAGGAACAGCGAGGGCGCGTCGCCGACGATCTTGCGGACGGTGGCGAGCGCCTGGCCCGGGTAGTCGGCGGAGATCTGCATGTTGGTGTGGTAGAGGACGGTGGCGTGGCAGGCGAAATTCACGATGGAGGCGACGGGCGGCTCGTCGTGGCGGAGGGCGTCGAAGAGGAGGACGCGCAGGGCGTCGTCGGCCGGGCCGGCGGGGTCGCGGCGGTTCTGGCTGACGCTGTCGACGGAGCCTCGGCCTGCCTTGAGAACGCAGGGGCGCTTGTTGCGCCACGCCTGCTCGACTGCGCCGGCGATGAGGCGGTTCTGTACGTCGCGGAGGGCGGCGTCCTCCTGGCGGTGCATGCCGCGTGGGCCGGCGTGCGTGTGGGTCGCGCAGACCATCACATGCTCGGCAGGGATGTCCGTCGCCGCCGCGACGAGCCCGCGGACGGCCTCGGTGGTGTGGCGGTCGACGCCGATGAGGTCGCAGGAGACGACGGCGGCCTGCGTCGCGCCGTCGTCTAGGACAAGGGCGCGGGCATGGAGGTCGTCGTGCACGCCGACGGAGCCGGAGGTGCGGGCGCCGTAGCCCTCAAGCCAGGTGCCGACGGGCGGGGTGATCACGACTTCAGCTGATCCGGCTTGTAGAGTGGTCATTTCGTTCACCGCCGAGGCGCAGAGGGCGCAGAGGTACTACGGGTCCTTTGTTGAGATGGCGCTGGCCTCGAAGCAGCATCCAACCTCAATCGCTGTGCTGGAGGTGGAGCCAAGCATAGCGCGCGGCATCTCGTGTGTCTCGCTCAGTGATTAACAACGATTCAACTACCGACGCCGGTGGGGCGCTCGCCGGGCTACATTGCGACCATGCTGCCGCCTCTTTCCGAACTTCGAGGCCCGCGCGTGCTTCTGCGGCGTCCACATGAAGACGACCGGTCGGCGCGACTGGGGTATGGGCGAAACGCCGAATTCGTCCGGATGGTCGGCGGTGATGCGAGTGCGATGCCGCCGCTGACTGTTGAGGAAGTCGGCCGTTGGTACGACCAGTTGGTGTCCGAACCGTATGGCTGGAGCATCGAGTATGAAGGCCGCCTTGTAGGCACGGCGCGACTGAATCGGCTCGACCTCACGGCACGGTCAGCCTGGTACGCAATAGGCCTCTATGACCCGTCGGTCTGGGGCCGCGGTTTGGGGACCGAGGCGACGCAGCTTGTGCTGACGTTCGCCTTCCAGCGCGTTCGCTTACAGGACATCTTCCTGCGCGTGTTGGACTACAACCACCGCGCAATCGCGGCATACAAGAAGTCCGGATTCGTGGTAGAGCGCGTCGAACGAGACTCCGTGATGGTTGCCGGCAAGCGCCACAGCGATCTGGTGATGCGCGCCTCAGCCCACCAAAGCCAGATCTGACCACACAGGATTCAGTACCGGCCTCGGTGTCCTCTGTGTCTCTGTGGTGAATTTGACTACGCTAGGCCCATGCGTGGAGGGTTTCTTGCGGGGGTGGACCTGGGGGCGACGAACGTGCGCGTCGTCATCGCGGACCAGGACGGGAACATCGAGGCAAGGCGCAACTTCGCAACGCCGGCGGGGGCGCCGGAGGTTGCGCTGGGCGCGATCTCGCGGGCGATCGACGAGCTGGTGCGGGGGGTGTGGGTGGGGGCGACGGTGGACGCGGTGGGGATCGCGCTGCCGGGGATGGTGGATCCGGAGGCAGGGGTGGTGGCGTCGGTGGCGAACCTGCCAGGCTGGGATGACGTGCCACTGGCGCGGCTGCTGGGCGGCGACCGGCGGCAGGTGGCCATGGACAACGATGCGAACGCGGCGGCGGCCGGCGAGGGGTGGCTGGGGGCGTCGCGGGGGAAGCGACACCACGTGTTCATCGCGTGGGGGACGGGGATCGGGTCTGGGATGGTGCTGGACGGGCGGGTGCACCGGGGTGCGCACTTCCTGGGCGGGGAGATTGCGTTCTTCCCGATGACGCGGGAGCAGGTGCGGACCGGCGGGTGGCAGGCGAACGTGGAGGCGGTGTGCGGCGGGCGGGCCATCGCGGCGAAGGCGTCGGAGCTGTTCGGTGCGGGGGCGAAAGCGTCGGAGCTGTTCGACGCGGCGCGAGCGGGGCACGCGGATGCGGCGGCGTTCGTGACGGAGGTGCAGGAGTACATGGCGATGGCGGTTGTCGACGTGATCGCGATGCTGGACCCGGAGGTCGTGGTGTTCGGCGGCGGGGTGATCGCCGCGCAGGGGGCGTGGCTGCTGGACCCGATCCGCGAGCTGGCGCACCGGTGCGCGCCTGTGCCGACGCCGATCGTGGTATCGGACCTGGGGGAAGACGCGCAGGTGCTGGGGGCGGTGTGGTTAGCTGGTCAGCGCGTCAACGCGTCAGCGCGTCAGTGAGGGTGGTAGTGCGTCAGCGCATCAGTGTGTCAGTGAGGGCCCGGGTCGCTGGTCGCTGGTCGCTGGTCGCGGGCGGCGTGGCACTCGCCGCGGTGCTGTTGGTTGGATGCGACGACTCTTCGGGCGGGATCGCTGTTTCGACGGGGACGGCGGCGGCGCCCGCGGGAGCGACCGTTGTCGTCGGGAAGGTCGAGCGGTTGCCCGGGGGTACGGTGGTGGTGACGTCGGACCATGTGCTGCAGTCGATCGTGTGCGAGGGCGGCGTGCTGACGCTGACGACGAGCGCGGGCGTGTTCTCGGGGACAATGGGCTGCGGCCAGATGGTCGGGGCGGACATCGTGGGGCGATTCGTGGGGAAGGCGGTGGTGATCACGATTTCGGACACGCGGCTGCGGATCGAGCATCCGGATGCGGGGTCGCTGGACTTTCCTGCGGCGGGGGCAAGGGCGCGGTAGTGGCTCAGTGGCTCAGTGCCCTTGCACCAACGCCACCGCCACGCACGATCCTGACACACTGACACACTGAGCCACTCACACATCGAGGCACTCCCATGCCACGACCACAGCCGGACGAGTACTTCATGCGGATCGCGATGGCGGTGCGGTCTCGGGCGAACTGTACGGGACGGCGGGTGGGGGCGATCGTGGTGCGGGACCGGCGGATCCTGAGCACGGGGTACAACGGCACGCCGACGGCGATGGTGAACTGCGAGGACGGCGGCTGCCACCGCTGCGCGCACCCGGAGGACTACCCGCCGGGGGAGGCGTACGACGTGTGCGTCTGCGTACACGCGGAGCAGAACGCGCTGCTGGCGGCGGCGCGGTTCGGGGTGGCGGTGGAGGGGTGCACGGTGTACACGACGCTGCAGCCGTGCTTCGGATGCCTGAAGGAGCTGCTGCAAGCGTCCGTGCGGGAGGTGTGCTACCTCACCCCGTGGGAGTCGCGGTTCCGGGAGCAGTACGAGACGCTGGTGGAGCGGCTGGGGCGGGGGTACTTCCGGCTGGTGGCGGTCGAAGATGCGGATTCGGCCTGGGCGCTGGGGCGGTCGGGGGAGAGTGGCGAGCGGGCCCTGGGTCATGAGGAGTTGTGAGGGGAGTTCACAGTTCACAGTGGACAGTTCACAGTGGGGAGTTCGTAGTTTGTAGTTGGTACTTCAGAATCGGTGGGAGTCCCGCTTCCGGGAGCAATGCGGGAGGCTGGTAGAGCGGCTGGGCCAGGGTTGCTTCCGTCTGGAGGCGTTGGACGATGCGGAGGCGGCCGGGGCGTTGCGGCACGAGGGACTGTGACGCTGCCGGAAGAGCAACGCCATGAGTAGACAACCTAAGAATTCTCGAATAGTATTGCCGTGACCTCTGCTCTCACGGTGTCTCTACATCCGCTTGGGGGGTTGCATGGCAGAGACTCCACGCATCTTTCTCTCACACTCCTCTGTCGACAAACCGCGCGTCAGAGAGGTCAGTGACCTGCCCCCGATCTGTGGTCCACTCATTGTGAGAGTCCAACCGGGTCCT
>CAYJMG010000038.1:0-24708 GCA_964371355.1 uncultured Dehalococcoidia bacterium
GTCAGTGGGTCAGTGGGTCGGTGGGTCGGTGGGTCGGTGGGTCGGTGTGTCGGTGTGTCAGTGGCGCTGGCGCATGGGGCGCGGATTTGAGGCGCGGTGTGGGCGGAGCTAAAGCTCCGCCGCTACTGGGTGGCGCTTTCGCATGGGGCGTGGTGCGGCAATGCGTCATGCGGCAATGGCGCTGGCGCATGGGTGCTGGACGTGCGACTACGAGATTCCTCGCTGCGCTCGGAGTGACGGCGCTTCGGGTTAGATGACGGGTTACGGGTTCGGGGGTGGGCCGGGGGGGGGGGAGCGGGGGGGGGGGGGGCCGGGGCCGCCGGGGCGGCCGGGGGGGGGGCGGGCGCCTTCGGCGCCGGGGGGGGCGGGGGCGCCGTCCGCAGGGGCGGCGGGGGCCGTGGGTCCTTCGCCTTCGGCTCCGGGTTCTGTCATGGCGCGGGGGGCGAGGCGGGGGGCGAGGCTGGGGGCTTCGGCCGCGGATGCATCGGTGCGCCGTGGCGCTTCGGTGCGCTGAGGCGCTTCGGTGCGGAGGGGCTCTTCGATCTCGCGGACGAGCTCGACGGGGCGGACGGTGAGGCCGTACTGCATCTGCAGCTCGGCGACGGGCATCTCCATCACCTGCTTCTGGTCGATGAGCCAGAGAGTGACGGTCTTTTTCATGACGTTGAGGCTGTTGACCTTGGCCTCGCCGGCTGGCGTGGAGACCATGCTGCCGACCTTGGGCATCTGTCCGCGGAGTTCGCGGTAGGCCTCGTACTCGAAGGTGAGGCAGCAGTAGAGGCGGCCGCAGACACCGGAGATCTTCTGGGGATTGAGGGGGAGGTCCTGCTCTTTGGCCATCTTGATGGAGACGGCGGGGAACTGGACTTGCCAGGAGGCGCAGCAGAGGCGCTGGCCGCAGACGTCGTAGCCGTCGATGAGCTTGGCGCGGTCGCGGTCGCCGACCTGGAGGAACTGGACCTTCGAGCCGAACTTCGAGGAGAGGTCGCGGACGAGGCCGCGGAAGTCGACGCGTTCGGGCGCGGTGAAATAGAAGGTGATCTGGGAGCCTTCGAGGTTGTACTCGCCTGAGACGATCTGCATGTCGATGTCGTCGCGGGCGACGGCGTGCTTCGCGTCGCGCAGTTCACCCTCGGCGCGCTCTTTCAGGCTTTTGTGGGCCTCCAGATCCTCCGGGGTGGCGATGCGCAGGATGGGCTTGAGCTGCTCCTTGATCTCGGTGGCGAGAACCTGGTCTGGGGCGACGACGACGCGGCCGATCTCGAGGCCGTGAGTGGTCTCGACGACGACGTAGCTGCCGACATCGAGTGAGTGCTCGCCCGCGTCGAAGTAGTAGACCTTGCCGGCTTCCTTGTAGCGCACCCCGACGGGCACGCGCTGTTGTTCGGTCATCGCTCCGGCCCCGGGTGGGGCGTCCTTTCGTTTCGAACGTCAGCCGCGCAGCCGCGTCGTGACGGCGTTGGGCCGCAGGACGGGGAACGCGAGCATCATGGCTTCGAGGGCGAGCACGGGGCTCGCGTTCTCGACGAGCTGCTGGCGCGCGTCGGTGAGGGCGCGGAGGGCGCGCACCGCCGCGGGCACGTCGCATTGTGCCGCGAGGGCGCGCAGGGTGTCCAATCGATCAGTGTGGGTGATGGAGGCGGGGCGGCCAGCGGCGACGAGGAGGACATCGCGCCACCACTCCTGCCACAGCTCGAGGGTGGCCTGGGCACCGGCGCGGTCGCGGGTGTAGCCGCTGCCCAGCGTGGAGGCGGCGGCGAAGCGCTCGGTGAGGCCGGCCTGGGCGAGGGATTCGATCTTGTCGAGGGCGGCCTCGCGGGATTCCATGAGCTTTTCATCGCGGAGGGCGGCGACTGCGAGGCCGAGGCGGCCGCCGGAGAGGCGCGCGAGTTCGGCGGCCTGGTCGGGTCCGGCGTCCCAGCGGGTACGGAGGACGCGCTCGACGAGGTCGCGGGGCTGGCCGGCGAAGGGGACGCGGCGGGCGCGGGAGCGGATGGTATCGAGGAGGAGGTCCTCGTGGTCGGTGACGAGGACGAAGACGACGTTGGGGGGCGGCTCCTCGAGGGTCTTGAGGAGGGCGGCAACCGCGGCGAGGTTCATCGAGTCGGCGGGTTCGATGATGATGACGCGGTAGCGGCCCTCGTAGGGCGCGCGACTCAGGACCTGCTCGACGCGGCGGATCTGGCAGATGCGGATGTCGCGCGAGTTGTCCTTCGCGTGATCGTGCTCGCGTTCGTTGCACATGGCCGTCATGCCGATGAACTCGACGTCTGGGTGGGAGGCGGAGGCGATCTTCTCGCAGGAGCGGCACTCGCCGCAGGGGGCATGGGCTTTGCCGCCGGTGCAGTTGAGGAGCTGGGCGAACTGCATGGCGGTGAGGGACTTGCCGACGCGGGCGGGTCCGGCGAAGAGGTAGGCGTGGGCGACGCGGCCGTTCTTCACGGCGGCGCTGAGGATGCCGACGGCGTGTTCCTGTCCGGCGACGGTCCAGGCCATGTCAGTGTCCTATCGCGAGACGCTCGGCCAGCCAGGGGTCGAGGCCTGCGGCGACGATCTTCTTCTGCGCCGCCGCGATGTCGTATTCGACGCGGTGCCAGGTGACGGTGGCGGCGTCCTGATCGTACAGGATGTAGCCGGCTCGGGGGTCGCCATCGCGAGGCTGGCCGGTGCTGCCGGCGTTGAGGATGAGGCGGCGTCCGCCGAGGGCGACACGCGCGGCTTTCGTGGCCGGCACGAAGCGCGGCCCCGCGGGGTCCTCGACCACGTGGAACTGCTGGTGGGAGTGGCCAACGAGGCTGTAGGGGGTGGTCTGGAGGGCGAGGTGGGCGACGGCGGCCTCGTCGTCGAGCAGGTACTCCCAGTCGGGCGCGCGGAGGGAGCCGTGGACGAGGGTGAAGGGGCTCTCGGGGCGGCCCACCTGGCGCACGAGCGGGAGGGCGGCGAGCCAGTCGCGCTCTTCGGGGGAGAGCTGCGCGCCCTGCCAGAGGGCGGCGCCGGCGGCGATGGGGTTGAAGTCCTCGACGCCGATCTTGCCGCAGGCGACGAGGTCGTGGTTGCCGGCGACGCAGACGGCTTCGAGCTGGCGGAGGCGGGCGATGACGGCGGCGGGGTCGGCGCCGTAGCCGACGATGTCGCCGGTGCACCAGACCGCGTCGATGGGGCCGCGGGTCTCGCGGGCGCGGGATTCGGCGTGGCGGAGGGTGGCGTCGAGGGCTTCGATGTTGCTGTGGACGTCGGAGATGATGGCGACGGGCATCGTGGGTCATGGTAGACGACGGGGTCAGGAACCACAGATTGTGGCCGGGAGTCGGGTACCTCACCCCCCGGCCCCCTCTCCACGGCGGTGGAGAGGGGGAGCTTTGGGCGCGGGGTGGTGCTGCTGGCGGGCGGACGGTGGCTGCTAAGCGGACGAGTGGGCGCAGCAGGCTGCGCCCCTACGGCGACTCTTCGAGCGCGCGTACCTGGTGCTGGCATGGGACCTCACCCCCCGGCCATTGGGCGCGGGGTGGTGCTGCTGGCGGGCGGACGGTGGCTGCTAAACGGACGAGTGGGCGCAGTAGGCTGCGACGGTCGCTCTTACGGGGGCGGCACCTCACCCCCCGGCCCCCTCTCAACGGCGTGGAGAGGGGGAGCTTTTGGGCGCGGGGGTGGTGCTGCTGGCGGGCGGATGCTTCTCAAACGGACGGGCGGGCGCGGCAGGCTGGTGGATGCTGCTACGGGGACGGGTGGGCGCAGCAGGCTGCGCCCCTACGGCGGCTCTTCGTGTGCGCCTGCGGTGTTGCGTGGCGCTGCGGGCGGTGGCCGGCGTGGGGGTGACGGTGGTTTCGCTTGACGCAGTGGGTTCACAATGCAAAGCTACCCTCCCGGCGCTACGGGGGCGCTGCATCACCGATATCTACAGCCGGAGGAAGATACGTGAACGGAATACAGTACGCGAAGCTGCAGTTGGAGCAGGCGTTCGGGCTGTTCGGCGCATGCGCCAGCGGCATGGACGAGGCGCAATACAACTGGAAGCCCGGCGGCACGGCCAACTCCGCGGCGAAATCGCACGTGCACGCGCTGACGTCGGCGGACTTCTTCGTCAACAGCGTGATCCAGGGGAAGCCGCTGGTGTGGTCGACGTTCGCCCCGGCCAACGGGCTTCCGGCGAACCCGATGGAGATCTGGAACTTCGACGGCACGGTGCCCTACGCGAAGATGCAGGAGTACGGGCAGCAGGTGCAGGCGGTGGTATTGGACTACGTGGGCACGCTGACCGACGTTGACCTGGACCGCGAGATCGAGACGCAGTTCTTCGGGAAGAAGCCGATAGGATTCATCCTGCAGCTCGCCAGCATGCACGCGGTCGGTCACGGCGGCGACATCGCGGCGGTGAAGGGCATCCAGGGGATCAAGGGGCTGCCCTTCTAGTCGGCAGACGCCCGGAGGCGATGCGTTAAACTGGACTATCGGGGACGGGGAGACACCCGTCCCTGCGTGTTATAAGCGCAGCCTGGAGCGGACCGCGCAGCGGCCGGCTGTACGCCATGACCCACGCTGTTATCCTCGCCGCCGGCAACGGCAGCAGGCTGCGGCCGCTGACCGCGGACCTGCCGAAGCCGCTGGTCCCGGTACGGGGCCAGCCGCTAATCGCGCACGCGCTCGTCTCGCTTCGGGCCGCGGGCATCGACCGGGCGACGGTGGTGCTGGGATACGGCGCGGGGCAGGTACGGACGGCGGTAGAGGCCGGGCGGCCGGCGGGCATGGGCCTGGACTTCGTGGAAAATCCGGCGTATCACGCCGGGAACGCGCGCTCGCTGTGGGCGGCGCGCGACTCCGTCGCGGGGCCGTTCGTGCTGGCCATGGCTGACCACCTCGTGGAGCCGGAGCTGATCTCGGCGGTGCTGGAGGGCGCGAACGGGCGATGCCGGCTGGCCGTCGACCGCACGCACGCGGCCGACCCGCGCGCGGGTGAGGCGACGCTGGCGCAGGTGCGCGAAGGACAGGTCGTGGAGCTGGGGAAGGGCATCGCGACGTGGAACGCGCTGGACACAGGTGTGTTCTGGTGCACGGGCGCCGTGTTCGACGCCATCACGCCTGAGCTTCGGGACGGCGAGGCGGGGGCGGTGTTCGGTTCGCTCGCGCGGGCGGGGCAGCTCGACGCGGTCGACGTCACCGGGCGGCGGTGGCTCGACGTGGACACGCCGGACGACCTCGCCGCGGCTGAGGCGTGGTCGGAGGCGCCCGCGGGCGTGCGCTGACCTTGGCCGGCATACTCGAAGGGCCTGTATCGCGTCATCTGAACCGGCGCGTTTCCGTGCCGGTGGCACGGGCACTGGCGCACACACCGCTCACACCGAACCAGGTCTCGGTCTTCGCGTGCGCGATGGCGTTCGCTTCGCTGGCGCTGCTGGCCGGGGGACGGAACATCGAGGCGGGCGTGCTGATCCAGGCGTCGTCGATCGTGGACGGGGTGGACGGCGACCTTGCGCGGGCGAAGGGGATGGCGAGCGCGTTCGGGGGGCTGTTCGACGCGGTGCTGGACCGGTTCGCGGACGCGGCGATCGCGGGGGGGATGGCGTGGTACGCGCTGGCGCATGAGGGCTGGCCGGGGGCGCTGACCCTGGGCTTCGCGGCGACCGTCGGGGCCATGCTCGTCTCTTACTCGCGGGCCCGGCTGGAGACGGCCGGGGGCACAGAGGCAGCGTCCGAGCTGATGGGGCTGGCGTCGCGGGACGTGCGGCTGCTGCTGCTGGCGGCGGGCGCTGTGGCCGGCCAGTGCTGGTGGGCGCTCGCGGTGGTGGCGGCGCTGAGCTATGCGACGGTTGCATGGCGGCTGGTCCGATTCCGCCACGCGGGGTAGACAAAGCGGTAGACGATGTCGAAACTCGGCGTGGTATGATCCCCGCCGGTACGGGGTTTTTCTCACAGACCTATCCTCGCTCCATGGGGTTCGACGTGATGCCATCTCCCGAGCTGCTGGGCGCCGTTTCGCTGACGCGCGACTGGATCATCATCTTCATGGGCGTCGCGGTGGCGTTGTTCTTCGCCGTGGGGCTGGTGTTCACGATCATCCTGGGGCTGCTGACACGGGCGCTGCTGCGGAAGTCGATCAACGTGCTGGACGAAAACGTGAAGCCGACGCTGTCATCGGTGAAGGGAAGCGTCGACAACGTGAAGGGCACGACTGCCTACGTGTCGCAGGCGGCAGTCACGCCGATCGTGAAGGCGTACGGCGTGGTGGCGGGGGTGCGGCGGGCGGCGAGCGTGCTGGCGGGCCTGACCGGCGCAGACACGAAGAACGCGCCGGGGAAGCGTAAACGCGGCGACTGACCCAGACCGTCCATCAAGTTCTCCGCCGGAGGTCTGACCATGTTCTTCTCGAAGAAATCCACCGAATCCGACGACACGGGCACGGGCGTCGCCATGCTCGAACGCGACGACGAGCCGGGGGCCGGGGCCGCCATCGACGACACGCGCGCGCTCGTCGCGCCGGTCGCGCCGGGGAAGCCGAAGTCGAGGGGCGACGACGAGCCGGAATACGAGTGGGAGCTGGAGACGCCGTTCGGGAAGCTGGAGCTGGAGATCGAGCCGCGGGAGCGCAAGGAAGAGAAGGAGCGGCGGAAGCGCGAGAAGCAGGAGCGCGAGGCGGCCAAGCAGGCGGCGAAGCTGGCGAAGAAGGCCGAGAGAGCGCGGGCGCTGGCGGCGAAGCAGGGAGCGGCAGCAGGCGAGGTGGTGGTGGTCCGGGGCAGCAACCTCGTGCCGATACTCGTCGTGTTCGCGATCATCCTGGCGGCGATCGCGATCGCCTACTGGTTATTCGCGCGGCCGGACGAGGAGGAGGACGAGATCCCGCCGGAACTGCGGACGGACGAGTCGCTGGCGGCGGCGGCGCAGCCGCAGGGTCTGGCAGCGCGGCTGAAGCAGGCGATCCGTGCAGGGCGGCAGGCGTCGCGCGAGGCGCAGGCGGAGCAGCAGCGGCGGTTCGAGGAGGCGACGAAGCAGGGGTGACAGTACCCCATGCGGCGCCCGCTGAGGGATCCTGTGAGGGGATCCGAGCACAGGGCGCCCGTCGACAGAACCACAGGAGATATTCCAGCAAGGCGCTGTCTCCCGCGGCGACCAGATCGCTGCGCCCGGTATGACGTGCTACACGCGACCGCGAGCGGCGAGTGGATTGCTATAATCCCGATGCTACGGAGAGGTGTCCGAGTGGTTGAAGGTGCCGCTCTCGAAAAGCGGTAGGCGCAAGCCTCGTGGGTTCGAATCCCACCCTCTCCGCCATGTGTACACCCCGTACGGACAGGTCTGAAGACCTGTCCTGCGTTTTGTGGGCGCGCTGAGGCGTGCCCGGCCAACCGCGGAGAGGTGCCGGAGTGGCCGATCGGGCACGACTGGAAATCGTGTGTGCGCGCAAGCGTACCGTGGGTTCGAATCCCACCCTCTCCGCCACCAAGTAGTTATCAGTTATCAGCTGTCAGTAATCAGCAATCGGTTATCAGTTGTGGCGGAGCGAGGTCAGGGCGCCGCAGCCGTCTGACGATGACCTCGCCAGGGGGCATGACGATGCGGGACATGAGATTGGCTATTCGTAGCGGCTGAGGTCGATGGCCACACCAGGCTCCGCGTACTCACGGAACGTTAGTCCCTTGCGAAACCAAATGCTGTTGCGCTGGCCGTACTCCCAGATGATCAGGCGATCGACGAGCAGATAGAGCCGGAAGCGTTCGGCGAAACCCGGGCGCAAGCCGCGCGCGGCGGCGTACGCGTCGAGGAACGCGAAGGCCAGCTGCGGCCGCTCGACCACGTGGCCGGTAAACGTACGCGCGAGGTCGAATTCGCCTTCGGCGATGTAGCACTCCATGAGGTCGAAGATGCCGTTCACCCACCAGCGGCCATCGGACCGGCGCAGGAAGACGAGATTGTTCTCCTTGTAATCGTGATGCACGAGCGCAGGCACGAACGGCAGGGCCAGGGCTTCGTTAGCGTCAGCGATTACGGATTCGACCCACGATTCGTCGGCATCGGTCGTGGCGTCTGAGGCTTCGCGGCAGCGCGTGAGCCAGTTTCGCGCGTACGCGCGAAACCACTCGTCGTACGGCCCGTCCACCGGCATGAAACGGCCCGCTTCCGGGTCGTACTTCGCGAGCGCCTCGAACGGCGCGGCATGCAGCGCGGCCAAGCCTTCGCCCATCGCGTGCGCCATCGCCAGCAGCTCGGGTGGCGCCAAGTCGCGGTGGTTGGCGACGCACTCGCCAGCGAGCCGCGGCATGATCGCGAAGGGCCACCCGAAGATGTCCGGGCGTTCGTCTATCAGGTACGGCCACGGGGCAGGGACCGTGGTGCGGGTATGGATGATCTCCGCAATGCAACGCTCCTGCGGTAGCTGCCAGACAGGCCATGGCGCGCCGCGCAGCACGTATTCGCCGGTGCTCGCGCGGAGCATCACGTTCTGGCCGAAGAGGCCGCTGGGCGCCGGCTCCGCCCCGAGCAACTCGCCGAGGCCGAAGCGCGCGAGCGCCGCCTGCAGTTGGTCGTGCGTGAGGACGCCCACGCGCTTCGAGTACTCGCGCGGTTCAAGCCCGGTCATTCGACCCGGCCCCTCTGCCAGCTCCTCCCGCCGGCCTCCGCATCCACCATGCGCTCTCAACTCCCGCCCGCCATCGCTCGCGCACCTCCCCGACGCCGGGCGTGCTCTGATCGCCATACGCCAGCTGATCCAGAAACTCGACCAGCTCGTGCATCGTCCCCTCGATGAGGTTGCAGGCGGCCGGTCTGCCCATCGCCCCCCTGAACTGACCGTGGCACTCGTGGATCAGCCAGTCGATCGCGAGCATCTTGTCTTTGGCGGTCCTCGCCTGTGGCCAGCGGTCGATGAACTCGCGGAACATCGGGTATGCGGCGCCACCGTGGAGCTGCTTGCCCTGGTAGGTGCGGTGATATTCGCCCCACGTCGTCGCCCAGCCACACGCACAGGCGCACGGCTCGTCCTTGCGCCACGTCTTCCAGTCGGGGGTGGCCCGCAGCACGTCCGCGCGGCAGCGGGGGCACATCGCCTTCCCCGCATGCGCCCGCGTGGCGACACGGATGCTGTGGCAGCGCGCGTACATCGCGTACCCGACCTCGTCGATCAGCTCCTCGTCGACGATCCCCTTCGCATCGAGCGTGTACAGCCGCCAGATCACCTCCGGCTTCACCCGCCGCGCCCACTGGACCTCGTCCGCGCCTGCCATGTCGCACCTCCGCCTTCCGGCGTGCCCGTCGGCGGGCCCGCTCGGAAAAGAACACGCCCCGCACGTCTGACGTTCGGCAGGGCAAACCCCGCCAGCGTCAGACGCACGGGGCGAACCCGTGCAACTTCTTCGCCCGCGCTATTGACGCCCCGATCGTAGCGGGCGGACGAAGCGCGTCGCAAGGGGGGCGGGGGTTGCACGCGTGGCTAGCCTGAAGCCGCAGGGTCATCGACAATACATGCCGACCCCAGCGGAACGGAGACAGACATGGATCTGAAGGGCACGGCCGCCATCGTCACGGGGGGCGCGCGCGGGATCGGGCGCGGGATCGCGTATGAACTCGCGAAGGAGGGCGCGCGGGTCGCCATCGCGGACCTGCCAGCGACGGCGGCGGACCGCGAGGAGACGATAGCGGGGATCAAGAAGCTGGGCTCGGAGGCCATCGGGGTCGACGTGGACGTGCGGGACTTCGCGCAGTGCCAGGCGATGGTGCAGAAGACGATCGACGCCTGGGGGCAGGCCGACATCCTGGTGAACAACGCGGGGGTCATCAAGGTGGGGCCGGTGTTCATGTTCGCCGAGGATGACTGGGACTTCATCCAGGACATCAATGTGAAGGGCACGTTCTTGTGCTCGAAGGCGGTGGCGCCGCACATGATGCAGCGGCGGAGGGGCCGGATCGTCAACCTGTCGTCGATGGCGGGCAAGACGGGTCGCGGGGGCGTTTCGGCGTACTGCTCGTCGAAGTTCGCAGTGATCGGGTTCACGCAGGCGCTGGCGGAGGAGATGGGGCAGTTCGACGTGACGGTGAACGCGGTGTGCCCGGGGGAGGTCGACACGTACATGTGGCGCGAGGTGCTGGTGCCGGCGATCGCGCTGGGGACGGGTGTGAGCAAGGAAGAGGCGTGGGAGCAGGCGGCGGTGAAGAACGTGCCGTTGAAGCGGCCGCAGACGGTGGAAGACATCGGGCAGGCGGTGGTGTTCCTGTGCAAGGCGGACAACATCACAGGCGAGTCGATCAACGTCACCGGCGGGTCCGAGATGCACTAGCGCGCCGGGGCGGAGGTTCGCCCGGGAGCGGCCCGGGAGCCCCGGCATGGTCCTACGACCGAAGCATTGGCAACCCTTTGTTTGGAGCTACGGAGGCGGAGCCATGGCAACAGAACAGCAACAGCAGCAGAAGGGACAGATGCGCGAGCAGTGGTCGACAGCCGCCCGGACGTGGGCGGAGCAGCACGACCTGCTGTCTGAGTCATCGAAGGAGGCGACGCTGGCGCTGGTGGAGGCAGCCGACCTGAGGCCGGGGCACGCGGTGCTGGACCTCGCGGGCGGGACCGGCGAGCCATCGCTTACGGTCGCGCAACGGGTGCTGCCCGGGGGCAGCGTGGTGTGTACGGACTTCACGGAGGAGATGCTGGCGGCGGCGGAGCGCAACGCGGGGAAGCGGGGCCTGTCGAACATGACGTTCCGGCGGGTGGACGCGGAGGACATCCCGTTCGACGAGGCGAGCTTCGACCGGGTCACCTGCCGGTTCGGGATCATGTTCTGTCCGGACCCCGTGCGGGCGCTGAGCGAGGTGCGGCGGGTATTGAAGCCGGGCGGGCGCGCGACGTTCGCCGTGTGGGCGCCGGCCGCCGAGAACCCCATGTTCAGCGTGACGAGCGGCGTGCTGGGGGCGCACGGCCTAGTGCAGCCACCACCGCCCGGCGCGCTGACACCGTTCACGTTCGCGGAGCCGGGTTCGCTCTCGGCGAGGATGCGCGAAGCGGGGTTCGGGGAGGTACACGAGGAGAAGCGCGAGCTGGGCTGGTCGTGGCCGGGGCCGCCGGAGAGCCACATCCAGTTCATGCGGGCAACGCAGCCGGCGACGCAGCGCGCGCTGGACACCGCGCCAGCGGCGGTAATCGACGAGCTGAAGGCGGCGATGGGCAAGTACTACGACGGCACGGCGATCAACTACGGGGCCAGGATCCACATCGCCTGGGCCGTGAAGTAAGCACCGGACGACGAACGCGACCAGCGACGAGGAGAGCAGCTTGAAGATCGGCTTCATCGGCGGGACGGGCGAAGAGGGGATGGGGCTGGCGTACCGCTTCGCCCTCGCCGGACACGCGTGCGTCATCGGCTCGCGCGCCATCGAGAAAGCTCAGGGGGCTGTCGACGAGCTGAAGGAGAAGGACGCGGGGCTGCCGATCGCGCCGGGCACGAACGCGGAGGCGGCCGCGGCCGAGCTGGTCGTAGTCACGACGCCGTACTCGGCGCAGGAGGCGACGCTGCCGGCGCTGGCGGGAGCGCTGGCGGGGAAGATCGTCGTGAGCACGGTAGTGCCGATGGCGTTCGAGGGCGGGCGGGCGCAACTCATTGCCGTGCCCGAGGGGTCGGCGGCGGAGCAGGAGCAGGCGCTACTGCCGCAGTCGACGGTGGTGGCGGCGTTCCAGAACTTGAGCGCACGCAAGCTGCTGAAGGGCGGGCCGCTGGAGGCGGACGTGGTGGTCTGTGCGGGGGACGCGGAGGCGAAGAAGCAGGTGATGGCGCTGGCAGAGTGCATCGAAGGCGTGCGGGGCGTTGACGGCGGGCCGCTGGCGAACGCAAAGCTGGTGGAGGGCATCACGGTGCTGCTGGTGGCGATTAACCGGGCGTACAAGACGCAGGCCGGGGTGCGGATTGCGGGGATCTAGCGCATTCACCACAGAGGCACCGAGAGCGCGGAAGGGTTGGGGGAGGTGGGCGTGGCCGCGTGGGCGCTGTCGCATGAAGGGGCGGATTCATGAGTGAGGTCCGGATCATCGGGCTGGCGGGTATCCCGGAGATTCACGCCGGGGACGACCTGCCGGGGCTGATCGTGGGAGCGGCGCGCGAGCACGGGGTGGCCATCGAGGATGGCGACGTGCTGGTGGTGACGCAGAAGGTGGTGTCGAAGGCGGAGGGGCGCATCGTCGACCTGGCGACGGTCACGCCGTCGGAGTTCGCGGAGTCTTACGCGCGAGAGTTCGAGAAGGACGCGCGGCAGATCGAGGTGGTGCTGCGCGAGACGAAGCGGGTGGTGCGCCAGCAGCACGGCGTGATGATCTGCGAGACGCGGCACGGCTTCATCTGCGCCAACGCGGGGGTCGACGCGTCGAACGTCGAGAAGACGGGCACCGTGTGCCTGCTGCCGGTCGACCCGGACGCCTCGGTGCGCGGCATCCGCGACGCGATCAAGGCGCAGCTTGGCGTCACCGTCGCGGTGATCATGTCGGACACGTTCGGGCGGCCGTGGCGCGAGGGGCACGTGAACTTCGCGATCGGGATCGCCGGCATCGCGCCGGTCATCGACTACGCGGGGCAGGTCGACCCGGCGGGGTACGAGCTGCGGGTGACGCAGATGGCGGTGGTGGACGAGCTGGCGGCGGCGGCGGAGCTGGTGCACGGCAAGCTGGACCGGGTGCCGGTGGCGATCGTGCGGGGGGCGACGTACACAGCGTCGGAGGACGCCACGACGTCGATGCTGATCCGGCCCGCAGAGCGGGATATGTTCCGGTAGGGATCAGGGGACAGGGAAGGATACGCAGAACCCTGCATTCAATGTTGGTTCGCGGGGAGCGAGTGGTCGGCGGGACCGGCCCTACGGCCGATGCTGGCGATCGGCGTGGAGGATGGGGCCGCCGCCGAGGACTTCGTCGCCGTTGTAGAAGACGGCGGCCTGGCCGGGGGTGATGGCGCGCTGGGGGGCGTCGAAGTCGACGCGCGCGCGGTGGCCGGGGAGCGGGGTGACGAGGGCGGCGGCGGCCGGGGTGCGATAGCGGATCTTCACCGAAGCACGCACGGGCCCCGGCGGTTCCACGCCGACCCAGCTCACGTGTTCCGCGACGAGGGCGCTCGACAGCAGGTCCTCCTCCGGGCCAATCGTGATCACGTTCAGCGAGGGGTCGATGTCCGTTACGAAGCGCTTCTCGCCGACGGCGATGCCGAGGCCTTTCCGCTGGCCGATGGTGTAGCCGGCGACGCCGTCGTGCGCGCCGATGTCCGCGCCAGTCGCGGCGTCGCGGATGGCGCCCGGCGCACGGCCCAGCCGCTTCTGCACGAACGCCTTGTAATCCCCATCGGGCACGAAGCAGATATCCGCGCTGTCGGGCTTCTCCGCGAGCGGCAGCCGCATCTCGCGGGCCAGCTCGCGGATCTGCGGCTTGGCGTACGCGCCCACCGGGAACAGGGTCTTCGCCAGCTCCGCCTGCCCCATCGTGTACAGCACGTACGACTGATCCTTGTCGGGATCGGCCGCGCGGAAGAGTCGCCACGCGCTGTCGGGACCACGCTCGATCCGGGCGTAGTGGCCGGTTGCCAGGTAGTCCGCCTCGAGGGCGACAGCGCGGTCCAGGAGAGCGCGAAACTTCACGTGCTCGTTGCAGGCGAGGCAGGGGTTGGGAGTGCGGCCGCGGCCGTACTCGGCCACGAAGTAGTCGATGACGCGGTCATGGAACTCGCGCTCCATGTTGAGGACGTAGTGGGGGATGCCGAGCATGTCGGCGGCAGCGCGGGCGTCGCCGGTGTCCTCCACCGAGCAGCAGCGCTTCTTGCCGACCGGGGCGTCTGGGTCGTCGAGCGTCCAGAGGCGCATGGTGATGCCGACGACGTCGTAGCCGGCGCGCGCGAGGAGTCCGGCGGCGACGGCGGAATCGACGCCGCCGCTCATGGCCACGACGACGCGCTGCTTCTTTGTCATCGGTCCGTTTCGCGCTCCTCGAGCACTGGGGGACAGGGCTGAAGACCTGTCCATATAGGGACGGGCGCGCCGTAGCCTCCCGCGACCGTTCTCTACAGACTAGCAGCCCCGCTATACTCCAGGCCTACACGGGCTCATCCGACTGAGGGCGCAGCAGGCTGTCTCCTTGCGGCGACTCTGCGAGCGCCCTACAGTGCCCACCGCAGTTGCCCGGAAGGATTCCGCTTACGCAGCCACTCGAACTCGCCGAGAAGATCGCCGACCTCCTCTCCGACCGCCAGGCGGCTGACATCGTGCTGATGGACATCGGCAAGGTCTCGACCTTCACCGACTACTTTGTCATCGCCACGGCGAACAACCCGCGGCACATGAACGCGCTCGTCGACGCGTTGGACCGCGACCTGCGGGACGACGGGGTGAAGCCGCGGCGCACGGAGGGAGCGCCAGACTCGGGCTGGGTGCTCATCGACTTCGGGGACGCGATCGTACACCTGTTCTCGCCGACGGAGCGGGAGTACTACAACCTCGAGGGGCTGTGGTCGAAGGGCGTGTCGGTGGTGCACATTCAGTAGCACGACACCTCTTCAACGCCGGACCTGCTGCGTCCGGCGGTCGTGGAAGCACGTCGACCGTCAGACCATGGCCGTATCGCGGCGAGATGCTTCACCGCGCCCAGCATGATGGAGTCATGACCTGCGTCGCGGTCGCAGGCGCTGGACCATCGCCGCGTACCTTTCCCCCACACTCTCCACCACGAGGCGTCGTCCTTTCGCCCCGTCGTACGACAGGCGCACCAGCAGGTGCTCGGCCGGGAGGTCGCCGCCGGCTTGCTCCGGCCATTCGACGACGAGGACGCCGGCGGAGGCCAGCTCGTCGAGGGCGAGTTCGGCCACCTGCGCCGGATCCTCGAGGCGGTAGAGGTCGGCGTGGTAAAGGCGGAGGGACGTGCCGTCGTACTCGTTCATGATCACGAAGGAGGAGGACTTTACGGGATCCGCGACGCCCAGGCCTTTCGCGATGCCCTGCGCGAGCACGGTCTTGCCGGCGCCCAGCTCGCCCGACAGGAGCACGACATCGCCGGCGCGGAGCATGGGGCCGATGCGCTCGCCGATGCGGCGGGTGTGCGACGGGGTCGCCGTGTGCAGCTCCAGCGGCGTCACGCGTCACGCTCCCGACGCAGGTGGTCCCAGCCGGCCGACGGCAGGCCGATCTGGGCGCCGTCGGCGGCGAGCACGCGGACGCGCCGGTCCACGTCGGCGGTGACTCTCCCGATGATGCGGAGGGACAGGGCCGTCCCTCGCAGTACGTCTTCGGGTGCGACCAGCAGCAGCTCGTAGTCCTCGCCACCGGTCAGCGCCAGCGTCCGCGCGGCGCCGGCGCCGAAGGCCTGCGCCAGGCCCGGGTACAGCGGCACGTCGTCTATGCGGACCTCGGCTCCAACGCCGCTCGCCTCGCAGATGTGGCCGAGGTCTTGCGCGAGGCCATCGCTGATGTCGATGCCGCACTTCACGCCGGCGGCGACGGCGATGCGGCCCTCATCGAGCCGTGGTCTGGGCCGCATGTGCGCGGCCAGGAGGTCCGGATGCCGGTCCGCCATCCCCTCCACCAGCGCACGCAGCCCGCCGGCCGACCCTCCGAGCGGCCCTGTGACGGCGATGGCATCGCCGGGGCACGCCGCGTCCCGCCTCAAGAGCAGGGGGTCGCCGGCATTCGACACCGCGGCGTCGCCAAGCAGCGCGACGGTCACAGTGAAGACGGGCGAGGAGACGATGTCGCCGCCAGCGATGACGACACTGTATTCCTCGGCGCACTCCCGCATGCCCGCGTACATCTCGTCGACGTGCTCGACCGGTGTCCCCGGCGGGAGACACAGCGTCACGAGCGCGAAGGCCGGGGCGCCGCCCATGGCGGCGATATCGCTGATGTTGGTGGCGACGGCCTTCCAGCCGGCGTCACGCCAGGACACGCGGCCGGGGAGGAAGTGCACGCCCTCGACCATCGTGTCCGTGGTAGCGATGGTGTACGCGCCCGGCGCGGTGCGCCATACGGCTGCGTCGTCTCCGATGCCCACGACCAGGCGATCGCCGGAGGGCACGCCGAGCGCCTCCGTCAGGCGCTCAATGAGGCCGAACTCGCCGATCTCGCTTACGTCCATGGCGACAGAGTACCGGCCGGATGCGATCAACCGCGCCCGCCATCACGCCATCGCGACCGCCTGAGCCGCGGGCTGCCGAGCGCGAGCCGGGTGGCGCAGCGCGGCAGCGCCGAGACGTGGGCGGAGCACCCTGGGCGCGCGGCCGAGCCGGCCCTGGGCGTGGAAGCGGAAGAGGCCGAGCCAGGCCTCGGGAGCGATCTCCGACGGGCGGGCGTGGCGGTCGAAGCCAAGGTCGCGGGCGAGGCGGACGAACTGGGGCTCGGTGAAGTACGCGCGCAGGGAGTCGCGCGCCCTCTGGCGGCGGGTGCCGAAGGCGCCTTCGACGAACGCGCGATAGTCGTGGCGAAGGCGTGGCGGGACGAGCGGGCAGGCGCGGGGCCGGATGCGCAAGAGGACGCAATCGACGGACGGAGCGGGGATGAAGTCGTGGCGGCGAAAGGCGTGCTCGACTGTGATGTCGAACCAGGGGTAGCTGAGCAAGGCGAGGCGGTTCGAGCGGGGGCGGCCGGTGAAGCGCTGGGCCGCCTCGCGCTGGACGATGAGGAGGGCCTCGACGGGTGGCGGGTAAGCGGCGAGGAGTTTGCCCACGAGGGCGGCGGTGATGGTGAAGGGGACGTTGGAGACGACGGCGTAGGGCTCGCGCGGCAGCGTGAGGTGGAGGAAGTCGGCGAGGCGGCATTCGACGGCGGCGTGGGAGGCGAAGCGCGACGCGAGCACGCGGAACAGGGCGGGGTCCCTCTCGACGGCGAGCACGCGGTGACCGCGCGCGGCGATGGCCCCCGCTATCGCGCCCGTGATCGCACCCGTGCCGGCGCCCGCCTCGACAACGAGAGGGACGTGCGGAGGCACGAGCGAGGCGAGCCGATGGGCCACGGTGTCGCGGGCGAAGTGCTGTGAGAGCTCCGGGCGGCGCCGCAGGGGCAGGTGGTGACTGCGATGGGGCATGATCTCCTCCGCGCCCGCGTGCGGGACGGCGATGCCGCGAAGGAGACGTGTGTCGTGTGGGATCAGTCGTTCGATGCGTTGCGGCCTCGCGCGTCCGGCCGCGGGCATGCTGTTGCATGTCCGAGACGGTGCTCCGCCCTGGGGGCGGAAGCTAGATTCGCAGGCGAACGACGAAACCGCACATCTGGGCGCATCGTATGTGGCGGCGCGGCGGGGCGTCAAGGCCGTCAAGCGCGGGTGGAGAATGCTCGCAAGGTCTCTTGACGGCGCCCGCAGCCGTGCGATGCTGGCGCCAGCGACACCCCGCGAGCGCAGGAGTCTGGGCAGTGGTACCACGGCCGCTGTCCGCTCTGCTGCTGACCACGATCCTGGCGCTGCTGATGTTCGGCAGCGGAAGGGACCCGCAGATCGCGGCAGCCGCTCCGGGCGACATCGTCACGTACGCGGGCGGTGGAGCCGGAGACGGTGGGGGAGCGGCCGGGGCGGCGGTCGGCCCGTACGGAGTGGCGGCGGACGGGGCGGGCAACCTGTACATCGCCGACAGCACGAACTGCCGCGTGCGCAAGCTGACGCCGGGCGGCGCGATCAGCACGGTCGCGGGCGTCGGGGTATGCGGATACGCGGGGGACGGCGGGCCGGCGACCGCGGCGCGGCTGAGCTATCCGCAGGCGGTCGCGGTCGACGCGGCAGGCACCCTCTTCATCGCCGACACCCAGAACTGCCGGATCCGGCAGGTGGACCCGGGCGGGACGATTACGACGCTGGTGGGGAGCGGCGTCTGCATCTTCGCGGGAGAAGGGATCCCGGCGGGAAGCGCGTCGGTGTCGTATCCGCGGGGCGTGGCCGTGAACGCGGCAGGGGACGTGTACATCGCGGACAGCGACAACTGCCGCGTGCGCAGGGTGTCGGGCGGGATCATCGCGACGTTCGCCGGGACAGGCGCGTGCGGGTTCCTGGGGGACGGCGGACCGGCGACATCCGCGGGGATCACGCACGCATCGGGCGTGTGGGAAGACGGCGCGGGGAACGTGTACATCGCCGACACGGATAGCTGCCGGGTGCGCGTCGTGGGGCCGTCGGGCGTGATCAGCACGGTGGCGGGCAACGGGACGTGCGGGTACACGGGCGACGGCGGACTGGCGTACGCGGCGGGGCTGAACAAGCCGCGGGCGATCGTGACGGACGCGGCGGGGGACCTGTACATCGCGGACACGGACAACTGCCGCGTGCGCAAGGTGACGTATCCGTACGTCACGATCAGCACCATCACCGGGGATGGCGACTGCAACTACGGCGGGGACGGGGGGCCGGCGGCGAGCGGAAAGGTGCGCCATCCGCGCGGCGTTGCGGCCGCGGGCGGCGACGTGTTGGTGGGGGACAGCGACAACTGCCGGGCGCGCAAGGTAAGCGGTGGCACGATCACGACCGTCGCGGGTACGGGGTGGTGCCAGTACGGCGGGGACGGCGGCGGGGCGACTAACGCGGCGTTGTCGGATCCGGGCGGGATGGCAGCGGACAGCGCCGGGAACATGTACATCGCGGACACGGCGAACTGCCGGATCCGGAAGGTGACCGCGGGCGGGACGATCTCGACGTTCGCGGGGACCGGGACATGCGCGTTCGGCGGCGAAGGGGGAGCGCCGCTGAGCGCGTCGTTCGACCATCCGCGCGGGATCGTGGTGGACAGCGCGGGGGCGGTGTACGTGGCGGACACGGACTCGTGCCGCATCCGGAAGATCGCGTCGAGCACGGTGGTGACGGTGGCGGGAGACGGGACGTGCGGCTTCGGCGGCGACGGCGGCGCCGCGGCGGCGGCGCGGCTGAGCTATCCGCAGGGGATCGCGATCTCGGGATCGAACCTGTACATCGCAGACACGTTCAACTGCCGTGTGCGGAAGATCGCGGGCGGGATCATCACAACGCATGCGGGGGACGGTGCGTGCGGGTACGACGGGGACGGCGGGCCACCGCTGAGCGCGTCGCTGACGTTCCCTTACGGCGTGGCGGCGGACACGAGCGGCGTGTACGTCGCCGACACGTACAACTGCCGGGTGCGCAAGGTGGCGGGCGGCGTGATCACGACGATCGCAGGGACGGGGCCGTGCGGGTACGGCGGAGACGGCGGGCCGGCCACGGCGGCGGCAATCAACCGGCCGACGGGCGTGGCAGTCGGCGGGGGCGGGGCGGTGTACGTGGCGGACACGGACAACTGCCGGGTGCGGCTGATCGGCGGCGAGACGATCATGACGGTCGCAGGCGTTGGAACGGGAGTGTCGTTCGGCGGATGCGGGTACGACGGAGACGGCGGGCCGGCGGCGAGTGCGACGCTGGACCGGCCGGCGGCGGTGGCGCTGGACGCGGGCGGGAACGTGTACGTGGCCGACAGCTTCAACGACCGCGTGCGGATGGTGTCATCGGGTGGGGACGGGGATGGGGACGGCGTCCCGGACGCGGGCGACAACTGCCCAACGGTGGTGAACGCGGACCAGACAAACAGCGACCGGAACTTCGTCAGCAATGCGCCGGTGTACGGATCGAACGACCTGACGTGGATCGTCTCGGACGCGGCGGGGGACGCGTGCGACGGCGACGACGACAACGACGGGCTGGCGGACGGGTCGGAGGCAGGCGGATGCAACGGGAGCGGGCCGCTGGACCCGGTGAACCGCGACAGCGACGGTGACCGGCGGCTGGACAACGCGGAGTGCGTGCTGGGCTCGAACCCGTCGGACGCGGGGAGCTATCCGCCGAACATCGTGGCGCCGGACGCGGACAGCGACGGGCTGCCGGACGGACTGGACCCGAACGACGCGTCGCCGGACAGCGACGGCGACGGTGTGAAGGACGGCGTGGAGTACCGAAACTACAACAGCAACCCGGCGAGCGTGAATACGGACGGGGACGCCTGCGCCGACGGCAAGGAAGTGGCGTCGCTGAACGGGGACCTGGCAGTGAACGCGGGGGACCAACTGCTGCTCGTGCTGGAGTTCCTGCGGGTGCCGCCACCGGCGAAGCTGGTGAACTTCGACACGAACAAGGACGGCGGGGTGAACGCGGGGGACCAGTTGTTCCAGGTGCAGCGGTTTGGAGGCTGCTAACCAGGTGCGTCAGCGTCCAGCTCGGCCGATCGCAACAGCGGGCGAACGTAGGCAGCGAGGGCCGGCCCGTCAGCCGTAGCCGCCTTCCAGACCTCCTCTTCGTCAACACGGAAGTACTGGTGCGTCAGGATGTCGCGCATGCCGGCGAAGCCCCGCCAGTCAACCGTTGGATGAAGCTCGCGGAACTCGGCCGAGAGCTGTTTGACTGCCTCGCCAATTACAGTCAGTTCGCGGATGACGGCCGATTGCGTCTTTCTCTCACGCTGGAACATCTCGAACGTGAAGCCGGCGAGGTAGAACTCGAGCTTATCCGCGGCGATGAGGATGTCAGCGATGCAGTCGACGTCACGCCGCATAGAGGACGCGGGCAGACGACAGGATGTGCCGACGGCGGTAGGGATTCTCGCTCCGCTCGACAGCACTCCTGCTAACAAGATCAACCTTACGGCCGAATATCGACGCGAGTTCATCCTCCATCTTCACGTGATCGAGGATACTCCAGCCGTGGTGGGGCTCGAACGTCACGAGCGCGTCGATGTCGCTGTCAGGACGGAAGTCGTCGCGCAAGACCGAGCCGAACAATGCGAACTCGCGGATCTTCCACCGGCGGCAGAAGTCGGCGATACGTTCGGCGGGCACATCGATGGGTACTGTCACCATGCGGACAACGTACACGGTGGCGGCAGGTCGCCACAATCAGGCTGCCAACGGAACAGCAACTAGCGGGGGGTGAAGATGGGGCGGACTTCACCGTCGACGAGGGCGGCGACGAGGGCGAGCTTCGCGTAGAGGCCGGGGTCGAGCGACTTCACGAAGGAACCGACGTTCTCAAGCTCGGCGTACTCGTAGATGGCGATGAGGCCGACACCCTTGACGGTGGCGTCGACGGCAGAGAGGGCCTCGTTCGCGTCCTTCAGGCGTTTGCGGACGAGGCGGCGCATGAGGGTGCCGTCGGCGGGGTCGATCCTGGGAGGCGACTGGGCGATGGCGAAGCCGGTCTCGCCGAGGGGCTCGCGCGCGAGGCGCTGCACCGTCCACGACTCGACGGTGTCGAACTCGACGGCATCCTGCAGGCCGAGGCCACCGGCGATCTCGCCGATGCGGTCGAAGAGGGCTTCGCGAGCCGACTCCGACTGGGAGGCGCGGCGGAGCTGCATGCTGTTGACGTGCACGGTGCCGCTAACGCGGTCGGTGATGTTGGTCCAGTAGCGGGAGAGGCCGCCGATGACGGAGGCGTAGCCGCCCTCATCGCGCACCTTCGCGAGCTGGACCTTCACGGGGAGATCGACCTCGTTGCGGGCGCCGGGCTGCATGGGCGCGGCGGCGAGCTGGACGCGCATCACGAAGTCGGAGGCCTGGGGCTCGTTGGCGGGGACGGCGGCGCGGGGGGGGACCCAGATGACGTGCGGGCCGCGGACGTTGCCGGCGGAAAGCCGCTCCTCCATCATCTCGCGGGCGTCCTCGGCCGCGGGGTCGCTCTGGGGCTCCCAGAGGTGGGTTACGGCGAGGGCGAGGGTCGTGTCGCCGGACTTCGCGACGAAGACGGGGATGGGGGCGTCTATCGCGCGGTCGAGAGCGTAGGGGGTCGTGGTGCGCTCGGCGTACCAGTCGGTGAGGAGCGAGGCGGCGTAGGTGTGGAGACGTTCGGGCATTAGTGTGTTTCGTCCCGGGCGCAGCTAAAGCTACGCGGCTACGGTTTAGATGTTGCTTCTTGTCTGGCCGCCATCGACGTTGAGGCAGGCGCCGGTGACCCAGGAGGCCTTCGGGGAGCAGAGGAAGGCGACGACGTTGGCGACTTCGTCGGCTCTGCCGAAGCGGCCCATGGCGATGCTCTCCTCGACGAACTTCGCCATAGCGTCGGGCTCTTCGTCCGCGCGGCGGTCCCACGAGCCGCCGGGATGGCGGATGGAGCCCGGCGCGACGGAGTTCACGCGAATGTTGTCCTTCGCCAGGGCGAGGGCGCTGTTCTTGGCGTGGCTGATCATGGCGGCCTTCATGGCGTTGTAGGGGAGGCCACCTCCGGCCTCGCGGCCCCAGATGGAGGCGATGTGGATGATGACGCCGCCCCCGTGCTCGCGCATGTGCGGGACGACGGCGCGGGTGGCGCGCGCGGCGGCCTCGATGTTGGCCTTGTAGGCATTAAGCCAGCCTTCGTCGTCGTCGGGGAAGCCGCCGCCGGCATTGTTCACGAGGATATCGACGCGGCCCAGGCGCTCGACGGTCTCGCGCACCATGCGGTCGACGTCCTCGGCGCGGGTGACGTCGGCGGCGATGGCCGCGGTGCGGACGTTGTGCGCGGCGACCTCGCGCTCGGCCTCGCGCAGGCGGTCTTCGCCGCGGGCGACGAGGGAGACGTGCGCGCCCTCACCGGCGAGGGCGATGGCGATGGCTTTGCCGATGCCGCGGGAGGCGCCGGTGATGAGGGCGACTTTGCCGGCGAGTTCGAGATCCATGAGGGTAGTGGTCAGTTCTCAGTTGTCAGTTATCAGTTCTGACTCGAATTGTGATGCAAGGGGGCCACTTGCGGAAGCGCGCACCCACATGGGCGGAGTCAGACCCCTGGCCTTGTGAGCGTCGCCGTGCGGACCGGCTGGTCCGCTGACAGCCTGACCCGGCTGACAAGCTGACCACGCTGCCCTCAATCGCGCATGAAGTCGAGGATTTCGGTGTTGATGCGGTCGGGCGCCTCTCGCATCATGAAGTGGCCGACATCCTCGATCTTCTTCAGCTCGAAGTCCTCGAAGGTGTCGCCGAGGTTGTCGGACCAGTCGAAGGGGATGATGGAATCGCTGGTACCCCAGAGGATGCGGGTGGGGGTAGTGACCTTCGGTGTGCCTCCGGCGGTGAAGGCGCCGCCGCGCAAGGCCGCGCGGTAGCAGTTGAAGCCGCCGCGGAGGGCGCCGGGCTGGCTGTATGCCTCGACGTAGGCGGCGATCTCGTCGTCGGTCCAGAGATCCCTGTCGTGGGACCACACCGAAAGGAAGTGGCGGAGGTAGACCTCGATCGCTTTCGGGCTGGAGCCGACGAGATCCTCGGCGAGGGGGAGCTGGTGGAAGAGCTGATACCAGGTGTTGAGGGCATGGGGGAGGGCGAACCAGCGCGCGCCGATGCCGGGATACGGCGGGTCGAACAACATGAGCTTGTGGAGGCGTTCGGGATAGAGGCGGGCGAACTTCTGGACCCAGATGGCGCCGAAGTCGTGGGAGACGATGCGGACGCTCTCGAGGTGGTAGAAGTCGATGAAGGCCTTGATGTCCTCGGCAAAGGCGGTATCGGTGTAGCCCTGCTCGGGCGGGAGGTCGGGCTTGTCGGAGTAGGCGTAGCCGCGCATGTCGGGGACGATGACGTCGTAGTGGCGGGCGAGTTCGGGGATGTTCTTGTGCCACTCGAACCAGAAGCCGGGCCAGCCATGGATGAGGAGGAGGGGTTCGCCAGCCCCCTGGCGGACGTAGTGGAGCTTGACGCCGTTGACCGTCGTGTAGTGATGGCTGAGTGCGTTGAGCGCCATGCGTGTCCTCCTACGGAGGACAGGTTATAGGTCGTGGAGATTAGGAGTTAGAGGTTAGGCGTTAGGGGTTAAGAAGGCTTGCGCCAGGTGGTGACGACGAAGTCGCTGAGGGTGGGGAATGTGCGGCCGATACGGTCGGCGGTCTTGAGGATACCGCCGCGGACGACGCGCATCGGTCTGCTGGGCCCGGTGAAGGGGTAGAAGACGTACTTCCAGCCGGGGAACGCCCACATAAGCGAGACGCCGTATGTCTTCTCGAGCACGAGCGAGCCCTCGGCGAATTTCTTGAGGGTCCTGGTCTTGCCCTCGAAGGTGTGCTCACCCTCGGTCGGATCGTCCCAGAACATGCGCTTGCCCCTGGGGATGGTGCCGATGCGGCGGCCGATCCGGTACAGGAGGCGGCTCCCATTGCAGGCGATACCGGAGTAGTTCACGAGACCGATGACGACGCGGCCCTGGGGCTTGAGGATGCGGGCCATCTCGCGAAACCCGACGTCGGGGTTGGCGAAGTGGTCGAGGGAGGACATGCAGAGGATGCGGTCGAAGGTCTCGTCCCTGAAGGGGAGAAGCTCGCCGATGCCGAACATCATCTCGACCGGATGGCCGGCGGCGGCCGTCCACTCGCGAGCGCGGCGGACCATCTCGGGCGACGGTTCGATGCCGACGTAGTCCCAGCCCCGGGCTTGCAGGTCCAGGGCGTGGCGGGCATGGCCGCAGGCGACGTCGAGGAGGCGGCCGCCGGGGCCGTCCTTCGCCTGGTCGACGAAGGCCTCCTCCATGCGCCACATGATGAACTCGGTATCGAGGCCGCGCGGCCAGTCCTCCTGGAGAGGCTCAGGCTGCCACGAGAGATCGACATTCTGGAGGTCGGGCATGGTGTCTAGTCGTTAGGGGTTAGGCGTTGGTCGTTAGGCGTCAGTGGTTAGTGGTCAGAGAACCATAACGCACGGCTCCCGTGATCTATACACTGGGCAACTCGAAGGCGGTACAGGAGCTGTGGGGGGGGGCCAGCGGGGCCGCCCCCCCCACCGGCGCGCCCCCAAGCCCCAAGAACGCCCCCCAGTAACCCCGTAGCCCCCCGCCCCCCC
>CAYJMG010000038.1:24718-27934 GCA_964371355.1 uncultured Dehalococcoidia bacterium
CCTTTTATTACACCCGGGCACACCCCTGGGGTCGCCGGGGGGGGGGGGGGCGGGCGGGGGGGCCCCCCCCCCACAGCGGGAGAGCCACGATGCCACAAGACGGCCAGCCTGTACGCCGTTCGCCGCGAGCGCCCACCTTTGACTACACGACACCCGGCGCGTATTTCGTGACAGTGGTCTGTCAAGGTCGCCGAGCCCTCTTCGGCGCGATCACCGCGAACGACATGAAGCCATCTGAGGCCGGCGCGATGATTCGCCGGTGGTGGCAGGAGCTTCCAAACAAGTTCAGCAGCGTGCGACTTGATTCATTTGTGGTCATGCCCAACCATATCCACGGCCTGTTGTGGCTCCTCGATGAGCCGCCAACGACATCGCGAATTTCGCTTCCCCGGGTATTCGACTGGTTCAAGACGATGACAACGAACGGGTACATCCGCCGGTGTCAAGCAGCTCGGCTGGCCGCCCTTCGCTGGGCGGCTGTGGCAAAGAAGCTACTACGAGCACGTGATGCGGCAGGACGACGGTCTGAACGTCATCCGGCAGTACATCATGGACAATCCGACACGCTGGTCGGAAGACCACGAGAACCCGGAACGACCATAGTCGGCGCAAGCGGCATGGACGCGGTGGGCGGCCACATAGGGCCGCCCCTACGGGCGCACAGCCTTCGCCAAATACGCGGCCCTGGACGCAGTGGGCGGCCACATAGGGCCGCCCCTACGGGGGCCCACAGCCTTCGCCAAATACGCGGCCCTGGACGCGCTGCGCGGCCACATAGGGCCGCCCCTACGGGGCCCACAGCCTTCGCCAAATACGCGGCCCTGGACGCAGTGGGCGGCCACACAGGGCCGCCCCTACGGGCGCACAACCAAGCGAAATACTCAGTGTTCTTCGTCGATGACCTGGTCGAGCATGAGGCGGACCTTGAGGTTGAGGGGGGCGTTGGCGGGGTTGATGAGGCCGGGGTCGGCGTCGAGCATGCGGTCGGCCTCGGCGCGGGTGAGCTCGATGAGCTTGACGTCGGTGAGCTTCGCGACCTTGAGGCCGGGGAGGCCGGACTGCTTGGTGCCGAAGAACTGGCCGGGGCCGCGCATCTCCATGTCAGCCTCGGCGAGGCGGAAGCCGTCGGTGGTCTCCTCCATGAGGGTGAGGCGCTTCTGAGCGTCCTCGCTGGGGGAGTCGCTGAGGAGGAGGCAGTAGGACTGCGCCTCGCCGCGGCCGACGCGGCCGCGGAATTGGTGGAGCTGGGCGAGGCCGAAGCGGTCGGCGCCCTCGATCATCATGACGGTAGCGTTGGGGATATCGATGCCTACCTCGATGACGGCGGTGGAGACGAGGATGTCGGCCTGACCGTCGCGGAAGCGGCGCATGACCTCGTCCTTCTGCTTGCCCGACATGCGGCCGTGCAGCAGCTCGAGACGGAGGTCGGGGAAGACGGAGCGGCGCAGGCGCTCGAACTCGACGGTGGCGGCCTTCACGTCGAGCGTCTCGGACTCTTCGACGAGGGGGCAGATGATGAAGGCCTGGTGGCGCTTCTCGATCTCGGCGCGGACGAAGCGCTCGGCGTCGGGGCGCTCATCGGGGCCGACCCAGGTGGTCTTGGTCTGCTGGCGGCCGGGAGGCATTTCGTCGACGACGGAGATGTCGAGGTCGCCGTAGAGGGTAAGGGCGAGCGTTCTGGGGATCGGCGTGGCCGTCATGACGAGCATGTGGGGTGTGTGCGCGGCCTGGGCGCCCTTCTCGCGCAGGGCGGCGCGCTGCATGACGCCGAAGCGGTGCTGTTCGTCGACGATAGCGACGCCGAGGTCGTGGAACTGCACGCCACCCTGGATGAGCGCGTGGGTGCCGCAGGCGACGTCGATCTCGCCGTCCTCGATGAGCTGGTACAGCTCGCGGCGTTCCTTCGCTTTCAGGCTGCCGGTGAGGAGGGCGATACGGATCTCGCCGGGGCGCTGGCGGCGCTCGAACAGGTGGGGCGCGCGGATGGGATCGAGGAACTGCGGGCGCGCACTGGCGACGGGGCCTGGGGCGCCGTTCGCGCCGAAGAGCTGCTTCAGCGTGCGGAAGTGCTGCTCGGCGAGGATCTCGGTGGGGGCCATCATCACGCCCTGTCGGCCGTTTTCGATGGCGGCGACGAGAGCGGCGGCGGCGATGACCGTCTTGCCGCTACCGACGTCGCCCTGGACGAGGCGTGACATCGGGACGGGACGGCGCAGGTCGTTGAGGACGTCGAACATCACGCGCTGCTGGGCGCCGGTGAGGGTGAAGGGGAGGGCCGCCGTGAACGCCGTCTCGGTGGGCGCGGACATGGGCGCGGGCTCGGCCGGTGCGGACTTCTGGAAATGGCGGCGGCGCACCTGCATGGTGAGCTGGATGGGCAGCAGCTCCTCGAACGCGAGACGTCGGCGGGCACGCTCCAACGCCTGCTTGTCGGACGGGTAGTGCATCTGGGCGACGGCCTCAGCGATGGGCGCAAGGTCGAGGCGGTCGCGCATCTCCTGCGGGAGCGGGTCGGGCAGGCGGTGGACGAAGCGCTCGAGGGCCTCTTGCATGACGCGGCGGATGGTGCGGTTCTGGAGTCCCTGGGTGAGCGGGTAGATGGGCACGAGGCGGCCGGTGTGCAGCAGCTCGTCGGACCAGACCTCCCACTCGGGGTTGTCGAACTTGGGGCGGCCCTGGTACTCGCTGACACGGCCGGAGAGGACGATCTCGGCGTTGACGGGGAGCTGCTTGGCGACCCAGGGCTGGTTGAACCAGACGCACTGCATCATGCCGGAGGAATCGCCGACGGTGGCCTCCGTCGAGCGCATGCGGAAGCCCATCATGCGCTCTTTGGCCTGCCAGACGCGGGCGCGGACAGTCTGCTCGGCGCCAAGGCGGAGCTGAGAGACAGGGACGGGGTCGCCGTAATCGACGTGGCGGCGGGGGAAGAGGAGGAGGAGGTCGCGGACGGTGTGCACGCCGAGCTTTTCGAACTTCACGATGAGGGAGACGCCGACGCGCTTGAGGGCGTGCAGCTCGGCGTCGACGCCGAGGGTGGCCATCTCCTCCGACGTGTATGCGCGGAGACGGTGGGCGGGAGGTTGGGGGCCTTGGGCCCTGGGCCGCGGGGTTCGGCCGGGAGAGGGGGACTGCGCCGGGCCGGGGGGGGGCCCCCCCCGGCCCCCCCCCCCCCGGGGGGGGGGGGGGGGGGGGGGGGGGGGGGGGGGGGGGGGG
>CAYJMG010000039.1:0-25255 GCA_964371355.1 uncultured Dehalococcoidia bacterium
GGGTACACCGTCCGTCTGGAGGCCGCCTAGTGAGACTTTCAAGGCAATGACGGGGGACTCGCTTTCCGGTTTCTGACACGCAATTTGCGGTTCTCGCGCGGGACGGTGGCGCTGACGCGTGTTTACGCGCGCGTGTCAGCGGCGAGATTCCTCGCTGCGCTCGGAATGACGGGGGACTCGCTTTCCGGTGGGACGGTGGCGCTGACGCATGCGGCGACGTCGGTGTCAGCGGCGAGATTCCTCGCTGCGCTCGGAATGACGGGGCGATTGGGCGCTGGCGCATGAGGCGCTCCGGTTATCACTGCGAGATTCCTCGCTGCACTGGGAATGACGGGGGGCAGCGCTTTCCCGTTCTCACATCGCGCTTCGCGTCCATTAGTGTGCGCGGGACCAGTGGGGGTCGCTGTCTTTGCCGGGGTCGTTGGTGAGGCGGCGGACATCGGCACCGTTGGCGTCCATCACGTAGATCTCGTGGTTGCCGTCGCGGTCGGACTCGAAGAGGATCTGCTTGCCGTCGGGCGACCAGTGGGGGTAGGTGTCGACAGCCTCGTTGTCCGTGAGGTTGGTGGTGTCGCCGCTGTCCATGTCCTGCAGGTAGATCTCGACATCGCCGTCGATGTTCGAGGTGTAGAGCAGCTTCTTGCCGTCGGGCGACAGCTTTCCGCCGACGGCGCGGCCGGCGTTGTCGCCGGTGAGGCGGGTGGCCTCGCCGGTGTCGAGGTCGACGCGGTAGATGGAGAAGTCGGGGCCGGTGCCGCGCTCGAAGGTGACGGCCTTGTTGTCGTGGGTGAAGGCGGGCGTGCTGTCCCAGGTGTCGGGCAGGTTTGTAATCTGGCGCTCCTCGCCGGTCGCGGGGTCGATGACCCAGACGTCGGCGTCCATGTTGCCGCTGACGTCGCTGGAGCGCTGGAAGACGACGCGGGTGCCGTCGTAGGACCAGTGGGCGTAGTCGTCGATGACGTTGCCGGCGGCGTAGGGACTGCCCTCGTCGGCGCTAAAGGTGAGGCGGCGGACGTTGCTGCCGTCGGCGTCCATGAGGAAGAGCTGGCTGTTGTCGCCGGCGGCGCGCTGTGTCGCGAAGACGATGGTCTTGCCGTCGGGCGAGATGTCGCCCTCGTAGTCGCGGCCGGGCTCGTTGGTGAGCTGGTGCAGGCCGGTGCCATCGAGGTCCATCATGTAGACGTCGTCGTCGCCGTCGCGGTTGGAGTAGAAGACGACGCTGGTCGCCGCCGGGGTGCTGTCGTCGTCGTTGCAGGCAGCGGCGGTAATCGCGACGATGATCGCGATGAGGGTGATGGCGGCGAGCGCGCGGGGTGGGAGGGTGTGCACGGGGATCACTTTCCTGCGGCGATGTGGGTGATCGTGCGGCATGGTACTGGGACGGGGGCGTAGAACCCAGAACCTAGAACCTTACCGGGTGTCGGGCTTGGGTGGCGCTGGCGCATGCGGGCTATGTGGATGTCACAACAAGATTCCTCGCTGCGCTCGGAATGACGGTGGCTCCTCGCAATCACTTTGTCACCTCGCACTTCGCATCTCTCACCTCACCTCTCACCTCTCACCTCTCACCTCGCACCACCAGGCCATGCCGGCGAGGCCGGGGCCGGTGTGGACGCCCATGACCTGGGTGAACTCGGTGACGTAGGACTCGACGATGTTGGCGGAGCGCCGGGCGGCGTCGAGCAGGTAGGCGGCGTCGGCGGGGACGTTGGCGTGGTGGACGGCGAGGTGGACGGGGCGGCCGGCGATGGACTCGGCGAAGATGGCGGCCATGCGGTCGAGGGCCTTCGGGCGGGTGCGGGTACGGGCGACGAGCTTGATGTTGGCGGCGCTGAAGCGGACGACGGGCTTCACCTGCAGGACGCCGGCGGCCCAGGCAGCGACGCGGGGCACGCGGCCGCTGCGCGAGAGGTAGGTGAGGGTGTCGAGCATGGCGAGGAGGGTCACCTGGCCGGTCATCTCTTCGGCACGGGCGATCACGTCGTCGATCGACGCGCCGCGCTCGGCGGCGCGGGCGGCCTCGAGGACGACGAAGCCCTGGGCCATGGCGGCGTTGCGTGAGTCGAGGAGGCGGATGTCCAAACCGGGGCTCTCGGCGCGGACGGCGTCGATCGCGGCGCGGGCGGAGTCGTGCATGGCGCTGAACTGGGCGGAGACGGTGATGACGAGCACGGCTTCGGCGCGGCGGGCGGCACGGCCGATGGCCTCGACGTACATGCCGGGCGAGGGAGCGGCGGTCGTCGGCCGATCGGTGGAGGTGCGGAGGCGGTCGTAGAAGTCGGCGGTGTCTGTGGTGAGGGAGTCGGCGTAGGTGCGGCCGCCGAAGATGATGTGTACGGGGACGACCTCGATGGCGTAGCGGGCGGCGACGTCGGGTGGGATGCAGGCGGTGCTGTCGGTGACGATGGCCACGGATGGTGACTGGGGGTTGGTCGTTGGGGGTTGGGGCATGGGGGGTTGGGGGTTGGGCATCGGGAGTATGATACGCACGATGGTCCGCATTAGCTGCACCGCGCTGGGGATCGTAGCCGGCATTCCAATTCTGCTATTCGCCTTGTTCGTCGGGCTTGTGGTGTTTGTTTCTATCTACGACCTCTTCGAGGACGAACCGCGGCTCGAGTACATGTTCGATGACGATGACCCTACAGCCACTGTGCCGGTGTCGTTTCCCCTTAGCGAGATTGCGGCACGGCTTGACGCGAGCGGACACCGCCACGGCGGTGTGGCGGGCACGCTTCCTCGCGGTATCTACGATGTGATGCTCGACAACAACTGCAAGAGAGCCTGGTTCCGGGCGCGGGCACCAGAGCCGCTGCGGGTCGTGGGGTTAGAGGCGACTGGGGCATGCAACGCCACGGGGAGTCGAGACGAGTTGATGATTCTCTTCAAGGAGGACTTCGTGCCGCGACTCGAAGGCAGGCTCCCGCCACTTGCGTACCAGACGACCATCGAAGGCGACTTCTACACGTATCCGCAGGGCTCTGAGCCCTCGCTCCTGCTCGCGGGGTCACTGGCTTCAGGGGCGGAGCGCTTCGACGGGACTTGGTATTTCGAGCACGAAGTTCACGACGGCATCTATTACCTGAGCGAACTCGCCTGCTTCGGCAGATTTCGGCTGGAAGAGGACCGAGCCAGCAATGAGGTGCGCGTCGTCGGGGTGGGATATGCGCGGCCCTGTCGCTGGGGCGACGATGCCTGCTTGGAACGGACTTTCGCATGGCCCCTACGACACGCAGGTGATCCCACTCCCAGCCCGACGTCGACGATGACATCCCCCTTAGCTTCTTCGCCAACGCACTGTCCGTTTCCGGGACGGGATTGATTCGCCGTTCGGGGAACCTCCGGGGGTGGGTGGCCGTCGTATGATACGCACCATGGACCGGGCGGCACGCGTGCTGACGTCAACGGGGTTCCTAGCGGGACTCGTCCTGCTGCTGGCGAACGACTTCGTGCTGAAGCAGGCGTACCCGGGCTTGCTCACGGGCAAGCTGTCGGATTTCGCGGGGCTGTTCATCTTCCCGATGTTCTGGTCGGCGTTGCTGCCTCGGCGGACGGGGGCGATCTATGCGGCGACGGCGATGGGGTTCGTGTGGTGGAAGTCGCCGCTGTCGCAGGGGGTGATCGATGGATGGAATGCGGTTGGGGTGTTCGAGATCGGGCGGGTTGCTGACTACACGGACCTGATCGCGCTCGTCGCGATCGTGGGGTCGTACGCGTACTTGCGGACGATGGATGCTGGCGGTGTGGGTGGGTTGCGGATGCGGGCGGCGCCGGTGGTGTTGGTGGTGGCGGGGACGGCGTTTGCGGCGACGTCGTACGGCGGTGGCCAGTATGAGCTGACACCGGGCGATCCGGCGACGACGTACCGGCTCGACTTTTCGATCGACTTGCTGGCGGAGCGACTCGACGGAACGGGATTGTGGCATCGCGAATACTTCGAGGACGGTCAGGTCACGCACCACATCGGCATCGAGGACGGATGCCGTTACGCGCGATTCGTCTCGGCAGACGTAGCACCTTCAACTGAAATCAGACTCGTGTTCGTCGGGACGAACTACAACTGCAACAACGCACGGGACGGCAAGAAGGAACTCATCGCCGCCTTCGAGCGAGGCGTCGTCGCCAGGCTGCGAGGTGAGGCAGAACCATACTCCGACGACCGACTCCCGAAGGGAGACCGGCTCGATTATTCCGAAGGCAGCGTCCTTCGACGGACACTCGCTCTCCCCCGCGAGAACATCGCGCGCGCGATCGACGCCTATCCCGAGAAGCACCGCCGGGAGGACGACGTCTATACCCAGGCACTCGGCTTCGGTTACTTCGTCCGGTATCGCTTGCACGCCGCTACCGTCGGGACCGAGTTCGAAGTGCTCGGCTACATCAACGGGTTCTGGGAGAAGGACTCGGAGTCGACGCCGGAGGAGATGGAGCCGCGGTTTCAGTACTTCCTGGACTACATCGGTGGAGCGGCGGCGGCCGAGGAGTGACCGGGTCGGCCCCGCAGGGCGGCCTCGGCCGCAAGATGGGCGCGAGCATCGGGGCCGACCCTGAGCCCGGGAGATCGAGTTGAGAGTTCAGATTTGGCTTGCCCGGTCGGCGGCTGTTGTCGGGGCTGTTGTGTCCGTGCTGGCGCTTCTGTACGTCGGAGTGATCCTGCTCCTCGCGTTTGACCCCCTCGGCGGCGATGACCACCTGAGGTACGAGTTCGCAGCAGATGATCCGGCGGCGGTAATCCCGGTGGGATTCGACACGGGGGAACTTCACGCGCGGCTGGACGCGAGCGGGCACGCGCACGGAGTGATGACGACGCTGCGGGTGCCTGCGGACAGCATCGACGTGGAGCTGGACAACGATTGCCGGCTGGCGCGTATCAAGATCGAGGATTCGGGAGGAACGCACGCGATACGGGTGTTGGGCCTCGATGCGTCGGGTGACTGCGAAGACTCGTCGACGCGGGAGTCGCTGTTTGCGATGGTGAGGGACGAGCTGGCTCCGCGGCTAGAGGGGCGGCTACCGCCGCTGCCCTTCGAGGACAGGTCGGAGAAGGAGTTCTTTGCGTATCCAGACGCTGAGGCTCCTTCGGTGGTGTTGTCGGGCACGTTGCGGGACTTCGAGGAGCGCGTGGACGGCAGCGCTTTCTTCGATCACGAGTTTCATGATGGCGTCTACTTCCTCGGCGAGGGCGCGTGCTACGGGCGATTCCGGGTGGCCGAGGAGCCGGACGCACAAGGCGTGAGGGTGATGGGGATCGGGTACGGGCGGCCGTGCTGGGCGGGAGAGGACCAGGCATGCCTCGCTCGCTGGTTCGAGGCGTTCATCACGCGACCGGGGGACCCAACGCAGGTACCGGTGGCCAGCCCGGTCGCTTCGTCCACGCCCTCGAAGCGAAGCCGTGCGCCTTGCGGAGATTGAGAGATGCGTGGCTCACGGCAGTTGCACACTGGTGGGCATCGGGCGGAGCTGAAGCGCCGCGGGTACTGGATCCAGGGAGACGGGCGACGGGCTTTTCTCGCGCGGGGGCGCCTATCGCAGACAGGACAGGTCTGAAGAGGTAACAATATACTTGACTCAGCACGGGCTGATCAAGCATCCTCTTAGGAGACCTGTGGATGCAATGCGAGGATAGCTGGTACTCGCCAGAATCGCGGTTGTGGAGCCTCTACGACGTGCTGAGGTATTTCGCCGGATCATTCGTGACATTGATGCGCGATTTACAGATGGCAGCTTTTGTTGCGTCCGAGCAGATCGACTTCGGTAAGGGTGGAGCCGCCCTGATGCCCCTCCACCGGGAGCAATGCGCGGTTGCGGTTCACAATGTCGGCGTGATTGTTGACTCGCTCCCCTTAAGCAAGATCGTGAAGATTCGCATCAAGGAGGTGCATCGATGGCTGTCAGAAGATCAATCGATTACCTATGATCGCGCGGCTCTGAGACTTAAGGATCTCCACGACACGATAGCCTCTGATCTTTCATCCGGGGCCTACTTTCTGATGCTAACACCCGACGAGGCGACTCTCTACGAACAGCCGGAGGGGCCACCATTCGGGTCGGATGTTCATAAGCGGTTCCCGCAGGCGCGATACGACATCGACCATGCGGCGAAATGCATCGCGCTCGGAGAATCGACTGCTGCGGTGTTTCATTCGATGCGCGCCGCAGAGTTGGCGTTACAACTCTTGGCTCGGCGCATGGGCATCACATACCCAGAATGGTCAGACTGGGGGAAACTGCTAACCGACATGGACGGCAAGCTGAAGAAGATGGTGCAGATACAAGACAAGACACCCGCAGTGAAGAAGCGGATGGCATATTTCGCTCAGGCCAGGGCCGATCTAGCAGCTTTCAACGAAGCATGGCGTAAGCACGTCGCGCACCCGCGCGAGAGCTACGACCCATACCAAGCGATGAGCATCTTCACCCATGTCAAATCTTTGATGCAGCAACTAGCGCGAGATCTTCCGCGATGATGCGTGTTCTTGTTTGCGCCTCACCTTATCGACCTCGGCCTTCGGCACGGCGAGCAGCTTTCGCGCGAGCTTCGCGGTACGCTCTAGCGGCGTCTCGTTCGGCTTGTCGCTGGGTTTCAGCTTTGCCATCGCGTTTGCCCCTTAGCTGTCTACGCTGGCCTCGTACTCACCTTACCAGTCAGTTCGGAGTAGGTGATTCGCTTGCCGAGCACGTTCAGCAGAACGCGCATGAATCGCGCAGCATCGTTGACCTTGCGCTCGTTGTACCGGAACGCCTGCTCATCGATATACCGGGACAGGTGGAAGGGCTCGACGCTGACGTAGGTGCCCTTGATAGCCCGCTTGAGCAGGCTCCAGAAGTTCTCGATGCCGTTGGTGTGAACCTTGCCCCGGACGTATTCCTCGGCGTGGTCAACCATCTGGTGCGCGTAGGTGTCGTTGAGTCCCCAGTAGCCATAGGCCGAATCCGAGAACAGCGCCGAGCCATGCTCGACGTTCTCACGCACGACCGGCGCGAGGGTCTTGCGCTTGGTGTCGGGGATGATTTTCGCCTGTACGGCGCTGTGGCCGTCGGGGCCGTGACGCTCAAGCAGGCCCATCACGATGGTCTTGCCGGTAGTGCCACCCTTGCGGCCCTTCATGGCGCGAGCGCGGCGTTCCTTGTGCATGAATATGGACTTGCCGCCGATGAAAGTCTCATCGACCTCGACCTCACCGGCCATGCGGCGGAAGCTTCCGGTCCGCATAGCGAGCCGGATGCGGTGGAGCATGAACCATGCGGACTTCTGAGTGACGCCGATGGCCCGCGCCAGCTCGGCGCTGCTGATCCCGTTCTTGTCGTTGGCGATCATCCACACGGCGGGAAGCCACTTGTCCAGACCGAGCGGCGAGTCCTCGAAGATGGTTCCGACCTTGATCGAGAACTGACGCTTCGCGTGCTTGGACTTGCACTCCCACAGGCGACGGGTGGAGATGAACCGCACCTCGTCAGAGTCGCAGTTGGGACAGACCACGCGGCCATCGGGCCACCGCAACATCGCCATGAAATCCAGCGCGACGTCTGGATCGGCGAAGTATCGGACGGCTTCAATGAGGGTTCCCGGCTCTTTCATGGTTCTCTCCTACCTCACCATGATAGGCCAGATTGGCTACTGAGTCAAGTATATTGTTACCTCTGAAGACCTGTCCGTACGGGTGCGGGTACGGGGGAGGGTGCGCGTAATCCCGTACGTTGTGGGTCCGGTTGCCGGGGGGGACGGGCTCTGGTAGCCTCAGGATGAGTTAAGAGAGAGGAAACGTGGAATAGATGGCGCTAACGGCAGAGCGCACGGCCGAGATCGTCGGTCAGCACAGGCAGCACGCGACCGACACAGGTTCGGCCGAGGTGCAGATCGCCCTCCTGACGGAGCGGATCAACGCCCTGACGGAACACCTCAAGCAGCACAGGCACGACCACTCGACCCAGCGCGGGCTATTGAAGCTCGTCGGCCAACGGCGCCGGCAGCTAGCCTACCTGAATAAGACGGACGTGACCCGCTACCGCGCTGTCCTCCAGCAACTCGGCCTCCGCAAGTAAGACGGGGGCCGTTCGCGTGTCCGGAAGATGTGACCGGGCACGAAGAGAACAGGGAACGACGAACCTCGAAGAGTCGCCACGGCGACCAGGCGGGCTGAACGGAAGACTCGCTGCGGCGGGTGGGCCCTCACGAATCCCCTGATCGAGTCGTCACCAGCAGCCGCGGAGCATAAGCCGCTGCCTATCATCGTTTCACATGCAATGTCCCGCCCAGGGCGGAGACCCAACTAACCGGAGGACGGAGGAATCCCCACATATGTCAGGACCTGATATTCGAACATTTACGCGCGAGATCGGCGGGAAGACGCTGACGATCGAGACGGGGCGGGTGGCCGGGCTGGCCAACGGCGCCTGCCTGGTGAAGTACGGCGAGGTCGTCGTGATGTGCACGGCGGTGATGGCGCGGCACCCACGGCCGGGCACGGACTTTTTCCCGCTGACCATCGACTTCGAAGAGAAGATGTACGCGGCGGGGCGCATCCCCGGCAGCTTCTTCCGGCGCGAAGGCCGGCCATCGAGCGAGGCGACGCTGAGCGCGCGGCTGACGGACCGGCCGCTGAGGCCGCTATTCCCGAAGACGATGCGGAACGACGTGCAGTGCGTCATCACGGTTATGGCGGTGGACAAGGAGAACCAGCCGGACGTGCTGGGGACGGTGGGCGCATCGGCGGCGCTAGCGATCAGCGACATCCCGTTCAACGGGCCGGTGAGCAGCGTGCGGGTGGGCTACATCGACGGCCAGTATGTGGCGAACCCGACGTTCGAGCAGCTCGACGAGAGCCTGATCGACATCGTGGTCGCGGGTACGCGCAACGCGATCATGATGGTGGAGGCGGGTGCGGACGAAGCGCCTGAGGACATCGTGCTGGGGGCGCTGGAGTTCGGCCAGCAGCAGAACCAGATCCTGATCGACCTGCAAGAGGAGATGATCGCGGCGTTCAAGCCGGTGAAGTGGGTTTTCGAGCCGCCGGTGTTGCCGCAGGCGCTGAAGGACAAGGTGTCGGCCGACCTGGCGGGCAACGTCGACGAGTTCCTGGCGCTGGCGAAGGACGAGCGGCAGGGCGGGCTGGACGCGCACAAGGCGAAGCTCGTCGAGAAGTACGGCGAGGAGTTCGGCGAGAAAGCCGTGGGCGAGGCGCTGGACTACTTCGTGAAGGACACGGTGCGCGAGTCGATCCTGAAGAACGACAAGCGTCCAGACGGGCGAAAGTCGACGGAGGTACGGCCGATCTGGTGCCAGGTGGGCGTGCTGCCCCGGGTGCACGGCAGCGCGATCTTCACGCGCGGGCAGACGCAGGTGCTGAGCGTGACGACGCTGGGCGGTGTTGGCGACGCGCAGCGATTGGACACGCTCTCGCCGATCGACAGCAAGCGGTACCTGCACCACTACAACTTCCCGCCGTACTCGGTGGGGGAGACGGGGCGCATGGGCGGCGCGGGCCGGCGTGAGATCGGTCACGGGGCGCTGGCGGAGCGCGGCATCGTGCCGGTGCTGCCGGACAGCGACGACTTCCCGTACACGATCCGCGTGGTGTCGGACGTGCTTTCGAGCAACGGAAGCACGTCGATGGGGTCGACGTGCGGCAGCACGCTGTCGCTGATGGACGCCGGCGTACCGATCAAGTCGCCGGTGTCGGGCGTGGCGATGGGCCTGATCATGGGATCGGACGGCACGTACAAGGTGCTGACGGACATCGCGGGCCTGGAAGACGCGATGGGCGACATGGACTTCAAGGTGGCCGGGACGGAGCAGGGCATCACGGCGCTGCAGATGGACATCAAGATCCAGGGGATCCCGATGGAGGTGATGAAGGCCGCCATCGCGCAGGCCCGGGAGGGCCGGATGCACATCATGGGCGAGATGATGAAGACACTGGACGCTCCGCGCGAGGAGATGTCGCCGTACGCGCCCCGCATGTACCGGCTGCAGATCGACCCATCGAAGATCGGCACGGTCATCGGACCGGGCGGCAAGGTGGTGCGGTCGATCATCGAGGAGACAGGCTGCACAATCGACATCGAGGACGACGGCTCGATCTTCGTCGGGGCGACGGACGGGGAGTCGGCGCAGCGCGCGATCAGCATTATCGAGGCGATGACGAAGGACGTGGAGGTCGGGACCGTCTACAACGGGCGGGTCGCGCGGCTGATGAACTTCGGCGCCTTCGTGGAGATCGCTCCCGGCAAGGACGGCCTGGTGCCGATCTCCGAGATTTCGACCGAGCGTGTGCCTTCTGTCGAAGAGGCCCTGTCGGTCGGCGAGGAGATCGAGGTCATGGTGACTGAGATCGACAGCATGGGGCGCGTCAACCTCTCCCGGCGCGCCGTGCTGGCGGGCGAGGACGGCCCGACGGCGGCTGTGGAGCGCCAGCGGGAGGCCCGCGGCAACCGCGATGGCGGCGGCCGGGGCGGGCCTCGCGGCGGCGGCGATCGCGGAGGCCGTGGAGGTGGCGGCTACGACCGAGGCGGACGCGGCGGTGGTGGCGGCTACGGCGACCGTGACCGGGGCCCACGCGGCGGCAGCGGCGACGGCGGACGGCCGCGCGGCGGCGGCGGCTTCGACCGGCGTGGCGGCGGAGGCAACGGAGGCGGCAGCCGTGGCCCCGAGCGCAGCGCGGACGGCGGGCTGCGGAACCGGCCCAACCGCGACGAGGGGCCTCCGGGACCGCCGAGGCCACCGTTCCAGAAGGACTGATCGGAGCTTGCATCACGCGTGACGTACACGGGTGAGGTACCGCAGGGGTGGCGCGGCAACGCGCCGCCCCTTTGTTTTTGCCGGAGTTTACGAATTTCGCACCGTGGCGTCGTTGACACGGCGCCCGCGCCGGCCCGAGAATGAACCGGATTCAGTGAGCAGGGTTCAGATGACAACACCGCTGGCAGAACGCAAGACCAGAAGCGAGAGCGCGCGGGCGGCCCGACGCGGGGAGATCCTGACGGCGGCACGAAACGTGTTCGCACGGCAGGGGTTCCGGGGCACGACGATCGCCGACATCGCGGAGGAGGCGGGGATCGCGCTGGGCACGATCTACCTGTACTACCCGTCGAAGGAGGACGTGTTCGCGGCGCTGAACGAGGAGCTGAACCAGCTCATCGGGCAGGCGATGACGGAAGTGCCGGCGGTCATCGCTTCGCTGGAGGAAGCGGTGAAGGTGCGGGTGTCGCAGGTGTTCGAGGCGTGCGCGGCGAACCGCGACCTGGTGCGGCTGGTGGTGCTGAACACGGACCCGGACAGCGCCGCCACGCGACGGATGCGCGACGCGGAGGAGAAGCGGGCGCTGCCGTTGGCGAAGGTGATCGCGGGAGCGATAAAGGCCGGCATCGTGCGCAAGGGTGACCCGACGATCATGACGCGCCTGACGGTCGGCGCTGTGTCGATGACGGTGTACCAGGCGTTCGTGCTGACCGACGGGCGGGACTGGAAGAAGTACCGGGACGCATGCACGGACATGATCACCGCGTACTTCACGCCGCAGGCAGGCACGCGGCCGGGAACCGACGAGGAGGCGGAGGCGTAGATCCAGCGGGCCCGGGCCCGCGCGGACAGGGTCGGGGGAAGACAAGGAGCGAACGATGGCGAGCATGGATCGATACGCCGATGGCCCGCGGGCCGGCGAGCGCACGGGCGCGAGGCCGAATGCCGGCTGGCTGAGCGAGTCCATCACCTGGTTTGCGGTGGCGGTTGCGGGGATGCTGGTGGTCTTCGTGGGACTGGGCATCGATGCCTGGCGGCACAACAACGGGGCCGATGAAGAGTCACTGCTGAGCCTGGGGAACCCGGGGCACCTGGTCGCGGCGATCGGGCTGGCGGTGACGTCGGCGGCGGTGCTGGCGGGCTTCAGTGTTTCGGCGCTGAGGGGCGCGCACACGGCGGAGGCAGCTATCCGGCGAGCCGTGCCGGTGACGCTGGCGTGGGTGGCGCTGGTGACGGTGTCGATCGCTTCGGTGACGTACATCGGGGCGACGGGCGTGACGGTGGGCCACAGCGACCACGATGACGCGAGCGTCGTGACGGACGCCCACGCGGACCACAACGACGCCGAGGGCGATGCGGGAGTGGCCGCGGCGCTGGAGGATGAGGGCATCGATCCGGGAGGGTCGGGGCAGGACCCCCATGAGGTGGCCGGGGCGCTGACACAGGGCAGCAACGGCGAGGCGAACGGCGGCATGCACGATCACGGCAAGCAGCCGACGTTCACGCAGATGGAGACGATGACAGACAAGGAGCTGCTGCCGCTGTTCCCCGCGGGCACCGTCACGGAGGCGGACATGCCGGCGCTGCGCGAGCAGATCAAGCAGGCGCGCACCGTGGCGCTGGAGCTGGATACGCCGGAGAAGGCCGTGGCCGCGGGGTACGCGAACACGACGAGCGACGTGCCGTACATGGGCCAGCACTACCTGAACTTCGATCACGTCCGCGACGGGAAGTTCGACCCGACGAAGCCGGAAGGGTTGCTGTTCAGCAAGATCGATGACGGGCCGGAGAAGCTCGTCGGCGTATGGTTCCTGCAAATCCCGGGCATTGGCGGGGTGACGCGAGAGGCGGAGCCGGCCGGATTCGCGAGCAACCTGGACCTGTGGCACGCGCACACCGGACTGTGCCTCGTGGGGTTCAGTGGGGCCAGTGAAGGCGAGACGGCGGAGAGCTGCGCGGCGAAGGGCGGGCGGTTCACGGCGGACCTGCGCTGGATGATGCACGTGTGGGTGACGCCGGAGACGACGGAGAACCCGGACGGAGTGTTCGCGTACCTGAACGGGGACCTGTTCGAGAAGCAGCAGGCGGCGACGAAGCAGGACGATGCGGCGCCCAGCGGCGTGACGCAGTAGCGGAGCGCAGCCGGGAAGCTATGGAAGGGGCCGTCGGACGGCCCCTTCTTCGTTGTTGGTAGACTTGGGGTCATGGTTACGCAGAAACTAAGGCCGCGCCCCTATCGCCCGTCCAAGAAGGGCCCTTCGCACACTCGCGCGAAGAAGCTCAAGCCGCTTGGCCAGCAGTTGGCGGAGGCGGCTGCGCGCGTTCCAGACGAAGCCGGGCAGGGATCTCCCGAGGATTCCGCGAAGCGATTTGATGAGTATCTCGAGGATCAGCCGCGGACACTGTACGAGCTGGCGACCAAGGTCCGCGCGAGCGTCCCGGAAGACGAGTGGCGTCGCCTGCCGAAGGATTTCGCGAGCAAGCTCGATGAAATGCCTGAGACTGCAGAAGGCGGCCGTTAGTTGTCGCCGATCTTCGTCGACGACGCGCACGTCGTCGCCTTCATCAATCAGAATGACGTCCTTGGGGGCTACTCCTGCGCGAGCAGAGGGCTTGAGCGGGGTTTGGTCTTGCGGCATTGGGCGCAGCTGAAGCTCCGCGCCTACTTGTCGTGTTACCGCGGCATCGGGCGGAGCTGAAGCTCCGCGGCTACTGGCTGCGTTTCGAGCACGAGGGGTTTCGGATCCTGTTGAAGGACGGCTGACGTTGTACGAGCACCTCATCGGGCGGCAGACGCCGGTCGTCGCGACGAAGTACGACGGTGGGTTGCGCGCGCGCTGGCCAGGATGGTTCGTGACACGGAAGCAGGAGCTGTACGTCGTGGCGCAGCGGCCGGGCGATGTCGTGTGGTCGCCGGAGCGGCACGGCGAGGAGCCTACGCCGTGGACGCTGCAGTGGCACGCGGACGTCTACCTCTTCGACGACCGGTACTACAACGTGTCGCGGGTGCGGCGGGACGAGCGGATCTGGTACTACGTGAACATCGCGACGCCGGTGGAGTTCGACGGCGAGGCGTTCGCCTATGTCGACCTGGATCTGGATGTGGCGTGGTATACGGACGAGGAGCCGCGGGTGCTGGACGAGGACGAATTTCTCGCGCACAGCCGAAGCATGGGGTACCCTCCCACGGTCGTGGACCATGCGCGCGCGGCGGTGGACGAGGTCCTTGAACTCATCCGGCAGCGCGCGTTTCCATTTGACCGATAACCGGACGACCGATAAGCCGCTATGACGATTCGCGATGACCTGGCGGGGATGATCGAGGCGGCCGCGACGGCCGCGATGGAGTCCGGCGACCTGCCGCAGGTGCCGCTACCCGAGATCGTCATCGAGACGCCTGCCCGGCCGGAGCACGGCGAATACGCGACGAACCTGCCGATGCGGCTGGCGCGGGCGGCGCGGGCGAATCCGCTGGACCTGGCGAAGACGATCGCCTCGCGGATACCGGGGACCGACATGCTGGCGCTGGCCGAGGCGGCGCCGCCGGGCTTCATCAACTTCCGTCTCTCGGCGGCGTGGCTGGCGCGGCAGGTGAACGCGATCCTCGAGGGCGGGGACACGTTTGGCAATGCGGACATCGGCAAGGGGCAGCGCGTGCAGGTCGAGTTCGTGAGCGCGAACCCGACGGGGCCGCTGACGGCGGGCAACGGTCGCGGCGCGGCGATCGGCAGCGTGCTGGCGTCGGTGCTGGAGGCGGCGGGGTATCACGTCGAGCGCGAGTACCTGGTAAACGATGCGGGCACGCAGACGGAGGTCTTCGGGCGCACGCTGGTGGCGCGCTACCTTCAGTTGGCGGGGAAGACGGTCGAGATCCCGGCCGACGGGTATCCGGGCGAGTACATGATCGACGTCGCGAAGCGGATCCGCGACGAGAGCGGCGACGCGTATGAGTACGCAACCGTGGAGGAGCCACCGCCGGCGATGGTGCTGCGCGGGGTCGAGCTGATCGTCGAGGGCATCCGGGCGGACCTCGAGCGGCTGGGCGTGCGCTACGACATCTGGTTCCGGGAGCGGTCGCTGTATGACGAGGCGGACGGACCCAGCGTGTACGACACGGCGATGGGGCGGCTGCGCGACCAGGGTTTCCTGGTCGAGAAGGAAGGGGCGCTCTGGTTCGCCTCGAGCGAACTTGGCGAGGACAAGGACAACGTCGTCGTCCGGAGCACGGGGCGGCCGACCTACTTCGCGTCGGACATCGCCTACCACTACGAGAAGTTCGTGACGCGGGGGTTCGAGCGGGTGCTGAACGTGTGGGGGGCGGACCACCAGGGCCACGTCTCGCGGCTGAAGGCGGCGGTGCAGGCGCTGGAAGTCGACCCGGCGGCGCTAGAGATCCTGATCTACCAGCTCGTGAGTTTCCGGCGGGGCGAGGAGCTGGTGCGGCTCTCGAAGCGCTCGGGGAACATCGTGCTGATCCGCGACATCGTGGAGGAGGTGGGGCGGGACGCGGCGCGGTTCTTCTTCCTGTCGCGCTCGGCCGACAGCCAGATGGAGTTCGACCTGGAGCTGGCGAAACGGCAGTCGGCGGAGAACCCGGTGTACTACGTGCAGTACGCGCATGCACGGATCGCGGGGATCATCGCGAACGCGGGCGAGCGCGGATTCATATCGGAGGGGGCCGACGTGTCGCTGCTATCGCACCCGGCGGAGCAGGAGCTGATGCGGAAGATGATGCAGTTGCCGGAGCTGGTGCAGCTCATGGCGGAGCGCTCGGAGCCGCACCACCTGCCGCACTACGCGCAGGAGCTAGCGACAGCGTTTCACCAGTTCTACACAGAGTGCCGGGTGCTGGACGACGAGCAGATGGCGCTATCGCAAGCGCGGCTACGGTTGTGCGAGGCGGCGCGGGTGGTGCTGGCGCGCGGCCTGACGCTGATGGGAATGAGCGCGCCGGACAAGATGTAGCCGGCGGGCGATGACGGCACCAATCAACACTCCAACGCCTTCCCGTCCGATGTACAGCGTGCCATTTGTGCGGCTGATCGGGTTCGCATGCTCATTGATCCTCGGCAGAAAGCGGTCGTTTGTGCGCGACTGCGCGACCGTGCTGGAAGCGAACAGCGCCTGCCCGCGGCGCATCGAGGGAACCGAGCACGTTCCGGCCGAGGGTAACTTCGTGCTGGTGATGAACCACTACTCGCGGCGGGGCCTGCGGCCGTTTCACTGTGCGATGGTGGCATCGACGGCGATCGCGGAGCGGCGACCGGGCCCGCCGGAGATCCGCTGGACCTTCACGAGCGAATACCTGGGCCTGCGGGCGGGCCCGATCCCGATCCCGCTGTCGCTGATCCGCTGGCTCTTCCGCCGGGTGGCGCTGACCTACGGTTTCGTCATCATGCCGCGGCGCGACGCGCTCCGCCTGGGGCGGGCGTCTGCGCTGCGTGAGCTGCTGCGAGCGCTGGAAGCCGGGCCGATCGCGATCACGCCGGAGGGGTTGCAGGCGAGCGGGCGACTGATGGAACCGCAGGAGGGCGTGGGGCGCTTCCTGGGCATGGCTTCGCGGCGAGAGCCGCTGTTGCCCGCCGGTGTGTGGGAGGACGACGAGGGCGCCCTGCACGTGCGGTTCGGGCCCGTCTTCCGGCTGCCTCGCGCAACACACGAGCTGCCGGGGCCAGAGGAGGACCGGCGGATGGCGCGGGACGTGATGGTCGAGATCGGGCGACTGTTGCCAGCGGCATACTGGGGCGCGTACGAGGACGATCTGCGAACCGCGGAGGGCGCGCCAGTCGTCGAGTGACGGCCCGCGAACGCTGAGGCGGGGCAGCGGACGGCGTGCTCCGGTGGTGGCTGAAGCGCCGGCAGGGGGCAGATTCGAATCTGTTACCCTGCTAGTCCGATGAACGACCGGGCATCACGGACGAAGCTGCTGTACGAGGCCGCGGCGGAGCGGATCCTCGTCAAGGAAGGCCCCCACGGGACGTATCTGCAGGGGCGGGATCTTGCCGCGCCCGACTACGGGGGCGAGCGGTACGAGGGGTGCCCGGAGCAGCTCAACGTCACACGGCCCGACGTGGTCCGCGACATGCACCGAGGGTACCTGGAGGCCGGAGCCGACCTGCTGATGTCGAACACGTTCGGCGGGATGGGGATCGTGCTGGCCGAGTACGGGCTGCAGGACCGGGTGCGGGAGGTGAACACCGCGGCGGTGCGGCTGGCGCGCGAAATGGCCGACCTGTACAGCACGCCGGGGAAGCCGCGCTTCGTGATGGGCGACATGGGCCCGACGACCAAAGCGATCACGGTGACGGGCGGGATCACGTTCGACGAGCTGGTGGACGCGTACTACGAGCTGTCGCTGGTGCTGGCGGAGGCGGGGGCGGACACGCTCCTGCTGGAGACACAGAACGACACCCGGACGATCAAGGCCGGGCTGATCGGGATCCGGCGGGCGTCCGACGAGCTGGGGTACCGGCTGCCGGTGATGGTTTCGGGGACGATCGAGCAGACGGGCACAATGCTTGCGGGCCAGTCGGCGGAGGCGCTGGCGGCATCGCTGATGCACGCGGACCTGTTCACGCTGGGGCTGAACTGCTCGACGGGGCCGGAGTTCATGACCGACCACCTGCGGGGGATCGCGGGTGTGAGCGAGTTCCGGCTGAGCTGCTGGCCAAACGCGGGGCTGCCGGACCCGGACGGGAACTACTGCGAATCGCCGCAGCAGGTGGCGACTGTGCTCGAGCGGTTTGTCGACCATGGCTGGCTGAACATCATCGGCGGGTGCTGTGGCACCACGGCCGAGCACATCCGCATGCTCGCGGAGATGGCGGCGGGCAAGCGGCCGCGTGTGCCGGTGGCGCACCACCGGGCGCTGTTCTCCGGAGTGGACTTCCTGGAGGCGACGGACGAGAACCGGCCGCTAATCGTGGGGGAGCGGACGAACGAGGTGGGCTCGCGGAAGTTCAAGCGGCTGATCACGCAGGAGAAGTACGAAGAGGCGACGGAGATCGCACGCCAGCAGGTGAAGGGCGGGGCGCAGATCATCGACGTGAACCTGCAAAACGCCGACCGCGACGAGCTGGAGGACATCGACCGCTTCTACGAACTGCTGATCAAGAAGATCCGGGTGCCGATCATGGTCGACACGACGGACGCGAAGTCCGTCGAGCGCTCGCTGCAGTACTGCCAGGGGAAGGCGATCATCAATTCGATCAACCTCGAGGATGGGCTGGAGAAGTTCGAGCGCGTCGTGCCGATCGCGAGGAAGTACGGAGCGGCGCTCATCGTCGGGTGTATCGACGAGGACAAGGAGCAGGCCCAGGCGATCACGCGGCAGCGGAAGCTGGAGATCGCGGAGCGATCGTGGAAGCTGCTGAGCGAGGATTTTGGAGTGCGGCCGGGCGACATCATCTTCGACCCGCTGGTGTTTCCCTGCGCGACCGGCGACCAAAACTACATCGGCAGCGCGGTCGAGACGATCGAGGGCATCCGGCTGATCAAAGAAGCGCTGCCGGACGCGAAGACGGTGCTGGGCATCAGCAACGTGTCTTTCGGGCTGCCGGAGGCGGGGCGCGAGGTGCTGAACTCGGTGTTCCTGTATCACTGCACGAAGGCCGGGCTGGACCTGGCGATCGTGCAGCCGGAGAAGCTGGAGCGTTATGCCTCGATCCCGGACGAGGAGCGGCGGCTGGCTGAGGACCTGCTGTGGAACCGAGGCGACGACCCGGTGGCGGCGTTCGCGGCGCACTTCCGGGGCGCGGCATCGCGGACGAAGAAAGACACGGCCTCGCTGCCGCTGGACGAGCGGCTGGCGAACTACATCCTGGAGGGCACGAAGGATGGGCTCGTGTCCGACCTGGAGCTGAAGCGGAAGGAAGCGGCGCCGCTGGAGATCATCAACGGGCCGCTGATGAGGGGGATGGACGAGGTGGGGCGGCTGTTCAACGCGAACGAACTCATCGTGGCGGAGGTGCTACAGAGTGCGGAGGCGATGAAGGCGGCGGTGTCGCACCTGGAGCAGTTCATGGAGAAGGACGAGTCGTCGTCGCGAGGGAGGGTGGTCCTGGCGACGGTGAAAGGCGACGTGCACGACATCGGCAAGAACCTGGTGGACATCATCCTCTCGAACAACGGGTATGAGGTGGTTAACCTGGGGATCAAGGTACCGCCGGAGCAGCTCATCGAGGCGGTGCAACAGCACCACCCCGACGTGATCGGGCTCTCGGGCCTGCTTGTGAAGTCGGCTCAGCAGATGGTGGTGACGGCGACGGACCTGCGGGACGCGGGGGTGGACCTGCCGCTGCTGGTGGGCGGCGCGGCGCTGTCGGACAAGTTCACGCGCGGCCGGATCGCGCCGGAGTACGAGGGTACGGTCGTCTACTGCAACGACGCGATGAACGGGCTGGACACGCTGAACCGGCTGATGGACCCGGAGCTGCGGACGCAGCTCGAGGCGGATCTGCTGGAGCGAGAATCGCAGACGACACGGCGGGCGGCGGACGATGACCTGGCGCCGGAGACGGAGACACGCAGCACGACGATCTCGCTGGACGTGCCGATGCAGGCCGTGCCCGACGACGAGCGGCACAGCGTCGAGATCAGGGGCGTGCCGAAGAACGTCGTATGGCCGGGCGCGGCCGGGTTCTCGGAGCGGGTGAGCCTGGACACGATCTGGTCGTACGTGAACCCACAGATGCTGTACGGCAAGCACCTGGGCTTCAAGGGGCGGTTCACGGAGGCGCTGAAGCGCGGCGACGTGAAGGCGAAGGACCTGGAGGCGCGGGTCGGCGAAGTGAAGGACGAGTGCCGGGCGGGCCCGATGTCGGTGCGTGCGGTGTGGCAGTTCTTCGAGGCGGAGCCCGACGGCAACAGGATCCACCTGTTCGAGCCGGGCGGCGTGACGCCGGTCGAGACGCTAGCGTTCCCGCGACAGCGAAAGCCTGACGGCGTGTGCCTGAGCGACCTGGTGTTGCCGCCGCACCGCGACGGCGGCGGCGTGCGCCGGGACCACGTGGCGCTGTTCGCGACGACGGCGGGCGAGGGGATCAACGCGCTGGCAGAGACGGCGAAGGCGCGCGGTCAGTACGTGCGGTCGTACGCATTGCAGGCGCTCGCGCTGGAGACGGCGGAGGCGGCGGCGGAGTGGCTGCACAGCCGGCTGCGGGCGATCTGGGGCTTCCCGGACGCGCCGGGCGTTGCGAAGAAGGACCTGTTCCAGGCGCACTATCGTGGCCGGCGGTACTCCTTCGGGTACCCGGCATGTCCAAACCTGGAGCAGCAGGCGAAGCTGTTCCGGCTACTGCGGCCGGAGGAGCTGGGGATCGAGCTGACGGAAGGCTTCATGATGGAGCCGGAGGCGTCGGTATCGGCGATGGTCTTCCACCACCCGGACGCGGGGTACTTCAGCGTGGGACGGGACGAATAGTGAACAGTTGACAGTTCACAGTTCACAGTGCGCGGGCCACGCAAGGCGGCACTGTTGCAGCGCGCCTCAGCACAGGTCTAAAGACCTTTCCGTACGGTGTACGGTGGTCATCGCGGCCAGCGACGACGTTGGAATGCAACAGGGCGCGTCGGGACACGCCTGTACAGCGGGAGCTACTCCCAGTCGAGCGGGCCCTGGAAGACGAGGCCAGCGGCGTTGATCTGGTACGGGCAGGGCGTCTCGTCGCACGACGGGTTGGCCTCGTTCTCAACGAGGACGACGATGCGGTTGGTGCCGAACCGCAGGGCCCAGCTCAGGTCGAAGAAGATGATCGTGTTGGCGCCCTCGACGCTGGTGACGTACTCGCCGTTGACCCAGAGCCAGGCCTTGTTGTCGGCGGCGAAGGCGATGCGCGAGAGGGCGGGCGTCTTGTTGAGTTCGAACGTGGTGGTGAAGACGTACGAGGAGCCGTCGCCGGACGCGGACGGGTCGACGCCCGGGATCCAGATCCAGCGGGCGTCCGGGATCACCGAACGCGGGATCTCCCATCCCCCCTTGAACTCGCGGCCGTAGTTGACGGCGGCGGCGTCCGGGCAGTACCAGGGGAAGTCATCGCGGAGGCAGACGACCTGCGCGGGGCCCAGCTCCTTGCCCAGCGCAGGCGGTATTTCGGCGGGCGGGGGCGGGTCGTCGCCCTCCTCGACTTCGACCTGCTCTCGCTGGATCTCCCCGGTGGCGCCCCTGGTGACATCGTAGGCGGTCCAAGACGGGCCCGACGAGAAGAGCGGGTGCGTCGTCTGGCCGGAGCCACCGAAGGCGCCGGCCAGCGCGAGGGTCGCGACGCCGATGCCGGCGGCGGTCAGCAGCCCGGCGACGCCGAGCTTGTAACGCCGCGGCATACGCGAGATGGTGGTCAAGCCGTGGACGGCGGTCTCGCGGAGGCGGCCGGTGAGCGGCAAGCCGAGATCGGGCAGATGCGCGGCCTCGAGATCGGTTACGCCCTCGAGCACTTCGATCAGCGCGCCGGGCGTGGGGAACCGCTCCTCGGGCCGGGTGCGCAGGAGGCGCTCGATAACGGGGGCGAGCTTCTCGGATGCGCGGCGGAGGGGGCGCATATCGGGGCGCTCGGTGAGCTTCTTCTTCAGCATCTGCGACTCGGACTTGGCCTCGAACGGCGTGAGGCCGGTGAGCATCTCGTACATCACCACGCCGAGGGCGTAGAGGTCGCGACGGATGTTCTCGTCCTTGCCGTCGAGTACTTCGGGCGACATGTAGGCGAGTGTGCCGACGACGGCGCCACGGCGGGTGACGGTGCGGGTGCCGATGGCGCCGGCGAGCCCGAAGTCGGAGACTTTTACGTCGCCGTTCTTGCCGAGCAGGACGTTCGCGGGCTTGACGTCACGATGGACGACGCCCAGCTGGTACGCGGCGTCCAGGGCGCGGGCGACGGCCAACGCGACGCGCTGGGTCTCGGCCTCGGTGACCTGGAACTCGCGCGAGAGCCGGCGCGCGAGGGTCTCGCCGGCGACGTATTCCATGGCGATGAAGAGCTGGCTGTCGGCCTCGCCAAAGTCGAAGACGCGCACGATGTTGGGGTGGTTGAGCTGATTGGCCGTGCGGCCCTCGCGGCGGAGGCGGGCGAGGGCGTCCGGCTCGTCGGCGGCGGCGCCGCGCAGGACCTTCAACGCGACGATCTGTCCCGTGTGGGTATCGAGGGCGCGGAAGACGACGGCCATGCCGCCGCGGCCGAGTTCCTCATACACCTCGTAGTCGCCGATGTTCGTTGCCATCGTCCGTGCCCTCGAACGTATACGTTGGCGCGATCATAGTTCGCCCCGACGTAATGTCAAGAGTAACAGAGACCTGATCTGTGTGCGTCAGATTCGCGGCGGCTTGACGAACACGCGACCGCGCAGCCGCCGCTAGAGCCGTGTGATGCGGATGGATCCGGTGTGAGCGCGCAAGCGCACCTTTGGCCCGGTGCCTGCGGGGGCGCCGCCGCCACGGCGCGGCGGGAGTTCGGAGCGCACGGACCCGGTGTCGCTTTCGGCGTCGAGGAAGAAGGTCTGCGAGGGGTCGACGGCGAAGACGATGGAGCCGGTGTGCGCGGAGATGTTGATGTCGCCTTCGACGCGGCCGGAGTAGCGGACGACGCCCGTGTGTGCGCGCGCGCGGACGGCGCCGTGCGCCATCTCGATGGCGACGGAGCCTGTGTGGCCCTGGACCTCGAGATCGCCGCCGACCTCGCGCACCTCAATGGCGCCGCTGCGCGCCTTAACGGAGGCCTTGCCCGTGACGCGGCTGACCTCGACGCGGCCGCTGCGGGACTCGGCGGAGGCGTCGCCGCGGACGCCCTTCACAGTGACGCTGCCACTGCGGGCGACCACGGTGACCTCGCCGGTGATGTCCTCCAGCGAGATGCGGCCGCTGCCGCTCTCCGCGTGCACGCGTCCCTCCGTGCGGGCGATGCTGATGCGGCCGCTGCGCGAGAGCACGCGGACGGCGGTGCGCACGGGGACGCGGATGTTGTAGTCGACGCGGGCGCCGCGTTTGCCCCAGAAGGACCAGCCCTCGCTCTGTGGAAGGGTCGGGGCGCGGACGATCACGCGCTTCTGGTCGTCTTGATCCATGCCGCGGTCGACCAGCGCGGCGGCCTCGTCGGCCTCAGACGCGTAGTCGGACCAGACGTGGACGATGGCTTCGACGACGATCTTCTGGTGCGGGTGGGATTCGACGGCGACTGTGCCGGAACGCGACTCGACGTGGAGCACGGCCCTTTCGGCCGTCTCGAACTCGCGGATGATGGTGCGGGAAAAATCCATCCAGGCCGTCCTCGCGGGCCTACATCATGCTGCTGAAGCCCCAGAGCCGGGTCGTAAAGTCGTTCCAGAGCGCGCGCGGCTTCGGGGGCTCTTCGAGCCGGACGGTTTCGGGATCGAGCGCGCGCCGTATGGCCCCGGCCAGTTCGCGCCGGGAGTGGGGGCCGATGAACCGGGCGATCTCGTCGAGATCCTGCATGACGATGAAGGTCGGCAGCAAGCTGATGCGAAAGCGGCGGCGGAGGTCCGGGTAGCGGTCGATATCGACAGCGCGCACGGGGAGGCGGCCGCCGGCCACCTCGATGCCACCGGCGCGGGCGGCGAGCGGACGCTGGCGGGCCTTCGTGGACGTGAACTCGATCACGAGAGGCACACCCTGGCGGAGGAGGAGCTGCGTCTCGCACGTGATGGCGCGCTCTGGCGCGATCTGCATGGTCATGGTCAGTCGTCTCCCCAGCGGTCCACCGCCCGGCGTGCGCGGCGCTCGCTGCGGCGGTCCCAGCGGTCCCAGTCTCGTTGCGCGCGCTCGCCCCAGCGATCGGAGGCCTGCTCCCAGCGCCAGTTCGGCACGCAGTCCATCCACCAGCGGCGGCGTTCGCGTTCGCCGAAGATGTCGAAGGCGATGACGCGAGGCATGAAGGCGGCGACACCGGTGACGATCGAGAGGCCGATGAGCCAGTCGCGCGTCGCGTCGACCGTGCCGGCCAGCAGCAGCACGGCGAGAACGAAGGATGCGAGACGGACATCGACGGCGGGCCGCAGGTGGAACGGGTTCCAGGGCCGGGGCCGGAACACGGCGACGCCAGTGATAACGACGAGGGCGATAAGCCAGCCGCGCGTCGGGTCGATGGTGCCGGCCAGGAGCAACAGGGCGATGATGAAGGCGAGCAGTCGCATGTCGTCCTCCTGCCGCTAGCGCCAGCGGCGCGCGTGACGCCAGTGGTGACGCCAGCCGGTGTCCCAGCCATGGCGCCAGTGCTTCATTTCGAAGGCCATGGTGCGCGGGAGGCCCTCGGCGAAAGACCTGAGGGGTCCGACGGTGCATTCGACGACCGTACGCACCACGTCGCCCATGTCCTCCATGAAGGACTCGAAGTCCTGGTCGATGCGGCCCAGACTCTCGCCGGCCGGCGCCACTTCGTCGCGCCACTCGGTCTCGGTCCAGGCGTGCCAGCTCCCGCTGTCGCGGGCGTGGCGAGCGTGATGTCCCATGGTCGGCTCCTCTCTCGAACGGCTCGTGGGTTAGCGGGCGGAAGGTGTGAGGGCACGCTCGCCGGCGCGCCGGTCGAGCCACACGCCGGTGTGGACGAGGGCGGAAGCGACGGCGCTCCGCGCGCCAGCGAGCATGCCCGGGTGGCGGGCGTGATCGATCTCGGCGGCCTCGGCCTGGTAGCGGGCCCAGGCCGTATCGAGCTTGTGCATCCTCTCAATCTGCTGTTCCAACAGGATGTCCTGCAGGGTCATGGTGATCCTCCTTCCCCTTGCGGGGCGTTACACGCTTATTCGTCGTCGCCCTCGCCACCAACCCAGCCGCTGAAGCGAGAACCGCGGCCGTGGCGGCCACGGCTCTCGTCGCCCCAGCGGGGAGGCGGCGGCGGGGCCGTCTGGACATCGATGTTGCGGACGGCGCGAGCCAGCGCCTTCACGAACCAGGTGTTGGCCGAGGTGCCGGCGCGAGACGCGGCCTGCTGGGCCAGATCCTTGAGTTCGGCGGGGATGCGAATAGTGATCTTCTCGACATCGCCCTCGGCGGTCGAGAACTGCTGCTCCTCGCCGGGCGCGGCGGCCTTCTGGTCGACTTCCACGGCGAGGCCGCCGGGCTGGTAAGCGAGCCGCACGCGATAGTGCGTGGTGACCCGCTCGTCGACGGCGGTGGCAAGCTGGGACATGAGGTCGTAGACGGCACGTTCGAGAGGGATGCGGGCGGCCTCGATGTAGGTCTCGATGGCGCGGCGGCGCTCGTCGCTCTCGATGAGGGCGAGGGGCTGCTTGAGGGCGTCGAAGACGGGCTCGGTGCGGAGTTCGGTGGTCATGTCGCTCTTCCGGGAGGCTGGGTTGGCTGGCTGGCGAATCTACCGGCTGTTCGCCGTCCTTCTGATGGCACTATGATGGCACTCCACCAGCACGAAGTCAAGAGGCGAGCCGGGGATTTTGTGAGGAATCTTCGCCAGCTTCGGCGGGGGCGCCGGATGGAATCTGGGTCAGGCGGGTCACGGGGCAGGGCGCGGGCTGAAGGCCCGCGCTACGGGGGGCCGCTTTCGGTGGGCGCGGGCTCGG
>CAYJMG010000040.1:0-24006 GCA_964371355.1 uncultured Dehalococcoidia bacterium
CGTGACTTCATGCCTATTCTGCTGTAGCGGGATCTATCTGAACTTCTTCAGCGGCCGTAACTCGTTGGGAGAAAGCCCGCGCCCGCGTCGGCGTCACCGTCCGGCGCTGCTGGGCGGAGTTTGTCAAGAAGCGGCTGTTAAATCGGGGCCCGGCCCTCGTTGTCAACTAGTGAGGCAGTGCGCTCCGGCCCTCAGCCGCCGGAGCGTCATCAGATCGCTGCCTCAGGGAGAAGAGGCACCATCATGTTCGCTCGGCTCATCATCGCAGCGCTCGTCCCGGCGGCCCTTGCCGTCGCCGGCTTCAGCGTCACCTCCGCGCAGTACCCGCCCCCGGTGGGCAACTGCGTCATCACGGCCTCGGCCACCACAGTTCAGGCAGGCGGCGGAAACGTCGAGATTAAGGTCACCGTCCGCGACCTGGACGGCGCGCCAGTCCCGGGTGAGACCGTGACCTTCAGCATCGTAGGCCAGCCCGGCTCCGGCGCGGGCCTCGCGCCGCCGTCCGCGACCACGGACGCATCGGGTGTGGCGGCTACCACGCTCAGCACGGCGTCTTCGGCCGGCGTGGTCGAGGTGCTCGCTTCCGCCGAGGACGTGTCCTGCCGGACCTCCGTCGTCGTTCCGGGCGGCGAGGTGGCCCCGGCGGTCGAACTGCCCGAGACCGGCAGCGGCCCGGCCGGCCACGGCGCCATCCTGGCCGAGATCGTGCTCGCGCTGGTGCTCGGCGGCATCGTCCTCGCGGTGGTCGGTGTCCGGCGGCGCTCGGCCTGATGATCGCGCAGCGACCGCCCGCTGCGATACGCCGACGCAACGTCCTAATCCTGATTGTGGCCGTGCTCCTTGCGGTCGCCCTGTTCGAGGGCTACCGCGCGTGGAGCGCGGTCAGCCACGTCACGAATGGCCGTGCCCACCTGCGTGCCGGCCAGGACCGCATGGAAGCCGTCCGGCTCGACGCCGGCGAGGGCGACCTGAACGCCGCCCGAGCCGACTTCCGCGCGGCGCGCGCCGACTTCGAAGCGGCCAGCGGCACGTTGCGCCGTGACCCCTTCGCCGCCATCGCCCGGCGGCTGCCGGGCGTCGGGTCGCAGGTCGAGGCGGCATCGGCTCTCGCTACGATCGGCGAGCAGGGCGCCGAGATCGGCGAGCAGGGCGTAGAGGCGATCGCCGCCTTCAACACGGTCCGCGCCGACCCCACAGCCACGCTTCCCGAACTCACGCCGCGGCTCATCGAGAACATCGACCCGCACATCACTCGAGCCGAGGACGCGCTCGCCGCGATCGACGGCCGGCGCGCTGACACGGGGTCGGCCAGCCTGCTGCCCCCGCTGCGCTCCGCCTACGACGAGCTGGACCAGCGGAGGGCGCGCCTGCGCGACATGCTCGAGAGCTACACCCTCGCCCGCGATTTCGCACCCGGGTTCCTGGGCTTCGACGGCCCCAGGACGTATCTGGTGCTAGCGCAGAACAACGCAGAAATGCTCCCGACGGGCGGCCTGATTTCGGTCGTCGGCACGCTTCGCCTCGACCGTGGGCGGGTGGAGGAGATGGAGTTCCGAGACGCGGTACAGATGGGAGACGACTGGATGGCCGCGACGGACGACTACGTCGCACCGCCTGAACCGCTGCGCCAGTATCTGCTAAAGGAAACGAGTTGGAACCTTACCAGTGCGAACTGGTCGCCGGACTTCCCGGCCTCGGCCCAGTCGGCGGCGCGGTTCTTCGAATTGGAAGGCGGCACACCCGTCGACGGCGTGATCGCGGTCGATGTCACCACCCTGGAGCGCCTGCTGGAGGTCACCGGCCCGGTTGAGCTTCCGGAGTTCGACGTGACGGTCACCGCCGGCAATGCCTTCGACCTGACCGAGGAGCACACACGCGCGCCCTACGAGCCCGCCGCGGACCGCAAGGCCTTCGCCGCGCTGCTGGCGGATGAGGTCATCACTCGGGTGCTCCATCCCGAGCCCGGCCAGTGGTCGCCTCTCGTGGATACGGTGCAGCGGCTGGGCGACGAGAAAGACCTGCTGCTGTACTCCTTCGACGCGGATCAGCAGGCGCTGATCGAGCGGATGGGCTGGGACGGTGGCGTCGCGCATCAGGACGGTAGCGACTACCTGATGGTCGTCGACGCCAGCGTCAACAGCACCAAGCTCAACGCCGTCGTCCAGCACTCCGCCGACATCGGCGTACGCCTTGCCGGCGACGGGACGGCCACGACGACCGTGCACCTGGACTACGACAACCCGCTCAGCGCATGGGCCCGGGGGCGCGATCCTCGCCTGGTCGACAAGCTGATGCTGGGCGGGCAATACGGGGGATACGTCCGCCTCCTCGCCCCGAACGGCAGCCGCATCGTCTCCGTCCACGACGGCGAGCGCGAGATCGGGCTGGAGGAGGTCGGCGTGGACGGAGACACGGCGGTCTTCGGGCGCTTCTTCGCCCTGCAGGCCGACGAGAGCCAGCGGCTCTCCTTCACCTACGTGACGCCGCCGGTCTTGGAGCAGGCCGGCGAGACCTGGATCTACACGCTTCGCCTGCAGCGCCAGCCGGGGTGGGAGTTCGAATCAGTAACGCTGACGGTGCAGCCGCCGCCCGGCATGCGACCCACAAGCGCGACTGTCGATGGCGAGCCGGCGGCAACCGCGAGTGCGCTCTCGCTCGACCTCAGCCAGGACCGGGTTGTGACCGTGTCGTTCGCCGCCGGGAGCTGAGACCCTTACGAGCCCGAGGCCCCGTTCGCGCGGGCTGCCGCCGCGGCCACGGGCGGTCGCCTGGTGCGCCGCGGCTTCGCCCGCGCCGGCGGCTTGATCGTGGCGGTCTTGGCGCTGCGTGTTGCCCGGGCCGGCGCCGCCGCGACCTGTGCTTCCAGCCGCCCCAGCGTCTCCTCGATCCCCCGCATGCGCTCGCCCAGCGCTACCAGGTCGTTGTGCGTCGGGATGTTGAAGGCGGTGTAGTAGCGCTCGAGCTGGTCGGCGACCATCCGCTGCACCGTGAGCGACGCCTCCACCCACGTGTTCATCGCGCTGGAGAAGCCGTCCGTCCCCAGCACATCCTTGAAGAAAGCGTTCCACTGACGCTCACTGTCAGTGATGAACTGGCGCCAGAGGTCGAGGGGGTTCTGTTGTTCAGTCTGTTCGGCCATGATCGCGCTCTCCTTGCCGCGGCCTGGGCGTCCCGCCTGTGCCGCCGATATGCCTCCAAACGTGTGGACCCCTACGCCTCTGCGCGGGTCCCACGCGGTGGCGTCTCCTCGTCTTGGTCGTCCAGGTGGTGCTGCTTGTTGATGTCCTCGATCGTCCTCTGAAAGATCGCCTGATACTTCCCCAGCACGTCGATCCATCCCGAGAGGAACAGCTCTCCCGCCTTCGTTAGCGAATACATGCGGCGCGCTGGCCCGGACTCGGATGTGTCCCAGAACGACGACACCATGCCCGTCCGCTCGAGCTGCCGCAGCGTGCGGTACACCGTGCCTGAGTCGAACGCCGGGAGGCCAGCCTCGGCGAGCCGCTGGGTGAGCTGGTAACCGTACGCGTTCCAGTTCTTCAAGAACGCCAGCAGCGTCGTCGTGAGGAGGTCGCCGTGCAGCCGGAACGGCTGATCCTGCGGCTGCGCCTTCTTGTCCTGGGCCATCGTATCACGTCTCCCTCTGCCTGGATCCGCCGTTGTGTGAACGGACGGAGAAACCTCGAGGCGGCTGCGGCGTCCGTCCCCGTTGGCGGGGCCGACTACCAGAAATTTCGCAAACATTGTCGGATTCCACTTGACAGCGGTCTGCGACTATGTGTAGATTACACATATCGACAAACCAACGCAAGCCCCCGGGGCTGCAATCCGCAGGCAGGCAGAACGCAGGAGGAACACCACCATGGCCACCGCCCAGAAGAACGCAGTCGACAAGTACTTCGATGCCCTGACCGAGAGCTACGACGCGATCATCGAGGCCATCAAGATGGGCAACGAGCGCGGCTACCGCATCTCGAACAACCTGCTGGCCGAGGCCCAGAAGGGCCAGCGCGAGTCCGTCGAGCTTGGCAAGAAGCTGGCCGACGACCCCACCGACGTGGCTGGCGCCTACCGCGCCATGATGGAGTCGGCAACAAAGGCCCAGGGCCGGACGCTCGAGTTCGCCCGCCAGGTCTTCGATGAGCTGAGCCAGTCGCGCGACGAGTCCCGCCAGGTGTGGGAGAAGGTCTTCACCGCCCAGCGCGCTGCCGGCGAAGCCGCAGTCGAAGCCGTCCGCGATGTCGCGACCACCGCTGGCGACCGCATCCGCACCGGGGTCGAGCGCGTGACCACCCGGGCCCGCGGCGAAGCGGAGAAGCCCGCGGCGGCGCCGGCCCCGGCGTCGGAGTAATCGCTACACTGTCATCAACAGGCCCACGAGTGAGGCGGTCGCATCAGCGACCGCCTCTTTTCTTCAACAGCTGCTGGGCTTGTCCACATTATCAAGGAGGATTGTCCCGGTGCCCTGGTCATTGAGTTTGCAGTAGACATTTTCTCTGGCCACGTTGTTCTGTGCGGATAACGTGAAATCGACGTCAAGGTTCGGATTGTTGGTTGCCTCGTTGCGCTGGATCGTGTTGAAGGTGCCGACGACGATGATTCCCTCGCTCGTGTTATAGGACAGACGGTTGTCCTCTACGACCGAGTTGTTCTCAACGCGGATCCCAAAGCTGTTCTCTGCGATGACGCAGTTTCTGACCGTGGCGTTGTCCGCAAATCGCCCCGTACAAGTTCAAGCTCGCAATGCCCGCTGACCGCGATGCCGTCGCCTGCCGACGAACCGCCCAGGAGTGTGAATCCGCCCAGATCCAGCGTCACGTTGCTCGTCGTGATCGTGATCCCCGGCTCCAAGTCTGGACCGATGAGGTGTCTCGTGACGGAGTAGTACCCGGGCTGCGAGATCGTGTACGGCAACGACGAGATCGGCGTTCCCGGCCCTCGCACGCCGTCCGTCGACCCCGGCGCACCTGGCGGGTCCAGCGGCCCCCCGTACGCGTCTTGCGCCAGCACCGCCACCAGCAGCAGCGCGATCACCGCCATCCCCAGGAAGTTCAACCGTACCCACATCGAATTCATCAGGCACCCCATCCGTAGCAGCACACCGTGCTGCGCCCGCTCGCTCCGAAGCGAACCGCTGAATCCGATGAGACGGTCCCGGCTCCCCGCAGTCAACGCCAGGTCGTCAAGCGCTATGCCGAATCCGCACCACCGACTCCATTGCCGATTGAGGCAGGACATACTATTCTACTAAGCGCTTGCTAAGATAGGGTGCCCCGCGTGCACTCTTCAGCCGGAAGGACATGGAGCGATGGCCGAGCCCGTAAAGGACTGGACGACCGACTACGACATCTTCTCGAGGGACTACATCAAGGATCCGTTCCCCATCTGGGACGGCGTCCGCGAGAAGTGCCCCATCGCGCACACGGACCGTTGGGGCGGCTCCTTCATGCCCACGCGGTATGAGGACCTCTTCAACATCGCCAAGGACATCGAGCACTACTCGTCTCGTAACGTCCTCGTCGCCGACGTAATGCCCACGCCCGAGCAGATCGAGCGTGAGCAGAACATGACGGACGACGATCAGGAGCTTGTCCAGCAGTACAACGTTGGCGCTCCGCCCATCACGTCCGACCCGCCCGTGCACACGTGGGCCCGCAAGCTGCTGCTGCCGCCATTTTCCGTCACCTCCGTCGCGAAGTACGAGGAGGAGACGCGCGAGCTATGCAACGAGCTCATCGACAAGTTCGTCGACAAGGGCCGAGCCGACGGCGCCGTCGACTACGCCCAGCAGATCCCGCCGCGCGTCATCGCGAGCATCCTCGGTATCAACAAGGATGATGCCGAGACCTTCACCGGCTGGGTGCGCGGGTTCCTGGAACTGGGCCTCACGGATCCCGAGCTGCGCGAGCAGTCGGCCCGCAGCATCTTCGAGTTCATGATTGGCCAGGTGCAACAGCGGAAGGAAAGCCCGGGCGACGACCTCATCAGCTACCTCCTCGCGCAGAAGGTGGATGGCGAGCCGGTCCCCGAGCCGCACGTTGTCGGCACATGCTTCCTAACCCTGGTGGCGGGCATCGACACGACCTGGAGCTCCATCGGATCCGCGATCTGGCACCTTGCCCAGCACCCGGAGCACCGCAAGCAGCTCATCGAAGAGCCGCAGCTCATTGACAACGCCGTCGAGGAGCTGCTCCGCGCCTACTCGCCGGTGACCATGGCTCGATATGTCGCCTCCGACACGCAGTACGGTGGCTGCCCCATTCCCGAGGGCAGCAAGGTTCTCATGAACTTCCCGGCCGCCAATCGCGACCCGCGCGTGTTCGAGAACCCGGATGTCGTGGATCTCCATCGCGAGAAGAACCCGCACATCGCGTTCGGCGTCGGCATCCACCGCTGCGCCGGCTCCAACCTCGCGCGCATGGAGATGAAGGTGTCGATCCAGGAGTGGCTGAAGCGCATCCCGGACTACCGGCTAGAAGATCCCGATGCGGTAACATGGGCTGGCGGCCAGGTGCGCGGTCCGCGGAAGATGGGCGTGGTGTTTCCGTCATGACGGTTAAGGTCAAGAAAGTCACGGTCGACAGCGAGAAGTGCCAGGGGCACAACCGCTGCTATGCCATGGCCCCTGGCATGTTCAAGGTGGACGAGTACGGCTACGCGACGCCGCGCGGGGACGGGATCCTTGCCGACCAGAAGGATCTGGAACTCGCGCAGCGGGCCGTCGAGAACTGCCCCGAACGCGCCATCGATGTCATCGAAGTCGAAGAGTAAGCCTCGTACCGCGTTTGACTCACGCGTTTGACTCAGAAGAAGGCGGCGGACTCAGTCTGCCGCCTTTTGCATTCCGCGCCTCCGTGTCCGACTCCCTGAGATGGAATTGACGCACGGGCGGCCCGAACGTCACGCGCCTGCCCATACGGAACGTGGGCGACGGTGCCGATATCAGGGAAGGAGGCGCCGCCCTCGGTTCCGCCCCCGCCGCGACCGAGGGGCCCCGCCCGGCGTCCCCGCACATGCCCAATGCGAGAGCACTTTGAGTTCCGGAACGCCATCTGGTTTCGCGCTCCGCTTCGCTTCGTCGTGCTTGCCGTCTCCGTCTTCGCCCTCATGTCGTTGTATCCCGCACTGCGGGACGTAGCCAACCCTGACCACGGCCGGGCCATCGTCGGCATGCTCGTGTTGGGTGCGTTCGTCCTCGCGGCGGCGGTGTTCCTGGTCTCCATGAACGATGGATACGTCGAGATCGACGAGCTGAGCGTGACGGTCCGGTTCGAATCCTTCTTCAACGTGCGCTTCCCTTTGGCTGACATCGTGCGAGTCCAACCAATCGACCCGCATCCCCGCTGGCGGTACCGCTGGGGACTTTCGACCAACTTCCGCGACCGCGTGGCCTGCTCCCATGGCGGCCGCCTGGTGGAAATCGAGCTCGCTCGGCCCTGCACCGTGCGCCTGTGGCCGCGGACGCTGGAGGTGACGCGTCTCTGGCTGGCCGTGCGCGATGCGGGCGCGCTCGAGGATGCACTGCAGCGCGCCCGCCGCACTGGCGATCGCTTCCCGGATCCGGGGCCGACGATGCTCCCAAAAGCCGCCTGATCCCCGGGCCGGGGACGGAACCCGATATGATGGCTCTGTGGCGATGACTCTTCGGGCCTCCAGCAACCGGCCGATTTCGCCCGCGTACGCCATCACCTTCGGTGTCGCGTTGGCTGCGCTGCTCGTTATCGCCCTCTTCCCCCTCTTCCCGAAGCAGTTCAACGTGCACGTTGGCGAGGTCGCGTCCCGCACCGTCACATCGCCGCGCGACGTGTCGTTCGAGAGCGAATCGCTCACGGCGCGAAAGCAGGACGAGGCCGCCGCCGCGGTCCCGCCGTCCCTTGTATACGACCCGGCGGTGCGCACCAGCGAGCTCCAGTCCTATGACGGCAACGCGACCCAGATCGGGCGTGTCCGCACGCAGGCCGTCGATGAGGCGCGGAAGCGCGACCAACTCGCCGGGCTGGGCCTGTCACAGCGCACTATCGACACCGTGCTCGCGATGCCCGGCGATCGCTGGCAAGCAGTCGTCGACGAGGGCCGGGCGGTCCTCACGCAGCAGCTCAGCGTCTCGCTCGACGAGTCGAGCGTGCAGGGCGCGCGAGACAGCGTCGATGCGCTGATCAGCGTGGACTTCACCGCTGACGAGGCGCTGCTCACCGCCGAGCTTGTCCGGCCCTTGATCACGACCACGCTGGTCGAGGATGTGGCCCGCACGGAGGCGGCCCGCAGCGCCGCTCGCGCCGGCGTGTCGTCCGAGCGCGTGAATATCGCGAAGGGCGATGTGATTCTCACCGTGAACCAGCCGGTGGACGACCTGACGATCGAGAAGCTGCGCGCCGCCAAGCTCGTCTCACAGCGCGTCGAGTGGGCGAACGTCGCCGCCGCCGGGATCCTTGCGGTTGCCGCCGCCACCCTGATCGCCGGGTATCTTTTCGTCCTGCAGCCGCGCGGCATCCACTCGGAGCGCCACCTCATCGTCCTTGCGCTCGTGAGCGCCGCGCCCGTCCTCGTCGCCAAGCTGTACCTGCCGCTCGTGATGCCCGACGACGAGCGCATGTTTCTGCCCTACATCCTCCCCCTCGCCGCCGCGCCCATCCTCGTCGCCGCCTTGCTCGAGACCGACGTGGCCGTCGTCATCTCTGCCGCGATCGGCGCGCTCGTCGCCTTCATCAGCACCTTCTTGCCCGATCTGTCGCTCGTCGCCTCGATCGGCGTGCTGGACACCTTCCGCTTGATGGGCGTCTACGGCCTTGCGCCCGTCGCCGGCATCTACCTCGTCCACCACGCCGATCGGCTGAACCGCTACCTCACCGCCGGCCTCGGCGTCGCCGCCACGTCCTACGTCGTGCTGCTCGCCACCTGGCTGGTCGACAACGACCACGTCGCGAAGGAGCTGGGCTGGATGGCGCTCGCGGCCGGAGTGGGCGGCGTCAGCGCCGGCGTGATCGCCGCCGGCGCATTCGTGACGGCGGGCGCGCTGTTCGGCGTCACGACGCGCCTCCAGCTCATGGAGCTGTCGCAGCTCAACGCCCCGCTGTTGCGCAGGCTGCAGGACGAGGCTCCGGGCACCTTCCATCACAGCATTATCGTGGGCAACCTGGCCGAGCGCGCCGCCGACCTCATCGGTGCCGATCCGCTGCTTACCCGCGTGGGCTGCTATTACCATGACATCGGCAAGACGCTGCAGCCCGGCATGTACATCGAGAACCAGCTCAGCGGTGAGACCCCGCACGAGTCGATGACGCCGGAAGAATCGGCCGCCATCATCATGCAGCACGTCCTCGGTGGCCAGGACCTCGCCCGCCGCGCCCGCCTGCCCGCCCGCGTCCAAGACTTCATCCCCGAGCACCACGGGACCCGTCTGGTTGCCTACTTCTACCGCAAGGCGGCCGAGAAGGATCCGGAGATCGACACCGCGCAATTCACGTACCCGGGCCCGAAGCCGCAGTCGAAGGAGACCGCAGTCGTCATGCTCGCCGACTCGTGCGAGGCGACGGTGCGCAGCGCGACAGACCGCTCGCCCGAGCGCATAAGCGATATGGTCGATGCCGTCCTCGCGGAGCGCCTGCAGGAGGGCCAGCTCGACGACTGTGACCTCACGCTGAGGGACCTGCGTACCGTCGCCGAAAGCTTCAAAGCAACCTTCCGCGCCGTCTATCACCCGCGCGTCCAGTATCCCGCTCCCACTGCGGCGGAAGTACGCCGCCGTGTGCTGCGCCTCCCCACCATGCGGCCGAACAATGCGCAGCCGTCTTCGCCCACCGCCGCTTCCGCGCGCCGTAAGCGAAAGTGGCAGGAGTAGGGGTGAAGCGCCGCCCGCGCGCGGGACAGCATAATACGCCGCTACGGCGTCGCGCAGCCACACCGAACGAGGGTTGACGCGCGGTCCGGACCCTGTAACAATTGGTACACAAATGTGTAACTAATGGTACATGAATATGCGCCACCCGGATCCCGCTCGCCGTGCACAGATCCTCGCCGAGGCCGCCGGCTACGTGCTGGAACACGGCCTGGGCGACCTCTCGCTAAGACCGCTCGCCGCGGCCCTTAGCACGAGCGGGCGCATGCTCATCTACTACTTCGGCACGAAAGAGCAGCTCGTCGTCGACGTGCTTGATGAGATCCGCCGGCGCAAGTACGACGAACTCCGCGTTCACGCCGACGATGCGGGCGTCCTGCGCCGCTACTGGGATTGGGCCACCTCGCCGGAAGGCCAGCGTTACCTCCGCCTCGTCTACGAGGTCTATGGCCTCTCCCTGCACGAGCCCGAGCGCTTCAGCGGATTCCTCGCCGCCGAGTCGCGCGACGTTGTGGAGAACATCGGCCAAAGCCTGCGCGCCACGGGCCTGCCCGACCGGCATGTCGACGCGCTCTCGACGTACACGTTCGCCGCCCTCCGTGGACTGGAACTCGACCTCCTCGCTACGGGTGAGGCAAACCGCATCGCGCAGGCATTCGACATGTTCGAGGCCGACCTGGACCGCCGCATGGAGCAACTCGCGCCGCGACCCGCGCGAACCGGAACGACCGGCAAGAAGGAGCGAAGATCATGACCACCCGACAGCTCGAGATTCCCCACTCCGCCCCTCTGCCCCGGGCCGAGACGTTGCCCCCGCACTACTACACCGATCCCACCATCTGGGAGGTGGAGCAGGAGATGATCTTCCGGCGCCAGTGGGTGTGCGTCGGCCGGGTCGACCAGGTCGAGAACCCCGGCGATTACTTCATCTTCGACCTCGTCGGCACCCCGTTGGTGGTGACACGTGGCAAGGATGGCGTCCTGCGCGCCCTCTCCACCGCATGTCTCCACCGCTTCACGCCCGTCGTCGAGGGTAACGGCAACCGCACGTCGTTTCAGTGCCCCTATCACCTGTGGACCTACGGACTCGACGGCCAGCTCATCGGCGCGCCGGAGATGGAGCAGGCCGCCGGCTTCGACAAGAAAGACTGCCGGCTCCCGGCGATCGCCATCGAGGTATGGGAGGGATTCATCTTCGTGAATCTCGACCCCGCCGCAGTGCCGCTGGAACCGCAGATCGCCACCCTGAGGGCGAAGCTGCGTGAGTACCGCATAGGCGAGATGCGCACCGCGGCGATCCTCGATTTCCCGGCATCCGGCTGGAACTGGAAGATCACCGTCGAGAACGGCCTCGAGTCCTACCATCACATCGGCACGCACCGCGACACGCTGGAGCCGTTCTTCCCCGCGCACTTCACCTCGCACGACGACAATGACGGCCCCTACGTCTACCACGTCATCCCCACGAAGGATCGTGCGCGCATGCCGGCGAAGTTCGCAGTGCCCGATGACCTGCGCGAGGATCAGTGGACCCAACTCACCGTCGCGGCCGTCCTCCCGAACATGTTCCTGGCCGCCCAGCCCGACGAAATGGACTGGCTGCAGATCATCCCGGCCAAGACGGTCGACAGCCACGTCGCCCGCTGGTGGATTAGCTTCCGCCCCGACGCTTTCGACGACCCGGCGTTCGAGCAGAAGCTCGCCGAGTCGAAGGCGATCCTTACAGCGGTGCACCTGCAGGACATCGACGCCTGTGAGGCCGTCTGGCGCGGCACCACATCGCGCTATGCCGCCTCCGGCCGCCTCTCCCACCTCGAGAAGGGTGTCTGGCAGTTCGACGAGTGGGTGAAGTCTCAGATCAGTCGCGCATCGTAGGCGCGGCTGGTCAGAACGGGCGGATCTCGATCGGGATGATCTCGCCCGTTGCGGCATCGGTCGCAGCGAACAGGCCGCCGATGTACCGTTTCTCGCCCTGCTGGACCAACGTGATCTGCACCGTGTGGTCGCCCGCGGAGAGTGGGACGTCCACGACCCACGTTGTCCCCGCGACCTTGTTCGGGAGCAGCTCCTTCCCGTCGATCACCAGCGATGGGACCTGTTCCGGTGCCGTTAAGCCGAGTCGGTACGTCCGCTCGTCGTCTACATTCCAGACTCCGGAGTAGCGGTCTCGCGTCGCAGTGGCTCCTAATGGAAGCGAAGCGCGGGCGTCGAGCGGCAGGCCATCCATCGAGATCACGTGTGGCGCGAAGTCGTAGCGAATCGCGCGAAACTCCGTCCCGTCCACAACGTAGGCGCGCTCATGCTGCCACACGGCAGCGTCTGCGAGCGCAAAGTAGCCGTCTCCCGAGGTGGGGATGGCGTTGCCATTGCCGTCTTGCCACTGCAACTCGATGTCGCCGCCGTCGGCTGACAGTCCGCGGATCTCCACGAGGTGCCATCCGCGTAGCCGGCGAGTGCTTGCTGTCGGGCCGGACGCGGGGTCGTAGGTGACTGCTCCGTCCACGGTTACGCGCACCGGTGGAGCGCCCGCCAGAGGCGCCAGCGTGATGTCGCTTTCCGTGTCGAGATACACCAGCCCCGTCAGCCCAAACGTCTCGCTGCCGGGCTCAGGTGTGATATGGAATCGCGGCCCGGGCACCACTTCCGCCGACACCAGATCTCCCGAGTTCGAGTACTGCCGCAGCACAAGCCCTCGCCTCGCGTTGATCTCGTCGCGCGATGTGTCCCAGATGAGCATCTGGAAACCCCTGCCTGGTGAGTCATCGTGTGTGTCGGGCGTGCCAAGTTCCGGCATCGCCCGCGCCAGGCCTTCGATGACCGCGGGCGCCTCTTCGTCCGAGATCGCCGTGGCGAGACTGTACGGGCGATCCTCATCGACGTACAACGGCCATACCTCTTGCAGATCGGCAGCGGAGCGTCCCTCCAGGCCCCAGCAGATGAACCGAAAGTCGCCCCACGCTACCCTCCGCTCCTGCGCGTTTTCAGGCGGCTTACTGAATCCCCAGGGCGACCGCACGCGCTGCGTCACGAACGCGAAGTTGTCATCCGGCCGGCGCTGAAGATGATCGCAGATGGTGTAGAGGTACGAAGGGCTGTTTGAGAACTCTCCCAGCACCCTCTCGTCGTGCGCGTTCGCGTTCAGCGTCCTGACGTTCAGGACGAGCGCCAGCGCGGCTATCGCCGCCAGCGCCGAGCCGATCACAGTGAGTGATCCGGCGTGTAGTCGCCGCAGGAGAGCGTACGCGTCGTCGGCCAGGAAGCCAGTGAGGCCCACGGCGGGTATCATCCAGCCCACCACCTTCCACGGCGCCCAGTTCGAGAGCAGCAGGCTGCTCATCGCCATCCCGCCCAGGAACCACCCAATGAACAGTGCCCGATAGCCCTTCCAGAAAAACAAGATCCCTGATACCACCCCGGCCCAGATCAGCAGGCTGGTCATCTTGTCGATCAGGCCACCCGTCGCCACCGAGCCGACCACCTCGAAGTCCGGATCGACCCACGGGGTGTACGCCTGCGCCGACCACTTCAGTTGGTCGAGCCAGTCAGGGGAGATCAGCCCCGGCGTTCCGCGCGCCTCCCGGTCCGCCCTCTGCCGGTCGAGCGATGAGAAGTAGATGTTCCGTCCCCGGTGGTTCTCCGCCACCATCGGCCCGATGAGCACGAACACAACTACGGTCACCACGGCAACAGCTCGAAGCGCTCGCGGACCCAGCTCGCGGACCCGCTCGACGATCGTCGTGAGGCCGCGCGGCGCTGGCCAGAACACCGCACGCAGGCTCACCCAGGCCAGGAACGGCGCGACGAACAGCGGCAGCGCTTTGGCGCTCTCGTACTCATATGACAGGACCGCCGCCAGCGCGGCTGCCGGTACCAGCCACGCGATGCGTCCCGTGTTCAAGGCCCGCAGCGTCAGCCACACCAGTAACAGCTCGCCCAGGAAGAGTGTGTGGTGCGGAGGCCCGATATCGTTCACGACGCGTAAGGACGCCCAGATCCCCGTCGCGAACAGCGCGCCTGGGCGCTGGGTAACCTCCCGCATCATCAGGTAGAAGACGGGGATCGTGAGGATGCCTGCCGCGAGGGTATGCGCGCGCAGGCCCGTCGTCGAGGGACCGATCAGCCATTGTGACAACGCGCCCAGGTACGTCGGAAGCGGATAGATGTAGGGTCGCGAGCCCCGCAGGATGTCCCACTGGATCCCGCCGTAGATGTGCTCCTCCAGGATGACGTAACCGTGTGGTGGGAGCGTCCCATAGCGGAAGAGCCGCACGAAGATCCCCGCCGCGCAGATGACGGCCAGCACCCCCAGCTCCACGGGATGTGCGCGGATGTACGCCAGCGTGCGCCGGGGCCACGAGGGTACGTCGGGAAGCCCGCCGTCCCAGGTGAAATACAGCGCCAGCCCAAGCGCGATGGCGTAATAGATGGACGCCTCGTCTATGTCGGTGCGCACCCGGTCGACCAACTCGTACGCGCGCCAGCCCAGGTACGCCGCGATCGCCAGCGCCGCCCACTGGCTGGCGATGAGCAGCATTCGGCGCCGCGAGGGGTACATCATCGCGGTCTCGTTGCTCCCCCGCCCGCGCAGTGAATCAGTCATGCTCTTTGCTCCGCCCGGCCTCCGCCTCCGCGCGAAACCCGCGATCGCGGCTCACCGGCCCGACTCCGGGCTCCGCGCGAGCAGAACTCGAGTCGTCGAGAGCGCCCGTATGCCCGGGACCCTGCCCAGGAATCGCTCCGCAAGTTCGTACAAGCCCGCGATCCTCGTAGGGAAGCTGGGGAAGAAGACAGGCAGGTTTGTTATGCGCGGTTCCACCAGCCCCGCCGCCGCCGTCCACGTGCGTGCGTTCTTCCGCGTGAACTTGAAGAGCCCGTTTTCCACGGGATTCCGCAGGTACACGACGTTGGTAGGAAAAAGGGGGTTGGGCTCCACGCAGACGAGCTGACCGCCCGGCCTCAGCACCCGACGGAGCTCTGTCAGCATCGCGACCTGCGACTCGGCGTGATGCAGTACGTCGACGCAGAACACCCCGTCGAATGTGCCAGCCTTGAACGGCAACCGTTCGACCAGCGCCGCCGTGAAGGTCGTGGCCCTGCGTGTCCCGGCCGACGCACGATGCGCGTTGCGCAGCGGCGCCGTCACCAGATCCACGCCCACGTACTCCGCGTCCGGCCCAAGCTCGCCAAGCAGCAGCCCCAGCTCAAGCCCGTGGCCCGTCCCGACCTCCAGCACCCGGCGGCAGCCACCCAGCGTCTGCGCCACGAACCGAATCTTCTTGCGCATCGTCCGCGGGAACGAGGGGTGCTTGATCAGCCGTTCCAGCAGCGACGGTTTGCCTTCAAAGTACTCGCGCTGAGGCCCCAGATGATCCGTGCTGTCCGGCGGCATCGCCGAGTATAGCAGGGCCGCCTTCCACTCTTTTCGAGTGGCCCACAGCTTCCCGCGGCCGGCCGAGAGTTGACAGATTGTGTTATAACCTCGCAACCGGGCGCCCCATCCTTTCGTTATCGTGATGGAGGTCCTCGACGGGAGCCTCGGCGGCTCTCGCGTCCTCGAAAGCGGGTTTGTTGTGGCCTACGCGCCGCCCTTGGGCCGGAACGTCCGCGCCTCCCCCAGCCAGGCGGTCGCGTCCGCCCGGCCGTTTGTCTCGATCGTGATGCCCTGCCTCAACGAGGAGCAGACGGTCGAGACGTGCGTGCGGAAGGCGCTCGGCTGGCTCCAACGCTCGGGCACGCATGGCGAGGTGCTCATCGTCGACAACGGCTCCAGCGACCGATCGGTGGAGCTCGCGACGGCCGCCGGGGCACGCGTCGTACACGAAACGCGCCGGGGTTACGGCGCCGCCCTGCGGCGCGGCTTCATCGAGGCCCGCGGCGAGTGGCTCGTCATGGGCGACTGCGACGACACCTACGAATTCGGCGACCTCGATGGCCTGATCGGCCCACTCGACGACGGCTATGACCTCTCCGTTGGGAATCGCTTTGCGGGCGGCATCGCACCCGGCGCGATGACATGGAGCCACCGCTACGTCGGCACACCTGTGATCTCCCTGATGCTCAGGCTATTTACCGGCCTCAAGGTCGGGGACAGCCAGTGCGGCTTGCGTGCTTTCACGCGCGCCGCGCTCGACCGCCTCGAACTGAAGACAGACGGCATGGAGCTTGCGTCTGAGATGATCCTGAAAGCGGCGCGGCGCGGCCTCAAAGTCGCCGATGTCCCTGTCCCGTACGGCGAGCGCCTCGGCGAGGCCAAGCTCAACACCGTGCGCGACGGGTGGCGCCACCTGCGCTTCCTGCTGCTCGCCAGCCCCAACTACCTGTTCACCATCCCGGGCATCATCCTCACTCTCGCCGGCATCATCACACTCGCCGCGGGCTTGTCGGATGACACCATCGAGATTGGCGACTGGACCTGGCAGCCGATATTCGCCGGTGGCATCTTTGTCGTCGTCGGTATCAACGCGCTTCTGCTGGGCTTCGCTTCCCGCCTCTACACCACGGCGCGGGGCATTACCAACGAGGATCGCACGCTGCGCTTCTATCGCCGCTACCTGGGATTCGAGACGTTCGTTGCTAGCGGGGCGCTCCTTGTGTTGACGGGCGCTGCGCTCGACGCCCTGATCGCCTTCTTACAGCCACCCGGCATCAGCACACTGGGTCTCATGGCCATCGCCCAGACCTCCATCGTCGCTGGGGCGAACATCGCGCTCGTCGGCGCGCTGGCCAGCCTGCTCGAGGGAGAATGATCCGCGGCACGCTGCGCAACCTGGCCGTCGCCGGGAGCTGGTTCGCCCTCGCGTGGCCGCTCGCGGGATACCCCCTCGTGCTCTCGCTGCTGGGTCGCGCGCGCAGGGAACCCGCGGCCCGTTCCGGGACGCTCCCTTCACTCAGCGTCATCCTGCCCACCTTCAACGAGTCCGCGAACATCGCCGCTCGCCTTCACAACCTCGCCTGCGGCGCCTATGATGGCGCGCTGAGCATCATCGTCGTCGACTCCGGATCGACCGACGATACTGCGCAGCTCGCCGAGGCGTACGCCCGGCAGGCGCCGCTCGCCATCCGGGTCATTCGGGAATCCGAGCGTCGCGGCAAGGCCGCCGCAATCAACACGGCCATCGCCGCCGCTGCCTCCGATCTACTCGTCATCACGGATGCCCCCACCGTATTCGAGCCGGACGCGCTCGCGCGCGTCGCCAGCGCCTTCTGCGACCCGCGGGTTGGAGCCGCCACCGGCTACTTCGAGGTCAGCGGAGAGGGAGGCCGGCTGCGGGACGAAGAGCAACGCTTCTGGCGGATCCGCAATACCCTGCGCACACTCGAGGCGCGTGTCGACTCGACGCCGTTCCTTTCGGGCGAACTCTGCGCCTTCCGCCGCGACCTGGATCTTCATCTCGACGAGGACACACTAGCCGATGACATGAACATCGCGCTGCAGGTGCGCCGGAAGGGCTATCGCGTCGTCGTCGTCCCCGGCGCGCGCTTCAGCGAGCGGCGCACCGACAGCTCGCGCGAACTGATCGAGACCAAGAGCCGCCGCGCCGCCGGTGGGATACAGGAGCTGCTGCGGCATCGTGACATGGTGTTCGCACCACGCTATGGCTTCTTCGGCCTCCTGATTCTGCCTTCGGCAGTGCTGTACTATCTGCCCCTGCGCGTACCGGCGGCGATCGCGGTCATCCTGTCCGTCCGATCAGTGATGTGGCGCCTTCCAGCCCCGACTCGCGCGTTCGCGCTCGCCGGCCTCTTTGCCTCGATGCCGGTTGCGCTCGGCCAGGTCCGCCAGATCTGGATGCTGCTCTTCAATGAGTGGGTGTTTGTACTGGGTTGGCGCCGCATCCTCACCGGGCGGATGGACGTGCGCTGGATTCAGGAGCGCAGCACCCGCGAACCTGCGACCGTGAGCGAGCGATGACCGTCGACTACGACGAGCTGTGGACGGAGACCTGGGGCGGCATGCAGGACGTCGGCCCTGTCCACCGCCACACCGCGCGCATCATCGTCGAGACGCTTCGGCCGCTGGGCCTGCAGTCCCTCATCGATGTCGGCTGTGGGAACGGCGCGAACCTCGAGGCGATTCAGCGCGGCCTCCACATCCCCGACCTGGTGGGCGTTGACGTGTCCGATCGTGCGCTCGCGACGGCCCGCAGACGCGTCAACGCCGGCCTTCACGTCATGGATCTCGAGCGGGATCCACCCCTCGACCGCACGTTCGACATGGTGCTGACCTCGCAGGTGATCGAGCACCTGCGCGATGACGACGCCTTCCTCCGCACGCTGCGCGCCATGTGCGGCGCCTACGTCTTCGTCGGCACCATGCAAGGTCGTATGCGGAAATCGGAGGTCCATATCGGCCACCTGCGAAACTACACCCGCCGCGGACTTGAGGGGAAGATGCGGGCGGCGGGCTTCTCCATCGAGAAAGTAATCGAGTGGGGCTTCCCGTTCTACTCGCCGGTTTACCGCTCGCTTATTGAGCTGGTCGGCGGCCAGACGGCCGGCATCACCTACAGCAAGCGGGATCGTATGATCGCGAACGCGTTGTATCAGCTCTACAGGCTCAACATGTCTACCCGCGGAGACGTGCTGATGATCCTCGGAAGGGCTGTCTGATGAGTATTCTCACGCCCTGGCACACTACCCTGGAGGCGCAGGCTGGTCGTTCGATGGTGGCCCAAGGGCAGCAACCTCTTGGTGGTCGTCGCCCGCAAGCCCGCCGGCCAGGCTCATGACCTCACGATGGCGCCTGCTGCAGATCCCCCTTGTGCTGGGTCTGTTCGTGCTCCTCGCCTGGCGGCTCGACGTCTCCGCCATCAGGCGCGATCTCGTCGAGATCGACCCCTGGCGCATCGCGGCCGCGCTGGCGCTCAATCTCCCCGTAGCCATGCTCTTCACGACGCGCTCTCAGCTCGTCTTGAGCCGGCTCGGTCACGACATCCGTCTGTCGTTGCTCCTCCCCGTCGCGATCCTCGGGAACGTTGCCGGCGCCTTCACGCCTGCGTCCGTCGGCGAAGTCCTGCGCGCCGATGCGCTGTCGTCCCACGCCCGCGTCGACGTCCGCGACTCAGCCGCCCTCGTGCTCTTCGAGCGCGCCATGTCGGTCTACCTCATGACGCTGGGCGCGCTAGCTGCCGTTGCGGCCGTCTCGCTGGCACCTGGATCGGCAGCCATCGTAATCGCGGCCTGCGTCGCCGGCCTTGGAGGGCCGCTCGGCGGGGCCTTTGTCCTCGCGCGCATCGGGCGCCTCGACCTGGCCCGCGAAGGAATCGCGCGCAGTAGCCTGAAGCGCGTACAGGATCTGTCTGGAAGGCTGCGTCTTCTTTTCGGCGACCCGCGTCTCCTCGCGATATGGTCCGCGCAGACCGGCGCCATCTTTACCATCAACACCCTGCAGTTCTGGATCCTGGCTCGAGGCGTCTCGGGCGCGATCCGTTTCGACGAGGCCTGGATCGCCTTCAGCCTGCCGACGCTCGTCGGCATTGTCTCTCTCATCCCGCTCGGCCTCGGCGCCTTCGATGGCTCCGTCGCCGCCGCGTTCGATCGACTCGGCACCACACTCGAGCAGGGCACGGTGGTTGCCGTCCTTGTACGCGCCGCGATCAGCCTGCCGATGATCCTGCTCGCGCTTGCGTCGTACGTGTACCTGGTGCGACGCTCGGCCCGCGTGGATGCTGGACCGGCCGGCGCCAGGGCCGTGCCCGATTAGCTCCTACGACGCCGCGGGCTGCGGCGCCACGAGACCCAGGCGCTCCATCCTCATGAGTATCGCCTGCGGCTGGCGCTCCAGCTCGTGCGCGATCTCCCCGGCCGATGCGCCCGACTCGTGTAGTTCTACCACCCGCCCGTCCTCCGCGTCCGACCAGCGCTCGTACGCCCGCGGATACTGTTCACGCACTGCGAGCTGCTGCCCGCTGAACCGCCGCGTGGCGGCTGCTTCCGCTTTCAGGTGCTCCGGGACATGCTCGCCTTGCACCAGCGCGACGAGGGCTGCGCCGTAGCGCGCGAGCTGCACGTCGTCCAGCACCGCCAGCTGACGCAGGTCCTCGAGCGACGATGGCGGCGCCGCCGCGATCGCCGCCAGAGCTTCGTTTGTCGCGACGTGCCACAGCTTCACATCGCCGCCCGTCTGGCGCCGGCGCCACGACCGTAGGACGTCCAGCAGGCTGCCGTCGGGCGCGGCGCCGTCGGGCGTTTGCGCAGGCGCCGTCCGGGCGTGTTCGAGCGCGTCCGGGTGCTCGTCGTAGTGCGCGCGCAGCTCGACGAGGAGCTGCACGCCGTACCGCTGCAGCTTCGCGGGCCCCATGCCCGGCACGCCCAGCAACTCCTCCGACGAGCGCGGCCGCAGTTCAGCGATGGCCGCCAGCGTCGCGTCGTGACAGATGACGTATGCTGGCACGCCCTCCGCGTCCGCGCGCAGCCGCCGCCACAGCTTCAGCCGCTCGAACAGCGTCAGCGCCACGCCGTCCAGCGTCTCCGCCGCCGGCCGCAACACGCCGCCCGCACGCGCCGCCGGCTTGCCGGCGGGCGGCAGGCGGACCGGGTTCGGCCGCGCGCCCGCGATGACGTCGATGGCCCTGCGCGTAACGTGCAGCGTCTGTTGCTCCGGCTCGAGCGCCAGCAGCCCGGCCGCCAGCATCCGGCGCAGCAGTCGCCGCGTCCACTCCTCGTGCCGGTTCTTCAGCGCGCCGAACTGCGGCCGCGACTGCCAGTCGTACTTCCGCACCTGCGCCGTGCCGTGGCCGATGAGATAGCTTGCGACCGTGCCCGGCCCGACCGCGAACGGCAGTGCGCGGATCGCGACGAGCGCGTCGCGCACCTCGCCTGCCGACGCGCCTTCGTCCGGCTCAGGTGCCATCCGCCCCTCGGCTGACGCGACGCAGTTGTCGCACTGGCTGCAGCCGCCCAGCTCTTCCGCCTCGTCCTCAAAGTACGCCAGGATCGAGTCATGCCGGCATGCCGACGTCTCCGCGTAGCCGATCATTGCGCGCAGCATCTCCCGCCGGCGCAGCGAATGTTCCGGCGATGTCGCCGCGTCGCCCGCGATGAGCCGGAAGCGCAGTGCGATGTCGGGGTCTGAGATCATAAGCAACCCCTGTGCAGGGTGTCCGTCGCGGCCCGCGCGCCCGACCTCCTGGTAGTACGCCTCCACCGACTCCGGCAGCGTGTGGTGCACGACCAGCCGGATGTCCGGACGGTCGATCCCCATCCCAAACGCGTTCGTCGCCGCCACGACGTCCAGCATCCCCGACTGGAATTTCGCCTGCGCGGCGTTCCGTTCGGGGCCGCTCATGCCCGCGTGGTAGTGTGCGGCCCTCCACCCGAGGTTACGCAGCGCCGCCGCGACCGACTCCGCGTTCTTGCGCGAGCCCGTGTACACCAGCGCCGTGCCCTTGCCGCCGTTCGGCTTGCCCAGGACCCGCTTCACCTCCTCGGCGATGCGTTTCTCCTTCGACCGTGGCCCGCTCACCTCCTCGACCGAGAGCCGCAGGTTGTGGCGCGCGAACCCGCGCAGAATCTGTTTAGCGCCCGGCATCCCCAGCCGATCGAGGATCTCCTGCCGCACCAGCGGTGTCGCTGTCGCCGTGCACGCCAGCAGCCGCTTCGGCTGCAGCCGCTGCGCCAGCTCGCCGATCTGCAGGTACTCCGGGCGGAAGTCGTGCCCCCACTGGCTGATACAGTGCGCCTCGTCGATCGCGAGGAGCGAGATCGGCAGCTTCGCCAGCACGCCGTCGACGAACCAGTCGAGCGCCAGCCGCTCCGGCGCCAGGTACAGCAGCTTCACCTTGCCCGAAAGCGCCAGCTCGGTGCGCCGCTGGTTCTCGCCCGCATCGAGGTTCGACGCGAGGTACGTCGCGGGAATCCCACGCGCGTGCAGTGACGCCACCTGGTCCGCCATCAGCGCCACCAGCGGCGTGATCACGATGGCGATGCCGTCGAGCTGCGTCGCCGGATGCTGGTACGTGAGGCTCTTTCCCCCGCCCGTCGGCGCGACGACCAGCACCCGCCCCGAGCCGGTCATCAGCTCATCGATCGCCTCTCGCTGCCAGGAGTAGAGTTCCATATGAGTGGCTCAGTGGCTCAGTGGCTCAGTGGCTCAGTGGCTCAGTTGTCAGTGCTTCGCGGCGCGAGTGTGTGCCGCGTTCCTTGTAGGCGACGTAGCCCTTCGTGTGCGGTTTGCCCGCTCGTTCTCGAAGGGTAGCTAGGAATGACGCAAGCATCCGCTTCAATTCGACTGTCGCAGCGACGAGGGACTCGTACGCCGATTCACCGAAGTACCCGAGATCTCGAGCAAGGATGAGCTGATACTCAAGTTCACTGGTCGAGCCAAACGCGTTTTGACAGAACTGAACGAATTCCGGCAGCGTTCCCCGGCCACTACCCTCGCAGATGTTTGAGCCGATCGACACCGCGGCGCGCCGCATTTGTGACGTCAACCCGTAGGTCTCCGATCTCGGAAAGTCCTGTGTTGCGCGATAGATGCTGAGGGTGAGTCCATGCGCCTTCTGCCAGATCTTGAGTTCACGAAAGTCTTGCATCTTTAGGCCTCGTTCTACTGAGACACCGAGCCACTGAGGCACTGAGCCACTTACATATTCGGTTCGACGGGCACCCATTTGCGTTTGCCATCGGCGGTCTCCGTCATGTACCCCAGGCCCGGGAACGCGCAGTGCACAGCCACCACGAGCTGCCGCTCATCGATGGCCCGCTTGACCACCGACTTCTTGGTCTCCATCGCCTCCAGTGGATAGACGTCAAACGACGATACCCAGGGTGCGCGCTCGAGCTGCGCCGGATGCTGGATCATGTCGCCGATGTATACGGCCGACTCGCCGCCCGACGACAGCACCACGCTGGCGTGGTCGCGCGTGTGGCCGTACGTCGGGATCACGACGATCTCGTCCGTCACCTTCGTCTCGCCGTCGATCAGCTCCAGCCGCCCTGCGTCCACCAGCGGCTGCACGTTCTCCGCGAAGTAGGTCGCGCGCGTCCGCTCGTTCGGGTGCATGCAGGCGTCGTACTCGCCCCGCTGGATGAGGTAGCGGGCGCGGGGGAAGGCGGGCACCCAGCCGTCGCCGTCGCGCTTTGTGTTCCAGCCGCAGTGGTCGGCGTGCAGGTGGGTATTGATGACGATGTCGACATCGTCGGGGGCGACGCCGACGGCGCGCAGCTCGTCGAGCAGGGTGACGCCGCCGGGGCGCTCGGTCTGGCCGAGGGGCCGCTCTTTCTCGCCGACGCCGGTCTCGATGAGGACGGTCTTGCCCTGCGACGACACCAGCAGCGAGTTCAGCCCTAGCGCCATCTGGTAGCGGCTGTTCAGCTCGATGCCGAGGCGCTCCCAGAGGATGCGCGGGACGATGCCGAAGACGGCGCCGGCGTCCTGGAAGTAGACGCCGTCCGAGAGGATATTGAGGTGAAGGCCACCGAGGCGGTGACGAGCGGGCATCCTGCCTCCGTCCGCACTAGAACGTTAGTGCGAATCATAGGCTAAAGCCCTTCATCAGTCAACGGCGGGCGCGTCGGGCAGTGAGTAGGTTGCGCTCGCTTGTCTGTTAGCCCGTTAGCGGGGTTATTGCTCGGCAGATTCTTGTTCTTGCGGGTGGGCCTCCTGTCGGACATTGCTCGGCAGATTTCGGTGTCGTTGGGCCGCCGCCTGCGTGCGGGGGCGGTTATAGCTGCTTCGAGAAGTACGATATTCGCAGATTCGAGCGCACGCATTTTAGATTCGTTGAACGGCAGTTTTCCTGTTTTGCGGGCGGCGTTCTCGCTTCGGGACATTGCTCGGCAGTTTTGGCTTTTCGCGATGGTCGCTGCCTCGCGGGCGCTGCGTTGGCCGGGCTCGGGATCGGCCGTGGGGCGAGCGTAGGGCAGGACGCAGGCCATCTCCAAGCGGGGCGGATCACTTTGGTGTGATTGCTGACATGTGGTGACAAAGGCGGACCTCTCGGTTCGGCCCCGGAGCCTGGTGCGAATCGTTGCTTGCCATAGGGCTGACTATCTAAAGCCCGCGAATCAGTCTAAGGCGGCAGGAAACTTCCTCGCGAAATGATCGCAGGGGATTAGGTCGTCGTTGACAGTATGTGGCGAACCGGCGTACTATCGCGACCAATCGGTACCTAGACAGTGACCTGCCCCCGATCTGTGGTCCACTCATTGTGAGAGTCCAACCGGGTCCT
>CAYJMG010000041.1:0-14288 GCA_964371355.1 uncultured Dehalococcoidia bacterium
CCTACTGGCTCACCTACACTGAGCCAGTAGGTCGCTTCTTCAACACCCTGCTAGGGCGCATACCTTGTATATGGTATCGGAGCCGTCGGCCCTCGTCAATAGTATTCACCAGCCGGTAGTGGGGGGATCAACTGGCCTTCCTCGTCCTCGACCGTGACAGCGGGGTGCGGGTCGACTCCAGATGTTCGAGGATCCACATGCGGGCGAGGGTGGTGGGGCCGATGCCCTTTTTCGCGGCCTGCTTGCGGAGGTCGTCGAGGGTCTTCGCGTCGAGCCTGATACTGAGGGCGTGAGACAGGTTCTTGGCGAACCTTATCTTTACAGGACGAAACTCGCCCTCGAAGTCGCCAGTGTCGTGCGTATCCCAGAACTCGGCTTCTTCCTGGATGCTCTTGAACTTCGGGATACGACTCGCGGATTTGATAGCCTTCTCCATCATCCCTCTCCCATGCGTTCGCGATACGAGCGGCGCTCCTTTTTTGCCGCCGGTCTGGCCGTCACGACGTAATACACACCTGGCCCCGGCTTTGGCGCCAAGATGACGGTCAACAGGTCGCCGGCGGCGTTCGGGCCGACCAGACGCAACCGATCAGCGTACGTCTCGTCTTCAGCTGGATTGCCGTGACAGACCTCTTCGACATCTTCCCGTGTGATTCCGTGCCGTGCGATGTGATCCTCATTCCAATCATCCCATTGCAGGTGGCGGACGACGACCATCGCGGTGATTGTATCACAATGTAGTACACGACGGTGCTAGCGGAGGAATGCGCCCGGCACGCCGCCGTCGACGGGGATGATGGTGCCCGTCGTGAGGGGGAGGGCACCGGAGACGAGAGCGTACACGGCCGAGGCGACGTGCTCGGGCGTGACCTCCTGCTTCAGGAGGGTGCGCTCGGCGTAGAAGCGGCCGAGATCCTCGCGGGGGACGCCGTAGACGGCGGCGCGCTGGTCGCCCCAGTCGCCAGCGAAGATGCCGGAGCCGCGGACGACGGCGTCGGGGTTCACGCCGTTCACGCGTATCCGGTGCTCGGCCAGCTCGGCGGCGAGGAGGCGGACCTGGTGGGCCTGGTCGGCCTTCGCGGCGGCGTACGCGACGTTGTTCGGGCCGGCGAAGACGGCATTCTTCGAGACGACGTACACGATGTCGCCGCCACGCCCCTGCTCGACCATTACGCGTGCTGCGGCGCGGCTGACCAGGAACGACCCGCGCGCCATCACGCGGTGCTGCAGGTCCCACGACTCCGCGGTGGTCTCGAGCAGCGGCGCGGACTGCGAGAGCCCCGCGTTGTTCACGACGATGTCGACGCCGCCGTAGGCCAGACGCGCCTCGCGCAGCGCCGCCTCGACCGCCGCCTCGTCGGATACGTCGACGCGGACGGCGACGGCGCGGTCGGGGCCGCCGATCTCGGCCGCGACGGCGTCGCGGTTACCGGCGATGTCTGCGATGACGACGGCTGCGCCCTCGGCGGCGAGGCGCTCGGCGATGGCTTTGCCGATGCCGGAGGCGGCGCCGGTGACGAGCGCGACCTTGGCGGTCAGCGGCTTGGCGGGCGGGCGGCGTCGCAGCTTCGCCTCCTCGAGCGACCAGTACTCGACCCGGAACTTCTCGGACTCGGGGATCGGCTCGTAGGTGGAGAGCGCCTCGGCGCCACGCATGACGTTGATGGCGTTGACGTAGAACTCGCCCGCCACGCGGGCAGTCTGGGCATCGGCGCCGAACGAGAACATGCCGACGCCGGGGACGAGCACGATCGCGGGGTCGGCGCCGCGCATCGGCGGGGAGTCGGGCGTGGCGTGACGGGCGTAGTAGGCGGCGTATTCGGCGCGGTATTCGGCGTGAAGTTCGCGCAGGCGGGCGGTGAGCGCAGGGAATGAGGCGCTGGCGGTGGCCGGGGAGGGCGCAGCAGGCGGCGCCCCTCCGTGCGGGGGCGACGTTGCCGGAATGTCGAGGAAGAGGGGGCGGATCTTGGTGCGGAGGAAGTGGTCGGGGCAGGAGGTGCCTTTGCGGGAGAGGGCGGGGGCCTTCTCGCGCGCGATGAAGTCGAGGACGGCGTCGGAGCCGTCGAAGTGCCCGACTACGTGATGGTCGGTCGAACAAAGGCCGCGGACCAGCGGCGCCAGGCCGGCGGCGATGCGGCGGCGCTCGGCCGGCGGCAGCGGCTCGCGGCCGGGGACCATGGCACCGAAGGGCTCCGGCCGGCCACGCTCGGCGATAAAGCGCTCGGCGCGGGCGATGATGTCGAGGGTCGTGCGCTGGCAGCCGTCAGAGGTGTCGCCCCATGACGAGAGGCCGTGGCCGCCGAGCACCATGCCCCTGACGCCGGGCCGGTACGCCTCCTCCATCATCATCGCGAGCTGGAAGCCGGGCCGCTGCCACGGGATCCACGCGACCTCGTCGCCGAAGCACTCGCGCGTGAGGCGCTCGCCGTCGGCGGCCGTCGCGAAGGCGATGATGGCATCGGGGTGGACGTGGTCGACGTGGCGGGCGGGGATGAAGGCGTGGGAGGCGGTGTCGATCGAGGGCGCGGCGGTCTGCGGGCCGAAGCAGCAGTGGTGCTCGAGCAGCGGGAACATCTCGTCCTCGTGTTCGACGCCCCGGTACTGTCCGCGCGAGGCGAGTATGCGGTCGAGGTTCAGTACGGCGAGGCCGGGCTGCGTCAGGGTGCCGAGGTCGCCACCGCTGCCCTTGATGTAGAGCAGCGTGACCGGCTCGCCGGTCGCGGGATCGACGCCGGGCAGCTTCGCCGAGGTGTTGCCGCCTGCGTAGTTCGTGACGCGCGGGTCGGCGCCCAGGGCGTGCGAGCGGGCGAGCAGCGCCTCGACTTCGGCGTCGGCGGAGGGAGGGGAAGGGGCGATGGCCATGCGGGTATTGTATGCGGGGGTCAGGCGGTGGCCTCAGGCGGGCGTGTGTTCGGCGAGGAAGTCGACGATGGCCTGGCGGAACTGCGGCTGGCCGACGGCGGTGAGGTGATCGCCCGGGATCAGGACGTGTCTCGCGCCGGGGATGGCCGCCGCGAGCTTCGCGGCCGGGCCTACGAGCGTGTCGACCTCGCCGATCAGCACCATGACGGGAAGCGTCGCCTCACCAAGCTTCGCCGGGTCGAAGTCGCCGCGAAAGGCGCGCTGTACTGCCGCGAGGGCGGCGAGATCGTTGCCGCTGGCCTCGGCGAAGGCGCGGAATCCGCGCGCCGTCGGATCTACGGTCACCCCGGGATCTCCGGACTCGAGGGCGCGGGCGATCGATTCGCCCCGGGCGGCGCTCCAGCCGCCGAGCAGGCCGTCGCCGACGCCGGCGAGGATGACGCTGTGGAAGCGGTCGGGGTTGCGGACGAGGAGGGTGGCGGACATGAAGCCACCCATCGAGTAACCGGCGAGATCCGCCTTCACCACGCCGAGGTGGTCCATGAGCGCGATCACGTCGTCCGCCATCGCCGTCCCGCCGTATGCGGCGGGATCGTGCGGCTTGCCGCTCTTCCCGTGGCCGCGGCAGTCGAGGGCGATCACCCTGCGGCCGGCGGCGAGCAGCGCATCGATGACGCCGGGCGCGCGCCAGTTGCCGTCGAGGCTGCTGGCGAAGCCGTGCACCAGGACAACGGGCGGGCCCTCGCCTTCGTCGACGTAGTTGATCTCGACGCCGTTGGAGTGGAAGGCAGGCACAGTGCTGCTCCTCTCGATCAGGCGGGCTCGGCGACCTGCTGGAGCCCGGCGCGCATCGCCGCAGCCGAGACGCCGGCGGTCGATTCGATGATGCGGATTGCCGCGCGCGTGACGGCGGGCAGGCTGGGCCGGTGGATCTTGTCGAGCGTGTCCATTGCGTCGAACAGGTAGAACGGCGCGACCAGGTAGTGCACCAGGGGCACGCCGGCGAGATGGAAGTCCGCACCGTCGGTCGTCGGCTTCTCGCCGAAGGCGTCCGGCGGCAAGATCAGCGAGCGGCGCAGGTCTTCGGCCTCGATGGCCAGGCGCACGGCATCGTGCAGGCGCGGGATGCGTGAAGTGAACCACCACCGCACCTCGGGCTCGCCCGTCGCGACGAGCGCGCCGTCTCGCTCGATGATCTCGTTGGCCGCATGCTCCAGGTGCAGCTCCAGGACGCAGCGGTCAAGCTCGGCGCGGTGCGTCTCGACGAACGTTCGCTGGCCGGCGCCACCTGCCATGTGGCCGGAGTTCACGAGGAACACCATGCGGTGCGGGCGCTCGGACTGCGGAAGGCGGGACCAGTACGCGGCCTGCGCGAGGACGAGCGAGATGCCCGACGAATCCTCGACCGCCGACGACCACGGCGCGTCGTGGTGCGAGCCTACGATGACGGTCTCATCATCGGCGCCGGGCAGCTCGCCGACGATGTTGTACGCCGTGACGTTACCGCCGGTGGCGCTGGTGCGCAGGTGTACCTTCACGGGACCTGTAGCGAGCAGTTCGCGCAGGCGTGCGCCGTCGCTGCCGCTGATCCAGACGCCGGGGATCGCGCGATGCTCGCCGTCGTAGGGCACGTAGTACTGGTAGGAGTCGCCGGGATAGCCCCGCAGCACGCCAATGAAGGCGGCGGCCCCGGCCTCGATGGAGGGCTCCATGACGGCCTGGAACTCGCGGCCGAACGGCTGGACGTGCTTGCCGTCCGCGAAGGTGTCCGCGGGATCGTAGGACCAGGTGGAGAAGCCCCTCTCCATGACCGTGTGCGGCACGCGCATGAGCGCGACGTCGTACAGGGATGCGGCGCCGCGGACGTGGCCCGGCTCGGTCTCGTCGAATGGGACGAGGTCCAACTCGATGCCCCGCGCGTCGGCCGCGAGGGGCAGCGGAAAGCAGGGGAGGTCGAGGGTCCGGCCATCGGCGGCGGTCGCGACGAGCGACGCTGGCTGCGGCTCCCAGTACGGCATCTCGACAGGCTCGGCCCGGACGTTGTCGAGGTGGAGATCGCGGAACTTCTGCTGGATCCAGCCCTCGGCCCAGCGGTCGGCGGGATAGCCGGGACGGCGGATGCCGTGGCCGAAGACTTCGTTGAGCCAGCCGAAGATCGTGTCTTCGGCCGGGACGTGGGCGTCGCGCATTGTGGTCGCACCTCCGGGCAATGGCCAGCGTAGCCCGCGAGGCGCGATACGCCAACCGTCGCGCCTCATCGTGAACGCGGTGTGCGCGGAGTACGCGGAGTACGCGGAGTACGCGCGGCGGGACGAGGCGACGTCAGACGGCCTCGCGGGATGCATCCCGAGGTGGACTGACGTGACGAGCCGGGGCGCCGGCGCTCTAGACGGACCAGAGCGGGTAGCGCTGGGCTCGGCGCAGCTTGAAGTCCGTGTCCGAGAGCTGGAAGCCGTGGGTGCGGATCTTCTTGAGGATCGCGTCGACCTGCTTGCGCTCGGCGGAGGTGATCGCCTTCGCGAAGAGATCCTCGTAGAGCTGCTCGGAGATCTGGACGATCTCGGCGGCGACTTCCTTGCCCTTCGGCGTCAGCTCGATACTGACGGCGCGGCGGTCGTCGGGATCGGGCGCGCGCCGGACCCAGCCGTGGGCTTCGATGCGGTTCAGGATGCCGGTGATGCTCTGGGTCTCCTGGAAGAGCAGCGTGGCCAGCAGGCTGGGCCGCATGGGCTTTTCGGCGAAGTGGAGCAGGCCCAGGACGCGCGCCTGCGACGCCGAAATGCCCAGATGATAGAAACGGCGCTCTAACAGCTTGTACGACATCCAGTACAACTCTGTGACGAGCACCCACGGGCTCATCTGCTGGAGGATCTTCGCGTCCACGGTGGCCGCCTTTGTTTCGGGTGCCATGTTCTCCCTTCCTCTCTCAGCCTCGAAGGCGGGTCACGGTACCTGGAGCCGGTCTTCGGCCGGACGATTCCGGCTTCAGATTCAGGCCGTGCGCTCCCCCCACGAGCACGGACGGGGCGGGAGCGCCGTGCTAAAGCTGCCGATTTTCCAGGAGTGACTACCCTCTCTCGGGGACGCTACTCGCGTACGAACCCCTATAAGCTCCGTTTGTACGATAGTTCCGCCAGTCAGTCAATAGCGGAGGGAAGATCGAGGGAATGGCCGAGGAATACGTACTGCCTAGGATGTGCCTCAAATGGAGGGCATGTCCACCAGTGTGCCGTTTCCGGCGCTCCATCCCCGGTTCGAGCCGGGCGAGGAGGTCGTGTTCTCCCTCGACCGCGCTGAGTTCTGGTCCGGGGCCCGGACGCCGCGGCGCAGGCCCCAATGGGGCATCGGCCGCATCCTCGACAGGCGGGCCGACGCGCAGGGCATCGTCTACACGCTCAGCGTGCGATTCGCCGCGCGGCCCCTCCTTTGCCGCATCATCGAGCACGATATTCAGGGCCTCGCCTGAGGCCGCCGAGCGTCTGAGTGCGCCACAAGCCTGATGGTGCCGGATGCCTGAGGGGTACCGCATCACCAGCCTACTCTCGCCCACGGGTGCCGTCGAGCATCCGGCCGCCCTCGACGTCAGTCGCGTAGGACTGCGCGAAGCTCGCCGGCTCGCGCACCCAATGCAGCTCCGTCCACCACAGCAGCAGCCCCACCGACAACGCGCCCAGCGTATCCGAGACGATGTCGTTCGCGGTGTCCCAGCGGCCGTTCACGCGCGTAGAGTTGAAGACTCTGTCGCCGATGTACTCGTACACCTCCCAGCCGACGCCGATGGCGACGCCCACGGCGACCGAGAACATGAGGCGATCCATGGCCGGCCACGCCAGGCCGCCCCGCCGATGCAGACAACGCAGGCAGTCGTAGATCCCGGCCGTGAAGGCGGCGACGCCGGCGAAGTGCGTGAGCTTGTCGTAGGAGCCGATCTCGGCGTAGAGGTTGCCGTCGGTGCCCAGGACGTCGGCGAAGGCACAGAAGACGGCGATGCCGTGAGTGAACCGCGACAGGCCGCCCTGACGCGCGAAGATAACCTCACCGGCGACGAGCAGCATGAGGAAGACGGCGACCTGCCCGGTGAGATAGCCCCAGAAGTCCGTGAAGCCCGGCGTCAGCCGCTGGGCGATGAGCAGGTAGGCCAGTAGACCCCCGAGCGAAAGGAACGAGAACAGCGCCCGGCGGTTCTCGCCCAACGTGACCCACGTCTGGAGTGCGGCGGCGCCGACTGCGCGCGTCGCCCCTACGCCCACGCCGACCGAGCGCACCACGCGACGGCGAAACGCCGGCGGGCTGCTCATCATCAGCGCCGGGCCGAGCGTGAACGCGGCCCCGACGACGCCGTCGAGCCAGAAGTGGTTGCCGGTCGCGATGACGGTCAGCAGCATCAGCGGCCCGAGCGCGCAGGCGACCAGCGCGCCGCGCGCGCCGCCGACGCTGCGCCCCAGCACGAGGCCGGCCACCGCCATCCACCCGACGTGGAGGCTGGGTATTGCCGCGTATTCGTTCGCGAACGCGTGCTCCCGCCCCATGAGGGCGATGGTGTCGACGAGGCCTGCGTCGGGTGTCAGGCGAGGAGGAGCCACGGGGAACAGCGCGATGGCCGGCAGCGCGAGCAGGGCCGAGATGCCCAGGCTGTTGCGCAGCAGCCGGTAATTCGGCTCGTCGGTGACCCACAGCCAGAGCAGGGCGGCGGCCAGGATGGCCAGGAATCCGAATGAGTAGATCCAGTTGGCGATGCGTGTCAACGCCTCGGAGCGCATCGCCATGGACTGGAGATCCGGCTCGACGTACAGACCAAGGCCGCGCTCGGCATCGATCAGCCATCGGGTGTTGGCAAGCGCGGGCGCGGCATCGGACTCCACGACGTAGCGCCCGGCCGTGTACAGCGCCAGGCCACCCAGCACGAGGACGATCTGGAGCGCGAGCGGCGCGGCGGGCCGGCGGCAGGTCGCGCCGGCGAGCCTCTGGCGGGCGAGGAAGGCGACCGCAACGGACGCGCCTGCAATCGGGATGGCCACGTTACCGACGATCGTGAAGGCAACGAGCGCGAAGGCGCCCGTGAGCACGCCGTAGCCATCGCCGACGGCGCGGCGGCCGGCGAGTACCGTCACCGTTGTGGCGCAGAAAAGGGTGGCGGCCTGGGCCGTCGAATCGGGTGTATGGAACGCAAGCGCGGCGGCCAGTGTCACGTGACCTCCTGTCGTTCCGTGGTGGCGTGCCGTGGTTGAGTCGGTTCCGTCGAGGTGGAGGAGACTACCCGAAGTCAGCTTACAACGCCCATCGGTCCTCTGGCCGGTGTTAAGTCAAGCGACATGGAGTCTCCTGACACCGGACGGCAGCAACCCTACTGGACCTCCTGACACGGGCCGGCCGGCGACCCGGCAACCTGAACATCGTCGCCGCCAGGCAACACTCGGAGATTCCCGCTGGCTACTCGTTCCCCTATTCCGCGGGACGGGGATTCCGCCGATCATGGGACTGAAGGGAGTCCCGATGACCATCGCTCTTATGGCGCTCGCCGGCCTCGTCGCGGGGTTCGGGCTGGACGCCATCATCGCCAGGCTCGCCCGCGAACCGTACGAGCATCCCGAGACCACCGAGCCAGAGGCCGACGGCGGGCCCGGCGCGCTGAACCTCGCGAGCGAGCACGGCGCGCTGGACCTGCCGAGCCTGCTCGACGGGCGCTCGCTCTACAGGACGGCGGCGGTGATGCTCGCCACGGCAGGCTTGTTCGCCCTGGTAGGGGCACAGTACGAGGGCGAGTGGCTGCGCCTGGCGATCGTGGCGGCGTACGTGGCGGCGCTGGTGGTGTGCGCATCGACCGACATCCTGGCGTTCCGCGTCCCGAACGTGATCACGTACCCGGGCATCCTGGCGGCGTTGGCGATCGGCATGACCATGCCGGACGCCTCGCGACTGGACGTGCTGTTTGGCGGGCTCTTGTTCGGGGGCCTGCTGCTGGTGCCGTCGCTGATAGCGCGGGGGATGGGGATGGGCGACGTGAAGCTGGCGTTCTTCGTCGGGTTCGCGTTGGGCCTGGGCCTGGTGGTGCCGGCGATGCTCTACATGGCAATCGGCGGCGGTATCGCGGCGGTGGCGCTGCTGGTGACGCGGGTGCGGAACCGCCGGGACCCGATCCCGTACGCGCCGTTCATTTCGGGCGGGGCGCTCATCGTGATGTTGATGCAGGGTGTGGCGTTCGCGGATCTGTGACCGTCTCTCGCCCCCAAGACCACGCGCCCAACCGCAAGTATCGGGCGCGTCTGTCTCCTGCGGCGACTCTGCAAGATGCGCCGCAGGTACTGGTGTCGAACGACCTTCAAGGGGATGACGGGCGATGTGCCGGTATGATCAGCGGGCATGGGGTACTACCACAACCAGCAGCCGCAGAACGCGGACAAGGGGCCGGGGTGCCTGGACGCGATCGTCATCACGCGCGTGGTGTTCGGCCTGCTGTTCTGGCCGGTGACGGCCCTGCTGCTGGTGATGATCGACCTGGGGGCAATTCTGTACCTCTTCGCGGTGCACCCGGCGCTGGCGCTCATCCCGCTCTCGCTTACGGCCGTGGGGCTGTGGCTGTTCGGGCGGTGGGAGCAGCACCACATCCGGCCGCCGGGCCTGGATGACCGCGACGCCGGCGGATTCAGGCGATAAGGCGCAGGCCGCGCAACGCGCCGGGCAGCTCGTCCAGGGCGTCGATGCGCGCGTGCGGGTGGGAGCCGTCGAGCGGCTTGTCGCCGATTTGCACCGTCCAGAGGCCGGCGCGGCGCGAGCCGAACACATCGAGCACGGGCTCGTCGCCGACGAAGGCCGCCTCCGCCGCGCCGATGCCAAACTCATCGAGCGCAGCGGCGAAAATCGCCTCGGACGGCTTGGACAGCTCGACCTCGTCGGAGAAGACCGTAGCGTCGAGGTGGCGCAGCAGGCCGAACCCGGCGAGGATCTCGCGCAGGACGAAGCCGGGCGTGGCGCCGGCGTTCGAGATGAGACCGATCGCCAAGCCGCGCTGGTGGATGGCCACGAGGGTCTCGGCAGCGCCGGGCATGATGATGGGGCGGTGCTCCAGCGCGGGCGCCAGGATGGCGTCATCGAGCAGCCGCCAGCCATCGACCTCGAGACGGTCGGGCAGCCCTTCGTCGACGTGACGCAGGAAGAGCACCGTGCGCCCGCGCGCGGAGATGTCGATCTCGCGAGCGTGGATGTCCTGCAGTTCCATGGCGGCGACGATGAAGCCCGCCTCGACGTCGGCGCGGTCGTAGAGAAGGTCGAGCCGGGCGAGGGCCTGGTGGGCCTTCTCGACGCGCAGGAGCCGGCGCTGTTCGCCGATGTCGGGATCGTCGTAGATGAGGGTGCCCCACAGGTCGAAGTAGATCGCGCGGATCACGAATGCCCCCCAAAGTGAAAAACCGCCGGCGGGTGGCCGGCGGCTCGTTCGTCTGTGCTGATCTTCCGGCTACCCCACGACGGCGGGAAGCTGGTGGCCGCAGGTCGCGCAGAACTTGGCGGAGACCGCGTTCTTCGCGCCGCACTCGGTACAGAACACCCCCGCGTCGACGCTGGTGCCCGCGGAGGCGGTCACGTCGGCGCCCGAAGCCTCAGGCGAGGCGGACGAGACGTCGGCGGCGGACTTGTCGTCGTCGGTCGAGGCCTTGCGGAACTCGCGGATACCCTTGCCCAGCGCGCCGCCGACTTCGGGCAGGCGGCCGACGCCAAAGATGAGCAAGATGATGAAGGCGATGATGAGAAGCTCGGGGACGCCCAGCGGCCCAAGCCCGGCTAGCAGCGGCATAATCGATCCCTCCCTCGGGAAGCAGGATCAGCGTATCACCGGCCCTCGTTCGGCAGCAAGCGGCGGCGAGATGAGGCGGTGTCCCACACATTGACGCAGAGGCGATGCGTTTGGCCGCGCTTCGACGCATCTGGTACGATCGGGAGCCGTCGGGGTGTAGCTCAGCCAGGCTAGAGTGCACGGTTCGGGACCGTGAGGTCGGCAGTTCAAATCTGCCCACCCCGACCACTTCTTTCCGCCTCAGACGCCCTTATTCCAGGGCTACTCGCGTCCAGCCGCGATCATCTTTGCCGAGGCGCCATCGCCGAACGCCGGGACCTGCACGGTTGCGTTTGGCGCGAGGCCGCCCGCAGGCAGGTCCGCCTCACCGGGGAAGGCGCCGATGACCGTGCCGGACGAATCGTAGACGCCTGCGCACACGAACACACTCTGAAGCGTCTTGCCCGACGTGTTGCGGACAGTGCCCTTCACCGTAACGCCCGCGCCCGAGCCGGAGTCCGTCACGTTATTCGCGTCCAGGATCTCCATGTCGCCCGGGTCAACCACCTCGCCTTCGATCTTCAGATCGAGCGGGGGAGTGGGGCCGGATGCGGACGTGAGGACATAGCTTCCGTAGGTGAAGCCACCCGGGGCAGCCGGTACGCGGCAGAATCCGGACCCGCCGCTGACGCCGTTCACATCGCCGGACGCGTCGCGGGTGGTCGCGGACATGTCGATGACCAGCATCGAGTCGCCATCGTTGTGGACCTCGCCCAGGCCGAGGAAGAGCGTACCCGGGCCGCCGCCGATCGGTGGCCCGCTGCGCCTGAGCGCATGCTGGAACGCCCCTTCAGGCAGATCCACCACGTCCGGCGGCGTCATGGGCGGGGGGAAGACGCCGGCATCGAGATAGAACTCGACACCGACGGCATCGGCTGGCACATCCTCATACACGACGAAGGGAAGGACGTCGCCCGGGCTGAAGCGTACGCCGGCCGCAGTGCCGGTTGCCACGCGGATCACGTCGCCCTTCACGTTCTTCCAGGCGACGCACACATACCCGCGCCGGTACTCGCGGTTGCTGTTGTTGCGCATCTCGCCGTAGACGGCGGGCTTCGTTTGGCCGGCGGACGTGGGGCTCGAGCCAAGCAACTGGCCGCTGAGTCCGTCCGCGAGCCCCGCGTCTTCGATTCTGTCTCCCGTGAGCTTCCACTCGGCGCGAGCGGGCTGCGCGGTGCCGGGAGGCAGCACGACCTTGAACGCGGCGATGCTCTTCGCAGGCATGACGCGGCAGACCGGTCCGGTCGCGGTGGTTATGACCGCGCCGTTTGCGTCGTAGAACGTGCCCTCGACGAGCGCGAATGACAGGGGCGCGCCGTCGTTGGTGACCTCACCGACGTAGACGATCGAGCCGTCGTCGTCGGTGTATGAGCTTACGTTCAAGAAGCAGCCCGTCGTGAGCAGCGTGACGACGCCCGCAATACCCAGTGTCAAGAGTCTTCGCAGCATCGTGCCCCCTGCTAGGCTATGGTGGTGTCCACAGCCGCCAACCTGGTTCCTGCTCCGCGGCGATACTACACCGCGAACGAGCAAGCGTCCAGACGTAACCAGGCGTACGTTGTAAAGCCAAATCGGGCTCGAGGATCGGCGGGGGACAAGGTGCGCAGGCGATGACGGCAGTCGACGTATACGGCGATGACGAGCTGGCCGCGCTGTACGACCTGGTCTACGACGGCTACGACGACGACCTCGCGATGTACGAGCAGTTCGCCCGGCGCGGCGAGCTGCCATCGCTGGAACTCTGCGTCGGGTCCGGGCGGGTCGCGCTGCACCTGGCCCGGCAGGAGCTGCGCGTCGTCGGACTCGACGCCTCGCTGCCGATGCTGGCGCGGCTCGAGGCGCGGCTGGACCGCGAGCTGGCGCAGCGCGTGCGGCTGGTCGAGGGCGACATGCGGTCGTTCGACCTCTCGCCGGAGAAGTTCGACCTGGTGTTCTGCGCATTCGGCAGCTTCGAGCAGCTCCTGACGGCCGAGGACCAGCTCGCCTGCCTGCGCGCGGCCGCGAAGCACATCGCGAAGGGCGGCATCTTCGTCGCCGAGCTGCGTTCGCTGACGGCGATCGACTGGGACGCGGAGCCGCGACTGCTGCACGACTGGACGCGGCCTGATCCGGACGGGGGCGGCACCATTACGAAACTGCGGTCGGTAAGCGCTTCGCGCTCGCGACAAGTGACGGTGGACACCGTCATCTTCGACTACACAGCAGCCGACGGCGCGGTGCGGCGGCGGCACATCGAGGTGGCGATGCGGGCGATCGGACGTTACGAGATCGAGCATCTCCTGAAGCGCGCGGGGCTGCGGCTTGCGGCGCTCTATGGCGATTGCTCGCTCTCGCCCTACACCGACGAGAGCGATAGCATGATCGTCGTGGCCGAGCTGGACCGGGGCTAATGCGGACGGCGCGCGGTAAGTCGTAGGCGGCCTGGTCGGGACAACGTCCGCGCGGACGGGAATACACGCGCTACGGTGGCCACGAGTCCGCGCGGGCTAAAGGCCCGCGCTAAGGTTGTCCTGAGAGAGGCGGAGGGAACCGGGCGCTTGCTAATCGCATTGGACGCCATGGGCGGCGACTACGCACCGGCCGAGATCGTGGCCGGTGCGTTGCTTGCACAGCGGGAACTGGCGATCGAGGTCGCCCTCGTCGGCGACAGGGACATCATCGAGGCTGAGCTGAAGAAGCTGGGCGAGGACCCAGCGAAGTTCCAGGTCGTGCACGCCAGCCAGGCGATCGCGATGGACGAGCACCCGGCACAGGCCGTCCGCACGAAGAAAGACGCCTCGATCAACGTGGCGATGGAGCTGGTAAAGCGCGGCGTCGCGGCCGGTTTCGTCTCCGCCGGTAACACCGGCGCGGTGATGGCGTCGGCGCTGATGACGCTGCAGCGGATCCACGGCATCGAGCGGCCGGCGCTGGGGACGGTCGCGCCGTTCAGCGAGCGCGGCGTGTTCGTGCTGGACGTGGGCGCCAACGCGGACGTGAAGCCGAGCTACCTGGTGCAGTTCGCGCAGATGGGCGCGATCTACGCCGAGCGCGTGATGGGCGTCCAGCGCCCGCGCGTCGCGCTGCTGAACATCGGCAGCGAGGACACGAAGGGCAGCGAGATGGCGCAGGAGGTGCACACACGCCTGCGTGCGCACGCCGAGATCAACTTCGTCGGCAACATCGAGGGCGGCGAGGTGCACCTGGACCGCGCGGACGTGATCGTGACCGATGGCTTCACCGGCAACGTGGCGGTGAAGGTGACGGAGGGCGTCGCCGACTTCATTTTCCGCGAGCTGCGGACGGCCTTGACCTCGAAGCTGCAGTACAAGCTGGCGGCGCTCGTCCTGCGACAGGGCCTGCGGCCGATGCGTGACCGCATGGATCCGGGGACATACGGCGGCGTGCCGCTGCTGGGCGTGAACGGGATCGTGTTCATCGCGCACGGCAACAGCGACGCGCGCGCGGTCAAGAACTGCATTGCCCGCACGAAAGAGGCGGCGTCGTCGGGGATGCTGGACCAGATCCGGGGGGCGTTGGGGCGCAGGGGCTGAGGCAGCGGGTCAGCGGGTCAGCGGGTCAGCGGGTCAGCGGGTCAGCGGGTCAGCGGGTCAGCGGG
>CAYJMG010000041.1:14388-22123 GCA_964371355.1 uncultured Dehalococcoidia bacterium
TGAAAATGTGCGTTGCGGGCTTTGATATCAAGCTGGCCAGAGGCCTGACGATGGTCGCTAAGCCCGAGGAAAACCCCGGGAAAACACACCGCGTGGCTGAACGAGATGGCGAAGCGGTAGCCTAGGCCTTCTTTTCGGGCTCGCCGGCCATCTCTTGCGGAGCGCTGGGGCGCCACTCGCCGCCCTGCACGCGCTGGGCGGCCTGCTGCATCGTGATCTTCATTGCCTCGGCGGCCTTTTCGTTCCCCTGGATCTTCGCCATCACGGCGGCGCCGGCCTTGGCCATCAGCTCCTTCTGGTGGTTGTGCAGGAACTCCGCCGAGTCCGCGACCGTCACCGTCATGCCGTTGACGGCGGGGATGACGTAGCGGGCGACGAGATCCCACGAGCGCGCCGTCGCCTCCGGGTTCGCCCAGTCGTGCGCGAAGCCGAGCACGGTGCCGAACCCGCCCGTCACCTCCAGCAGGTTGCGGATCGCGGCGATGAGTTCGTCCGGCGTGCCGATGACGGCGGTGCCCGCACCTTCCGCCCCGCCGCCGGCGGTCTGCTCCATGAGCTGCCACGGATCCTCGACGCGCGTCGCCCCGGGACGGCCCAGGACGTGGACGTTGTAGTCGTTGTGCCACTTGTGCAGGCCGATCAGGGCCTCTTCCTGTGCCTGCTTCTTCGTCTCGGCCAGGTGCCAGCTCATGAGCACGCGCCAGTCCTTGCGGTCGACCGTCTGGCCGTGCTTCGCCGCTGACTCCTCGGCGAACGACCACTGCGTCGGCAGCGCCTGCAGTCCCTGCGACGACGTGGATGCGATCGAGAGGGCGCCGATGCCGTACTTGCCAGCGAGCTGCATGCCCGACGGGCTCAGCGACGACGCGCACGCCATCTCGATGTTCTCCTGCACCGGGAGGATCTGCAGTTGGGCGTCCCGCAGCGTGAACCACTCGCACTCGTAGCTGAAGCGAGGCTCGCCGCGCAGCAGCCGCATGATCACGCCGAGCGCCTCGTCCTGGCGGTCGCGCTGGACGATGGGCTCGATGCCGAGCGTGTGCGCGTCGGACGGCAGCGCGCCGGGGCCCGTGCCGAAGATCGCGCGGCCGCGTGTCATGTGGTCGAGCTGGACGATGCGCTGGGCGACGTTGAACGGGTGGTGATAAGGCAGCGAGACGACGCCCGTGCCCAGGCGGATGCGCTCGGTGATCTGTCCCGCCGCCGCGAGGAACATCTCGGGCGAGGCGATCGTCTCCCAGCCGCCGCTGTGGTGCTCGCCGCACCAGAGCTCGTCATAGCCGAGCCGGTCGAGGTGGGCGACGAAGTCGAGGTCGCGCCGGATCTGCAACGTGGGATGCTCGCCGACCGGGTGGTGGGGGGCGAGGAATGCGCCGAATCGCAGGCGTGCCATGATGGGGTCCGCTCCTTCCGCAGCCTTCGCCGGCGGACGCGCCCGTCCGGCCGTGGGCCCATATACAGTGACATACGGTGGCGTATTACCCAAGGCTAAATCTTGCGCGTAGCGGCGCTCCCATCATGCTGGACGCGTCAGAAACGCAAGCAGCGGCCGTCCGGCTACGAAATACGTAATCCGGGCCGGATCCGCCGGGCTGCCATCGTCAAGGAGCGGACCCACTATGCGCGCAGCCGTCATGCGGAACAAAGAGCTGGTGATCGCCGACGTGCCGGCGCCGTCGCCGGGCCCGGGACAGGTGCTGGTCGACGTCATCGCGTGCGGCGTTTGCGGCAGCGACCTGCACGCGCTGCAGCACGCCGACAAGCTCATCGCCGCCGCCGAGGCCTCCGGCGCGCCGTTCATCATGGACCTGAAACGCGACATCGTGATGGGCCACGAGTTCACGGCGCGCGTCACCGAAGCCGGCCCCGGCGTCACCAACGTCGCGCCCGGCGACCTCGTCGTCTCCATGCCCGTGCTGGTGACCGCGCAAGGTGGGTTCGTCGCGATCGGCTACAGCAACGACTACCCCGGCGCCTACGCCGAGCAGATCCTTCTGACCGCGCCGCTATGCCTGAAGGTGCCCCACGGCCTCGACCCTCGTCACGCGGCGCTGACCGAGCCCATGGCCGTAGGACTGCACGCCGTCGTCAAGTCCGGCATCAAGGCCGGCGAGACCGCACTGGTGATGGGGTGCGGGCCCGTGGGGCTGGCGACGATCGCGGCGCTGCGGCTGGAGGGCATCGAACCGATCGTCGCGGCCGACTTTTCGCCCGCGCGCCGGAAGCTGGCGGAGCACATGGGCGCGCACGTCACCGTCGACCCGCGCGAGCAGCCGGCGATCGAGGCATCCCAGAAGGCGGGCGGGATGAAGCCGCTGGTGATCTACGAAGCGGTCGGCGTGCCCGGCATGCTGGACCAGGCGATGAAGGACGCGCCGCGCAACGGCCGCATCCTCGTCGTCGGCGTGTGCATGGAGGCGGACGCGATCCAGCCCGCGGTGGGCATCAACAAGGAGCTGACGGTGCAGTTCGCGCTGGGCTACACGCCCGAAGAGTTCAGCCGCACGCTGGCATCGATCGCCGATGGTCGGATCGACGTGGCGCCGCTGATCACGGGCGAGGTGGGGATCTCGGGGGTGCCGCAGGCGTTCAAGGATCTGGCGAACCCGGAGGCGCACGCCAAGATCCTCGTCGAACCCGCGCTGGGGTAGTGACAGAGGGTTATGCCCTGGCAAGCCATGACGTGCGGAGTCGTTCGAAGAACTGCCTCTGCTGTTCGATCTTGGCGGATTCGGATCGGTGGTAGTCGGCCACCCGATCGCAGAGTTGGAGCATCCAGTCACCACGCGATGATTCTCGCTCGACTTGGACGCGGTTCGCATTACGAATCTGGATCTGGCCCAGGCCCAGAGCACCAATCCGAAGGCATTCCCAGGCGATGAATTCGATGGGGACGAAATGAACGCCGGTCACTCGTACCCTGGTGCCCTCAAGCCGATACTGGACGATGAGCGTTATGAAGACGTTTCGATCGTCCTCATAGAACTCGGCGAGCCGCCTGACTGATGTCAGGTTTGGCATGTTGAAACGCGTATCAAGCCGATGCGTCTTGACATCTACGGCATAGTAGAAACCATCGCGATCATGGAAGGCGACGTCCGCCATCGATCGTCGCTCAAATTCTCCGACATAGGCTCCTATCCGGTCGGCAAGGATGCCCTCCAGATTCTCCGAGATGATCTGCTGGATCTCGTCGCCCACGCCGCGCGTGCTGCGGGCCGCGCGCGGGGACAAGAAGTCCGGCTGGCCGTCGATCATATCGAGGATTGCGCGTTCGATCCGCTGGGAGCTGTCTTCTCCGACCAGCGTAGGACCCGTCATCCGACGATCCTAGAGAAGGGAGCGGGCGAATCGGTGTTCCGCGCGGTCCCGGTCGTTCGGGACGACGGCAACGAGTTGCGATCCCAGAATATGCCGTCGGCGTAGCCTTGGATTGCCCGATTCTGTCGTGCGTTGGCAAGACGCTTTTCCGTAACGGCGCAATAGAAGGGATCGACCTCAACACCAACATACGTGCGGCCCAGTTTGGCAGCGACTACCGATGTCGTTCCGGAACCCAGAAACGGATCGAAGATCACGTCGGAGGGACGCGAGCTTGCTAGTATCAACTTAGCCATGAGCTTCTCTGGCTTCTGTGCGGGGTGATCGGTGTTCTCGGGCATCGACCAGAACGGGACCGTCAGATCGGTCCAGAGGTTCGAAGGCGAAGTCATGCGGAACCTACCGGCCTCTGACGATTCCCAGTCCTTAGCCCCACCGGACGGATCCCTGTAGGGCGCGAGGACGCGCCGGCGCAGCTTCACGGCCTCCACGTCGAAGTAGTAGATGTCCGACATGGTGCAGAACCAGATGTCCTCGGCGCAGTTCTTCCAGTTCGCTGTCGCTCCGCGTCCCTTGTCGCGCTCCCATGTGATCCTGTTGCGGACATGCAGGTACTTCTCCGCCACAAGGTGGATCGCGGACGAGGAGCGCCAGTCGCCGCATATGTAGACGGAGCCAGTCGGCTTCAGCGTACGCAGCACGCCCTCCAGCCAGGACTCCAACCAATCCGCATACGAAGATGTAGATCGGCGCGAGAACATGTTGATCCCGAATCGCTTAGTCAGATTGTATGGAGGATCCAGAATGAGGAGATCGACGCACTCTCGTGGCAACAAGCCGAGGATGGAGAAGATGTCCTGGTTGATGGTGCGATTCGCGATTAGCTCGAGGGAAGCTGGTCCTGTGAGCCGCAGGGACGCCTCGCTGTACCGCGCTTGTTCCTCAGCCGAAAGAACCATCGTCCGGTTGTTCGGTGCTCTTGATTGTGTCACCGCCGCATTATAGGCACGGCGGTCCTCCCTCGCCCAGCTCAAGGCTTGCGCCAACGGTCGCCTAACCGCCGCCGCGCTGGGCCTTGGTGCGGAGGGCTGCCAGTGCATCGTCGGCGCGGGCGCCTTCGATGCGCACCTCCACGCGAGCGATGCCGACGCCGCCTTGGCCGTCGCGGCGCGAGGTGAGGGCTGCGTGCCAGCCGTCGCCAGCGATCGCGCCGGCAGCCTCGCGCGTGCCACCGAGTTCGAGCAGGTACTCCTCGAGAAGCCACTGCGGCATGCCGCCGAAGACGGCGTCGGCCATCGTCAGCCGCCCGCGCAGCCGCCCGCTACCGGCGGGAAGATCGCCAGCTCGGTGTGGCCGTCGAGGATGGTCTCGAGGCCGTCGAGGTAGCGGATGTCGCGGCCGTCGAGGAATACGGACACGTATGGTACGACGGCGCCGCGGTCATCGAGGATGTAGCCGTGCAGGCCGGGCTTGCGGGCGATGAGCTCGGCGATCACGTCGGCGACGCGCGAGTGCGGGCCCCACGCGATATCGATGCGGCGCTCACCATCGGCGCGAGGACGGAGGGTGGCGTAGAGCTGTACCTGTCCCATGGGCCCTCACCCCCTGCCCCTCTCCCACGGGGGGAGAGGGGGAGGTTCGTATCACGCGATCGCCGCCCTTTCGCGCTTCTCCTCAACCCTCGGGAGGAGGACTGCGGTGCGATTGACGGCACGCCCTGTCACTACAAGATTCCTCGCAGCGCCCGGAATGACGGTGCCCGCGTTAGACGATCGCCAGCTCCCTCAGCTTCTTCTCGGGCACGACGCCGTCCTCCCAGCCGCGCGCCTCGTAGTACTCCGCCAGCATCGGCTCCAGCTCGCACACGTGCCCCCTCGAGCCCGGCGCGTCCGACGGCTCCTCGAGGAAGCGCTTCGGCAGGTAGTCGGAGCCCTCGCGGAACCCCGCGATGTTGTTGAAATGGCGCTCGAGGTTGTAGATGCGCTCGCCTATCGTCAGCAGATCGGCGGCCGTCGCCGGGATGCCGGTCACGGCCGAGTACTGGGCGGCGTACTCCTCCGGCCCCTCGGCGAAGGCGGAGAACTTGCACATGTCGAACGAGTCGGATACGGCGTGCAGGTCCTGCAGCAGCTTGGTGAGCTTGCCCTTGCCCTCCCAGGCCAGCGGGTCCATCTTCTCGGGCACGCCCAGCAGCTCGGCCGCCGGCGTGTACGCGCGCAGGTGGCACGCACCGCGGTTGCTCGTGGCGTACGCGATCCCCATGCCCTTCAGGCCGCGCGGGTCGTACGCCGGCGTCGACTGGCCTTTCACCGCCATCGCGATGCCCGCGTCGCCGAACGCCTCGGCCGCCTTCGCCGTGCCCTCGCCGAGCGTATGGCCGAGGCCCTCGCGCTTGCCGATCATGTGGGTGATCTCGACCATGCGGGCGGTGTCGCCCCACTCGATGCGCTCCTTGATCAGCTCCTTCTCGCTGGCCTCCATGGCCATGGCGAGCGCCTGGCCCAGCTCGATGGCGTCCATGCCGTAGTCGTTGCAGAGGTCGATGAGGTAGGCGATGGACTCGCGGTTGTCGTTGTTGCAGTTGGCGCCCAACGACCACGCAGGCTCGTACTCGAAGCTCTCCATCCGCACCGCGAACTCGCCGTGGGTCTCGACCTCTTTCTTGCAGGCGACGGGGCAGGCGTGGCAGGTGGGATCGTGGACGAGGATGGTCTCCTTGATCTTTTCGCCGGAGATCTCCTCGGCGGTGGCGAAGCTGGTGTGCTGGGAGTTCTTGGCGCCGAGGCCGCCGATGGTGTTGGTGACGTTCATGAGGACGTTGGTGCCGTACACGGAGAGGCCGCCCTTTCGAGGCGAGGTTACGGTCGCTTCGTCCATGAGCACGGCCAGTGCGCGCTGGTGAGCGGCCTTGAAGGCGTCCTTGTCGCGCGGCTTCGGGAGGTCTTTCTTCGCCCTGATGACGACGGCCTTCAGGTTCTTGCTGCCGGCCACCGCCCCGGTGCCGCCGCGTCCCGACGCGCGGTCGTTCTCGTTGATGAAGGAGGCGTAGCGCACGAGGTTCTCGCCCGCGGGGCCGATCGCGATGACGCTGACGTCGTCGCCGCCGTGGCGCGCCAGCAGGGTCTTTACGGTCTCGTGTACGCCCTTGCCCCACAGGTCCGACGCGTCGCGCAGCTCGACCTTGCCGCCCTCGACGAACGCGTACACCGGCTTCGCCGAGCGCCCCTTGAACAGCAGGCCGTCGAACCCCGCCCAGCGCAGACGGGCAGCCGACCAGCCTCCGTGGTGGGAGTCGGTGATGGTGCCGGTGAGGGGAGACTTGGTGACGATAGCCATGCGGCCGCTCATCGTGACCTCGGTGCCGGTGAGGGGACCGTTCATAAAGCAGAGGAGGTTGTCGGGGCCGAGCGGGTCGACAAGCGGGCCGTTATCGAAGCAGTACTTCACGCCCAGGCCGCGCGCGCCGACATACTTGCGGGCGTCGGCCTCGTCGATGTTGTCGTAGGCGACGGCGCCCGTGCCGAGATCGATACGTGCGATTCTGTCCGCGTAGCCGCCGAGGTTCATAACCGGCTCCTTCCTGGCGAGAGACGTGGGAGCGGTGACCGGCAGTCCGGGCGCGCCCGACGCACTGATGAGGGGGCTATTATCGCACACCCAACGAAGCGGGTGCGCCTCGTTCGGCCAAAGAGGTGCGACTCCATCTGCTGGCGCGGCCGGCCTGCGTCCGCACGAACGACCAGCCTGGCAGGAGAAGGCGAGAGCCCCGGACGTTTCCGTCGGGGCTCTCATATACCCTGGCACTGGCCTATTTTCCACAGAGGATTGCTCCCCCAGTATCGTCGGCGCTGAGGCGTTTCACTGCCGTGTTCGGGATGGGAACGGGTGGGGCCACCTCGCTCTAAGCACCAGGAATATTCGATTGTTAGGGGTTAGTCGTTGGGGGTTAGTCGTGTGGGGTCTAAAGTGACCCCGACGCCTAACGCCCAACGCCTAACGACGATCGCTTGGTAGCGGGGGAAGGATTCGAACCTCCGACCTTCGGGTTATGAGCCCGACGAGCTGCCACTGCTCCACCCCGCGGCGTTGTCCCCGGAGGCTGGAGGCTGGAGGCTGGTCACCGGACATACTCGAGTCATCGAGCGTCCGCCGGCAGGCGTCCAGCCCCGCACCCACGAGGCCACGTTACGACGAATAGGGAAACGGGTTGCACGAGTACGATATCTCGGGACGCATCGCGTCCAGAATGTAATATAGGTCAAGCCCTCGACCATTAGTACGGCTTAGCTAAGCACATTGCTGTGTGTACACCTGCCGCCTATCAAACGGGTAATCTGCCCGTGGTCTTACCTGGTTAACCCAGTGGGAGATCTCATCTTGAGGTGGGCTTCGCACTTAGATGCCTTCAGCGCTT
>CAYJMG010000042.1:0-20264 GCA_964371355.1 uncultured Dehalococcoidia bacterium
CTGACGCACTGACGCACTGACGCACTGACGCACTGACGCACTGACGCACTGACGCCCTACAACCCCGCCACCCGCGCCGCCTCTCGCAGCACCGGCAGCACCTGCTCCGCCGGCGCCGCCGGCAACATGAACAGGAGCCGGTGCACGCCCTCCAATGCCGCCAGCCGTTCGACGATCTCCGCCGAAGGCGGCACACCGAACAGAGACACCGGCATCGGCCCGCGCCCCGCCGCTTTCGCCAGCGACTGCAGCTCGGCGATGCGCGTCGCCAGGTCGCCGCCCCGCCCCGGGATCGGCATCCACTCGTCGCCGTACTCCACCACGCGCTCCAGCGTGCGCGGCCCGTCGCCGCCCACCAGGATCGGGGGGTGCGGCTTCTGCACCGGCTTCGGCCACGACCAGATGGGGTCGAAGTCGACATACTGGCCGTGGTACTCGGCGGCCGAATCCAGCCCAGCCTCGTCGGCCCAGATGCGCTTCATCGCCAGGATGCGCTCACGCATGATCTTCCAGCGCAGCGACGGCTTCGTGCCGTGGTTCTCCATCTCCTCGTAGTTCCACCCGCCGCCCACGCCGAACAGCACCCGCCCACCCGACAGGTGGTCGACGCTCGCCACCTCTTTCGCAAGTGTGATGGGGTCGCGCTCGACCACGAGGCAGATCCCCGTCCCCACCTTCAGCGTCTTCGTCACCGCCGCCACCGCGGCCATCGCCACGAACGGGTCCAGCGTGTGCGAATACTCTTTCGGCAGCTCCGCCCCCCCAGGCCACGGCGTCCTGCGGCTCGCCGGGATGTGCGTGTGCTCGGGAAAGAGCAGCGACTCGAACCCCAGGTCCTCCGCCGCCCGCCCCAGCTCCGTCACCGGGATGGCGTAGTCCGCCGGGAACATCAGCACGCCGTACTTCACAGCATCTCCCCTCGATCAACGACGTCGCGCACGATGGCGACGGTCCGTCACAGGCGATCCAAGATCGAAGATCCACGAGCGCCGGTCAACCGGGCAGGTCCGGGGCTTGACGCGCTGAGGGACTGAGAGACTGACGCACTGAGGCGCACTCACAGACAGCAGGAGAGCCGGGTGCGCGCCCGGCCCTCCGTGTCTGGTGGCGGTGATGGTTACTGATTGCAGGCCGCGCCCGGGTGGATCAGTGGCTCGTGCGTGGCGTCGGGGTCGCCCGTGAATCCGCACGCGCCGGTCTGCGATTCCAGCCAGCCCGCCGCGTTCAGCGCGGCCAGCACCGCCCCCGGGCCCGCCTGCCCGCCATACCCGGTCTGTGCGATGAACCGCGCCACCGCGCCCGCCGTGTGCGGCGAGGCCATGCTCGTGCCGCTCAGCGTGTCGTATCCGCCACCCATGTAGGTCGAGTAGATGCACACGCCCGGTGCCGCGACGTCCACGACGGCCCCGAAGTTGCTAAAGGTGGCGAATGAGTCGTCGGCGCCGGCATCCGTGCATGTCGACTCCGCGCCGCCCCCCGCCGCGCCGTCGTAGTCCGCGATCGCCGACGTTGCGATGACGTCGGCGCAGTTCGCCGGCGACGTGCCCGACGCGTTGGCGCCGTCGTTGCCGGCCGCGACGGCGTATGTCACGCCGGCCGCCACCGAGTTCGCGATGGCCGAACACAACGCCGGGCTCGACGACGAGGAGCCGAGGCTCATGTTCGCCACCTCGATCGTCGCGGCGTTGTCCGTCACCCAGTCGACACCGGCGATCACGTCGGACAGGCAGCCCGTGCCTGCCGGCCCCAGCACCCGGATCGCCCACAGCCGCGCGCCCGGCGCCACGCCAACGACGCCGATGCTGTTGTCGCGCGCCGCCGCCGTGCCGGAGACATGCGTGCCGTGCCCGTTGCCGTCGTCGAAGGTGTCGGTCAGCCCGCACAGCCGCAGCAGCAGGACCTCGGCCACCCCGTACGACGCGAACCCGCCCGCGACGCGCAGGTCGGCGTGGTCCAGGTCGATCCCCGTGTCGATGATGGCGATATCGACGTCCGTGTCCGGCCCTGTCGCGTTGATGTCGCCCGGCGGCTCCGCCTCGATCCGGTCGATGCCCGTCGGCAGGTCCTCGACGTTCGTCCTCACCGCGACGTCGGGCTCCACGGACCGCACCGCCGGGTCCGCTGCCAGCGCCGCCGCGATTCGGGATGGCATCTTGCCGGCGAAGCCGTGTAGTGCGCTCGAGTATTGTTGGTCGATCCTCACGTCGGACGCGCGGCTCAGCACGTACGCGTAGGCGTTCGCGCCGCCCGCGTCGTCAAACGTGACGATGTATCGCGCCGATGGACTTGACCCCGGGCTGTATTGGGCGTCCGCGGCCGGCGAGCCGGTATGGACCAGCGTGATTGCGAACGATGCGATGACGGCGAAGACAAACCAGAGTCGGACTTGACGCGTGCGCATTTGGGCTGTCGCTCCTCACCAGCTCCCCCTTGCGGACGACCGGCGACGGACCCGCGGAAACGCTACCCCATCACGTCACGAGTGAGCCGGTAGCGGCGATGGTACTCGATCATGTTCGCCGCACGTCAATGCTTCTCGCGCATGATCCCGCGCTCTGTCACGCGTTCTCCACGCCGCCCCCGCCGGCGAATGCCGTTTGACCCACATCGGTTGTGCGGCGCGTACCTCGGCCAACTCGCCTTGCTCGTCGCCGTTGGTCCTTCGCCGTTCGCTGTTTGGCGTCCGCTGTGTCGCCCTAAGCTCCGTGGTCCCGAGGAGCCCCGCTGCGTGCTCCCTCTGTCATACTTCGCGTCGATCATGAGTAGATCCGGCCCTGACCCCGCGGTACTCCGCATCGCGCGCTCCTTCGCCCGCGACGCCCTCGCCGCCGGCGCCCACGCCGTCATCCTCACCGGCAGCCACGCGACCGGCGACGCGAACCCGCTCTCTGATATCGACCTGCTCGCGATTGGCAAGGGCCCCGGGTACGCGCTCTCGCGCCGCGGCCGCTACCTCCTGTCGACCGAGTGGCGCACGGCAGCCGCGTGCCGAGCATCGCTTCGCGCTCCCGCCACGGTCTGCGCCGCCGTCCCCGGCTGGCGGCAGGCCGTCATCATCGAGGATCCGCGCGGCGTTGCTGCCGCGATCCAGCGCCGCGCGCACGCCTTCACCTGGGACGCCATCAACGAAGCCTGTGACCGCTGGGTCGCGGAGCAGATCACCGGCTACGCCGAGGAGGTCCACAAGCTCGTCGCCGCGCTCGAAGGCGGGCAGTTGCGCGCGGCCGCGGTCTGGCGCTCCGTCCTCGCCTTGCGCCTCGCGCCCATCATGGCCGTCCACCACCGCATCCTCTACGGCAGCGAAAACGTCCTCTGGGACCTCGTTGCCAGTGACATGGGCGAGCCCTGGTCGTCCACCCAATCGGCCGCGCTCAGCGAACACCGCGAGTCCCACGATGTCGTATGCCGCGCCGCGCTTCAGCTCTACTCCCTCGCCGCGACGGAATGCCGGCCGCTGCTTGATGCACGGCAACGCAAGGTCGTCAGGTGCGCCTGCGAGAATCTCGAATAAGCGCCTGGAGACCCAGGCCCCACTACTTCCGCCGCGGCTTCCCCTTCGTTCGCCGGTAGAACACCCGCCCCGCAAGGTCCCGCAGGTACGGAAAGAACCCGTTCAGCCCGTACGCCACCCGGAACATCCGCACCATGTTCACCTCGGGCGTCGGCCTCCGCACCGACCGCACGATCGCCCGCGCGACCACGTCCGCGTCCTGCTGCGGCCCCGTCGGCGCGGAGACGTGCCCGTCGTTCGTGCGCTGTGCCTCGAAGAACTCTGTCCGCGTCGACCCCGGCAGCACCACCGTCGCCGTGATCCCCGAGCCCGTCAGCTCGCCGCGCAGCGACTCCGTCAACGCCACCAGCGCGAACTTCGTCGCCGAGTACGCGCCGTGGTACGGGAACGCCAGCTTCCCCACCACCGACGACACGTTCACGATGTGCCCGCGCCGCCGCCCCCGCATGTGCGGCAGCACCGCGCGGATCGCATTGAACGCCCCGAAGTAGTTCACGTCCATCAGCTCGCGCATGTCGGCTTCGGTCGTCTCCTCGATCGTCCCGCTGAAGCCGAATCCCGCGTTGTTCACCAGCACGTCCACCCGCCCGAACGCGTCCAGCGCCGCCCGCACCAGCGCCTCCACGTCCTCAGTGCGCGCAACGTCCGTGCGCACCGCCAGTGCTCGCACGCCCAGCGCCTCGCACTGCGCCGCCAGCTCGCGCAGCCGCTCCTCGCGCCGTGCCGCCAGTACGACGTGCGCACCTTCCCGCGCGAACGCCAGCGCCGTCTCCCGGCCGATCCCGGCGGAAGCCCCCGTCACGATCACGACGGCGTCGCGGACGTTCATGCGCTGAGTATGAGGTGAGACGTAAGAGGTGGAAAGTGCGAAACCTCTGGCGATGGAAGTGAGAAGCTGCGGCGGGGGTCCAGGTACTTGAGGGACGATGTAAGGACATGCGACCGCGCCGCGGAAGCTGTCTCCATCGTGAATCCCCTCGGGAGCGCCTAGTCGGCGGCAGCGTTCTCGAACCGGATCCCCTCCGCCACCGGCAGCGTCTCCTCCAGGAACCGCATCGACGCCGCGTCGTGCTTCAGGTACGCGTCGAAGAACGGCAGTGCCACCACGCGCAACAGCTCCCGCTGACGGTCGCCCGAGATCAGTTCGTCGGTCGGCGTGTCACGCTCCAGACAGCGCACTCCGTCCGAGCCAAGCGCTTCGAGAATGACGGCGGCGTCCTCCACCGTGCTCCCGCCCGACGCCACGTCGACGGCATCCGGGAATTGCGTGTCCGTGATGTCCAGGTCGGCGAATCGGATGTGGTCCGCCCCGATGATGCTGACGTAGTACTTCGGCGGCGCCGCGATCTCGTACGCATAGCGGATCCACGACGGCGGCACGATGCGCTCCGCGGATCCGCCCACGATCATCGCCGGCAGCGATACGCCGTCCGCCAGGCCGTCCGGCAGGAAGCACGCCGGCGGCGAGATCGGGACGATTGCGTCGATGCGCGGGTCCCGCTGCTCGCCGTACGCCGTCAGCATCGTCGTCATCCCGCCCAGCGAATGCCCCGTCATGCCGATCGTCTCACCGTCGATCGCGCCGTTCAGCGCCCACCCCGCCTCACCCTCGCGGCCCAGCAGCTCATCGATCACGAACGACGCGTCGGCCGGCTGGTCGAGCACCGCGTACAGCCGCGCCCCGCCCGGCGCCGCAATGTTGCTTCCCGGGAAGTCCGGCGAGGCCACCACGTACCCGTGGCTTGCCAAATGCTGCGCGTACGACGCCGACTGCCGCCGGAATGCCGAAAACCCGTGCGCGAAGACGATCAGTGGATATGGCCCGCCCGAGACGTCGGCCGCCGCGTTCGGCTCCTCCGGTGTCGCGGCCGTGGCCGCGGCCGGATACCACACTTCGGTCACCAGCTTCCGGTCCGGCGATCCCGTGTAGTCCCGGTTCGCCGTCGTCGGCCGCGACGCGTCTACCAGCTCCAGCGTCATGACGCCGACGCCGTACGGCCCCCGCCCGGCGACGTCCGCGACCGTCAGCGCGGGCTCCGCGGTCGGCGTCGGCGCCACAGGCGTCGGCGAGCCATCCGACGAGCAAGCCGCCGCGGTCAGCAGCACGCCAATCGTGACCACGCCAGCCGTTAGAACGAGGAGGAGCCGTTTGTACGACATACCCGCCGAGTATACGCCCGGCGCCGGCGCCGGCGACCGACGACCCGTCAGTCCGGCAGCCCCGCCGCGCGCCGAAACCCCGCCACCGCCGCGTGGAGCTGCTTCAGCGACCCGTCCGGCCCCGGCGGCCGCAGCGCCTCGTTCACGAACCGGAACGCATCCGCGAACCGCGGCCCCAGCGTCCTCCCCAGGTGGTCCGCGCCCCGCACGCTCCGGTACTCGTGCTTGATCTCACGGTCCCACAGCACCCTGTGCAGGAACTCCGTGCCGCGGTGCAGCCCAAACGAATCCTCGTCCCCGCACTCGATGTAGATCGCCAGCCCCGACGCGCGGATCGCGTCCGCGCGCTCCATCGCAATCGCGGGCGGGTGGTTCGCCCGCCAGTACGCCTCGTCGACGGGCGAGCCGTAGATCTCCCCCATCAGCTCGTCCGAACGCCAGAACCGGTCGCGCAGTTCGATATCCCGGTACTCCAGCACCGGCTCGATGCCCGGCTCCAGCGCGCACACCACCCCGAACGACTGCGGATGCTTGAACGCCATCCGCAACGCCCCCATCCCGCCCATCGAGATCCCCACCAGCACTGTCCGTGCGCTACTGGCCGTCGCGCCATGCTGCGCCCGCAGCTCCTCGAGCAGAGGCCCCAGCACGAAAGACTCCCACCGCTGCGTCCCGTCGCGGTAGTCCATGTAGAACGATCGCTGCACCGAAGGCGCCGCCACCACAGCGCGCGGCAGCGTGTCCCGCTCCCACCCCCGGTCGATCGCCGGCCGCATCGTCTCCAGGATCGACGCGTCGCCGCCGCCCCCGTGCAGCAACAGGACCAGCGGCAGCACTTCATCGCCGCCGTCCCCCGGCCGCAACACCCTCACTTCCACCGGAGAAGGCACCAACTCGCTGGCAATCGAGATTCGCCGCAGCTCAGTCGTCATGTCACACATCCAGCTTCCCGGATCCGACCTTCAACCCCCGGCCTCTCACGTCTCACTTCTCTCGAGGTCGAACCACTCGTGCAGCCGTGGCACATGCACCGCCGCGCCGTTGAGCTGCCGTATCCGGCCGCCCAGCGCCGCCGCTGCATCCGGCTCTCCGTGCGTCACGAACACCTGCTTGGGCGGGGCCGCCGCGGTCCCCACCCAGCGCATCAGCTCGTCCACGTCCGCATGCGCCGAAAGCCCCGCCAGCGTCTGGATCTCCGCCCGCACCGGCACCATCCGCCCGTGCATCTTCAGCGTCTTCGCCCCGTCCAGCAGCGCCCGCCCTCGCGTCCCCTCCGCCTGGTAGCCCACCAGCACGATCAGGTTCCGCGCATCCGGCGCGAGCCGCTCCAGGTGGTGCAGCACGCGCCCGCCCGTCAGCATCCCGCTCGACGCGATGATGATCCGCGGGCCCTTGAGCGCGTTCAGCGCCCTCGAATCCTCCACGCTCGAACAGAACTGCACTTCCCGCGGGAACAACCGGTGCCACTCCTCGTCGGACAACGCCTCGTCCAGCTCGCCCGAGTGCACGTGCCGGCGGTAGATCTCCGTCACCTTCACGGCCATCGGGCTGTCGATGTGGATCGGCACCTCGGCGATCGCACCCGCCTCCTGCAGCTCGCGCAGCATCAGCGTCACCAGTTGCACGCGCGCCACCGCGAACGACGGGATCAGGATCGTCCCTCCGCGCTGCAATGCGCGCCGGAACGGCTCGCGGATCCGCTCCACCATCGGCGTCGGGTCGTGCTTCCGGTCGCCGTATGTCGATTCCACCACCAGCACGTCGCACGCCGGCATGGGGTCCGGGTCGCGATGGAGCGGCACGCCGTACCGCCCCAGATCCCCGCTGAACACGATCGTCTTCGCCCCATCCGGCCGCTGGACACGCACCTCCGCGAACGCCGACCCCAGGATGTGGCCCGCGTTGTGCAGCCGCGCATCCACGCCATCCCCCAACGGCTGCCACTGCCCGTACGGCATCCGCGTCAGGTGCTTCAGCGACCGCTCGACGTCCTGCGACGTGTACAGCGGCAACGCCGGCGCGTGCTTGCTGTACTTCTTCCGGTTCGCGTACGCCGCGTCCTCTTCCTGCAGCTTCGCCGAGTCGTGCAGCAGCACCGGCGCCAGCTCGCACGTCGCCGGCACCGCGTGGATCCGCCCGCCGAACCCCTCACGGCCCAGCCGCGGCAGATACCCCGAATGGTCGATGTGCGCGTGCGTCAGGATGATGTGGTCGACGGTGTCGGGTTCGAACTCCGGCCGCTCCCAATTCAGCAGCCGCAGCCGCTTCAGCCCCTGGAACATCCCGCAGTCCACCAGCACCCGCGTCCCGCCCGCCGTCAGCAGGTGCTTCGACCCCGTGACCGTCCCCGCCGCCCCGTGGAACGCCAGCGAAAACTCGCTCATGCCTGCGAGGGTACCGCGGATACCGGATGTGCGGACCCCCCGATGTGGCACGCGGCCTTCAGTCCGCGAATGTGTGCACCCCACCTCGCAGCGCGGGCCGAAAGCCCGCGCGAATGCCGGATGTCGTAGCGCAGGCCTAACCCGCGAGCGCAGCCTGATCGTAGCGTCCGCCCCCGTCGCTGGCTCCGACCACCGACCTCCGACCTCCAACCTCGAACGTACAACCTAAAACCTAAAACCTACGAACCTCCCCTACGACCGCAGCGCTTCGATCGGCGAGATGGCCGATGCCCGGTAAGCGGGGAACATTCCCGCCATCACGCTCACGGCGATACACACCAGGCACGGCGGCAGGATCACAAACGCCGAGAGCGGCATCCGCAGCGCGATGTCGCTCCCCAGCTCGATCCCGTCCGCATACCCCGCGATCGCCAGCGCCGCCCCCAGGCCGATCGCGTTCCCCAGCACGCTCATGATCACGCAGTCCACCAGGAACTGCGCCATGATCGCCCGCCTCGTCGCACCGACCGCGCGCCGTACGCCGATCTCCAACGTCCGTTCCGACACGATCATCAGCATCGCCACCGCCACGCCCACGGCGCTAACCAGCAGCGCGATCCCGCCGATGGCGCCCAACAGCACGGAGAAGATCATCGCCGTGTCCTCCGAGCGTTCCAGCAGGTCCTCCTGCGTCTGCACCAGGAAGTCCTCGTTGCCGTGATGCAGCTTCAACATCAGGTAACGCGCCGTCTCGCGTATCTGCGCCAGTTGATGCGTCTCGTCGCCCTTCAGCAGGATCACGTGCACGTTCGTCTGGCCCAGCGCGTTCCGCATGAACGGCACTCGCCCCTCCGCGCTCGTGATGGGGATAATCGCCTGGTCGTCCTGGTCGAACGGCCCCGCCAGCCCCTTCGTCTCCATTACGCCGATGACCATCGCCACCAGCGTCTGCTCTTCCGCCGGCCCCAGCACGATCCGGATATGCTCGCCGATGATGGCTTCAGGCCCGCCGAACTGGTCCGCCACGCCGCGCCCCAGCACCACGACCGGCGCCCTCGCCTGCTGGTCCTGGTCGCTGATGAACCGGCCCTGGTCCACGTAGAAATCCCGCACCCGCTCGAAGCTCGGCTCGGCCGCCGTCACCAGCGTCCCCAGCGTCTGGCTGCCGTGGATCAACTCCGCCCGCACGGTCGTCTGATACGTGATCGTGTCCACCGCCTGGAGCTGGTACGACGACTCCAGCGCCTGCGCGTCCGCCATGGTCAGCGTGGTGTTCAGCACGTTCTTCACGCGCTGTTGCGTCGTGAGCTTCGGCCGTACGATCACCAGGTCCGTACCGACGTTCGTGATCCGCTCCTTGATCTCCTCCTTCGTCCCCTGCCCGATCGCCAGCAGGCAGATCAGCGCCGCCACCGAGATTGCCATCCCGAAGATCATCAGCGCGCTGCGTACCGGAAAGCTGAGCAGCCCCCGCAATGACACCAGCACGTAGTCAGAGAAACTCACGCGCCCGCCCTCACAACTTGACGCGCTCCCGCCGCGCGCCCTCGGCCCCGGGTGCCCGCGGCAGCGAGCGCTCCCGCGTGTGCGCCCGCGTGGACGCATTGTGCGGATCGCCACCCGGGCCCGGTTAGGGACATTCGGCCCACGTTCTCGGCCTCCCTTGACGTCATCCCGGTGGCTGCTCCTGCAGCCCGACCGTCTCCGCCGCCATGCGCACGCGCACTCGTGCCGCCGCTTCCTCGGCCTCCTCCGGTGCGCCTTCGTCCATCCGCCGGTCCAGCGCCCGCAACGCCGGCGTCCCGAAGTAGATCGCCAGCGTCGTCAACATGAACAGCACCGCCCCCGCCGCCACCACCGGCTGCACGCCCACCCGTTCCGCCGCGATCCCCGCCGGCACCGCCCCCAGCGGCATCAGCCCGAACGTCATCATCATCACGCTCATCACCCGCCCCCGCACCTCGTCCGGGATCACCATCTGGATCGCCGCGTTGTTCACCGTCGTGAACGTCATCGCCGAAAACCCGATTGCCGCCATCAACACCGGGACCACCGCAAACCACGGCGCACCCGCCAGCGCCACCAGCAGCACCCCGAAGACGATCGCTGCGCCCGCCATCAGCGTCCCCTTCCGCCCGAACGTCCCCAGCTGCGCCGCCGCCAGCCCTCCCGCGAACCCGCCCAGACCCGCGCACGCCTGCAGCGCGCCGAACCCCACCGGCCCCACGTGCCACACGTCGTCCGCGAACACCGGCAACAGCGTCTGGTACGGCATCGCGAAGATCATCGGGATCGTCGCGAACAACAGCAGCCCCATCAGCAGCGACGACGTCCGGATGTAGCGGAACCCGCCCGTGAAGTCCTCCACGAACGTGAACGTCCGCGCCCGCTTCGGCCGCGCCTCCGGCAGGAAGTATGTCGCCACCGCCGCGCTCGCATAGCACGCAGTCGCCACGACGTACGCCCCGCCGATCCCGATCGGCGCAACCAGCAGCCCCGCCGTCGCCGGCGCCACCACCCGCCCCAGGTTCATCACCGCCGTGCTCAACGAGATCGCGTTCATCAGCCGGTCGCGCGGCACCAGGATCGCCACCAGCGCCTGCCGTCCGGGGATGTTGAACGAGAACGCCGCCGCCGAGATCGGCGTGATCGCCAGCAGGTGCCAGAACTGGATCCGGTCCATCAGGATCAGCGCCGACACCGTCCCGCTCGTCACCACCAGCGTGCACTGCGTGATCAACAACAGCCGTCGCTTCTCGACCCGGTCGCCCACCACCCCGCCGATCGGCGCCATCGCCAGCATCGGGATCGCGCCCGCCGCCATCACGTATCCCAGGTATGCGGCGTTATCCCAGCGACGGATGACGAGCCACCCGCTCAGCACCATCATCATCTGCATGCCGAAGAAGAAGCCGATGTTCCCGGCGAAAAGGAACGTGAAGGCGCGGTTGCCGGAAAGCGACGAGAACGTCCGCCGCCACCCCTGCAGGGGGAGAGCCTCGCCCGCCTCCGCCGCGGTTGCGAGCGCCTGCGGATCGCCGGTTGGCCGCGTTGGGCCGGCGGGCTCGTCACCCATCAGCCGTTACCCGGCGACCGGCATCCAGCGTCGCATCTTCGGCGGTTCGCCATCGACCAGACCACAGCCAGATCCTCACGAACACGGCCGGAGGCGGTCCGGCCGGAAACAGGCCGGTGTACGTCTTCAAACAGTGGCGCAATGGAGGGATCGGCCACCAGAGCCAATGGTCACGCGGGTACACCGCGTGCGCGCGGACAATACTTACACAGTGCGTAAGTAACGCGAGAACGCCTCGCGTTACCGCCTCGCGTTACCGCCATAGACTCGTGCTACGCGCCTGCGATCAAGTAGAGGCCGCCGCCCAAATCGTGCGAAGTCGCCGGCCGCTTACCGCCGCCTGCGCGCACTCTTCTTCCGGGCCGCCTTCGTGGCCGCCTGCGTGGCCTTCTTCGGCGCCGAAGGCATCACCGGCGCCGGGCCCGCCGCCTTCGCGGCGGCGCGTCCGCGCGGCGCATCCTCCAGGACGAAGGTCACCAGCATGTTCACCCGGTACCCCGTGATCTTCCCGGCCTCGACCGCGACCTGCTGCTCCTTCACCCACGCGCCCGAAACGTTGCGCAGCGTCTCGTTCGCTCTTCGGATCCCCTGCCTGATCGCGTCCTCGAAACTCCGGGCGGACTGGGACGTGATCTCCGTTACTCGTGCCACCGACATCGCATGCCTCCGTTGCTTGCTGACCGCGCCACGCGGATCCTGGGAGGCGATCGTATCACCCCCGTCAAGCCCGCCCTCTCGCGGGTAGTTGGTCAGTTTCAATCCGAAGCCCCGCAACGTGAAGATCCTCGTTAGCGAAGGTAATTTGCGATGCGGTTTCCAGTCCCTTATGCTCTGGATATCCCCCCAGAGCATAAGGGACTCGAAAACGTCCGTGTTACAGCCTTCTGAAAAGGTTGGTAAACGGTCGATCAGCCCATTGACAGGGGGCGCTCCGGGGTCGAGTATTTACTAGGAAGCGAGGTCGCACTATGGCAAAGCCAATCGAGGGCATCCCCCCGTTTCGTGGCGCTGCCGCGCGCTGGCTTGATCGCTACCTGTCGAAGCCTCGGCGTGACCCGCGCGAGCAAGAGCGGATCGAACGCGCTGACAGAGAGATCGCTCGAAACGTTAAGCCCCTCAACACCGGGGATCACCAAGAAGGGGCTCGCTAATCGGCGAGCCCCTTCTTTACGTCCCCCCAGCCCCATCCTCCTGGCGCCCTGACGCCACCAAGTCGTACAGCATCACGGATCGGTTCATCGCCCTGGCCGGGGTCATGGCGAAGCCTTCGCGCTCGTAAAATGAGATCGCCCGTTTGTTGTCATTGTCCACGTCCAGGGCGATGAACCGGCACCCCACCTCCATTGAACGTCCCATCTCCTTAACCCAGCGCATGATTACCGTTCCGTAACCACCACGCTGGAATGCCCTGTCAACACCGAACCGGCCAAGGAGAATCGCGGGAATTGCTGGATACACCGTCTTCTCGAATATCGGGAGACGCCCGTGCCTCTTCTTTTCGATATGCGATGAAGAGAGCGTTACGAACGCGACCGGTTCACGCGCCGTGGAGTAGAACACATATGTCTTGTTTAGCCGCTCATCCGCCTCGGGTAGCGCGTTTTCCCGGAGGAATTCGTCGAGATCCCTTTCCCAAGGATCGTCGCCACAGCAGAAGCCTTTGAACTGCTCCAAGTGGTGCTCGTTGAGCACGTCGCGCAGGATTTCAGGGTAACCAGGCATGTCCTCCCTCTCGGGCCGAACTCACTCGGTTCGACGTGTTACAATGGGCCATGCCTAAACGCTCAAGGATGCCAGATTTGAACGAATTGGCTGCTCGCATAGTAGACGAATCCACGAGCGAGCACCCTAAGAACCCCGCAGCCGTCGCCCTGGGCCGCCTAGGGGGCCAGAAGGGCGGCCCCGCTAGAGCGGCCAAGCTCAGCGCGAAGAAGCGGTCAGCCATCGCTAAGAAGGCTGCCCAAGCTCGGTGGAGTCGTCAACCGTAGCTTCGACCTCGGGATCGCCATTCTCCGCCGCCTTGCCACGTTGGCGCTTCATCCCCGGATACCACTCCGCGAGCGCCCACTTGTTGTCGGGCATCTTGATGATCCCGCCATTCGGCTTCTCGCTCTCCCGGTACAGCAGGGAGTACATCGTGCCAGCGAACCCCTTGGAACTATTCAGCAGGCCGTGCGCCTTGACCTCGCGGGCAATGACGGGTGCGGCGGTCGGCTGACGTACGATGCCGAGATACTTCTTGGCCGCCTTCACGATGCTCAGGCCGAAGAACTCATCTTCACGCATCTTTCCACGGCCTCCGCCTCCGGCGGTCGTCATGCTGAATGCGGGCGCTGATAGATTTGTCGCCTCGCCGCTGGACAATCCAGCGAGTCGGCGCATCGACTCGATCATCAGATCCAGCTCGGCACGCTGCCGTTCAAGGTCCTCAATGACCGCTAGATAGTGCTCATTCGTTGCCATCGGATTCTTCCAATTTCAACCCGGATCGGGTAGAATCTGAATCTGAGAAGGGGCCGCCAATGGTAGCCTTGGCGGCCATCACGAACCGACTCTCACGGGAGCGGCTACCGATCACCGTGGAGCCCTAGCAGGGTTTCATGGCGAACCTCCAGTCTGCGGCGCGCTCCGGGATCTACCCGACCAAGAGTGACCCGGAGCCGTCGCTGAACCCCCCAACAATATCACGGCTGACCCGCGCTTGCATAGCCCCCAGCATGCCTGTGGCCACAGATCTTCGATGGCTTCCGTTCCGAACATTCGCTCTGCCATGCTGTGGTGCATGGGTAAGCCATGCACAAGTAGCGATTATTGGGCCTAAATAGCCCGTTTAGCCTAGTGATTTAGCCTGACCGCTCAAGCAGAATGGAGGGCGTGAACAGGCTAAGCACGGCACAACGCACCCGGATAACTGGAGCCCTGGTTGAGGGGAACTCGATCCGCGCAACCTGGCGCATGACGGGCGCGGCGAAGGCCACAGTCACGAAACTACTCGTTAACGTGGGTTTCGGCCTGCTCTCTGGACCAGTGTCTGAATCTGCGGGATCTCTATTCGCGACGGATCGAATGCCATGAGATCTGGGCCTCCTGTTAGGCAAAAGCCAAGAACCTGCCCGAGGATCGATGCAACGAATGTGGTTACGGTGACGTCTGGACATGGACGGCTATCGACGTTGACAGTAAGCTCGTCCTCTGTTGGCTGCCCGGAGGGCGTACCCAGGCAGATGCCATCTCATTCACTAGCGACCCAACCGACCGTCTGAATCAGCGGGTGCAAATCAGCGCGGACGGACTGAAGGCGTATCCTGATGCGGTTGAAATCGCCTTCGGCTCGAACGTGGATTTCGCTCAGATCATCAAGGAATGCGGCAAGAATCCGGGCGAACCAGAGGCGCGGTACAGCCCCGCTAAGTGCCTCAGTAGCGGCCCACTACCCTCTCGCGACGGCCGCCGGCCCAGGGCGGGCTCTCAGCCCGCACCCTCTGTTCGTTCGTGTCGCCCGGTCGATTCCTCGCCCAAGGCGCGGAGTGCGTGTCCGGTCGTAGCATTCGCCGAACGCGACCCCGCCCCCCTCAGCGTCGCCACAAATCTTCCCAAAGTGATCCGGCACGCTTGGAGATCCGCACAAGCCCGCGCTACCGTACCCCCGCCGGAGACCGCGCCCCAACACGCGGACCCCTCGCCGCCGGTGCGCGCCGAAAACACAAAAACTGCCGTCCAACGAATCTGAAATGCACACCGCCGAATCTGCGAAATGGTCACTTTCCGAAACTGCTAAGAAGCCTTGCCCGCCTCTCAGCGGCCTGCTGCCGTCCAGTCCCGCCCGCCCAGGCCAACGGATCTGCCGAGCAATGTCCGTTTCTGCCGAGTCCGCCAACAAGCCGTTTCTGCCGAGCAATGTCCCCCAACAGCCCTTTCCGCCGAGCAATGTCCGCGCGACCATCCCCTGTCCCCTGTCCCCTATACTTCGTCCACCCGCAACTATCATCTGACGCGCACGCCACCACACCGGAGGGGCCATGGCCTCGATAACCCAGACCGCGACCGTCGAGAACCAGTACGCCTTCACGCCGCGCCTCCAGCTCGCGGCGCTTGCGCTCGCGGCGGGCGGCGTCCACCTCGCGATGGCGCCCATCCACGCGCCGGACTCCACCGTCGAGGCGGTGGGTTTCACCGTTGTCGGATGGATGCAGATCCTGATCGCGTTCACGCTGGTCGTGCGTCCCAGCCGCCCGCTGCTGCAGGCGATCGTCGTCCTGAACCTCGTCGTCATCGGCGCCTACGTCGTCAGCCGCACGGCCGGGCTGCCCCTGGGCGCCCATCCCGGCGAGCGCGACAGCGCCGACCTCGTCGACGTTATGACGGCCGTGTTTGAGGCTGTGCTCGTCGCCGGCGCCGCGTTGCTCCTCCTGCGGCCCACGTTCGCCTCAGCTCGCGTTGGGGACGGCCGCCTCTCGCCCGAAAGGATCGCGATCGCGGCGGCCATCCCCGCCGTCGTCCTCTTCGTGACCTCCGCCGTCATCGCCGACCCGGAGCTGGTCCAGCACAGCCATGGCGGCGACGACGCGCTCGCCTCGTCGGCCAGCGTGCACGACCACGGCGATGGAGCGGGCGTCTCCGACGTGCAACTTGCGACGCTGGCCGAGAGTCGCTGCGATCTCGCGCTGAACCCCGCCGCCTACTGGCGAGAGACGACGCTCGCCGGCATCGACACCATCATGGGCGGTGAGGCGGTCGTGCTCGGCCACGACGCCGCCGCCAGCGTGCAGGGCTCGCCCGAGCTTGATGCCATCATCTCGAAGCAGATGACGGGCAAGGGCGAGCTGGGCGATGCCGCGATGGTCGTGGCACTCAGCGAGGCATCCGACGAGGTGTACGACGACTGGCTGCGCTGGGTCGGCGCCGCCGGCCTCTCGGACCACCAGCACGGTGGCAACGAGATGGCGCCCGACGACAACCACGGCATGGGCGGGCACCTGGGCCCGCAGGCCTGGCACGCCATGACCGACCAGGCCCAGTGCGACGCGCTCGCGGGCGAACTCGCGCTCGCGCGCGATACGGCGCTGAAGTATCCCACGGTCGCCGACGCGAAGGCGGCTGGCTGGGTGCAGGTCACGCCCTACGTCCCCGGCATAGCCGCCCACTTCATGAACTTCAAGCTCGTGGACGGTACCTTCGACATCGAGCAGCCCGAGATGATCCTCTACGACGGCACCGGCGACGATGCGCACGTCATCGGCCTCTCGTACTACATCCTCCATCCCGGCGCGGCCGAGCCCACGCAGGGCTTCACCGGCACCAGCGACCACTATCACCGCCACGACGGCCTCTGCGTCGACGAGACCGGCGTCATCGGCGACAGCACCACCACCGAGGAGGATTGCACCGCCCGCGGCGGCCGCAAGGCGAACGGACAGGCCGGGTGGATGAGCCACGCCTGGGTCGTTCCCGGCTGCGAGAGCCCCTGGGGCGTGTTCTCAGGCGCCAGCCCGCTGCTGGACAAGACGCTGTTCGCCAACGCCGGCAAGGACGGCGGCGGCTGCGCCGGCAGCGGCGTCCGCGAACGCTACGACCTGAACCCCGGTGCCGAGGAAAACACGCCGACCAATGTCGGCGGCTCCCAGGAGCTGGCTACGGGCAATGAGTGACAGCAAAAGGTCGCAGGCAGCGGTCACGGGCGGACGGCCGCACGAAGCGAGCCACCGGGCGGCCGATGGCGGGCTCGTCCGTCAGTCCGCCTCAAGCGTCAGCGTCGCCTTCTTCGAGTTCGCTAAGGTACCTGCGCATCAACGCGGGTTCGACGCCCACGTCCCAGATGTCGATCCCCACGTTGCGGTAGGCAACCAGGACCTCCATCGCCTCGCGGCGCTCGAACTCGAGGCGCCTGCGTTGTGAGGCGGGGAGGATGTCCTTATCGACCAGCGCGATGAGCGCGCTCGCCCGGATGGCCTCTAGCAAAGCCTGGCGCGCACCCCCACGCAGCCCGTCCATTTGCCCTCGTCCATAAACCCGCCATCAGTGAGTATCTCATCTTTGCCGTACCATTTGGTATCTCTTACGAGGTATCGCGGTGTCAGTTTCCCAGATTTGCGCGCATTCAGCAGGGCGCACGCTTCCGGCGGCCGGGCGGTCGCGAAGCTCGGTCCGCCCGCCGGCGCTACGCGCTGTAGGATTTACGGTATGGAGGTACTTGACGAAGGACGTGTACGTGTCGCATGCTAGCGTCCCACAGCCGCGTCGGCCGGTCCCCGCCCCGTCCGCTGCGGAGCAAGGAGGACAGGGATGCCACGACATAACGTGACTCGGCTTGAGACCGTGGTGAAGCAAGTGCGGGCCGACATACGCCGGCTGGGCGCGCGGGAGGACCTCATCGAGACCCTCCGCTACATTCGCAAGCCGGGATGGACCACGCCAGCCGAGTTCCGGCTGACCATGGCCACCGCCCAGGCGATGCAGTCGCAGGTGAAGGTCCTGGGCGAGTTGCAGAAGACGCTGGTTGCAGCCAGCCGCGAGATCGCGGCGGCGAGCGCCAGGCCGGCACGGAGCCGATAGCGGCGGAGGACACGATGCCCCCACAACTGTTGTCACCGCGTGTCATAGAGAAGATCCTGGAGGCGATCGAGCGGATCGAGCGGCACAATCAGATCGTGGAAGCGATGCGATTCCTCGATTGCATGCACGCCAACCGTCCGACCGAGGACTGCGTGGGCGGCTACCGCTTCCTTCCGCCGCCGCCACCACCGATCCGCCGCGAGCTGAAGGCCGGGTTGTCGAAGGACGACTACGCCGCGCTGTCGAAGGCCTGGCGGACGAAGTAGGCGGATTGCCCGGCAGGGCGATCAAGCCCGATCACACCAGGACGCCCCAGTGAATTGCGGGCCTGCTTCTGCGCGTAGCCGGTTAAGGGAACGTGGTCCCAGGGGCTGGATTCGAACCAGCGGTACACGGTTTTACAGACCGTTGCCTTAACCACTTGGCTACCCTGGGGGATACCACAGTCTACCCAACCCACGCTGCAACGTCACACCTTCATCAACGCCTGACCTCCAAGCTCCAACGACGTCCGGCCCTCGAGGACTGACTACTCAAAACTGAGGACTGTAAACTCCCCGGAGATGAACGTCGCCAAGCTCCGCAACCGCCTGCTCATCTCCATGCTCATCGGCGTCGTCGTCTTCGCCGGCCTCCTCGCTTACGGCGACTTCAAGGAGGTGGCCACCAGCCTCGAGGACTTCAAGTGGTGGCTCTTTCCCATCATTCTCCTCGTCACCTTCGGCAACTACCTCCTCCGCTTCGTCAAGTGGGAGTACTACCTCGGCCAGATCGGCGTCCGAGGCCTGCGCCGCACCGACTCCTTCCTTATCTACTTCTCCGGCCTCGGGATGACCGTCACCCCCGGCAAGGTCGGTGAGTGGCTGAAGAGCTACTTGCTGAAGGAGATGCACGGCACCCCCCTGACTCGCTCCGCCCCCATTCTCCTCGCCGAGCGCCTGACAGATAGTCTCGCCCTCTTGATCATTTGCGCGTTCGGCGTCGTGGTCTTCGCCACCAACACCTGGCCCATCGTCGTCATCATCGCCCTCGGGTCGGCCGTCGCCGTCGGCGTCTCGCGCCACCGTCCGACCTCACACGGCATCATCCGCTTCCTGGGGCGCTTCCCGCTGCTCCAGCGCTTCACCGGCCACTTCGAGGAGTTCTACGAGAGCACGTACGTGCTCATGGAGCCGCGCGGCCTCGTCCTCATGACCGTCCTCAGCGTCGCCTCCTGGTTCTTCGAGGTTCTCGCCTACTACCTCACGCTCGTCGGCCTCGGCGTCGACGGCGGCACCGACACCATGCTCAAAGCCGCCTTCATCCTCCCCATATCCACCCTCGCCGCCGCCCTCTCCTTCATGCCCGGCGGCCTCCTCGTCGCCGAGATCGGCATCACCGGCCTCTCACGCCGCCTCCTCGATCTCAGCAAGACCACTGCCACCGTCGGCACCGTGATCGTGCGCCTCGCGACGCTGTGGTTCGGCGTAATCCTCGGGCTCATCGCTTTCGCCTACCTCGCCCGCCGCCTCGGCCGCGAGGGCATCGCCCTCGACCCGCACGACACCACCCTCCCCGCCCCCGCCGACCCCGCCGCCTGACTAAGGCGGGCGTCACGTAGGGGCGCAGCCTGCTGCGCCCGCACTTGGGAACCACGCAGAAGTCGTCGCCTGGCCTAACAGAGTCGTGGTTCGAGCGTGAGCTTCGCCGGCGTAGGCGTTGCGATGGGCGTACTCGTAAGCCTCGCCCAGGCCGTCGCGGTCCACGCCGCGCGGGTCAAGCAGTCATTCGCCTCAGGCCCGAGAGGCATGATGCTCACCCACGTCCGGTTGACTGTGGGCACGGGCTGCTCCGCGCCGCCGGCCGCACACGCACCGAGCATGAACGATGCAAGGGCAATAGCTATCAACGACCAACGACCAACGACCACTCTTACGGCGTCGCCAGCAGCTTCCGCACCGCCGGTGGCATCAGCGGCGAGATCCCCGACATCGGCTCCGAGACGTCGTTCACCTCGAATCCGCGCGGCGTCCACCGCCACGTGCGGTACCCCTCCACCTTAATCTTCATCTTCTTGCAGATCCGCTTCGCGATCACTCCGTACCCCACCGGCACGTACAGATAGAACGCGCTGTTCGGGATCGACGCGTACCGCGCCCACGCGCGCTTCGCCTCCCCCTCGTTGACCATCTCCCGCGTCGCCACGGCCGCCGTCATCATCAGGTGGGTCTCGCCCGTCTTCAGCTTCTCTACCACCACGATGTCCGGCGCGATCTGCTCGTCGCCCACCTGTACGGCCATCGACACTTCGGGTGCGTTCACGTGCGCGCGGTACGACGGGTGGTCTGTTGTCGGAAATCCGTACCGCGTCGCCGCAACCTGCTGAATCGCCTTGACCGTGCCTTCGTCCTTCGTCCGCTCCGTGCGGTCCAGCAGGTCGTCGACGTTTTCCCAGCGAGTATCCATGGTCATGGCTCGGCCCTCCGGCGTCAGCTTCGTTCGCCTCACATGTTAGTGCAGGATTTCACGAGACGAAAGGCCGGCCCTGGCGTTTGTAGATGGGCAGTGATTTTGTCACCTGGTAACTGGGCAGTGATTCTGT
>CAYJMG010000043.1:0-19374 GCA_964371355.1 uncultured Dehalococcoidia bacterium
AGGTCTTCTTGTTCCAGATCTCCTTGTAGCCGCAGTGGTAGTACCAGAAGAACGCCGGCGGCACCGTGCCACCCATCGCGGCTCCCCGGTACGACATCTCATGGCCGAGGATCTCCTCGGTCATCGTCGGGTCTTCCTTCAGCAGCGCCTGGAACATCGCGTCTCGACCGGCCATGGCCTGCGCGGTGATCTCCTGGCCCGGCACAGGCTTGTTCGGCGAGAAGAACTGGCCGTCGAACATGCCGACCGCCCACGAGCGCGCGCCGGTGCCCTTCTTCCCCCAGTTCCCCGTGAGCGCCAGCACCAGCATCATGGAGCGCTCCATCAGGTCGCCGTGGTAGTACTTGCCGGAGTTCCACCCCATGAGCATGCGCGTGCGCTTCTTCGCCGCCTTCCGCGCGATCGTCCGGATGACCTCCGGGTTCGTCCCGCAGATCTCCTGGGCCTTCTCCGGAGTGTAGTCGCGGTCCAGCATCTCCTTGAGCATGGCGAACGCCGGCGTGACCTTCACCATCTTGCCGTTGGCCAGCTTCGCCTTGAAGACGCCCTCGAGCGCCGGCTGCTTCTTGCCCAGCGCCAGCGTGCCGCGCGGGGCCTCGACCACCTGCTGGGTCTTCTCGTCGAACCAGTAGAACTGGTCGTCCCGGCCGCCGTCGACGTCGGTGCCGCGCAGGAAGCGCTGGTTATCGAGGCGGACGAGGAGGGGCAAGTCTGTCTGTTCGCGGACGAACTTCCAGTCGGCCAACCCCTCCTCGATGATCACCTGGCTCATCGCGTTAGCGAGAGCCACGTCGGTGCCGATGCGGACCGGCACGTAGAAATCGGCATGCGGCGCCGTAGGATTGAAGTCGGGAGCGACGACTACAACCTCGGCGCCGCGGTACCGCCCTTCGGCGATGAAGTGGTACCAGGGGATCGAGGTGTAGGCAGGGTTAATCTGCCAGCACAGCATCAGATCCGTGTGGAACCAGTCATCGCAACTGGCAGCGGGATCAAACTTCCCGAAGGTGATGTAGATCCCGGGTGAAAAGTCGTTGATTTCGGCCTGGACGTCGGTGACGGTTCCGCCGATGTGGTTGACCACGGCGCTGCCGTAGATGAGCGACTGCGTGCCGCCCTCCGCCGGCTCTCCGATGCGGATGACGGACTCCGGCCCCTGGTCCTGGATGGCGTCGATGATGTGGTCGGCGATCTCGCCCAGCGCCTGGTCCCAGGAGACCTCCTGCCACTGGCCGCTGCCGCGCGGACCGGCCCGCTTCAGGGGCTTAAGGACGCGCTCCTTGCCGGTCAGCAGCCGGTGCCAGGTGACACCCTTCTGGCAGCCCGCCGGGTTGAAGTCCGGGACACCCTTCTCGACGACGCCGTAGGTGCCGGCCTGCTCTTCGCGCCAGACCTCGCCGTCCTTGCCGACGTAGACCCGGAAGGGGCAGTTGCTGGGGTAACAGTCCACACAGTGGCTGCCCCACGTCCACTTCTGCCACTTAATCTTCTCGCGGTAGCCCTCCTCGACCGGCCCCGCCTTCGGCGTGGTCGAACGCACGGGGAATGGCGGCGCTAGGACGCCCTTCGACCCGTTCCCGTTCCTTGCCCCGGCCCTGGCTCGCGCCTTTGCAGTTGCCATCGAGACTCCTCTCTTGGGTGCAGATGATGGCGTGGGCTTAATTTAGCGTTTGCTAGAATAAGAGTTGTAGGGCCGTTTGGCCGTTCCTCCGGCTGGCCGATCGGCACCAGCCCAAAGGATCTGGGTGGGCCGGTGCACGTGGGCCCCGGGCCGAAGGTTGGTGGCCGTGAGGACATTACCCCCGAAGTTCGAGGGCCGCCCGGGCCGTATGGCTCTAACAGGCATGCGCTTCGGTGGAGATACTGTTCCCTAGACCCCGGCTTCTCTGCTGGAGGAGCCATGCCGTCTCCCAACGTGGCGGTCCCCGCCTCGCCTCGCACGCCCGCCCTGCGCCGCCTTGCGTCGAACGACGGCGAGGCGCCGCAGCCTTATCGCTCGACGGAAGACCTCTATCGCGATGCGTGGTCGTGGGATCGCGTGGTGAAGGGCACCTGCAACCAGGCGGACTGCATCGCCGCCTGTACCCTCAACCTTTTCGTGAAGGACGGCATCATCCTGCGCGAGGAGCAGAACGCCATCTACGAGGCGTCAGGCGATCACCTGCCCGACTTCAACCCGCGCGGCTGCCAGAAGGGCTTGGTCTACTCCGATCTCATGTACGACGCCACGCGGATCAAGTACCCGCTGCGCCGCGTCGGCCCCCGTGGTTCCGGCAAGTGGGAGCGCATCAGCTGGGACGAAGCGCTGGGCACGATCGCCGACAAAGTGCTCGACGTCGCCACCACAGACGGACCCGAGTCGATCATCTACGACATGGGCACGACGAACATCGACTTCGGGCCCGGATCCCCGGCGCAGTTCCGCCTGGTCGACCTCATCGGCACCACCTCGCTCGACGAGTGGGCCAGCGTCGGCGACCTGCCGATGGGCGCCATCCAGACGTGGGGTCTCTTTAATGCGGACGGCACGTCGGACGACTACATGAACTCCGACTACATCATGATCTGGCTCGGGAACCCGGCGTACACGCGGATCCCCGACGTCCACTACATGATCGAGTCGCGCTATCGCGGCGGCCAGGTCGTCATCATCGCCCCCGACTACAACCCCTCGGCCATGCACGCGGACCTGTGGGTCAACCTGCGCGTCGCCACTGACGCGGCCTTCGCACTCGGCATGGCGAAGGTCATGGTCGACGAAGGCCTCTGCAAGCTCGACTACGTACGCGAGCAGACGGACCTGCCGCTGCTCGTGCGAGACGACAACGGCCGCTTCCTGCGCGAGTCGGACCTCCAGGAGGGCGGCAGCGAATCCACGTTCTACTTCTGGGATCCCGCGAAGAAGGCGATTGCCGAAGCGCCGGGCAGCCAGAACCATCCTTCGGCCACCATCCAGCTCGATGGCATCACACCGGCCCTCGAGGGTGAGTACAAGGTCAGTCTCGCGGCTGGCGGCAGTGTCACGGTTCGTCCCCTGTGGATGAAGCTGGTGAGTCAGCTCGATGGTTACACGCCGGAGAAGGTGGAGGCCACGACGGGCGTCCACGCCGACACCATCCGCAAGGTCGCCCGCGACTTCGCCGGCGCCAATGCGGCGTCCATCTTCGCCTCATGGGGATCCTGCAAGCACTACCACATGGACCTTTTCCAGCGCTCGATGATTCTCATCTCCGCGCTGGCCGGCCACACCGGCAAGCAGGGCGGCGGGCTGCGCATCGGTGCTTGGTGGAACATCCCGCTGAACTACGACAAGAACCAGCTCGCGATGATCGGCCAGGCCGGTGCTGAGCGCCCGAAGGTCCGCGACCTCGAGAACATGATGAAGACCATGGCGCCGCGCCTCACGACGACGCGCCCCACGATGGCCTGGCTCTACGCCCACGACGAGGGCTACCGCAAGGTGGTCGATAACATGGCGTATCACGACCCGGCGTTGCCGCGCCCCGTCGCCGAGTACGCCAAGGAGTCGTTCGACAACGGCTGGATGCCCGTCGGCCCCAAGCCCAGGGTCCTGCTGTTCACCAGCATGAATCCGCTGCGGCGCTGGCCGTCGCCGCACATCATCCGCGAGAACCTCTGGGAGAGTCTCGAACTCATCGTCACCTGGGACTTCCGGATGTCCAGCTCCGGCATGCAGGCCGACATCATCCTGCCCGCCGCCGGATGGCACGAGAAGTCCGGCATCAAGTTCAGCCAGAGCTACGTGCCCTACATCTGCGTGGGCGAGGCCGCGGTGGAGCCGCTGTACGAGTCGGCGAAGGAGTTCGACATCATGGCCCGCCTCGCCATGAAGATCCAGGAGCGCGCACGGCAGCGGGAAGAGACGCCCTACGTCGACGCGCTCGGCCGTTCGCACGACCTGAGCCGCATCTACGACGACTGGAGCCTGCAGGGTGAGTTCAACGAGGGCGACGACACCAAGGCGCTGAACGTCTCCGTGAGCATGTCACAGCCGCTGAACGGCGTTTCATGGGACGAGCTGGCGTCCAAGGGCGCGATGCGCGTCCAGGCGGTCGGCAGCTACGGGCCCATTACGGGCATCTGCTCCGACCTCGAGGAGGGCGAGGCGCTCGCGCCGCTGAAGTGGTTCGTCGAAGGCAAGGAGCCCTGGCCCACCCTCACCGGGCGCCAGCAGTTCTACCTCGACCACCCCTGGTATCTCGAGGCCGGCGAGGGCCTCCCGGTGCACAAGGAGAATCCTAAGTCCGGTGGCGACTACCCCATCGAGCTGACCGGTGGACACACGCGCCACAGCATTCACGCGATCTTCCGCGCCAACAAGACGCTGTTGAATCTGCAGCGCGGCGAGCCTGTCGTCTACGTAAGCGCCCGCGACGCGCTCGAACGTGGCGTCAACGATAACGACCTCGTCTGGGTCCGCAACGACATCGGCAAGTTCAAGGCCCTCGCCAAGCCGTCCCCGGCCGTACAGGTCGGCCAGGCGATCATCTACCACGCCTGGGAGCCCTACCAGTTCGAGGGTTGGCAGAGCAGCCAGACGGTCGTCACGGGGGCGTTCAAGCCGCTGCACATGCTCGGCGGCTATGGCCACCTCAGCTTCCGTCCCATCCTGGGTCAGCCCAGCCACACGCCGCGGGCCCAGCGCGTCGAGATCGAGAAGGCGTAGCCGGCGCGGACCGGCGGGAGAACACGATGAATCAGACCACTACCATCGAACCTAATGCAGAAGCCGCGGCCGCGCCGCTCCTCACCGTCACCCTGACCGACGGTGAGGAGCAGGCCAACATCTTGGCGCGCCTGTTGAAGAAGCACATCGACGACCTCGTGGCCGGCGAGCCGTCGAAGGCCGCCGTCGCCGCCCGCATCCGCGGGAAGTTGTGCCTCTGCTCCACCGAACCGGAGGCTCTCGTCACGCTCGTGTTCAAGAACGAGGGCATCGAGATCAAGAACGGCATCGACCCGGACAACGACGGCGTCATTACAGGGCCGCTGAAACTGCAGACCGAAACCCTGGTAGGTATCGCGAACCCGTACACGGCGATGCTACGCCGCCAACTGAAGGTGGGCATCAAGTGGTCGCGGCCGCTGTTCACGCTTCAGTCGTACGGCTTCCTGAAGGTGCCGCCGCACATGCGTCCGCCCAAGCCGGCCTGAGGGCTCTTGTAGCAGGAGCGACTACGCGGCCTCCGCCGCCAGCCTTCGCGCGTAGGCGAAATCGGCCGCCAGGAACGAGCCCGTTAGCAGGGTCATCGCGTCGTAGAACGCGCCCGGATTCTGGCTGCCGATCCTGCTCCGCAGCAGCGGCCACCAGCGCGCCAGGTGGCGTTGCAGGAAGTCCCTCTCAGCGCGGAGGAACGGCGCCGGGTCCTGACCCGCCGCGCGGGCCTCGCCCTCGGCATGCGTCAGCACCTGCATGAACTCCATCTGCACGGTCACGTGGTCGGGCAACTCTCGCGCGTCCTCGTTCATCTTCAGCCCGAAGTAGCGGTAGAACCGCAGCGAGTCCTCCATCGCCCGGCGGCGCGGCATTCCCCACTCGCCGCCATACAGCGGGCATGGTGGGCGTACGGCGCCCACGTCGAACAGCCGGATGTACTCGCCCTGGACGTCGATGTACTCGCCGCCGCCATCGGACAGCCCCTTGAGTTGGGCCGTATCCAGCTCGTACGGCAGCCCCTCGACCAGCGCCCGTAGCCCATCGACGAACGCCCCGCTGCGCGCGTCGGACCAGAACTCGCGTGAGGGAAACTCCAGCGCGTCCGCCAACAGGTGGTACATGGCGAAGCGCGCGGATGTGGCCTCGTCGATCTCGACCGCGGGCGCAAGCGTCATCGTTCTACCTCCAACGGCTGCCAGACCGGTTGATACGCCTTTAGCCCTGCGCGCTCCTTCTCGGAGCCCTGCCATACGGCGAACGTGCACTTGTGGCTGACGCCGGGCGCAAGCGGCACCACCACGCCGGCCGGCAGCGAGACGTTGAACGGCCGCGAGACCACAACCCGCCAGACGCCCTCGCGCCAGACGCCTCGCCCGGCCAGAGGCGTCTCCTTCTGCCGCACGGAGGTGCCCCGTCCCGTCGCCGTCACGTACAGCGGCGCCTCCAGGTCGGCACGCCACAACCACATGTTCACCGGCTTGTCGGGAAGACCCATCTCCGAGATCGGCGCGTCGTCCTTGATCGGCATCATCACGCCCGCCTGATCCGGGAAGTCGGCCATGTCGTTCGGGCGGCTGTTATCGGTGCCGTCCTCCCATTCCAGCCGGAAGAAGATCGCGGTGCCATTGTGCGCGGCCGCGACCCGCATCTCCGGCGTGTTGCCGTGCCCCAGCGGCTTCCACTTGTTCTGCACGTACTCCGACGGCTGCAGCACGATCGGTGTGGGGTCAAGGTCGATGCGTTCGACCGCCACGCCGCTCCATCCCGAGCCCTCCGGATCCAGAAGCGCGTCATCACTCGCCGAGACGCGCACAGCCGTCACCATGGTGCATCCGCCTTCACGCTGCCGCGGTCCAGCCGCACGTAGTACGCGCCGCCCGCGCAAGACCGGCACAGCGGGCCGTCGTCGCCCTCCACGTGCCGCCCGTCGCTGACTTCTTCGCCACAGGCCGTGCATATGACCCGGATCGTCGGCTTTCCTGGCCGGTCCAGCTCGCCCAGCGTCACTGCGACCCGCTCGACGTCGAAGAGCGAGTCCTCGGGGAGTGTCTTGTATGCCTCGAGTTGCGCCGCGTGTCGCTCGAGGCCCGGGAACGCGGACGCCGCGAGCTGACGCGAGTCTGAGCGGGCCGAAACGCGGACCGCGGTCCCGGTCTCCGTGTTCAGGAACGTCGCCGCCATCTTGCCGATGTCGACGTGCTTCAGCGTGCGCTTGCCCAGCTTGCAGCCCGTCACCGTCTGCACGGCGTCGGTTCCGCACCGGTCGGTCTCCACCCACACGATGAGCTTCTTCGACGTCCTCGGCTCCGCCACGCCCACGGCGCGGCACCCCAGTATTGCCATCCTCACGCCCAGCACCTGTCCGGGGCACAGGTGGCCGTGATACGCGGCCGCCTCACGCAGCAGGTCATCGAGCTTGCGCTCGCCGCCCGCGCGTCGTGCCAGGTATGCCGTGATGGCGCGTGCGACACCGGCCGCGTCCGCGCGGTCGAACATTGCCGCCGGGCCTGCGCCAGGTGGCTCTCGCCCGATGACGCCAAGCAGCTCTCCCTCGTGGTCGCGGTCGTCGGCCGCCGCGCCCTGGTCCAGGAGTAGGAAGTACGGCGTGTTTCCCGCGTGGAAGCCCTCGGTCAGGATCAGGTCGATGTTCGCGGGCGCCCGCGAACACAACTCTTCCAGCGTGGGCTCGCGCTCGTGGACGGCCTCGAACGCCGCCACCTTCTCCGGCGAGACGACAGTGACGAAGGCAGCGCCGGCCGCCGCGAACCGGAACGAATCCTTGCCCTTACGGTCCAGGTCCACCCGGTGGTGCGCGTGCTTGAATACGGCGACGCGCAGCCCGCTGTCCGCCAGCAGCCGCACCACCTCGCATAGCAGCGTCGTCTTGCCTGAACCCGACCGACCGATGATGCGGATTACGTCCGTCACAGTGATCGAAGTGTCCGCCCCGCCCGGCCTTCATTGGTAGGGCCGATGGTCGCGCCCCTGAGGCCACAGGGGCCAACGGCGCGGGCCAAATGGCCTGCCCCACCTGATAACCGGCCCTTGTCGCTCTTGCCTCCGCACACGACGATGACCTCGACCGGCCTCCCGCACGGAGGTGCCATGTCCGCGCAGCCGTCAATCGCCGTACTCGGTCGCCAGGCGACCGAGTCGAAGTATCGCGACCGTTTCTCCTTTGACAAGGTCACCTGGGGCAGCCACTGCATCGACTGCTATCCGGGCAACTGTCCCTATCGCGTCTACACGCGCGATGGCGAGATCGTCTGGGAGGAGCAGGCTGGCACCTTGCCCGTGATCGAGCAGGGCGTGCCAGACATGAACCCCATGGGCTGCCAGAAGGGTGCCGGCTGGAGTTCAACCATTGCTGGTGGCGAGCGCCTGCACTTCCCGGCGCGCCGGGTTGGCGAGCGCGGCTCCGGCAAGTGGGAGCGCGTCTCCTGGGAACAAGCCTGCGAGGAGATCGCCGATGGCATCATCGATGCGATCCAGGAGCAGGGTCCGGAGTCGATGATTGCCCTCTCGGGCTGCAACATGAGCACCTGGGGCGTCACCGGCCGGACCCGCTTCTACGGCCTCATCGGCGGCCTCACCACGGACCTGAACGCCGAGATGAACGACTTCTCGCCGGGTCACTACCTGACCTACGGGAAGTTCGACCCCGTCAGCAGCATCGACGACTGGTTCCACGCCGACGTCTTCTTCATCTGGTTCTCGAACCCGGCGTACACCCGCATCCCCCACCAGCACTACATCACCGAGGCCCGCTATCGCGGCGCAACCATCGTCACCGTCGCGCCCGACTACTCACCTTCGGCCATGCACGCCGACTACTACCTGCCCGTGAAGCCCGGCACCGATGCCGCGCTTGCCCTCGGCATGGCCGCGGCTGTCGTCGAGGAGGGGCTCGTGGACGAGACCTTCATCAAGGAGCAGACCGACCTGCCCCTCCTGGTCCGCGACGACAACCAGCGCTTCCTGATCGAGGCCGACGTCCGTGAGGGCGGCCATGACGAGCAGTTCTACTGGCTCGACGCGCGCACCGGAAGCATCGCGCCTGCGCCGCGCGACACGCTGTCCCCCGGCGCCGTCGACCCGGCGCTAAAGGGCTCCGTCAGCGTGAAGCTGAAGGACGGCTCCACCGTCACCGCCAGGCCCGTGTACGAGCGCGTCGTCGCGCGCCTTGCCGACTACACGCCCGAGAAGGCTGCTGAGATCTGCGGCATCGAGGCGGCCACCATCCGCGAGATCGCGGGTAAGGTCGCCCGTGGCCGGACGAAGACCCTGGGCAGCTTGAACAACGCCGGCAAGTACTACCACGGCGACCTCATCGAGCGGTCGCAGCTCCTCTTGCTCGCGCTCACCGGGAACTGGGGCAAGAAGGGCACGGGCGTCCAGGCCTGGCTCGCCGCGCTCTTCGATGGCTGGCTCATGGGCGCCGCCAAGCCTGCCGCTGGGCCCGAGATCACGAAGGCCCTGTACAACGGCTACCAGGGCTTCGTCGCCGGCATCCGCGCGGAAGACCCGACGATGACCCAGGAGATGGCCACGATCGAGTTCACCAAGCGCTCGGCGAACGGCGGCAAGACCGGCTGGGTGCCGCCGGTCTTCCTCTGGTACAACCACGCCGGCTACGACAAGACCTGGAACCGCGCCGACTGGAACGACGAGGAGATGCCCCGCCCCTTTGACGCCTACTACAACGAGTCGCTCGAGAAGGGCTGGTGGGCCGGCGTGCCGGAAAAGAACCCGGAGCCACGTGTCTTCATCGAGTGCGGTGGCAACGCCCTGCGCCGCACCCGCGGCGGACGCAAGATGCTGCTGAACCACCTGTGGCCCAAGCTGAAGACCATCGCAACGATGGACTACCGCATGAGCGCCACCGCGCTGCACTCCGACTACGTCCTGCCGATCGCCGCGCAGTACGAGAAGATCAGCTTCGGCATCCCCAGCACGCACACGCTGAACCTCACCTTCTGCGACCGCGTCATCCCGCCCATCGACGAGGCGAAGCACGAGGTCGAGATCTTTGGCCTGCTCTCGAAGGCCGTCGCCGCGCGCGCGAAGGCCCGCGGCCTCGTCACCTACAAGGACGCTACCGGCGTCGAACGCCGGCTCGACGACCTGTACGAGCGCTACTCGTGCAACGACGCCTACCCGACCGAAGATGCGATGGCGGACGAGATGATCAAGGACACGATCATCACCGGCGCCCTGCCCGAAGGATCCAGCCTCGAGACGGTGCGCGAGAAGGGCTTCATCCGCTTCTCCGGCCTCGGTATGAACGCGCGTGCCCTGGGGCAGGCCAGCGAGATCGAGCCCGACAGCACGTTTACGCCGTACCGCGACCACACGGAGAAGAAGTGGCCGTACCCGACCCTTACCCGCCGCGCACAGTTCTACATCGACCACGAGTGGTTCTTCGAGGCCGACGAGCAGCTCCCGCGCCACAAGGACCCGCCGAAGGCCGGCGGCGATTACCCGCTGCTCATCACCAGCGGCCACAACCGCTGGAGCGTCCACTCCGCGAACATCGTGAACAAGATGATGCTGCAGACCCACCGCGGCGAGCCGCACCTCATCATGAATCCCTCCGACGCCGCCGCCCGGGACGTCGCCGATAACGAGGTCGTCGAGGTGTTCAACGACATGGGGTCGTACCGCACGCCGCTGAAGCTCTCGCCCTCAGCCCGCCCGGGTCAGATCATCATGTACAACGGCTGGGAGCCCTACCAGTTCCCGAACTGGGACGGTCCCTCCGACATCGAGCCGGGCATGATCAAGTGGCTGCACCTGGCTGGCGGTTACGGCCACCTGAAGTACTGGCCCAACCAGTGGCAGCCGGCGCCCGCTTGCCGCGGCACGCGCGCGGATGTCAGGAAGGTAACCGCCTGAATCAGGCGGCAGGCGTTCTCGACTGTTGATGAGTGTGGGCGCCGGCGGCCGGCGCCCACACTCAGACATCGCGGCGATGCTCGGGCGTGCGCAACCGCACGGGCCGCGAAAGCGGACGGCGTATGACTCTGCAATTCCGGCCGGCCGTGGTCCAGGACTCGGATCTGCTCGCCGACCTCGTGGCCGGCACGCCCGACCAGGAGATCACGCGCGTTGCGATGCGCTTGTATGGGATCAAGGACTTCGAGACCGCGCGTGCCCTGTACCGCATCGTCTGGCGTTCATCAGCCAACTGGGAAAAGAGTTTCATCGCCGAAGTGGACGGCGAACCCGTCGGCATGGTGCAAGCCGGCGGGTCATCGATGCGCATATCCATCGGCCTGGTCCTGGGCGCCGCCCGCAGGCTCCCTCCTGCGGTACTGCTGCGCATGCCGCGCCGGCTCAAGGTGCGAGCGCGCGTCATGCCGCACATGCCGCCGGACGCCTATACCATCGCCGAGATCCACGTCGCGCCTCATCGGAGAAACGAGGGCCTCGGCCGGCCTCTCATCGAGATGGCCGAGCAGGAGGCGCGCGCCCGCGGTCACACGACGATCGCGCTCATCACACTGACGACCAATCCCGCCCGACACTTCTACCTGCGCGCCGGCTATCAGGTTGCCCAGGAGCGCACCGATCCGGAGTTCCTCCGGATCACTGGCGCCGCGGGGCACGTACTCATGGTGAAGGACATAGGGCCAGCGACGTGACTGCTGGCGGCCAGCCACCCGTGGCTCACCAGCCGACGGCGACCCTGCCAGCTTCCGACATCCGCGCAGCAGACCACGCCGGCTCCTTGACGATATCCACGTCCGCCGTCTCGATGCCCGCGACCCCCTGTAGCGCCGTGCGCACGTCCTCCGCCACCGTGTCCGCCATCGGGCAGTCGGGCGAGGTCAGCAGCATCGTCACGTGGGCGTACGCGTCGCGCACCACGACCCGCAGCACCAGCCCCAGGTCGACGATGTTCACCGGGATCTCGGGGTCCTGGCACCGCCGTAACGCCGCCAGCACGTCTTCCTCGACCACGCTCGTCTCGATCAGCTTGAAGTCGATCGGCGCGCCGCCGCGGCCGTCTGCCTGCATCGCTGCCGTCGACCCCACGGCTGCGTTCAGCGTCTCCACCAGCGAGGCGGGGCTCGCGCTCACGAACGCCGCCGCCCGCTCGATGGTGATCGTGGGCGCCAGGCGCGCTCGCATCTCCGGGTCGGCCATCGGCCCGAACCCGTAGTCCAGCAGCACTTGGAGCACGATCGGGCTCATCGCGAGCGCTTCTGCGACCGTCATGTCCGCGCGGATCGGCCCGGCGGATGCAGGCTTCGATCCGTTTGCTGCTGCTGGTCCAACCCGCTCGGGCTCCGGCGCTGTCGCCGTGGCTTGCGCTCGACCGAGTACGAACATCGCCGTTGTCAGTTCGACGGCCCAGATCGCCACGCCGCCGAACAGCAGAAATCCGCCGGCGATCATCAGCTTGAAGTCCGTGTCGCTGGGCAAGCTCTGGAACGCCACCGGCAGCACACGCAGCACGGCCGCACCCAGCACGAGCGCGAACGACGCAGGGATCGCCTGTGGCCAGCGCGGCTCCCGCCCCGCGAACACCGGGATGGTGCGGTACGACACCGCCATCATCATCACCGTCGCGAAGCCGAGGATGTAGCTGTGGCGGATGGCTCCGGCTGCATACATCGGCGTGAATCCGCCGTCGATCTCGCGAAGCTGCCAGTACGCGTCGAGCGCGGCGCCGAACAGCAGCCAGGCGAACGCCAACTGCGCCGCCGCACCGAAACCCGGGTACGCTGGCGGCGCATCGGCGCGGGCCTCAGCAGGCTCGAACACGCGCAGCGCGACGACGGCGCACGCCAGCGCGCCCACAATCCCGAATGCCGCTACCCGCTCGAGCGGCTCCGTCCAACCGTACGAGCCGAACTGCGGCGACCACACGGCCGCCACGCGCAGCGGCACAGCGATCACCAACGCCGCCAGCGCCGCGTCGCGCAGCCGGGCATGCGCCGGCCGGAGGGCCAGGAAGAACGGCAGCACACGAAACGACACGCCCAGCACAAACGGCACGACAGCGCCCAGCGCCATCGCTGCAAGCAGCGCTTCGTCGCCGGCGGGGTTCAACGCACGGGTCTTGTCGCTCGCGGCGTCCAGCACCAACCAGGCATTCATCGCGGCCGCCGCGACGAACCCTGCCGTCGCCACCGCGATGTATGCGTCGAACGGCTCCCGCCGCTCGCGCGCCCGCAGCAGGATCGTCACGACGATGCCGGCGAAGGCCATCGCGCCCGCGAGCTGCACGATGCCCGATGCCGCGAAGATTGGGCGGAGCGTCCCCTGTGCGTGCGGCTGCGTGAGCACCCGCAGCAGCAGGCCCCCCACCAGCAACCCGTACGTGGCGAACGCCAGCCGCGCCGGTGGCGGCGCCTGCCCCTTGAATCGCGGCAGGATGTGCAGCGCCATTCCGGCGATGAACAGCCCAACGAACCCGAAGAGTTGCAGGTGGCCGTGCGTCTGCACCAGGGCCAGCCACGGCTCACCCTGCAGGCCGCCCCAGCCCCCACCCGTCATTGCCGCGGCCGTCCCCGTGGTAATCCCGCCGCCCAGGCTCAACGCCAGCGCCGTCAGCAGGTACCACCGGTAGGGTGCGGGCTCCGCGCGTCGTCGCGTGGGTGTCTCGGCCGCTGGCGGCGCTTCTTGCTTCGCCGCCAGATCGTTCAGCTCGCTTAGCAACGCGTCGGCGTCTGCGTGATGCACGGCCGCGAAGAACCCGATCGGCTCGTCGGGCCCGCTCTCGCCACCGCATCCCGTCAGTCCGTGCGCGTCGAAGATCGCCTCGGCGCCGGGATACCGGCGTACGGCGTCGCGTACGCTCGTCGATTTCGTGATCGCCTCAGCCATTTCAGTCACCGCCGGGTGCCGCGCCGATGAGCGCGATGTCGGCGTGCACGCCTCGGTCGATCGGCACCGGCTGCCAGTGCAGCGCCCGGTATCGCAGGTGGCCGTAGCCGCCGGCGAAGTGCAGCCACTTCACCATGCCGGGCTCGACGTTCGACGTGTCGCGCCATTGCTCGAACTGGTACGGCTCGAAGCCGTTGTACATCACAAGTTGTCCGGGTCGGACCGACGGCGTCACGCGCGCCTCCACCAACGCCTCCGAGACGTCGTTGAACACCCGCACGCCGTCACCGTCGGCGATGCCGCGCGAGAGGGCGTCGCGCGTGCTTACGTACACCGTCGGCTTCCCGCGGTGCGTGTTCAGGATCACCCGGTTCGTCATGTTCGTGGAGTTCGCGCTCCACCGTGGGTGCCCACCCGTGATCTCCAGCGGGTACTCACCACCCTGCATGGGCGGCTCCTTGTGTACGGGCAGCTCCTCACCCGCCTCCAGGAACCAGTCGTGGTCGATGTAGAACTGCGCCCGCCGCGTCAACGTCGGGAACGGTTGCTTCTTCTCCGTCTGCCACCGGAAGGGTGAGTGCGTCTCGTCCGGCTTCAGGTCCGAGGCCTGCGCCAGCGCCATCGGCGAACGCCCCCACCCCGTGAACCGCACGTGCCCCGTCTCGCGCAGCGTCGCAAGCGTCGTGTCCTCCGGCAGCGTCCCCGCCACCGCCGAGTCGATGACCATCTCGTTGATCACGGTGTCGTCGTCGGCGAAGTAGCCGTCTTTCGTCAGCTCGTTGTAGAGATTGTCCAGCCGGACAGGCATGCCCAGCCGCGATTGGAACGACGTCAGCCCCCGCGCCGTCGCCCGCTCCGAGAGCACCCGTGCCAGCGCCAGTGAGAACTGCCACTCGCTCTTCGTGTCTTCCGGCGGCTCCACGACCTTGTCAGAGAGGGTCAGGTTCATCACGTCGGGTGTGGTGTAGGGGAAGTTCGGCTTCTCGTAGTGGTGCGCCGCCGGCAACACGATGTCCGACCACAGCCCCGTCGTCGTCATCCGTACATCGAGCGACACGATCAGGTCCACTTTCGGCCACAGGTTCGATAGGAGCTGGTGCTGTCCGCCACGCTGGCGCCGCAGCAGGTTCCCGCCGATCTCGAACAGCACGCGCGGCCGCGAGTCCGCCGCCGGGTACTGTGCCCCGCCCCACCAGCCGCGCTCGACCGCCTCCTGCACGTAGGCCGAGAGCGGCCGCTTCATCGTGGGGTCGCCCCAGCCCGGCCGGTCCCAGATCTCCTTGTAACCGCAGTGGTTGAGCCAGAAGAAGGCCGGCGGCACGTTGCCGCCCATCGCCGCCCCCCGGTACCCCATTTCGTGCACGAGGATCTCTTCCGTAAGCGTTGGGTCCTGCTCCAGCGCGCCAGCCGCCATCGCGTTCAGGCCCGCCAGCAGTTGGCGAGCCCCCTCGGCCCCCGGCGCGGGCTTCGACGACCATGTGAACATCCCGTCGAACATCCCCACCGCCCAGCTCCGGATCCCGGCTCCTTGCTTGCCCCAGTTCCCCGTGAGCGCCAGGACCAGGCACATCGCCCGCTCGATCAGGTCACCGTGGTACGACTTTCCGAACGTCCACCCGTCCAGGATGTGCGTCTTGCCGCCCGCCACCAGCCGCGCCAGCCGCCGGATAACGTCCGGATGCACACCGCAGACCTCGCCCGCCGCCTCCGGCGAGTAGTCGGCTAGCCGTTCCTCGAGCGACATGAATGCCGGCCGCACGTCGACGCTGGTCCCGTCTCGCAGCGTGACCTCGAATGTGCCACGCAGCGCCGGGACGAGCGCGCCGAGGTCCAGCGTGCGCGGCGCCTCGACCACGTGCTGGCCCTTCTTGTCGAACAGGCAGAACACGTCGTCCCGGCCGCCCTCGCTCATGTCCGACTGCCGCAAGAAGCGCTGGTTGTCGGTGCGCACGAGGAACGGCAGGTCGGTCTGCTCGCGCACGAAGGCGCGGTCCATCAGCCCTTCATCGATGATGACCCGGCACATCGCCAGCGCCAGCGCCGCGTCCGAGCCGATGCGCACCGGCACGTAGAGGTCCGTATGGACGGCGGAGGGGCTGAAGTCGGGCGCGATAATCGCCACCTGTGCACCGCGGTATCGCGCCTCAGTGATGTAGTGGTATAGCGGTATATCGCTGTACGCCGGGTTGTTCCCCCAGATCAGCAGCACGTCGCTGTGGAACCAGTCGTCGTTGCTGGCGCAGGGGTCGAACCGCCCGAACGTCGCGTACACGCCCGGACTCCAGTCGTTGATCTCGCCCTGCACGTCGGTAAGCGTGCAGCCCAGCTTGTTGAAGATTGCCCCGCCCAGCGCGATGCTCTGGGCCCCGCCTTGCCCGGGCGTGCCCACGCGCACAATGCTCTCCGGACCCTCTTGCTCAATCGTGTCCAGCATCGTGTCAGCGATCGTGCCCAGCGCCTCGTCCCACGAGATGCGCTCCCAGCGGCCTTCGCCGCGCTCCCCAGCCCGTCGCATCGGGTGCAGGATGCGCTCGCCGCCGTACAGCAGCCGGCTCCAGGAGCCGCCCTTCTGGCACCCCATCGGGTTCATGTCCGGCACGCCCGGCTCGATGGTGTCGAAGGCCCCCGCCTGTTCCTCGCGGACGATCACGCCGTCCTTGACATACACGCGGTACGGGCAGTTGCTCGGGTAGCAGTCGACGCAGTGGCTGCCCCAGCCCCAGCGGTCGAACGAAAGCTGCTCGCGATATGTGTGTTCCGATGACGCCCGCGCGCGCCTGCGCGCCGCGGCCTTATCTGTGGACACGCGATCCTCCTTGCCGCCGGGTACAGAAAGGATGGAAAGCGCAGTGCCGGACAGGTAGGGCCGAATGGAAGGATGAGGCGGGCCGCCTGGTGGTGCGGCCCGCCTCCAACGCCAGCGCCTCCGTGCGAGAGGCGTTCGGCTATTCGACTTCCAGCTTGCCCGACATCGTCGCCGGGTGGGCGTCACAGGTGAAGAAGTAGTCGCCGGCGGCCAGTTCCAGGACCAGTTGCTGCTCGATGACCCCCGCTTCCAACTCCGTCATGCCCAGGTCTTCGCCCTTGGTGTCCTCGCCCTTGTAGATGTGCAGGTTGTGCACGATCCCGGCATCCTGGTTGTCCACGTTGAACGTCACGGTGCCCGCCTTCGCGTGCAGTTCCAGCGTGTCCCAGAGCGTGTCCTTCGCCACCAGGTTCACCGTCCCGGTCGGCTCTTCGTGCGACGCCGTGCCCGATGCCGGTGCCGTAGCGGCTGGCTTGGTTGGCTCGTCGCCGCCTCCGTTGTCGTCGCTGCCGCCGCCGCAAGCGGCCGCCAGCAGCGCCACGGCGCCCGCGACGGTCACCGCCGCAAGCCACCGCCCTGTCCCAGTGCTTCTCAATGTGTGTTCCTCCTCCAGCTCAAAGTTGCATCTGCCACCGTATCCGCACTTCCGGCCTCGCAGGGGAGCCAGAGGTCAACCTATCGGGGGACAAATGGCCCCGTCTCCGCAGCCGGATCGCTACCTGAGGGCCACTCGGCCCCCCGGGCACTTGCGAAATTCCTCACATGCCGTGACGAGCGGCTCTTACTGCCCGCCGTCGATGTCGCGAGGATGACCTCGACAGGTACCGGATAAGGCCACAACGAGGAGGAGAGGCCATGATACATAACCTGCGCAGACCCATGGTGCTGGTATTCGGGGGCGCGCTGCTGTTAACGCTCGCGGCCAGCGTGAGTTGCAGCGACGACAACGGGAATGGTGGCGGTGGAGGGTCCGGCAACGCCGATTTGGACGCCATCGCCCAACAGCGTGGCCTCACGCCTGAGGACATGAAGCATGCCCTCCAGCAGTTCGTCCCCCCGGGCAAGAACGATGACTATGTCATGTTCGCCTCGGGCGGCCACAGCGGCCAGGTATTGGCCGTCGGTGTGCCGTCGATGCGGATCCTCAAGGTCATCGCCGTGTTCAGTCCCGAGTCATGGCAGGGCTATGGCCGGGGCGCCGACTGGGGCGAGGAAGTGCTCAACGAGGGTAATCCGGAGGGCACCACACTGGAGTGGGGCGATACCCACCACCCCGCATTGAGTGAGACCGGCGGCGAGTACGACGGCCGCTACCTCTACATCAATGATCGCGCGAACGGTCGCATGGGTTTCGTGGATCTGACCGACCTGCGCGCGAAGCAGATCGTCGCCATCCCGAACACGAAGACCTCCCACGGTGGCATGTTCGTGACCCCGAACTCCGAGTACGTGCACATGTCTGCGCAGTACCCGGAACCATGGCCGTCAGGTTCCTACGCGGACCTCTCCGAATACCAGGAGAAGTACCGCAGCGCGTCCAGCTGGCTGAAGATCGACCAGGCCACCGGCCGCATCAACATGGAGGAGAGCTTCCAGATCGAGTTGCCGCCCTATATGCAAGACCTCGCCGACGCTGGCAAGAAGATCAGCGAGGGCTGGGGATTCATCGGTTCATTCAACACCGAGATGGCGACCGGCGGCAACATGGAGGGCGGCTCGTCCTTTGAGGCGGGGATGTCGACCAACAACTTCGACTACCTGCACGTCATCAACTGGAAGGCGGCCGAGGCGGCCGTGAAGGCCGGCAAGGCCACGAACATCAACGGTATCAACGTGCTGAGCCTTCAGACCGCGATCGACGAGGGCCTGCTCTACCTGATTCCTGAGCCCAAGAGCCCGCACGGCGCGGACGTCGACCCCTCGGGCCGATACATCGTCGTGGCTGGCAAGCTCGATCCGCACGTGACCATCTACGACTTCAACAAGATCCAGGCAGCCATCGAGGCGAAGGACCTGGAGGGCACCGACCCCTTCGGCCTGCCCATCCTGAAGTACGACTCGGTCGTGGCCGGCCAGGTCGAAGTCGGCGCGGGTCCGCTGCACACGCAGTTCGATAGCCAGGGCCACGGGTACACCAGCCTGTTCTTGGCGAGCGCCGTCGCCAAGTTCACCCTTGGCGAGGACGTCGTCAAGACGGGTGAGGCGCCGTTCACCCTGACCGACACGATTCCCGTTCACTACAACATCGGTCACCTCGTGACCGCTGAAGGCGACACGGTCACTCCTGACGACAACTACCTGGTCGCGCTGAACAAGTGGTCCATCGACCGCTTCCTTACGGTCGGGCCGCTGCACCCGCAGAACTTCCAGCTCATCGACCTCAAGAACGGCGGCACTGAGAAGATGGAACTTATTGCGGACACGCCGATCGGGATGGCGGAGCCGCACTACGTCCAGATCATCAAGGCCGACAAGCTGAAGACGATCGAGATCTACCCGGCGGGCACCGATGTGCTGACGATGGAGAAGAGCGAGTTCGCCATCGAGGCGGGCGGCGAAAAGGTCGAGCGCAACGGCAACGTGGTCGAGGTCTGGATGTCGGCCCAGCGCAGCCACTTCACGCCGGACATCATTCGTGTGAAGCAGGGCGACACCGTGAAGCTGCACGTCACCAATGTGGAGCAGACCAAGGACGCCACTCACGGCTTCGCGATCTCGTACTACAACATCCAGGCCAGCCTGGACCCCGGTGAGGTGGTGAACTTCGAGTTCGTTGCCGACAAGTCGGGTGCGTTCAACTTCTACTGCACGGAGTTCTGCTCCGCGCTGCACCTGGAGATGGCAGGGTGGTTCCTGGTCGAGCCGCAAGGATCGGCCGTCGCCGCACCCTGATATCGGCGGAGATTGAAGGGGGGCGCGGGGGGGGGCCCCGCCCCCCGGGGTTTTTGGGTGTGGTTTTTTTTTGTCTGCGTTTTTGGGGGGGGGGGCGCGCGCCGCCGAGGCCCTTGAGGGCGCCGGCCACATCCTTGGCGTCGAAGGCGGCCCGGTTCCATTC
>CAYJMG010000044.1:0-1127 GCA_964371355.1 uncultured Dehalococcoidia bacterium
CACCACCACCCCCAACCCCACCCGGTACACCACAAACGGCCACAGCGAGTTCGTCGACAAGAACCGCAGCAAGAACGCGATCGCCGCATACCCCACGATCGCCGCGCACACCGACCCCGTCGCGAAGAACGCAAAGTCCTCGCCCCCCAACGTCCCGTCCACAAAGTCGCCGACTACCGTCACGAGCTGTTTCAGCCCCGCCCCCGCGATGATGGGCGCCGATAACAAGAACGCGAACTGCGCCGCCTCCCGCCGCTCCACGTTCACGAACAGCCCCGCGCTGATCGTCGCTCCCGACCTCGACGTCCCCGGGATCAGCGCCAACGCCTGCGCAAACCCCACGAACACCGCGTCCGCCCACCGCAGGTCACCCATCCCCCGCGTCCGCTTGCTCACCGCCTCCGCCACCACGAACACCCCGCTGAACGCGATCAGCATCGTTGCGATAAGCCACGGCGACCGCAACGCATCCTCGATTTCGTTCTCGAACAGGAACCCCAGCACCGCCGCCGGCATCGTCCCCACCACGATCAACCACCCCAGCCGCCCCTGCACGTCCGCCAGCGACCGCTCCCGCAACGTCCGCAGCCCGCCCGCCGCCAGCTCCACCCACGTCCGCCCGAAAAACCACAGCAGCGCCACCAGCGTCCCCAGGTGCAACGATGCGTCGAACGACAACCCGTATCGGTCCTCGTCGACCCCCAGCGCCTTCTCGGCGAGGATCAAATGTCCGGTGGAAGAGACAGGCAGGAACTCCGTCAGCCCCTGCACGATGCCCAGGATCGCTGCCTTCAGCAGATCCTCAACCATCGGCCCGCCCGGCCCCGCGTGGCGTCAGTCCTGTCCCCACCCGTCGAATCTACGCCCCGCGATCCCGCGAGGCAAGAACCCTCAGCAATGCCTCAACCGACCGTTGTCATGCCAGGACGCAGAAGCGCCACCCGCGATGTGGCACAGCCACGCCGGCTGTGCAACGTGGTGACACGCGGATCGGTGATGTGGCACAGCCGCCCCCGGCTGTGCAACGTGGTGACACGCGAACCCGTGATGTGGCACAGCCGCCCTCGGCTGTGCAAGGCAGTGACACGCGGACCGGTGATGGAGCACAGCCGCCCTCGGCTGTGCAA
>CAYJMG010000044.1:1227-17959 GCA_964371355.1 uncultured Dehalococcoidia bacterium
GCAAGGCAGTGACACGCGGACCGGTGATGGAGCACAGCCGCCCTCGGCTGTGCAAGGTGGTGACACGCGGACCGGTGATGTGGCACAGCCGCCCTCGGCTGTGCAAGGCAGTGACACTCCGCGTGCCTGTCACCCCCAACGTGCCCCCGAACAGGACCGCGGGCGCTCCGCCCGCGGAGAAAGCACCGCCAGCGATCACGCAGTAGCCCACCAACGCGCGTTCCCCGCTGACCCGCTGACAAGCTGACAAGCTGATCCGCTGCCCCGTCACCTCGTCCGCGGATCCAGCGCATCCCGCAACCCATCCCCGATGAACGTGAACGACAGCATCAGGAGCGCGATGGTGCCCGCCGGGAAGATCACCGCCCAGATGTTGCGCTGGATCACCACCCGCCCGGTGTTCACCAGCTCGCCCAGGCTCACGTGCGGCGGCGGGATCCCCAGTCCGATGAAGCTAAGCGCCGCCTCGGCGAAGATCGCCGCCGGGATCGCGAACGTCACCGCGACGATCACCGGTCCCAGCGTGTTCGGCAGCATGTGCTGCAGGATGATGCTCGACTGCCGCGCGCCGAGCGAGCGCGCCGCCAGCACGAAGTCCCGCTCTTGCAACGACAGCATCTGCCCCCGCACCAGCCGCGCGATGGTCGTCCACGTCGTCATCGAGATCGCGAAGATGATCAAGAACTTGTCGTTCGTCAGCAAAGGCACGTCCCGGTCCAGGAACACGGCGCGTATCAGCAGAATGGCGAGGATATCCGGGAAGGCGAACATGATGTCGGTGAAGCGCATCACCAGGTTGTCGAACCACTTTCCACCGAACGCCGCTAGCGACCCCATCGATAGGCCCAGGGTCAGCACCACTACCGCCGTCCCCAGCCCGATCTGCAACGACGTCCGCGCACCATCGAGCACCCGCGCGAAGATGTCCCGGCCCAACTGGTCGGTGCCGAACCAGTGAGTCCCCGACGGCCCCTGGTGCTTGGCGCCAACTTCGTAGTTCTGTTCGTTCGCCCCGTACCGGGCCGTCGGGCCAAAGTCGCCGCCAATGAAGGCCAGGTACAGGACGATCGCAAGCACGACGACTGCTGCGAGGGCAAACCGGTTCCTCGCCAGCCTGCGAGCCGCGTCCGACCACAACCCGCGGTGCGACGTGGGCCCGGGTTCCGACAACCTCACCGCGGCTTGCACCGTCGTCGTCGCCATCACCGGTACCTGATCCGCGGATCGACCGCCGCGTACGCCAGGTCCACAACGAGGTTTACGACGACCACCACCGTCGCATAGATCAGCGTCGTCCCCATGATCATCCCGTAGTCTCGAGAACTGATCGCGTCGATGGAGAGCTTACCCAGCCCGTTGATCGTGAACATCGTCTCGATGATGAACGAGCCACTGATCAGGAACGCAAACGTCGGCCCCATCACCGTCAGCACGGGGATCATCGCGTTCTTGATGGTGTGTCGCACAATGACGGTGTACTCGCGCAGCCCCTTCGCGCGCGCCGTCCGCACGTAGTCCTGATTCAGCACTTCCAGCACGCTCGCTCGCGTGACCCGCGCGATGTATGAGGTCGATAGCATGCTGATCGCGATGACCGGCAACACCATCTTGTGCCAGTCGTACTCGGAGAAGCTGAAGATGTCCGAGACCTGCTGGGGTCCTCCCCAGCCCGCGAGCTTGAAGGGTAGCTCGAACTTGACCGTCGCAAGGATGAGGAATGAGCCCATGATGAAGTTCGGCGCGCTCGCGCCGACGGTGGCGAAGAATACGCCTACGTAATCACCGGGCCCGTTGTGATTGAGCGCTGACACGATCCCCAGCGTCATGCCGAACACAACCGCCACGATGAAGGCGAGGATGCCGACCTGCGCCGTCACGAAGAACGCCCGCGCCGCCAGCGGCCTCACGTCACGGTCTCCCTCGAATGAGATCCCGAGGTCGCCGTGCGACACGTCCCACAGGTACAGCGTGTACTGCTTCCAGACCGGCTCGTCCAGGTTGTAGCGGCGCTCGATTGCCGCCTGTAGCGCCGGCGGCCGGTTCTTCTCGTCGCGCACCGGGCTGCCAGGCACCGCGTGCATCAGGAAGAATGTGATTGTGGCCACCGCCCAGAGGACGGGGATCGCGATCAGGATGCGGCGCAGGGTGTATGCAAACATGGGGGAGGCGGGCGGAGGGTATGTCCTCCGCCCGCCTGCCTTTCCTCGTTGCGCCCTAGTCGGCCTTCACGTACCAGCACTCCACGCAGTAGTTGCCCGGGAGGCCGGCGTCGATGGTGCCGTTGGGGACCACGCCGCCGATCCGGGTGCTCACCACGTATGGGCGCGCGTCCTGGTACAACGGGATGATGCCGCACAGCTTCTCGACGATGTTCTTCTCCACCTCCTGGTATGCCGCGATGCGGGCTTCTTCCGAGGTGGCGTTGGCCGCCGCCTCGAATGCCGCGTCGACGGCCGGGTCGGAACAGTTGTACTTGTTGTTGCCGCCGTCGGTGTTGAAGAGTCCGACCAGCGGGTTCTCGATATCCGGGTAGTCCAGCTGCCACCCGCCCGGGAAGAGCTGGAAGTCCTCCGTGTTGAACAACTCGGAGCGCGTGTCACCGTCGACGAACCGCGCCTCGATGTTGATGTTCAGCGTCTCCTTCAGTGCGTTCTGCACGAAGGCGAACTCGTTCCGCTTCTGCTCATTGTCGCGCGCCGTCCACGTGAGTGTCGGGATGCCTTCGCCGTTCGGGAACCCGGCATCTGCCAGCGTCTTCGGCGCCTGGTCCGGGTTGTACCCGATGATTGACTCGTACGCCTCGTTGCCCTGGAAACCGGTCAATCCCGCGACCACCCAGTAGTAGGCGGGCGAGTGCACATTGTCGAACACTGCGCTTACAAGTGCCTCGCGGTCGATCGCCTGCGAGATTGCGAGACGTACGCCCAGGTTCGCGAGCGTCGGGTCGGTCATCTGCGTCTCGATGACCGTGATACGCGCCGACGGCACAACCAGAACGTTGTCCTCGAGGCCTTCCGACTCCGCAACCGCGACATCCGTCGCCAGGATCTCCGTCATCTGGATCTCTTCGTTGTTCTGGAACTGGTCGAACGCCGGCTCCGGCTCAGCGAAGTTCACCCGGATTTCCTGCAGGGCAGGTGCCTTCCCGCTCCAGTTCTCGTTTGGCACCAACACGAGGTGCGAGTTCGGCACCAACTCGGAAAGCGTGAACGGCCCGTTGGTCACGATGTTTGCGGGCTCCGTCCAGGCGTCACCGTTGGCCTCGATGACGTCTTGGCGCGCCGGGAACGTCGTCCACAGCGAGAAGATCGTCTTGAACGTCGGGATCTCCTTGTTCAGGGTGATCTCGAGTGTCGTATCGTCGATCGCCTTCGCACCGATCGCCGCCTTCAGGGCGTCCGTCTGCGCCGGATCTTCGTTCTGCGTCAGCGCGTCGCACCCCACCACATCGCCGAGACCCGCGCCTAGCAGGTACTGGTACGGGCTGGCGACCGCCGGGTCGCAGGCACGCGTGATGCCGTACACAAAGTCGGCCGCGGTGACGGGCTCGCCGTCCGACCACTTCGCGTCGCTACGGATCTTCACCGTGTACACGGCCGGAGCCTGCGCGTTCGGGCTGGCCAGCGTGCCGCCGGCGCCGCCCGTCAGGATGCGCACCTCGGGATCACCCTCCGCCATTCCGGGCACGACCTCCACGCCGCCGCTGCCGTCGTCGGTCAGGTTGTACAGGCCACGGAACAGCATGCGCTCCATGCCGATGTCCTGCTCGAAGTTGGACTTGTGCGGGTCCAGGAACTGCGGCTCTGGTTGCGCGATCGTGATCTTCTGCTGGTCAGCCGGCGCCTTGTCGCCATCGCCCGATGGCTCCGTCGCCGCCGCCGTCGTCCCGCTTGTCGGCGTCTCGTCTCCATCGTCATCGCCGCCGCATGCCGCCGCGAACACCAGGCCCGCTGTCAGCACGCTCATCGGCAACAAAAACCATTTGCTTCGGATGTTCATACAATCCCTCCCTGCGGCGAGGCGGGGATGCCTCGCCGTCTCCAACATCCTTGCCGGCCGGTCGGCCGCGTGGAGGTAGTGTCGCTCCGTTGCACCTCCTTGAGTCCAGCCCAACGGTTCCTTCGACTGCCGCAATCCTATCAGCGCCGTCACGACGGCTGCAATCAGCCCCGCGCCGCCGCCGCCGACCGCATGCTCCCGTGCGCCCTCACCCAGTACCCAGGATCGTACCTCTCCCCCGCCCCGCCCGCCGGTTCCGCCGCTTCCCGCTTCCCGCCTCCAACCTCCCGCTTCTCGCCTCCCGCCTCCTCCCCCTCCTGTCCACTGTAGTTGGTCAGTGACTATGACACGTTACGTGGGCAGTGAATCTGTCACCTCCTGCTGTCGCAGCGGCCGGCGCCACGGATGGTTGGGTGGTGGTGTCCAGGGCCCGGGTGCGGGGACCTGCCCCGATTGCCGTGGAGCAGCGCCCGCGCCCCGCCACTGCGGTACGCCGCCTTGAGCCGGAGCACCTGGCGCTGCGATCGGCGCAGCATCTGAGCCGCCTCCTGCGTCGTACACCTCCCTTCACAGAGCCAGGACACCACCTGGAGCCGTAACTGATCCCTGTTGTTCAACGTGATGCTGTCTCCCATGGAGTGACAGAATCACTGCCCAGTTACCAGGTGACAAAATCACTGCCCATCTACACCTGTCCACTGTCCACTGTCGGCTGTCCACTACGGACTGTATTCTGTCGCCGCTGACTCGCAGATTCGGCCCGCGCTGCCGGGCCTACCGATTCGGAGACCCGCATGAGCACCACCCTCAAGGACCTCTACGCCATCGGCGAGACCCCCCCGCTCGGCCACGTGCCCCCGAAGATGCACGCTTCTGTTATCCGCCGCGAGCGCTTCGGCCCCCCGAAGGACGCCTTCCAGATCGAGGTCGTCGATACCCCCGAGATCGGCCCGCGCGAGGCGCTGGTCTACGTCATGGCCGCCGGCATCAACTACAACAACGTCTGGGCCGCCCTCGGCGTCCCCGTCGACGTCATCAAGGTCCACGCCCAGGCCGGCGACGACACCGGCTACCACATCGGTGGCAGCGACGCCTCCGGCATCGTCTACGCCGTCGGCCCCGAAGTCACCAACGTGAAGGTCGGCGACGAAGTCGTCGTCCACTGCGGCTCCTGGGACCCCGAAGCCCCCGACGTGAAGGCCGTCGACGACCCCATGTTCGCCCCCTCCTTCAAGATCTGGGGCTACGAGACCAACTGGGGCTCCTTCGCCCAGTTCACCAAAGTCTGGGCACACCAGCTCATGCCCAGGGCGAAGCACCTCACGTGGGAGGCCGCCGCCGCCCCGTCCCTCGTCGGTTCCACCGCCTACCGCATGCTCACCAACTGGGCGCCCCACAACGTCCGCCAGGACGACGTCGTCCTCGTATGGGGCGGCGCCGGCGGCCTCGGCACCATGGCCATCCAGCTCGTGAAGGCCTTCGGTGGCCGCTCCGTCGCCGTCGTCTCCAGCGACGCCAAGGGCGAGTACTGCAAGAAGCTCGGTGCCAGCGGCTACGTCAACCGCAAGGACTTCTCCCACTGGGGCCGCATGCCCGATTGGACCGACGACGACACCTACAACAAGTGGATCCAGGGCGTCCGCGCCTTCGGCAAGGCCTTCTGGGAGGCCCTCGGCGAGCGCAAGAGCCCCCGCATCGTCTTCGAACACCCCGGCCAGGACACCGTCCCCACCTCCGTCATCATGGCCGAAAACGGCGGCATGGTCGTCATCTGCGCCGGCACCTCCGGCTTCAACGCCGACGTCGACCTCCGCTACCTCTGGATGCGCCAAAAGCGCCTCCAGGGCTCCCACTTCGCCAACGACCAACAGGCCTACGCCTTCAACCAGCTCGTCATCGACGGCAAGATCGACCCCTGCCTCTCCCGCGTCTTCCCCTTCGACGGCATCGGCGAATGCCACCAGATCATGCACGAAGGCAAGAACCCCGACGGCAACATGGCCGTCCTCGTCGGCGCCCCAAGAGAAGGCCTAACCGAAGTCCCCTGATCTAACGACTCCGCAGCGCGGGCTTTCAGCCCGCGCGTGTTCGAGTGAGTTGGCAGCAGGAGCCCGCGCGGCGTCGGGAAATGGAGCACAGCCGCCCCCGGCTGTGCAATGTAATGATATGCCGAAGCGCGGTGTAAGAGCCGACGCCTGTAGTGTCGCCGGACCGACTTTGCATAGCGCTGACGCGCCAGACGCCTGTCCATCGGTTCGCGTCGCGACTGTGGTGTGTGGCACAGCCGCCCCGGCTGTGCGCTCCCCACCGACCACCACAGTCGCTTTCCGCGCTCACCCCCGGTAACCTCGCACCGTGGAACGGTGCTCCATCATCCGTAACCCTGCCTCCCGCCGCCAGGCGAAGCCCGCCCGCCTCGAAGCCGCGATTGAAATCCTCCGCGACGCTGGCTGGACCGTCACCGTCACCACCACTAGCCACGCCGGCCAAGCGACCCAACTCGCGCGCGAAGCCGCCGCCAACAACACCGACGTCGTCATCGCCAACGGCGGCGATGGCACCATCAACGAGATCGTCAACGGCCTCGCCGGCTCCAACACCGCCCTCGCCGTCATCCCCGGCGGCACCGCCAACGTCTGGGCCCACGAATCCCGCATCCCGAAAGATCCCGCAAAGGCCGTCCGTATCGTCCTCGAGGGCGACCGCCGCCGCGTCGACCTCGGCGTCGCCAACGGACGCTATTTCCTCCTCATGGCCGGCATCGGCCTCGACGCCGCCATCATCCCCCGCGTCAACCCCTGGCTGAAACGCCGCACCGGCGCCCTCGCCTACATCCTCACCGGCCTCCTCACCGCCCTCCGCACAAAACCCTGGCCCGCAAGAGTCGTCATGACGGGCGTGCCCGATGTGGCACAGTCGCCCCTCGAAGAGTCGCCGGCGAGACCGGCTGTGCAAAGCAGTGACACCAACCCAGAAGTCGATCGGCCACCCGCCCCGGCCGACATCCCAGCCACCAGCGACCAGCGCCCAGCGACTAGCGACCAGCCACCAGCGCCCAGCGACCAGCGACCCACCACCAGCGACCAGCGACCAGCCACCAGCGACCAGCCACCAGCGACCAGCGACCAGCGACCAGCGACCAGCGACCACCCCCCACCCCCCAACGACCAACGACCATCCCCCAACACAACCATCTACTGGATGCTCGCCGGCAACACCCGCAACTACGGCGGCCTCGTCGACATCACCGACAACGCCCGCATCGACGACGGCCTCCTCGATGCCGTCATCATGCACCGCGGCGGACTCCACCTCCTCCCCGACGCCGTCCGCCTCCTCATCCACCGGCTCCGCCGCTCCCCCAACATCACATACACCCGCGCCCGCGACATCACCATCCACACCCCCGGCATCCCCGTCCAGCTCGACGGCGAACGCTGCCTCCAGACCCCCCTCCACCTCACCATCGCCCCGGCAGCACTCACGGTGATCGTGCCCGGAGACCTGGACTCCCCCTTGTTCTCGCGCAGCGCATGAAGCAGGACCCGAACAGTACCCGCACGGACACGCCCTTTCGCAGAGTCGCCGCAGGAGACAGACCTGTCCTCAAGCTCCGCAAGAGCACCGCGGTCCCGGGATCCAGACACAAGACCTCTACCGGGATCCCCCAAAGAGTCCTCTGCGTCCTCCGCGCCTCCACGTTGAAAAGGAAGATCCTCAGAACGAGAAAGACGGCCCCAAACGGGACCGTCTCCGGCTAGACGAACAACTCTTGTCTCCAGATCTCCCTACTGCGCCTGCGGTGCGTACCCGTTGTTCGAACCGTACGCCTCCGTCTGCGCCTCTTCCTTCTTCCCGAACAGCTTCCGGGCGCCGAACACCGCGGCGACGATCCCGGCCAGCAGCACCAGCTTCTTCACAGACACCTCCTGCCGAATCGCTCTTCCTGTCGATTCACTCTAGCGTACCCGCGCCCTCCCACGGATTACAGTAGCGCAACACCTGACCCCCACCCGCGAAAACGCCTACGCACTCCCGGCTCCCGGCTCCCGGCTCCCGGCTCCCGGTTCTCGCTTCCCGCTTCTCACTTCCCGGTTCTCACTTCCCGCTTCTCACTTCCCATCCCTCACGCCCCGTCCGGCACGATCTCGATCGCCCGCAGGTCCGTCCCCAACCGCCGCACGAACGACACGTGGCCCGCGCTCATCCGCTGCAGGTAGATCTCCGGATCGTCCTCCAACACCAGCAGCCGCGCCGCCTTCCACCGGCCAGCGTGAAACACCCGCAGCCGCCCGTCCTGCGCCAGCGCGTTCCGCACGTAGTCCGCCTTCCGCCCGTGCTCCACGATCACCACGATCCGCCCGCCGTCCTCCACGTACCCCACCGGCGTACGCCGCACCTTGCCGCTCTTCCGCCCCGCCGTCTCCACGATGATCGCGTTCTTCCGCGAATACGGCGGCGCGGGCAGCCCGGCCCGCAGCGCCAGCATAATCGCCCCGTTCGTGATCCCCCGCATCCGGCTAGCCATAGATCACCCTCCCGCCCGCAACGCTATCACACCCTCCGACCTCCAACCTCCGCTTCTCACCTCTCACCTCTCACCTCTCACCTCTCACCTCTCACTTCCCACTTCCCGCTTCTCACCTCCCACCTCTCCGGCTACGCTGATGCCGTGCCCAAAGACACCATCTCCCTCCCCGAACAGCAAGTCCCCGTCATCGCCGAGTGCGACGTACTCGTCGTCGGCGGAGGCGCCGCCGGCATGTCCGCCGCCATCGCTGCCGCCCGCCAGGGCGCCGATACCATCCTCGTCGAACGCTATGGCTACCTCGGCGGACTCGCCTCCGGCGGCCTCATCGTCCTCCTCCTCACCCTCGACGACGGCGACGGCCACCAGGTCATCGCCGGCCAGTGCCAGGAGCTCGTCGACCGCCTCCACGCCCGCAACGCCGCCTTCCACCCCCCGAAGGAAGAGTGGGGCGACTACGACGAGCAGCTCGTCGAGAAGTACCGCCGCTGGGGTCTCGTCTGGGGCAGCGGACCACACCGCGTCCGCTACTCCGTCGCCTACGACCCCGAAGAGTTCAAGTACATCGCCAACACCTGGACCGCCGAAGCCCGCGTCCGCCTCATGTACCACCGCTGGGCCACCGACGTAGTCCTCGAACCCGCGCCATCGTCTCCCCCTCTCCACGGCGGTACCCGCATCTCTGCCGCCGATTCCCCACCCGAATCTCCCCCTCTCCACGTCGTGGAGAGGGGGGGGCGGGGGGGGGGGGGGCGCCGCTGCAGTCCCAGCGCCAGACCCCGTCCGACCAGCGACCAGCGACCAGCGACCACCAGACCATCGCCGCCGTCGTCTTCACTTCCAAGGCCGGCCGTCACGCCATCCGCGCCCACACCGTCATCGACGCCACCGGCGACGGCGACATCTTTACCCTCGCCGGCGAGTCCTTCGAGAAGGAACAGATCCACCCCTGGCTCTGGTTCCGCATGTCCGGCGTCAGCGACGTCGATGCCGCCCAGTCCGCCCGCGGCGGCTTCTTCCTCCGCACCACCAAGCCCGGACAGGTGCTCATGCCCTGGGGCGCCGCCGACCGCATCTCTCGCCGCATCGACGCCACCGACCCCGACGACCTCACCTTCGCCGAAGTCGAGTGCCGCCGCATGGTCATGGACGAGGTCGATCGCCTCCGCGCCCAGGTCCCCGGCTTCGAGGATGCCTACCTCACCGACATCGCCCTCACCCTCGGCGTCACCGAGTCACGTCGCTTAAGCGGCGCCTACACCCTCGCCCGCGAAGATGCCAACCACGTCTTCGAAGACACCATCGCCACCACCGGCCACTGGACCAAGTACGGCGCCCTCTACCACATCCCCTACCGCAGCCTGCTCCCCCGCCACACCACCAACCTCCTCGTCGCCGGCCGCTGCATCAGCGTCGACCACCGCGTCCACCACGCAACGAAAGAGATCCCCCCAGCCTTCGCCACCGGCGAAGCCGCCGCCCACGCCGCCGTCCACGCCCTCCGCGCCTCAACCCCCGTCCAGTCCGTCCCCATCCCCGAGCTACAAGCAACCCTCCGCCGTACCGGCGCCTACCTGCCGTGAAGGCGGCGGTGGGCCTAGCTCCGCCTTCACCTGAGCGAAGCCGAAATATGGCTGCCATTCGCAGCCGAGACACAAAGCCAGAAATGTCCGTCCGACGTGCGGTGCATGCCGCAGGTTTTCGTTTCGGACTGCACCGAAAAGATCTGCCAGGACGTCCGGACCTTGTGTTTCCACGTTATGGAGTGGTTGCCTTCGTTCACGGTTGCTTTTGGCATGGCCACATTTGTCGAGAGGCCAAGCGCCCCATCTCCAATCGAAGCTACTGGACGCCGAAGATTGAGGGCAACATGGCCCGTGATCGGCGGGCAGTCGCTAGACTAAGGCGAGCGGGCTGGACCGTTGTGGTCATTCGCGAATGCAGACTACGGGCCGGCACGGATGCGCTAATCAGGCGGCTCACGCTGCTCCGCAAAGGAATGCGATGACGGATCGACCCACGGTTCTTGAGATCTGTGCTGGTGCAGGCGGTCAGTTTCTGGGCCTCGAACAATCGGGCTTCGATCACGTTGCTGCGATAGAGATTGACGAAGATGCTTGCCAAACCCTGCGGGTTAATCGCCCGGAGACGGAGATCATCCAAGCTGATGTCGCAGATATCGAAGGGCGGTTCTACGAAGGGATCGATCTGTTGGCCGGAGGCGTCCCCTGTCCTCCGTTCTCGATCGCCGGCAAACAGTTAGGCGCGAAGGACGAGAGAGACCTGTTTCCCGAGGCGTTGCGGCTGGCCCGCGAAATCCGGCCAAAGGCGATCATGATTGAGAATGTCCGTGGCTTGGCAAGCAAACGCTTTCAAGACTATCGGCACGGCCTCTTTGTCGAGTTGGAGAAGCTGGGCTACGAAGCCTCGTGGCGGCTGCTGAATGCGTCCGACTTCGGGCTCCCGCAGCTACGTCCTCGATTCCTTCTAGTTGCGATGATGCCGGACTGCGCACGCCATTTCGAGTGGCCCAATGCGCTGTACAAGCGGCCAACAGTGGGAGAAGTGCTACTGGATCTAATGGGCGCCCGTGGTTGGCCCGGTGCTCGGCAATGGGCTAAGGCTGCGTCTTCAATTGGCCCTACCGTCGTCGGGGGGTCAAAGAAACACGGTGGACCTGATCTTGGCCCAACCCGCGCCAGGGAAGATTGGAGAGCCCTGGGCGTTGATGGTCGGGGCCTTGCCAATGAAGCGCCGAGCATCGATTTCCCATCGGATGGCCTTCCGCGGCTCACCATCCGCATGGTCGCGCGACTGCAGGGGTTTCCAGATGATTGGGCGTTCTCCGGTAAGAAGACCGCCGCGTATCGACAGGTAGGCAACGCGTTTCCTCCGCCAGTAGCGTCGGTCGTTGGCTCCGCGATCCTGCGCGCGATCGCGGGCGAGACCGCGCCGTCCCGAGGTCAGCTTCGTCTCGTACCCTCCGTTGGGGCAGGCTGATGGAAGGCTCCGGCAGGGCAGGACGCGGCTCAAAACAACGGGTGCTTGACTTCCTGCTGGCAAACCTCGGCAAAGTCGTCACGAGCGACCAGGTCCGCGAAGCATCTGGCAATGCTTCGGAGTGGGCCCGGCGCCTTCGCGAGCTCCGAAACGAGGAGGGCTACCCAATCCTTTCTCATCGCGACCGCGCCGACTTGAAGCCTGGCCAGTACGTCCTCTTCACTGACAAACGGTTCCCGCTGATGCCGCGCGAGATAAGCAAGGAAACACGCGCATGGGTACTGGAACGCAATGGTTACACATGTCAAATGTGCGGCCTCGCCGCTGGCGATCAAGATCCGTATGACGTGTCACGCAAGGTTCGCCTAACGATGGGCCATATTGTTGACAAGTCTCTGGGCGGCCCCGATACACCTGACAACCTCAGAGCGGTCTGTACCAACTGCAACGAGGGTTTGGCCGCCACATCTCCACCGAAGCCTGACCGTCTTCAGTTGATGCGCCAGCTTCGAAGGGCGACCGTGTCCGACCAGTTGCACGCACTCGAGTGGCTGGAAACGAAGTTCGAGGGCAATCGGCCCAAGAGACCGAGAAGCCGCCCAAGTGAAGGGTAATGCCGGGGCCAGGCTAGCGAGGACGCCTGCTTATCAGCTTGGTGACGGGCGAGTGAGCGAAGTCTGTCCCGCGCGGTCTCAACATCTCGTTAACCCCGGCCAATTCCCCGTCCACAAACAGGCGCCCAGAGTGACAGGCCGCCCAGTGGCCCGGGAATTCGTCGCCTAATGCTTCGTAGGCGGCCCTAAGCACCGCAGCGTCACTCGCGAAACCTGAAACCAACTCCTCCTCCGAAGAGGCATAAGCGGACCAGCTGTCGACTCTCAGCGGCGAGATTATTGGGCGGTCTGCAAACAACATCATTCAGTATGCCTCACCCCAAAATCCCCACCGCCTCCAACACCTTCCCCCCCAACCCCGCATCTCCCCCAATCACCGCCCACGCCCGCGCCGCCTCCGGCGTGATCCCCTTCGTGAACAGCCGCCACGCCTCCTCCTGGTCCAGCGTCACCGAAGCCTGCGCGTCGCTGTCCACCCCCGTGTACAGCCCCCACCGGTCGCCCCGCCGCACCAGCGACCACACGTCACCCGCCTCCCCCGTGATCCGCACCCGCACGTGCGTCCCCTCCGGCGCCAGCACGTCCCGGAACGCGTGCGGCAACGCCCGCACATAGCAGTCCAACACCGGCCAGAACATCCGCCGGTCCTTCAGCCCCGGCTTCCCCGCCGCGTCCCGGATCTGCTGCTGGTGCGCCCACCACTCCGTATACTCCCGCGCCAGGTCCAGCCACCGCGGCGCCGGCTCCGGACCCGCCCAGTCCACCGGGTCCCCCATCTCGTCCAGGTCCAGCGTCCGGAAGTACGCGATCGCCTGCTCCCCCGTGAACTGCAGCAAGTCCACGATCGCCTGCGGGCTCACCCGCCGCATCGCCGCCACCCACGCCTCGTTTTGCGCGTTGATCCCCGCCACCAGCGACGCCCACGAGCCCGCGTCCACGTGCGCCCCCGCGTACCCGTCCCGCCCCCGCGCCAGCCGCCCCAGGTCGTCCCCGATAACGTGCGCCGCGATGTCCTTGATCGACCACCCGTCGCACGCCGTCGGCAACCCCCACTCGTCCGCGTGCAACGCCCCCAGCACCTCCAGCAGCGCCCCCCGCTCCTCGGGAAACAACTCCAGTACGTCGATTCTCCCCACAGCATTCATGGCCCGATTGTAGACGTGAGACACGAGAAGTGAGAAGTCGAAGCCGCCCGCGCGAGCACCCGTACCCGTCCGGGCGCGTCGCCGCCACGCTCCCGCGTCCCGCCTCCCGCCTCCCACCTCCCGCGTCCCGCCTCCCGCGTCCCGCCTCCCGCCTCCCGCGTCCCGCCTCCCGCCTCCCCCTACCCACTTCCCCAATCGATATCAGGCGCTTCCCTGATTCCCGCCCGGACCACGTTCATCGACCATGATCACCGGCCGATACATGAGTACGGACACTCACTCAGCGCCGGAGGGACACGCCATGGCCGACGACACCCGCACCCAGGGACTCGAAGAGGAGTTCCACGCCGCCATCGACGATCTGCGCATCGCCTTGCAGCGCGCCGACACCGCCACCGCGCAGCTCCAGCGCCTCGTCCCCCGCATCTCCCAGATCGGCACCATCTTCGACGAGATCGCCGCCGTCATTAACACCGGCCGCCAGCAGCTCGGCGCCGCCGGCCCCGGCGCCTACACCCGGCCGACCCTCGTCGTCCCCGGCGCCCAGCAGGCCCCACCCGCGCCGTCACCTCAGCCGCGCCAGGGCGACGACCCCTGGACCCAGCTCGCCGAGACCTGGGGCACCACCCCCTCCGGCCAGCCTCACAACGACACTGCCGCCGCCGACAACGGCCGCGCCGCGACCGCCACCGCAACACTCACCTGCTTCCGCCTCGAGTTCGAGAGCAAGCCTGGCCCGCTCGACCTCCGCGCCGTCGACGACGCCGTCAGCGAGCACCCCTCCGTCCGCGACGTCGCCCTACTCGACTATGACGGCCGCAAAGCCACCCTCAAAGTCTGGATCGAAGACACCGCAACACCCCAGGACATCCAGTCCTCCCTCGTCGAAAAAGCCACCGCCCTCTTCGGCCCCGAAAACGAAGTAACCGTCACCGCCCACGAAGACGCCGCGTAGAGAGCGCGTCAGCCAGGCAGCGCGTTACCTGATCGGCCAGTCAGCAATCACAAAGGGACCCTCGCTGGTGCGAGGGTCTTTTGTGCGCACGTACGTTGCGCGCTCAGCCGCCCGTACGGACAGGTCTTTTCGCAGAGTCGCCGCACGAGACAGACCTGTCCCGCAGGTCTCCGTACCCGTGACGACCGTACCCGTACGGACAGGTCTTTAGACCTGTCCCGCAGGTCGCTGTTCGGAGACAACGCTGATTTCCCAGCACGCGCTGTAACGTTAGCGCCTGAGCCACTGAGCCACTGAGCCACTGAGCCACTGACGCACTGACGCACTGACACACTGACGCACTGACACACTGCCGCCCCAAGACCTACGCCGCCGCCGCGTACATCCGCCGCTCCGCCGCCCCGAACAGCCCGTCCGTCATCTTCCCGTCCGCGGGATACGTCGCGTACCCCGATGTCAGGTGCAGCTCCAGCCCCGGCACCCCATCGTCCCGCGCCGCATCCCGCGCGATCCCCAGCAGCCGCGCCGTCGCCTGCGCTGCCGCCTCCGGCGATGCCTCCGTCAGGATCATCGTGTACCCGCTCGACTTGTACTGACCGATTACGTCGATGTCGCGCGAGTGCTGCGCCAGCGCTGCCCCCACCCGCTCGTACAGCTCCTCCACCAGCGTTGCCCCGAACCGCTCCCGCAGCAGCCGCAGGTTCGTCGCCTCGATCACACAGATCGAAGCCTCACGCTTGTACCGCTCCGCGCGCGTCAGCTCGCGCTGCAGCTCCATCTCCGTCTTCCGCGTGTCGAACACCGTCCGCACGACCTCGGCCGCACCCGGCTCCAGCGCCGTCTCCGCCTGCCGCAGGTTCACCGCCGCGCACGCCACGTGCTCGCCCAGCAGCCGCACGTGCTCCATGTTCGGCGCCCCCACGTGCAACAGCAGCAGCGCCCCCACGCGCTCGCCCGCCGGCTCCAGCTTCACCAGCGACACACCGTCCACCCCCAGCGCCCGCTGCGCGCTCGTCGCCGCGTCGCCTTCGGCCAGACCGCGCAAAAGCTCGCCCGCGTCGCCGTGCACCGGCCCGTCCGCCTCCAGCGCCTCCGCGATCCCCGCCGCCGTGGCCGGGTCGATCTTCGACGTCAGCGCGCGTACGCCGAACGCGTCGATCGCCCGTTGCACGTTGCGCCGCCGCAGGTCAGAAGCCGGTGCCCGGTACGCCAGCAGCCCATCGTCCTGCTCGAAGTACACGAACGTGTACGCCGCGTTCACCGTCCGTTCCGCCGCCGTCGCCGTCGCGTCCACCAGCCACTCCAGCGTCACCGCCGAGTGCACCGGCAACAGCATCTCCATCACCGTAGTAACAGGGTCGCCGGACCACGACGCCGCCTCTCCCGCGCCGGAAGGGAGGACCGCCTCCTCGCCGCTGCGAGCAGCTAGCGCCTCAACGTCTTTGATCCGTGGCTTGCGGGCCATAAGTCACCTACAGCGTCTACAACCTACCGGCTACCAACAACGAACTTCCCGTTCCCGTTCCCGTTCCCGTTTCTCGCGTCCCGCGTCCCGCGTCCCGCGTCCCGCCTCTCGCCTCCCGCCTCCCGCGTCTCACCTCTCCCGCCTCCCGCTTCTCACCCGTCCCGCCTCCCCATCGTCGCGATCGCCTGCGCAAGCTGCCCCAGGTGGCCGTCCAGCCGCTCGATCGCCCCCTCCAGGTCCTTGATCTCCGCAGCCGGGCTCTCCCCGCGCAGCACCCCCGCCTCGACGAGGTTGCGCACCGCCTCTTGCAGCCGGCCCTGCTGCTCCAACAGCGCCTCCGTCTGCTTCCGCAGCTCCGAAAGCCGCCGTGTCTCCTCCGTCAGCCCCGCCGCCGTCAGCGTCGCCGCCTCCCGCGCCGAAAGCTCCCGCGCCAGGTCCTGCACCCGCACGCTCGCCTCGCTCGCCTCACGCGCCGCCCGTGCCGCCTTGTCCGACAGCCGCCAGTTCCCCACGATGCTCGTCATCGTGAACACCAGCAGCCCCATCAGGCCAATCGACACGGCCGCCACCACGGCCGCGAACTCCCAGTTCGACGTGTCGCCCACAGTCGCCCTGCCTTCCCCGCCACCGGCGGGCCCGGCGACCCGAAGCGCTCAGCGCCCCGAGAGCCGCCACCTACACACCTTGTCGTCACCCCGCCGCCCCCACTAAAGGAGCCCCCGGGCCCCCCTAAGGGTTCGCCGAGGCGGACGCCAAGCCGCCGAGACCCACTCCCGGCTACCCAAAACAACGCCCCCACCCCCAATTTGTGACGAATCCGCCCGGCCGCACCCCCGTAGGGGCGCAGCCTGCCGCGCCCACACCTGCGGTCCCGCCACCAGGGATGACATAACACACCACCGGTTCGCCGAGACCCGTCACCTGTAAACTGTGAACCACCACCACCGACCGCCGCCGCCCACTGACGCACTGACGCACTGAGCCACTGACGCACTGACGCACTGACGCACTGACGCACTGACGCAC
>CAYJMG010000045.1:0-16910 GCA_964371355.1 uncultured Dehalococcoidia bacterium
TCGGGTACACCGTCCGTCTGGAGGCCGCCTAGTGAGACTTTCAAGGCAATGACGGAAACGAACGCTCCGCACTGGCAAGGACAATCGGCATGATCAGGGCCATCGACACCTTCGTCAACGTGAACATGGGCTCCGTCGAACGGCCCCCCTGGCTCGAACGCGTCGCCGAGGACTACTTCCACCGCACCGACCAGATCTTCAGGGACATCGAAGTCCCCGAACTCATCGAGGCCATGGATCGCGCTGGCGTCCAGAAGTGCATCCTCACCACCAACGCCGAAGATCCCACGCCCCACGTCCTCGAATTCGTCCAGGCCCATCCCGAGAAGTTCGTCCTCTCCGTCTCGCTCGACCCCCGCCGCGGCATGGACGCCGTCCGCGCCCTCGAGCGTATGGTGCGCGAGACTCCCACCGTCCTCGCCCGCATCACGCCGTTCATGGTCGGGGCCATTCCGCCGAACGACAAGGTGTACTACCCCGTCTATCAAAAGTGCGTCGAATTGGACATCCCCATCGCCGTGAACGCGGGCATCCCTGGCCCTCCCATGCCGGGGGAGTGTCAGAATCCCATGTACCTCGACGAGGTCTGTGTCTTCTATCCCGAGCTGAAGCTCGTGATGGCACACGGCGCCGACCCCTGGTGGGATGTGGCGATCAGGCTCATGATCAAGTATCACAACCTGTACCTTCAGACCTCCGCGTTCGCGCCGAAGTACTTTCCGCCGCAGCTCATCCACTTCATGAACACGCGCGGCCAGGACAAGATCATCTTCGCCTCCGACCACCCGGTGCTTTCGTTCGAGCGTTGCGTGAAGGAGGCCCAGGAGCTCAACCTGAAGGAAGGCGTCCTCGACAAGTTCCTCTACGCGAACGCCGAGCGCCTCTTCTGGAAGAACGACAATCCATGAACCACTACCCGTACCCGTACGGACAGGTCTTTAGACCTGCCCCAGCAAAGCGGCAAGCGGGCGCCGCATCCAGGACCAGCGCAGATGTCGCGAACTAAGAGGTGAGAGAGAGAAAGAGCCGGCGGTACATCAAGCGGAGCTGAGCCGCCGAGGACAAGGGGTTACATCCGGCGATGAGGAGCGCATCGTCGTTCTGGGATCGTTACGCGCGCCAGCGCGTCACACGTCGCCGCCTGCTGCAGGCGGGTGGCGTGGCGTCGCTTGCCGCCGGCGCCGTCGCCCTCGCCGGCTGCAGCGATTCGCAGAAGGGCTCTTCAGCCACCGTCCCGCCCACCACCAGCACCGGCCGCACCGACGCACCCGACCTCCTGAACCCCGGCGGCCCGCCCCGGCCCGGCGGACGCTACGTCACCGCCAACTCCGCCAACTTCGGCTCCTGGGATCCCCACACCGGCATCCAGGTCGCCTCCGCCTACTTCCCCCGCATCTACAACCTGCTCCTCAGCCAGTCCCCCACCAAGCCCGACTACACATTCCTCGATCTCGCAACCTCGTACGAAACGCCCGATGACCTCACCTACACGTTCAAGATCCGCCCCGGCGTGAAGGTCGCCCCCAACGGCCTCGGCGTGCCCGAGCGCGACATCGACGCCGAAGACGTCCGGGCCACTTTCGAACGACTCATGTCCGACGCCGCCACGAACCAGTACTCGTTCGCCAACAAATACGTGGACGCGGTCAGCGTCTCCGGCGACACCGTCACGATCAAGACCACCGAGCCTTACGCCTGGTTCATCAGCCGCGTCAGCTCCTCCTTCAACACCATCCCCCCGCGCGAACTCCTCTCCGGCGACCTCGCCCGCCTCAACAACGAGGGCGCCGGCGGCGGGCCCTTCAAACTCGCCTCCGTGACCGAAAACGACCTCGCCCGCTTCGTCCGCAACCCCAACTACTACCGCACCGACGAAGACAACGGCGGCGCACGCCTGCCCTACGTTGACGAACTCGAGGTCCGCGTTATCTTCGACCGCGTCACCCAGCGCACCGGCTTTCTCTCGAACCAGACACACCAATACTGGGCCGAAAGCGGCACCGAGGCCCGCGGCATGGGCGACTACCCCATCGCCCGCGAGCCCGTCTTCGCCTACATCTCGCTCACCATGAACCCGAAGAAGAAGCCCTTCGACGACCCGCGCGTCCGCCGCGCGATCTCACGCGCAATCGACCGCGCGCAGTTCGTCGAGCGCGTCTACGGCGGCGATGCGCGCGCCAACGGCCTCGTGCACTGGCCGCTCGGCTCCTACGCCCTCTCCAGCGACGAGCTGGAGTCGACCTACCAGCCCCACGACCCCGCGGAGGCCCGGCAGCTCGTAGAAGCCGTGGGCGGCATCTCGCTCAGGATGACCTACCCCTCCAACACCACCATCCAGGAGCACGGCCAGCACCTCAGCATCTTTGTCGAGCAGATGAAGCAGGCAGGCATCGACGTCGACGAGCAGCCGCAGGAGTTCTCGACCTGGGTCACTTCCTACCACGACCTCGACTACGACTGTAGCCTCGCCCTCAACCAGGTCTACGAGACGCCCGAGCTGCCGCTCCTTTTCCACACCACCGGCGGCCCCTTCGGTGACCACACCTACATACAGGGCCTGGCCGACCCCGAGATCGATCACGCCGTCGAGAAGGCCAACACGACGCTCGACTTCGACACCCGCAAGGCCGCCGTCCACGACGCGCAGAAGCTCATCTACGCCAGGGACCCCATGTACCTCCCCCTCGTGAGTCCCTACGTGCACATGGTCTTCTCGAAGCAACTCAAGAACATCCCCACCGGCGTCGGCACGACCCAGTACTCCCTCGCCTCCTTCTGGCTCGATCTCTAGCGCCGGCCCCCGACCGCGCGCCCCGTAGCGCGGGCCTTTCCAGCCCGCGCGGCCGCCGTCTCGCGACCGAGCCTTAGGATTGCACCCCGAGTGCGGGTGGCCGTCCGCAGAGATCGCGCGCGCCTCACCACATCCCGCCGCCAACACTACGAAAATCTTCCGAATATGATCTGGCCCGCTTGGAGATAGCCCGCCCCCTCCCGCACCATCGGCCCATGTGGAGCGAACCCCTCACGCCTGAGACCGCAACAGTGGACACCCACACCGTCGCCGTCACCGTGCGCGACAGCACCGGCGCCACTGTCGCCGAGGTCCACTGCCTGCACAACGCCCGCGCCGGCTTCGGCGTCTTCGGCGAGATGCGCCTCCTCGACGCGCGCGGCGCTCCCCGCCAGCGCGTCCGCGCCCTCGTCCTCCTTGTCCGCGAGGCACTCCGCTACGCCGAGTCCATCGGCGTCACCCACGTCACGACTGAGGCGCCCGAGCGCCTGCGCGCGTTCGCCGCGCGCATGTCCGGCCTCCCCGGCACCCCCTCCGGCGCGCGACACCACTTCGCCGCCGAGCTGCACGCCGTGCGCAGCGCCGCCCTGCGCGCCACCCGCGAAGACGGCGTGTTCCACGATCCCATTCCCGGCGAGGAGGAGTTCGCGCTCGATGCCACAGTCAATCTTCGTCGCTAACGCCACGCAGTTCATCGACGGCGTCGACACCGGCTACGCACTCGCCGGGTTCTGGAACCTGGGCGTCCAGTACCTCGGCGCCACGAAGGCCTTCGTCCGCCGCTGTCTCGGCGGCTTCGACCTCTTCGGCCCCGCCGCCACCGGCCGGCCCCTCACACCGTCCGACACCATCACTGGCGCCGAACTCCTGCTCGAAGCCATCACCGTCGCCGGACCCGCAGGCTGGTCCGCAACCATCGAGCGCCTTTCCCGCGCCGATTGGGACCACACCACCGCCGACTGGATCCGCTACAAAACCGGCGCCGACTGGACCGCGGCCGGTGGCGATGTCGCGACACCGCCCGCCGCCGTCGCCTTCACCTCGCCCTCGGTCGCCGGCGAGCAGATCGTGCCCGCCATGCTGGCGTTCGCCACTGACGCCATCGCCAACCGCGGCGGCATCGTCCTCCTGCGTCTCAAGGCCGACGACGAGGCCCCCTCGCAATCGCAGTGGGTCGCCTACCAGGCCAACCTCGCATCCCCCACCCGTCCCCGCCTCCGCGTCACCTACACCTCCGCCGACCCCACGCCCGTCGCCACCCCGCATCATCACGCCGATGCCGCTCTTCGGCCGATCGCACCGTCACGACCATCCATCTCAGACCCGCCGGATAGCCCGTCGTCGCCCGCAACGAGTACCGGACCGCCAGCGACGGCCGCGCGTCCGGCCGAAGACCGAAAACCGACAACTGACAACTGACAACCCAAGAACTGACAACTACAGACAGCGAGGATCCCATGCCCACCACCATCACCACAATCCGCGCCCGCGTCCGCCAGGACCTCCACGACGAGGACTCCAGCGCCTACCGCTGGACCGACGCCGTCCTCGATCGGCACGTCGGCCGCGCCGTCACCGAGTACAGCCAGTACGCCCCGCTCGAGCAGAAGTCCACCCTCACCACCACGGCCGGCTCGCGCGACCTCAGCGTCGCCTCCCTCACCAATCTCGTCACCGTCGACGCCGTCGAATGGCCCGCCGGCCAGTTCCCACCCGCCTACGTCCCGTTCTCGAGGTGGCAGACCACGCTCACGCTCGATACGCCCTCGGCGCCCGCCGCCGTCGAGAACGTTGATGTCTACTGGACGAAGCTCCACACGCTCGACGGCTCCTCCTCCACCCTCCCCGCCGCGCATGAGGACGCGATCGCGCTCGGCGCCGCCGCCTACGCTGCCCTCGACTGGACGTCGTTCGCCACCAACCGCATCAACACCGGCGGTGACGACGTCTGGGGCCGCTACAAGGCCTTCGGCGAATCGCGCCTGCGCGACTTCCACCGCGAACTCGCCCGCATCGGCCGCCAGGGCGCCCTGCGCACCCGCCGCCTCTACACCACCGACGCCCCCGCCCCCCGCTCCCAGTCCCGCGTCTACGGCCCATAGCAATGTTCCAGGCCCTACGGACAGGTCTGTAGACCTGTCCCACCAGCCACCCCCAACGACCAACGACTAACGACCAACGACCAAACCACCATGCGCTCTCTCTCCTCCGCCCTCCTCGCCGCACAGCAATCCGCCTCCGCCGAGCCTCATGTCGACGTGCTCGTCGAGAACAGCGTCCGCGGCATCCGCCGCCTCGACTTCGCGCACCTCGACGCCACCGCGCACACCATCGCCCGCCACGGGGCCGCCGTCCCCGGCGATGCCAGCATCACCCGCGTCCGCGTCGAGTCAGGAGCCGTGAAACAGCAGCGCGTGGCCAACCCCGCCACCGGCCCCTGGAACACATGGAACAACCTGGCCACCGGCATGGGTGCGTACGTCGCCTGCGCCGCAAAGGGCTCGCGCGTGGCCGTCGTCTACCTCGATGCCGCCGGCACGGGCATCAAGCTCCGCGAGTCCACCGACAACGGCGCCACCTATGGCAGCGAGGTCGCCGTCACCACGGCCGCCGCGACGCTCGCCGGCCTGGCTGTCGCCTACAAGAACAGCAGCGGTGATCTCGCGGTCGCCTGGGCCACCGCCACAAGCATCGGCATCATCAAGCGCACGTCCGGGGCATTCGGCTCGCCCGCGACCACCTCCCCCGGCTTCAACAGCCTCAACGGCCTCGCCCTGACCTACGGCTTCGACTGGGACATGGTTGTCACCGGCGTCGAGGTCACCACCCTCAAGCCCTCGCTCTGGACGATCGCCTACGGCGACGGCAACGATCTCGCCGCCAACACCTGGAGCGCCCTCCAGGCGCAGCTCCAGGCTGAGTCCGACGCCCAGGTGACGCTCCGGGCGCCGTCGATCGCCTACACCGACACCTACCGCATCACCTTCGTCGAGGCCGATGCCTTCACCGGCGGCGTCACCCGCACCTATCGCAGTTGGCTGCACCCCGCCCTCCTCTACGTTGGCGGGCCCTTCACGCTCCGTACGCCCATTCCCGTGGACTACACCGGCGCCGAAGGTCTCGCGCTTGCGGCCGACACAGGCGGAGGCGGCTACGTGTACGAGTGCGCACCAGACGCCGTGTATCGTGCGCCGCAGTCCCAGCAGCTCGCCAGCGTCACCGCCAACATCCTCGCCGCCGAAATCGAAGAGCGCGACGGCGTCACGCGCGGCCACCTCGATCTCGACAACGCCGGCGGCGCGTACGCCGGCCCGCCCGCGCCCATCGCCATCGGCAACCTCGTGGCCGTCTCATGGGGGTACCGGACCTCGTCCGGCCTCCAGGCCTCCCGCATGCAGGATCTCTGGATCGCCGGCCACGAGTACCACCGTGAAGGCGGCGTCTCGGTCCTCCGTCTGCACGTCGAAGGCGCGTGGGAGGCCCTTCGCCGCAACCTCCAGCGCGCGCAGATCGTGCACACCTCCGACACCTACCTCGCTATCCTCACCCGCATCTTCTCACGCGCCGGCATCCAGCTCTCGTCGGCCGGGGTCTCGTCCCGCGCCGCCACCCTCAGCCCCCGCTTCACCGTCCCCACCGGCGCCTCCGGCCTCGACGCCGTCCGCCACGCCCTCGCCTTCCTCGCCGACCGCATCCGCGCCCGCCCCCTCGCCACCGTCCACATCACCGAGCCGCTCGCCTCCGCCGCCAGCGACTACACCTTCGGCGCCGCCCACCCGGTGCGGGCGGTCCGCCTGCTGTCGGAGCCCCCGCCCGTATCCGAGACCCAGGCCTTCGGCGACGGCGCCTACGGTGAGTCCATCGACTTCGCGACCGCCGGCGCGGGCCTGGGCGAGCGCGTCCAGCAGCGCGACGTCACCAGTACGACCGGCGCCGCTGCCGCTGCGACGGCCGCCGCCCACCTCCGCCAGCGCGCCCTCGACGCTCGCGCCGGTCGCATCACCGCCCCGCCCCACTGCGGCCTCGAACTGCTCGACGTTGTCGACTTCACCGACCCGCTGATCGGGCCGAACGCGATCAAGCGCCGCGTCGCCGCCATCCGCTGGCGCTACGACCGCACGAAAGCCCTCTACGAACAGCAGATAGATCTGGGACCGACGTAATGTGCCGCTCTCACACCATAAGGACAGTCGTCAGACCCGTCCCACTCCAGCGACGGAGACGGTGCGTTTCGGAGTCGCCGAAGGAGACAGCTCTGGGCCACCCCGCACTGGCGGCCAACGACCAGGAGATCACCCATGCGCCACGGCATCCTCAAGGCCTTCGACAACACCACCTATACCGCCACAGTCCAGCTCACCGGCTCCCTCGCGGGATGGCTCCGCACGGTCCCCGTCAGCCGCGCCATCCCCACCGCCGAGATGACCGCCGGTCGCAAAGTCGCTGTCGAGACCTTCGACCCCTCCAACCCGGCCGACACCGTCCTCGTCGCCGTCTGGACCTAACCGGCGACCTCGCCGAACGAACGCATCAGTGACCCCATGCCCCCTCCTCCACTTGTCCCCTGTCCGCTGTCCGCTGTCCACTGTCCCCTATCCCCGCTCCCTGTCCTCCACACTCTGTGTCTCGTGGTGAACCCCATCCCGTCGAGCAGCAAGCAGCTCGTTCCGCGCCGCCACCGTATGCGAGTGCAGCGGCCATCCCGACTCCAGCGCCACACGCACGTGGTACTCCAGATACGCCAGCAGCGCCGCGTCCAGGTCCGTCTCCGCCAGCTCCGCCACCCGCTGCACCTCCGCCGCACGCGCGCGTTTCTCCGGCTCGATCTTGTCCGCGATGAACAACACCTTCTGCAGACGCGTCATCCCCTCGTTCGCCGTCGTGTGATACGCCACCGCACCCAGCACGTCGCCGTCCATGATCCCGTAACGCTCCTGCAGGATCGGCACCGCCAGCGGTCCGTGCAGCAGGATCGGCGCCAGCCGGTCCGCCGGGTCCAGCGCGTATCCTTGCTCCCGCGCGATCGTTAGCAGTCGCTCGTCGCTGTGCGCCCGCAGCAGGTCGTGCGCCAGCACCGCAATCGTCATCGCCTGCCGATCGACGCCGTGGATCTCAGCCAGCCGGCGCGCCTCCTCCTGCACGCGGATCACGTGCTCGGCGAGCCCCGCCGGCACCTTCAGCAGCGCCGCCCGCAACAGCTCCTCAGCGTCGTTCATCGCTCAACCCCAGATCGATCATCGACACCCGAAACCGGCTCATCCACCCTCGGACGGCCTCCCGAATCTGGATCCGGCGCCCTGGCGGGCCGCCTACCGAGTCCGTCGCAGGAACCCGCCCGGGCAGAACGACACCATCAGCCGGTCGCACGACGCGTCCACCTCGAACTCCGGGCGCTCCCTCAGGAACTGCTCGATGGCGACCAACGGGCTCTGACCGCGTTCCAGGCCGGCTCCCTCCTGCGCCTCCAGCACCCGCACGATCGTGTCGAACACGACGAGATATCCGCCGGCCGGCACGAAGTCCGCGTACGCCCGCAACTCCCGCAACACGTGCTCCGCGCGGTGGTCAGAGTCCAGCGCCACCATGATCGCCTTCTCACCGCCGATGGCCTCACGCACCCCGCTCACCGTCTGGGGCGCTGCCGAGTCCCCGGTGATCAGCGTCACGCGGTCGCCGTACGCGTGCCCCTGCACCGCAGCGATCGTCTCGGACGAATGGTTCACGTCGACCGAGATCACCCGCCCGTCGCCCAGCAGCGACAGCATCGACGCGTAGAAGATCGCCGTCCCTCCGCCGAACGTCCCCGTCTCCACGATCACCCGCGGCCGCGTCCGCTCGATCAGCTCCTGCATGATCATGAGGTCGTTCGGAAGCTGCAGCACCGGCATCCCCAGCCACCGCACGGTCCAGTGGTGATTGTTCGCGTACGCGGTCGCCGTCCAGCGGTCCGCCAGTGCCTGCATCGCCGCCCGGTCGGTCAGACGCGTCGACCGCGTCGCCCGCGCGTACGCCTTCGTCAGCGCCGGGGCCAGTCGTCCGAACATGACGGCGCACTCCCTCATCACTCCCGGCCGGCCACGCCCGCGCGGGCCCCCGACAGCGTACGGCCTATACTGTGGGCACTCCATTCCGAAGGACCTGACCTCATGCGCAAGAAGCTCCGGATCGAAGGCATCGCCGCCCCCGAACAGGCCCGCGGCGAGTACGTCTACATCCCCTTCGAGGTTCCGCCCGGCGCACGCCGCATCGACGTGAACTACCACTACGAGAATCAGGTCGTTGGCGCCCAGGAGTTCAACGCTGGCAACAACATCGATATCGGGGTCTTCGACGTCCGCGGCCACGACTTCCTGCACGGCGGCTTCCGCGGCTGGAGCGGCGGCGCCCGCTCCACCTTCTACATCACGCCCGACGCGGCCACGCCCGGCTATCTGCGCGGCCCGCTCCAGCCCGGCGAGTGGACGATCATGTTCGGCCTCTCGAAGATCGACGAGCCCTCACGCTACCGCGTGAACATCGAGATGGAACTCGATCCCAACGCCGAAGCGGCTGCCGAGTCCGTCGAAGTGCCCGTCCCCGGCGGTAACGTCCTGCGCGAGGCCGTCGCCGGTGCCTCGAACGGCAGCGGCGGCCGCTGGTATCGCGGGGACCTCCACGCCCACAGCGAGCACTCCGACGGCGCCAACACCGTCGAAGAGATCGTCGACTACGTCCACCGCGCCGGCCTCGACTACTTCGCCCTCACCGACCACAACACCATCAGTCACTGGGACGAACTCGCCCGGCTCCAGCAGCGCGGCGGCCCGACGCTGCTCATCGCCGGTGAAGAGATCACCATGTACACCGGCCACGCCAACGTCTGGGGCCTCGACGGCTGGATCGACTTCCGCGGCACCGACGCCGACCGCGTCCAGCGCCTCATCGAGCACGCCAACCAGCGCGGCTCCATGTTCTCCATCAACCACCCGGACTCACCCATCCCGTGGAAGCACAACAGCGTCCACGGCTACCAGGCCGTCGAGGTCTGGAACGCCCCCTGGCGCTACTACAACGAGCCCGCCCTCATCCGCTGGCAATACCACCTCAACAGCGGCCAGCGCATGGTCGCCGTCGGCGGCAGCGACTCACACTGCGTCCCGCCGGCCGAAATGACGCAGCCCAACGGCCCCGGCGAGCCCTGCACGTGGGTCTGGGTCGAAGGCCCGCTCACTCAGAAGGCCGTCCTCGACGCCGTCGCCGCCGGCCGTGTGTTCATCTCCGAGGCCCCTAACGGCCCCATGCTCGACCTCCGCGCCGATGCCGACGGCGATGGCGCATTCGAGCTGGTCGCGGGCGATGCTTTCCAGCCCCAGCGCGGCCAGAAGGTGCGCTTCCACGCGAAGTACCGCGGCCCCGATGGCAAGCACCTGCGCTACTTCACGAAGAAAGGCCTCGAGCGCGACGTAGTCGCCGAGACCGAGGACTTCGACGACGAGTTCGAGTTGCGCTGCGACGGCGATGACTACCTCCGCGTCGAGTGCCGCGGCTTCCGCGGCCGCCCCGACCGCGGCGAAGTCGTCCATGCCCTCACCAACCCCATCTACTGGGGCAAGTGGTAGCATCCCAACTAAGTCATCCCGTGCGAAAGTCCGGTCCCCGCGAAGCTGCAGTTCCGCCCGCGCCGGTGCCCGCGGAGCCGAACCCCACGGCAACGAGAGACGCGCTGCGGAGTCTGGGCAGCCGCCGCGGTCAAGAACCTCACTCCGGCATCAGGATCGTGAACCCCTCGGCCTGAAAGTCCCTGTCAGTCGTCAGGATCTCCGTGATGCCCATCGCCTTCGCGATCACCATCGAGGTGCAGTCCGCGAGGCTGTATCGCTTGTCCGCACGGGAGCGGTACAGGCTGAGGGCCTCATCGAGGACGTCGTTGGTGAGGTCGACGATCTCTACAGCTCGACTAGCCTTGAGCCGGCCTACCAGACCCGCCGCAGTGACCCTGCCCGACGGGCCTTTGCGAGAGAACCACGCCAGCACCTCCAGGATCACGGCCCACGACGTTACCAGTCGGACCGGCTGCGATCCGAGCGCCATCGCCAGCGCGCCGGCGAGTTCGTGCCTGGGATCGCCTGTGAAGAGGAGAGCAACGTAGTAGGACGTATCGACGAAGATGCGTCGCATCTAAGGAAGGAGCTCCTGCAGCTCTTCCTCCACGCATCCCGATGCATCCTTCGGATACCGAGCAAGCTCACTTTTCGGAATCGCCTTACCCAGGGCAATGATGTCAGAGAAGAGCGTCGGGTCGAGTTCACCCAACGTCTTCGGCTTCCGCCCGTCGCGCTTCGGCTTCGCCGGCGTCCGCTTCGTAACCATCGCGCACCCAGTATACCCACTCACCCCGGCCCCACCACGTCCGCACTCACTGCCGCCGAGGCGCGCGACTCCAGCCCGCGCACCCACGCGTTGTACGCCCGCGGCTGACGAAACCGCAGCACCCACACGCCCGCAAGCTCCGGCCGCGAGAAGTGCTCCGGGTACGACACCCGGTACTTCCGGTGCGTCGTCCATGCCCATGTGAACAGCGAATCCTTCGAGAAGAACTGCGACCGGATCGATTCGCGGTTCCCCGCCCACAACTCCTGGCGGCGCACGATTCGCCCCACCGTCCGCCGCACCAGCCGCCACATCGTCAGCCACAAGGGGAAGTCCAGCCACACGATCGCGTCCGCCTGCGCCCACGTGATGTCCATCACCAGCGTCGCGTACCCGCCGTCCGTCACCCATCGCTCGCGCCCCGCCACTGCCGCGCGCACCCGCTCCCGGAAGACGCTCGGCTCGGCCGCCGTCCAGGCCGGCCCCCAGTACAGCGCGTCCAGCTCGACGTGGTGCGCCTCCAACGCCCGCGCGATCCGCGCTCCCGCCGTCGTCTTCCCCGAGCCCGTCACGCCCAGCACGACGACGCGCCGCAGGTCTTCCTCGACCATCTCGCCCATGCTCCAGGTGTCGTTGATCGCTCGTATCGCGCGAGTTCTCGAAGAGTCGCCGCCCGAAGGGCCACAGAAAGAGACCGGGCACGGCCCGCGCGTCCGCCGCCTCGCCGCTCCGGAAGAAGACGCCTCGCGCTACTGCGCCGCCGGAGCCGCCACGGGCTCCTCGCCCTGTGTGGCGCCGGGCTCTTCGTCCTCGACTGGTACCAGCACGATGTCCGCGAATGCCGCGTCCTGCATCGCGTCCAGCACACGCGACTTGATCAGCTCCAGCACCGCCATGAACGACACGATAATCTCCATCCGCGTCTGGCACTCCAGCATCAGCGCCCGGAAGCTCAACCGCCCCCGGTCCAGCAGTTGCTCGCGGATGTGCGCCACCTTCTCCCGCACCGTGATCCGGTGCGGCCGGATCACCGGCTGTGGCTCCTCCTCCGGCACCCGCGTCAGGGCCAGCTCCACCAGCTCCCGCAGCAGGTCCAGCGTGATCCCGTCCAGCCCCAGCGGCGGCGGCAGCTCCGGCGGCGGTGCGATCCGCGGGTACGAGTGTAGCCCCGCCTGCTCGATGACCCGTAGCTGCCCCGCGGCCTCCTTGAACAGCTTGTACTCCCGCAACTGCCGCGCCAGATCGTCCGTCGGATCCTCGTACTCCGACAGCAGATCCTGCTCCGTCTTCGGCCGCGGCAACAACGCGCGCGACTTCAACAGGAGCAGCCGGGCGCCGATGTAGATGAAGTCCGCCAGCGCATCGAGGTTGAGCTGCTCGCTCGAGCGGAGGTACTCCATGTACTGATCCGCCACCTGCACCAGCGCGATGTTCGTGATGTCGAGCTCTTCCCGCTCGATCAGGTGCAGCAACAGGTCCAGCGGCCCCTGGAAGATCGGCAGCGCCAGTTGAAACGCCCCGCCGTCGTCGACCTGTTCCGCCTGCGCCGGCGCCACATCATCAGCAGTGCGCGGATCCTCCGCGACGGCGACGGTGGCATCAGGCGCGCCCTGCGACGGCGCGGCGTCGTCCATCTCGCTCCGTTCCCACGTCATCCCGGGGATAATAGCAGTTCGAGGATCCGCCCGTCCCAGCCCTACGCCACCGACTCCGCCAGCCGCGGATTGTCGTCGTCCTCGTGCCCGTGCCCCCGCTCGAGCACACGTTGCGCGGCCACCCGCGAGTGCAGCTCAGGCCGCGTCGACATCAGCCGCTGGAACGCCGCCACGATCGCCGGGTCGAACTGCGTCCCGCTGTTCCGGCCGATCTCCGACATCGCTTCCTCGTGCTGCCGCGCCTGTCGGTACGGCCGGTCCGACGTCATCGCGTCGTACGCGTCCACCACCGAGAAGATGCGCGCCTCCAGCGGGATCCGCTCGCCCGAAAGTCCGAACGGATACCCTGCCCCGTCCCAGCGCTCGTGGTGATACAGCAGGATCGGCGTCGACCCCTCCAGGAACCCCACCTTCGAGATCATCACCCCAGCCAGCAGCGGGTGCTTCCGGATCGCCTCCCACTCCGGCTCGGTCAGCGCCGCCGGCTTCTTCAGCACCGCGTCAGGCACGCCGATCTTCCCCACGTCGTGCAGCAGCGCCCCGCGCTCCATGTGCACCAGCGACCGGTCGGGGATGCCCATCGTCCGCGCCAGTTGTGACGTCAGCTTCGACACCCGCTCGCAGTGCCCTTCCGTCACATCGTCCTTCGCGTCCAGGGCCGCCGTCAGCGCCTTCAGGGTCGAGTCGTACGAAAGCTCCACCTCGTCGGCGTACGCCCGCACCTTCGCGAACAGCTCCGCCTGCTCCACCGCCATCGCGCCCTGCGCCGCCAGGTCCGCCACCTGCCGCACGTCCTCCGGCGCGAAGCCGTTCCGGCGCCGCGTGGGCAGTCGCAGCACCGCCACCACCCCCAGCACCCGGTCCCGTAGCGTCATCGGCACGCACAGCACGTTGATCTGGCCCTGATCCGGCACCTCGGCGAAGAACTGGTGGAACGCGTCGCACGCCTGCCCGTTGATGACCGTCGTATTTGTGATCACGCAGCGCCGCATGAACCACTCTTCCACCGCCCGCTGGTGGTGCGCGATGTCGCCCGTCTCGTGCTCATACGTGCAGCGCAACAGCATGTCGCCCGTCTCGTGGTCATACAGCGCCACCAGGCCGTAGGTGCCCTTCGCCGTCAGCGTCGCGTCGCGCGTCAGTTGCGTCATCACATCGTGCACGTCCAGCGACCCGCGCATCTGCTCGCCCGACACGAACAGCCGCAGCAGCCTCCGATGGTTCGACGTAATCCCCCGCACGATGAGCCAGAACGCGCCTTGCATCACCACCAGCACCAGCGCCATCGCCAGCACGGTCAGGATCACCACCGTACGCTGCTCCGACGCGATCGACGAATCGATCGGCCCCGCTTCCTCCGAGATCTGGGCGATGTACGTGCCCTTGCGTACGTACGTGACGAACAGCGACGCCTCCCCGTCTCGCGCCTGCTCCCAGCTCGCGCCGCCCGCTGCCCCTGCCCCCATCGGCGCCGTCGACCCATCGCTCGCGAACACCACGGAGCCGTCCGGCGCGTACACCCGCAACGACGCGATCTCCGACGGGATGAGCGCCGCCGTTAGTTCGCTTGCCTGCGCGCGCTGGTCCGGCGTCAGCGTGGGCGGTGTGCTGGCCGCCGCCTCGTTGAAGACTGACTGCAGGGGACCAGAGAACAGGCGCGCCGCGCTCGACGCTGCCGCCTCGTGCTGGTTGTCCGCCACCACCTCGCGCCCCGCAAAGACGCCCAGCGCGCCGATGGCGCACACGAGCACGAAGCTCAGCGCCGCAAAGCGAAGGTACAGCAGTCGCGTGGAGCCGCCCAAACCAACCTCCATTCTGGTATCCGCGCGAAGGGCTACCTTACAGATATCGGCTGTTTCCCCTAGGGGATGTAGGCCTGCGCTCGCTGTTCCGGCCCCAAACCCGCCGCTCCCGGAGCCGCCCGCTGGTCGCCTGATAGTATGGAGAGCCATGGAAACGAAGCTGGAAGACCTCCGCCGCATCCTCCGGGGCATGGACTCCGCCATCGTCGCCTTTTCCGCCGGCGTCGACTCCACGTTCGTCGCCGCCGTCGCCGCCGAAGTCCTCGGCGACCGCGCCCTCGCCGTCACCGGCGTCTCTCCTTCCATCCCCGAATCCGAAGTCCAGGAGGCCCGCGATCTCGCCGCCAACATGGGTATCCGCCACCTCCTCCTCCCCACCTCCGAGATGGATCGACCCGGTTATGTCGAGAATTCGCCCCAGCGCTGCTACCACTGCAAGACCGAGCTCTACTCCCTTCTCGACGACATCGCCGTGCGCGACGGCTACGCCTTCGTGCTCGATGGCTGCAACACCGACGACCTCGGCGATCACCGCCCCGGCCGCATCGCCGCCGCCGAACACCGCATCCGCAGCCCGCTGATCGAGGCCGGCCTCGCCAAAGCCGAGATCCGCCAGCTCTCCCGCCTCCGCGGCCTGCCCACCTGGGACAAGCCCGCCATGGCCTGCCTCTCCTCGCGCATCCCCTACGGCACGCCCGTCACGGTCGGCGCCCTCGACCAGATCGGCGCCGCCGAGGCCTTCCTCCGCCAGCTCGGCCTGCGCCAGCTCCGCGTCCGCCACCACAACGACGTCGCCCGCATAGAAGTCGAACCCGATGACGTCGCACTCGTCGTCGAGCATCGCGACCGCATCGTCACCCGCTTCAAGAACCTCGGCTACAAGTACATCGCCCTCGACCTCGCCGGCTTCCGCACCGGCTCCATGAACGAAGGCCTCCCCCTCACAGTCGAGCCCACCACCGCCCTCACTAGCTGATCCAGTACCCGCGGAGCTTCGGCTCCGCCGAACCCCCCAACCAACAGGTGTCCCTTCTTGCCCGACGCCCGACAACCCGCACACCCATCCCCCACCCTTTACATCTATTGCCGTCACCCCAACATCGATCCGCTACACTCCCGCGGGCCGTGAGGGAGGGTCGATGAGGTCCAGGTTCCCCTTGCGACGCGCGCTCATCGCCGTCGCCGCTGCTGCGATGCTCCCGCCTCTGCTCGTCGCCTGCGACGGCGACACGGGCGGCGCCGGCGAGCCCACGGCCGGCGCCCCACGCTCCTTTGCCATGGGCATCAGCACCCTCCCGCGTGACCTCAACGCCCAGGCCTACGCCGACGCCTTCCAGCTCGCCGGCCGCGCGGGCGAGATCGTCCTCATCCAGCGCACCCCGCCCTGGCAGGACTTCCTCCCTGGCGCCTCCGTCAGCGGCGAGACCGCCGACACCACCGCCGCCGAGATCGACGCCATCGACGACCAGGACCTCGCCCTCTTCTTCGCCATCGACCCCACCGACGGCGCCACCGGCCGCGACCGCCTCGCCGCCCTCCCGTCCTCGCACGAGGGCCGCGACTTCACCGACCCCGACGTCCGCGCCGCCTTCTCCGCCTACGCCGAATACGTCGCCATCAACTACAAGCCCGCCTACCTCGCGCTCGGCGTCGAGATGAACCTCTACTACCAGAAGAACCAGGAGGCCTTCGACGCCTTCGTCACGCTCTACGACGAGACCTACGACCGCGTGAAAGCCGCGGCGCCCGAGACCCAGGTCACGGTCACGTTCCAGTACGAGGACCTGCAGTCCCTGCTCCCCACCGAGGACCGACACTTCCCCGACTGGCCCCTCATCGCTCCCTTCGAGGCCCGCATGGACGTCATGGCCATCAGCACCTACCCCAGCTTCGCCTTCTCACGCGCCGCCGATATCCCCGACAACTACTACAGCCAGCTCCGTGGCTTCACCGACAAGCCCATCGTCATCGCCGAAATGGGATTCTCATCCGAGTCCGGTCAGGCCGTGAACAACGGCTCCGAACCCGAACAGAGCGCCTTCGTCACCCGCATGCTCGACGAAGCCGCGGCACTCGACATGCCCGCCATCATCTGGTTCGCCGGCTGGGACCCCTCCTACGCCGAAGGCACCGCCTTCAGCGCCTTCCAGCACATCGGCCTCCTCCACGCCGACGGCTCCGAAAAGCCCGCCTGGTCCCCCTGGCGCACCGCCACCCTCCGCCCCTACCAGCCCCACACCCCCGACTAACCCAAAACGCAGGAAGAGCGCTCCCACGAGCGCTCCTCTGTCTTCTGTCCTCTGTCCTCTGTCC
>CAYJMG010000046.1:0-15912 GCA_964371355.1 uncultured Dehalococcoidia bacterium
CGTTCTTCGCGCGGTCGAAGAAGTTGAAGTACATGCTCTCGTTGAAGTTCGACTCGGGCCCCAGGGGGTGCGTGTAATCGTCCTTCGCCGTGATATCCCCGTAGATCGCCACCATGACTGCCTCCAGTCCGCGGCCATGCCGCCGGATGCGAGTGTAGTCCACCCGGCGCGCAGGGCAAAACAAGAGAGGCCCCGATTCGGGGCCTCTTTTCGATTCGGAAAGGCGCCCTACCCTACGCGGGCCAGCTCGCGCTCGTCCTGGGAGCTGGCCGATGCCTGGATCGGCTCGGCCGCCGCCGGCAAGTCGCGGGGCACGCGCCTCTCGCTGCTCCGCTGGCGCGCCCGCTCGTGTACCTTCGCCTTGCGCTCCTCCCACTCCTGACGGACCTCCCGCCGGATGCGGTTCGCGACCCACGTCTTCAGAAGCGGCGCTCTGCGGAGCAGCCTCGGCAGGGGGTTGTCCCACGCTATCACCACACCCCAGTCGTCGCTGGAGGGATCGGGGAAGTAGCCCGGAATCAGCTCGACAACGTAGCTTCCCGGAATCGACAGGTAGCCGCGCAGGTTCGAGCACACGTAGTCCGGCCGCTCCTCCACTGTCAGCCGCGCCTCGCCATTGCGCGCGCGCTGCTGGTTCACCAGCGTCACGTACTCGTCATCGGTCAGCACCGGTAGCCCCTGCTCTATCCGCAACTCGTTCAGGTGCATCCCGCGGATTTCCCGCAGGTTGGCATACTCGCCCGGCGCGAAGGGCCGGCGCCCCTCCGTCGCCCGGTACTCGTTGAACGCCACGAACCCGTTCAACCGCCCGCCGCCGATGAACCGCGCCATTCCGCGCGCCGCCACGGTCGCCAAGATCTCGCCCAGCACCAGGTACGTCGCTCCGTTGGTCACCGACGTCAGGTTCACTCCCACCAGCGTGTCGCCGTCCGGATCGCAGGTAGACAGCGTGCCGTTGCCGCTCACGTTGTCCCACGTGCTGAACGTCTTCACCTTGTCGCCATCGATCGCCATCGCCGTCAACCACGCCACCACGGCCCGGCGAGCCTCGCGACCGTCCTCGACCGTAATGTGCTCCACGGCGAACTGTCCCTGCGGGAAGTGATCCAGCCGCGATTCGATCGTCCCGCGCGTCGCCGCCTGGTCGCGCCACTTGATGGCCTCAAGCTCCAAGAGCCGGGGGATGTCATTACGGCGCACGTTGCGGATCTCGTAGTGCGACTCTTTGCGCCGCGTGCCGGCCGCTGGAGTGCTGCGCACGACGCGTCCGCGCGACGGCGGCGCGGCCACCTCGCCCGGCTTGACCATGACCAGCTCCATAAACGCCCACACACCCAGCGTCAACGCGATGTCGAAGATCGCGCTGCCGCGCAGGCCCCAGGGCACGTCCGTCCCCGCGCTCGCCGCCATCACGTACACAAGGGGCGCCAGCGCAGCCACCCGGTTCAGCCGTCCCATGAAGATCGCCATTGGGCTCCGCAGCCGCAGATCGATGAGCGACACGTCCCACGCCCCGGCCGCCATCTGCTTCAGGCCGCCCAGGATCTTCCCGCTGCGAAATGCGCGCCAGCCTTGTGCGACGTCGGCCGGCCAGATCCCGGCATCGTCCTTGAAGATCCACACGGCGGTGAGCGCCACCGCCACCTCGGACCCGATCACCAGGGTGATGAGTACGGGGATGTTCACCCCGTACGGTGCCCAGCGGCTCGCCCCCGTCACCGCCTCGGCGACCAGGTAGCCTATGACGACCAGGTAGACGAGGATCGAGACCAGGAACGCCCTGGAGATCCAGCGGCGCAGCCCGTCGCTCTCGGCGAGGGCGGATCTTACGGCTGGTAGAGTCGTCATAAAGGAGCCCCCGTACGTGATACCGACTTGTCGGTATGTTACCACGGGATCCTAAAGACTACCCCTGCCAATTGTCAACACGAATTGGCCATTATTTCGTCGAAATTGACGGACCGACGCCTCTACGAAACGGGCCGGATGGCAGGATTGTCTGAAGGACTGGCGAGCGCTAGGCGGCCTGGCTGTCGGGCGACTTGTCGGCGTACGGCAGGCTACCCCTCTCGTAAAGCCTGACCATCGCGTCGACGACTCGGGGGCTGAATTGCCGCCCCGAAAATCGCACCAGCTCCTCGATGGCCTCGCTCGCGGGACGCCCGGGGCGATACGGACGGTCGTTCGTCATCGCGTCGAACGCGTCGGCAACGGAGGTGATGAGCGTGGCCTCCGGAATATCGTCGCCCTTCAGGCCGGCCGGATAACCGTTGCCATCCCATGACTCGTGGTGCGTCCGGGCGATGCGTTCGGCCAGGTCGAAGCCGTACCGCCCGCTCAGGAATTCGGCGCCCCACGTGGTGTGCTTGCGCATCACCACCCACTCGTCGTCGGTGAGCTTGGCCGGCTTTCGCAGGATGGCGTCGGGCACGTAGAACTTGCCTACGTCATGGAGCACCGAAGCAAGGCCGATCTCGTGGGCCTGAGGTTCGTTGTAGCCCAATTCGCGCGCGATGGCCTCGCTCACGATGCGGACACGCTGGATGTGCCTGCCGGTCGTGTCGTCGTGCGCCTCGGCCGCGCTCGCGAGCAGCATCACAGTATCGTCGTGTGCCTTCGAGAGGTGGCGTTGCGCAAGCTGCAGCTCTTCCACCAGCGTGGTCATCCACACGATGGCAGTCACCTCACCGGACACCGCCATCAGGAACTGCGCGTCCCAGGCCGTGAAGGCGTCCCCGCGGCGGCTGGCGACGGAGAGCATGCCCACAAGTCTGTCTTGCCAGATCATCGGAACGACCAGCGCCGACTTCAACCCGGCAGAGCTGATCAACGCCCTCTCGTCCGGCAGCAGCGGCTCGGCGGTTGCGATGTCGTCGAGGAAGACGGGCTTCCGCGTCTCTTCCAGCAGCTTGCCCAGCGGGTGGTCGGTCGCCTGGCTCTGCGCTTCCGTCCACGCCTCGATCAACTCCTCTGGCGCCCTGACGTAGGTGCTCTCCCACTCTTGCGGGGTCGAGGGCTTATCGCCCGAGACCTCGAAGTTCACCGCGTCATATCCGGCGCCGACAGACAGTCTGCTCGCGACGTGCGCGAGCTTCTCCTCACGTGTGCCCGCCATCGTCAGCAACGGCACGAGGTCGCCGACGAGCTTCGCCGCTCGGTCGCCACTCAGGGCCTCTCCGGCGGCCGAGGACAGCGTGTCACGGTGGCGGCGGCTGGCATACATGGCGTTGTCCGCCAGCTTTACCAGCTCCTCGGCCTTCTGCGCTTCGTCCGGATAGACGGCGAGGCCCAGGCTCGCGGTGATCGGGATCCGGACGCCCGTCACCGGATCCGTCAGGTCGGCCGCGCCCACAACGGCTGCCACGCTGTCGCGGTAGGCCTCCGCCTCGTCTCTGCTGCGACCCTGCAGGATGGCGATGAACTCGTCGCCGCCATAACGGCCCACGATCGCCCCTTCGCGTGACAACGCACCGGCCACGATCTTCAGCACGGTGTCACCGATCGGATGACCGTACGTATCGTTGATGGCCTTCATGCCGTCGATGTCGCACATCGCCACGGCGCAGCGCTCGGTCCCGGCCGCGAGGATCTCTCGCAGCGTCGCGTTCGAGGCGCCGTGGTTCAGCAGCCCCGTCAGCGAGTCCCGGCGCGACTGGTCGCGCAGCGCGTCCTCGGCGAGCTTGCGTCGCGTGATGTCCCTGCCGATCCCCTCAACACCGGCCGGCTTCCCGTCGCGGTGGATGACGCGCGCGCTCACCTCTATCCAGACGGGCCCGCCGTCCTTGGCGCGCGTCAGCAACTCGTACGGCTCGGACCGGTCTTCACCGCGCAGCCGCGCCGCCGTGCTCTCCCGGGCCAGTGCCACGTAGTCTGGATCGACGATGTCGCCGACGTTCAGCGCCAGGATCTCCTCGCGCGAGTACCCGTACACGCGGGTCGCCGCGGCGTTCACGTCAGTGAAATTGCCCTGCAGGTCGTGGACGTAGACGACGTCGTTCGCGTTCTCGATCAGTTCACGATAGAAGCGCTCGCCCTCGGCCGCATCGCCGGACGCACGGGCGCTGTCCGCAACGTGCCCGGAGCCGTTGGAATCTCGCCGCGCCGACCGCGCGCCGAGCCGCTTCTGAGAAGCCATACAAACGACCGCCAACCGAAGCTACCGCGGGGGCCCTGACCCGGCCGCTCTGAACTAGTATCGGTAGGCGGGCGGGCGTCCTGAATCGACCCCGAATCAGCTCTGTCCGGGCCCGCCCGATGCGGCAACTGCCTCGCTGACGCTAAGGTTCGAGGCGCATACTGGGTTCACTATGGAGATACTCGACACAATGCGTCGCATGCTTGAGCGCGAAATGAGGCAAGTTACCCGCCGGCCTGCTTCGTCCAGCGCGCCATGTCGAAGTAGTCTCGCCAGGCCGCGATCTTGCCGTCCCGGACGTCGAACGCCCCCATCACCTCCAGGACGACCTGCTTCGGACCCTGCTGAAACGTATCCACACGCTCCGTGAGGACCGTATCCCCATCTGCGGCGATACGGGTGATCTCGAACGTGATACCGTCCGCGCCCTGCGGCAGGATGAAGTCGAGCAGCCCGCGAATCGCGTCCTTCCCCTTCGCCGGCTCCATCGGCATGTTGTGATACACCCCATCGTCGGTGAATGCGGCCAGGATGGCCTCCTTGTCCCGCCGCCCCCAGGCCGCGCAGAAGTCCCGTACAACCGTTACTGCGTCAGACATCATCAACCTCCATCGACCGGCGGGCGCCCCCTACAGACTCCCGCCCCGGTCCTTCCCTGAACTATGACGGTAGTGCACAACCTCCACATCCGCAATGGTCACGAGGCCGTCCTCGATCATCTCATCGACGATGGGCAGGATCCCTTCGATCCTGTCGCCCCGGTCGACGACCTCGATAACCAGCGGCAAGTCTTCCGAGAGCCGCAGTACGCGCGCCGTGTGGATCCTGCTGTTAGCTCCGAAGCCCTCCACCGCCCGGACTACCGTGGCGCCAGCCAGACCCTCCGCGCGCAACCGCTCGACCAGCGCTGTCGCCAACGGGCGGCCCTTCCACTTGTCGGACTCGCCGATGTAGATACGCAACAGCTTCGCCGGGCCGATGATATCCATCCCGATGTCCCCTCTCACACGATCCGGGCGACCGCGTTTCCCAGCCAGACTGCCCCCAGGCCGCACACGACGCTTCCGCCGGCGTTCAGGCCCGCACCGCGGAAGTCGTTCGACTCCATTTGTTGCAGGAGTTCCCAGGTCAGCGAAGAGAACGTCGTAAATCCACCCAGGAAGCCCACAGCAAGCAGTAGCCGCAACTCCGCCGGCCACAAGTATCGCTCGGTGGCCAACGTGAGGAAGAGTCCGATGAGAAACGAGCCGACGATGTTCACGACGAACACGCCCATCACTCCCGGCCCGTACCAGTCGGCAACCCGCCCCGTCAGGTAGTAGCGGGCGAGCGTGCCCAGCGATCCTCCGACGACCAGGTAAATGACGTTCATCCCCGTCCCCAAAGAAAAGGCTCCTACCATCGCTGGTAGGAGCCATCATCCCTTTCGGGCTATCGGGCGAGCCCCATCGCCCACTGTCACGTCAGCCTAATCCGCGGCCGCCGCCCGGGCAACCGCGCGTCAAGCCGCTGCCTTTCGCGGTATGAACACGTAGTTGTGCAGGATCGACGCCAGCGCGCCGCCTGTAATCGGCGCAACGACGTACAACCACCCATCCTTCATCTCCTGGTGGACCACAGCAGGCCCGAACCAGCGGGCGGGGTTCATCGCCGCGCCCGTCAGCGGCCCGGCGAGCAGGATGTCCATCGTGATCGTCAGTCCGATCGCCAGTGGCGCGATCGCGCCCGCGCCCCGTCCGTCCACCGCTGTCCCGTGAATCACATACACCAGGAAGAACGTCAGGATGACTTCCAGCGCGAATCCGTTCCGCTTCCCCACGATGAGCGGGTCGCCATCGTCCACATAGTTGATCGCCGGGAGCCCGATCTTCGTAGCGTCCGCGATGGCGTCGTCGAAGATGATCTTCAGCGCGATCGCGGCCAGCACCGCGCCGATGAGCTGAGCCGAGATGTAGCCGACCGTCTTCAGTAGCCCGATTCTGCCGCCTATGAAGAGGGCGATCGTCACCGCCGGGTTGTAGTGCCCGCCGGAGATATGGCCGGCGCCCGCGACCATCAGGCCGATTGCGAGGCCGTGGGCGAGCGCGATCATCACCAGCGCGTCGCCCTCCGTGTACCCGCGCGTGTACGCGAGCATGATCGACCCCGCCCCGAGCAGGACGAGCGCGAACGGGCCGATCATCTCGGCGATGAGCGGCGCGATCCAGTTCTCGATGATGTCCTTCGGCAGGAAGTTGCTCAGGTGCAGCTCGCCCGCTGGCACCATGATGTCGCTCTCGTCAGCCATCCATGCCTCCTAATTGCTAAGAAGCCTACGTCCTTGTACGCGCCGGTATCGTAAGTACGCTCCCGGCCCGTGTCAATAGCAGCCGAGAGCCCCGTGTTACGTCCAGTTCTCGGTCTGGCGAGCCGCCTTCAACTCACCGACGTAGAGGGGGTCACGGGGCACGCAGCCCGTCGGGTACTGCCCCAGGTCGTTGTGCTTCGCCCGCATCAGAGCTGTGCAGTAGCTGACCCCAATGCAGGCCTTGTCCCGCGTCATCCCCCCGCGCTCCAGCGCATCGACGGCGAAATCCGGATATGCCAGCGCGCCGCGCCCGAGGCCCACCATGGTCACGCGCCCGCTCGCGACGTTCGCCGCGCCCGCGTGCAACGCATAGTGCCGGAGCCATGAGTACCCCGTCCCGATCACGGTGAGATCCGGGTACGCCCGTTGCACGGCTTCCGTCAGCCCGAAGTGGCGCTCGACCCCGGCCATCGGGTGTTCTGGCGGCGCGTACCCGTCGACCGGGGGCCGCTCGAACGGCCGGCCGTAGTGCGGGTTGTAGTAGGGGCTGCCCATCGTCACGTTCACCAGCGCCAGTCCCAACTCGCGCAGATCGGCGATCAGGCGGATCGGCTCGACGAGGTCCGGCGCCGCCGGATCGGCCTCATCCGTACCCCAGCCGCTCCGGTATGGTCGACGGTGAAACGCCGGCGTGCCGCTTCCGTCCGGCCCCTTCACAAACGGCACGCCGTCGAAGACGTTCATGCGGGTCGCCAGGACGATCGTGTCGCCGAGCCGTGCCCGTATCCGCGCGAACACGTCGCGCACGAACCGCGTCCGACGCTCGTAAGCGCCGCCGTACTCACCTGCACGTGTCTTTGCTCCCAGCAGCTCGTTCAGCAGGTACGTGTGACACTGCTTGATGTCGATGAAGTCGAAGCCGATGTCCCGCGCCAGGGCCGCCGCCTCGACGAACCGCTCCTCCAGCTCCTCCAGCTCAGCGTCGGCCAGCACCGGCTGGGCCTCGCAGCCCTTCACGGCATCGATCGCTTCGCCGTGTTGCACGATAATCGGCCCACCCGCCGACCATCTTCCCGAGTGAGTGAGCTGCAGTCCGACGACGAACCCGTCCGTCGTACCGAAGCGATGCCGCCTCGCCGCGCGTGTCTCCTCCAGCAGCCGACGCAGCGCGGGCGCCGTCGCGTCCGAGATGAGCAGTTGCCGCCGATTCGCGCGTGCTTCGGGCACGACGGCCGTCGCCTCGCCCCAGATCAGCGCCGCTCCACCCTCCGCGAACCGCTGCCAGCGCCGGGACGTCAGCTCGCCCGGGGTCCCGTCCAGGTTCCCGTCGCATCCCTCCATCGGATGCACCGCCAGGCGGTTCGAGAGCGCATGCTGGCCGATGCGCAGCTCCTGCGCCAGCGGCCCTGCGTCATCATGGAACGAGATCCCCGGCGCGCGTTCGGCGGCGTCGGCGCGCAGCTCGTCGAGTGTGCGGTAGTGGAAGTACGGCATGACGCGACCAGCGTATCACCCGTGCCGGTGAATCAGAGCCTTGCGGTCATCACGTCGAGGCCGGGAATGCGCCCGAAGTGGCGCACGTTCCCCGTCACCACCTTCATGCCGAAGATCTGCGCCGTAGCGGCGATGATCAGGTCATTGTCGCCGATAATCAGGGCCCGGCTTCGGAGGTACCAGCGTAGCTCGGCCCAGCGGTCGGCGATCGCGAGCGTTACGTCGAGGATGTCGCAGCCTGCCAGGAAGTCGTCCCACCGGGCGAGGTCCGCGGCCCGGTACTTCGAGCCGAGGACCCCCTCGGTGACTTCGCCGTACGAGATGACGCTGAGCGCAAGGCCGTCAGGCCTTATACGTCTCACCATTTCCGTCAGCGACGCGTTTCGCGCGCGGATCGTGTGACTGCAGATGTCGCTGTCGAGGAGATACGCCGCCTTTGTCATCGTCGCTCGCTCCCATCTCGCCATCGTCGAACTCGAAGTGCCGGCTCTGGCGCGCGTCTTCGTCGCGCCAGCGATAGATGTTCGCCACGAGCTCGTCAGCGTCGACCCCCGCCCAGCCCGCCGCGATGGCGGCGTCCATGCGCTCCCAACCACGGGGCTCAGCCCGGCGGGCCAGCGCTCTCTCGTACTCAGCCTCGACACGCGACTCAGCGGCCTCAGGCACGTAGCGCCGAAGCACGGCGACCGGCACGCCGCCCTTCTCGATGACGAGATCCTCTTTATCGAGGCGGCGCAGTGTCTCGCCCAGGTGGACGCGCAGTTCGGTCGCGGAGATGGTGGTTCGTCTGTTCATCGATCGATGTTAATCGATATCGCTCGATGCTGTCAAGCGGTTACGCCACCGGACGCGCCGTGGGCTCGATCGGCGAGGGTAGCAGGGTATCGCCCACCACGTACTGGTCGACGGCTGCGGCACATGCCCTGCCCTCGGCGATGGCCCAAACGATGAGGCTCTGCCCCCGGCCCATGTCGCCGCACGAGAAGACGCCGGGCACGTTGGTCATGAACGACGCATCGCGCGCCACGTTGCCGCGTTGGTCGAACTCCACCCCCAGCCCATCCAGCATCCCGGCCTTCTCCGGCCCGACGAACCCCATCGCCAGTAGCACCAGATCGCACGGGAGTTCGAAGTCCGTCCCGTCGACCTTCTCGAACCGGCCGTCAACCATCGTGACCTCGTGCGCAAGCAGCGCCCGCACCTTGCCATGTCCGTCGCCCACGAAGCGTTCCGTGTTCACGCTGTACACGCGCTCGCCGCCCTCTTCGTGCGCCGACGACACGCGGAACACATTCGAATACGTCGGCCACGGATTCGTCGCTACGCGCGTCTCCGGTGGCCTGGCCAAGATCTCGAACTGATGCACAGACTCCGCACCCTGCCGGTGCGCCGTCCCGAGACAGTCCGCGCCTGTGTCGCCGCCACCTATGATCACGACTCGCTTACCAGCTGCGGTGATCGTCGGCTCCGCGAGGTCGCCCTGCTGCACCCTGTTACCGAACGGCAGGTACTCCATCGCCTGGTGGATACCATCCAGCTCCCGGCCGGGAATCGGCAGATCGCGCGCGGCCGTGGCGCCGCCGGCCAGGACGGTCGCGTTGTAACCCTTCAGTTCGTCCAGTGGCACATTCACGCCGACGTTCGCGTTGACCCTGAACTCCGTCCCTTCGGCGCGCATCTGCTCGAGCCGCCGGTCCAGGTGCCGCTTCTCCATCTTGAACTCGGGGATGCCGTACCGCAGCAACCCGCCGGCCCGGTCCGCTCGCTCGTACACCACCACATCGTGGCCGGCGCGCGTGAGCTGCTGCGCCGCCGCCAGCCCGGCTGGCCCGGACCCCACCACCGCCACGCGTTTGCCCGTGCGCACGGACGGCAGCACCGGCTGCACCCACCCCTCCGCCCAGGCCCGGTCGATGATCTCCACCTCGACCTGCTTGATCGTGACCGGATCCTGATTGATGCCCAGTACACAGGCGCTCTCGCACGGCGCGGGGCAGAGCCGCCCCGTGAACTCTGGAAAGTTGTTGGTCGCGTGCAGGCGCTCGATGGCGTCTCGCCAGTGTTCGCGATAGACGAGGTCGTTCCAGTCTGGGATGAGATTCCCCAACGGGCAGCCGTTGTTGCAGAACGGGATCCCGCAGTCCATGCAACGCCCCGCCTGCTGCTTCAGCAGCTCGCGGTCGAACGGCTCGTACACCTCGTGCCAGTCGTGCAGCCGCACGGACACGGGACGGCGCTTCGGCGTGGTGCGCTGCCACTTGAGGAAGCCTGTTGTCTCACCCATGCGCGGCCGCCATCACGCGCCTAAGCGTCTCTTCCTCGGACAGCCCCGCCGCCGTGGCCTCCTCCATCACAGTCATTACGCGCTTGTAGTCCAGCGGCATGATCTTCCGGAACGAGGCGGCTTCGCTGCCCCACTGCGCGAGGATGCGATCCGCAACGTCGGAGCCCGTAAGCTCGCGGTGACGCTCGATGGTTGCCCGCAGCCACTCGAGATCGCCTTCGTTCATCGGTTCCAGCTCGACCATCTGGTAGTTCACCAGCGATGCGAACGTATTATCCGGATCGTAGACGTAGGCGACACCGCCCGACATACCGGCCGCGAAGTTGCGTCCCGTCGGGCCCAGCACGATGACGCGGCCACCCGTCATGTACTCGCAGCCGTGGTCGCCGATGCCCTCTACGACCGCGGTGGCGCCGGAGTTCCGGACGCAGAACCGCTCGCCGACGACGCCGCGGATGTACGCCTCACCGCCCGTCGCGCCGTAGAGCACGACGTTGCCGGCCACGATGTTTTCCTCGGCAGTGAAGAGGGCATCGCGGTCGGGGTGTACGATGACTATCCCGCCCGACAGACCTTTCGCCGTGTAATCGTTGGCGTCGCCCTCCAGCCTCAGGGTGATGCCGCGCGGCACGAACGCTCCGAAGCTCTGGCCGGCCGAGCCTCGCAGGTGGATTCGGATCGTGTTATCCGGCAGGCCGGCCGCGCCCCACTTCTTCGTGACCATCGACCCGAGCATCGTGCCCACCGTGCGGTTGACGTTCCGCACGGGCATGCTGATGTCGACGCTCTCGCCATGCTCGAGCGCCGGAGCCGCTTCCTTGATGAGCTGCTGGTCGAGTGCGCGTTCCAGGCCGTGATCCTGACCCCTCGTGCAGTATCGGTCCTGCCAGTCGTACGGGTTCTCCGCCTCCTCCAGGATCGGTGACAGGTCCAGGCCGTGCGCCTTCCAGTGATCCACGGCACACCGGACGTCTACCATCTCGGTGTGGCCGATCGCTTCCTCGATCGACCGGAAACCCAGCTTGGCGAGGTACTCCCGCACTTCCTCCGCGACGAACTCGAAAAAGTTCACCACGAACTCAGGCTTGCCGGCGAACCGCTTCCGCAACTCCGGGTTCTGTGTCGCGATCCCCACAGGACAGGTATCGAGGTGGCAGACGCGCATCATCACGCATCCGCTCACCACGAGCGGCGCCGTCCCAAAACCGAACTCCTCCGCGCCCAACAGAGCCGCGATCATCACGTCGCGACCCGTCTTGAGCTGCCCGTCCACCTGCACGACAATGCGGTCCCGCAGGCCGTTTCGCATCAGCGTCTGCTGCGTCTCCGCCAGTCCCAGCTCCCAGGGCGCACCGGCGTGCTTGATCGACGTCAGCGGCGATGCGCCCGTGCCGCCGTCGTGGCCCGAAATGAGGACCACGTCGCTGTGCGCCTTCGCCACGCCGGCGGCGACCGTGCCGACGCCCACCTGCGCAACCAGCTTCACGTGGACGCGGGCCTCCGGGTTGGCGTTCTTCAGGTCGTGGATGAGCTGTTTGATATCCTCGATCGAGTAGATGTCGTGGTGCGGCGGCGGACTGATGAGCCCCACACCGGGCGTGCTGAACCGCGTCTTCGCGATCCATGGATACACCTTGTGTCCGGGCAACTGCCCGCCCTCGCCGGGCTTGGCGCCCTGCGCCATCTTGATCTGCAGGTCGGCGGCGTTCACCAGGTACTCCGACGTCACGCCGAACCGCCCGGAAGCCACCTGGTGCACGGCGGAGCGGCGCCAGTCGCCGTTCGGGTCCGGGGTGTAGCGGTCCGGCTCCTCGCCGCCTTCCCCCGTGTTCGACTTCGCGCCGAGGCGGTTCATCGCGATCGCGAGCGTCTCGTGCACTTCTTTCGAGATCGACCCGTAGGACATCGCGCCGGTCGCGAAGCGCCTGATGATCTCGCTCGCCGGTTCAACCTCGTCGATCGGCACCGGGGGCCGCGCGCCTTCCTTCAGGGAGAAGAGCCCGCGAAGCGTCGCCAGCCGCCGGGACTGGTCGTCGACGAGCCGGGTGTACTCCTTGTAGATGTCGTAGCGCCCCGACCGCGTCGCGTGCTGCAACTTGAACACCGTGTCCGGGTTGAACAGGTGGTATTCGCCCTCGCGCCGCCACTGGTACTCCCCACCCAGGTCGAGGTCGCGGTGCGCCAGCTCCGACGGCCGTGGCGCATATGCCCGCTTGTGGCGCCGCGCCACCTCCTCGGCGATCTCGTCGAGCCCCACGCCGTCGATCCGCGAGACCGTGCCCGTGAAGAACTCGTCCACCATCTCCTGTTTCAGGCCGATCGCCTCGAACACCTGCGCCCCTCGATACGAGGTCACTGCGGAGATGCCCATCTTCGACATCACCTTCAGCACACCCTTGCCCGCGGCCTTGATGTAGTTCTTGATGGCCTTGCGCGCGTCCGTCCCGCCCAGGCCGTACAGATCCTGCGCGATCAAGTCCTCGATCGACTCAAACGCCAGGTAGGGGTTTATCGCGCCCGCGCCGTATCCGGTCAGCAGCGCCATATGGTGCACTTCGCGCGCGTCACCCGTCTCCACTACCAGCCCCACCTGCGTGCGCTTGCCTTCGCGGATGAGGTGATGGTGGACCGCCGACACAAGCAGCAGCGAGGGGATAGGCGCCAGCGTCGGCCCGGAGTCACGGTCCGAGAGCACGATGATGCGCGCACCCTCGTCGATAGCTTCCGAGACTTCACCGCGCACGCGGTCGAGCGCCTCGCGCAGGCCGCGGCCGCCGTCGGCCACCTTGTAGTACCCGGGGATCACGCGCGCCGCGAACTCGGGCCGGTCGCCGTCCACATTGATGTGGATGAGCTTGCCAAGCTCGTCGTTGTCCAGGATGGGAAACGGCAACTCCACCTGATGGCACGCGTCCGGCTGCGCGTCCAGCAGGTTCCCCTCCGGACCCATGGTTGAGGCGAGCGACGTCACCAGCTCCTCGCGGATAGCATCGAGTGGCGGGTTCGTGACCTGCGCGAAAAGCTGCTGGAAGTAGTCGAACAGCAGGCGGGGGCGTTCGGACAGCACCGCCACCGGCGTATCCGTCCCCATCGAACCGATCGCCTCCGCGCCCTCGCGCGCCATCGGCGACACCAGGAGCCGCAGCTCTTCGTGCGTGTAGCCGAACGTCATCTGCCGCCGCACGACCGACTGGTGCGAGGGCACGCGGTGATCTCGGTCCGGCAGGTCGTTCAGGTGCACAAGCCCGTCGTCGCACCACTGCTCGTACGGATGCTCCGCGGCCAGCACAGCTTTAATCTCTTCGTCCTCGACGATGCGCTGCTGAGCCGTGTCCACGAGGAACATCTTGCCGGGCTGCAGCCGCCCCTTCCTCACCACGCGCGCCGGGTCGATGTCCACGACACCGGCCTCGCTCGCCATGATCACGCGGTTGTCGTCCGTTACCCAGTACCGGCTCGGCCGCAGGCCGTTGCGGTCCAGGACCGCGCCGATGACCGTGCCATCCGTGAAGGCGATCGACGCCGGCCCGTCCCACGGCTCCATCAGCGACGCGTGGTACCGGTAGAACGCCCGCTTCGCGGCCGGCATCGTCGCGTGGTTCTCCCACGCCTCCGGGATCATCATCAGGACCGCGTGCGCCAGCGGCCGGCCGCCCAGGTGCAGCAGCTCCAGCACCTCGTCGAAGCTCATCGTGTCCGATGCCCTGTCCGTGATGATCGGGAACGCCTGCTCGAGGTTGGGGATCAGCGGCGTCGAGATCTGCGTCTGCCGCGCACGCATCCAGTTCCGGTTTCCCTGCAATGTGTTGATCTCGCCGTTATGGGCGATGTAGCGGTACGGGTGCGCCAGCGGCCACGACGGGAACGTGTTCGTCGAGAAGCGGCTGTGCACCAGCGCCAGGCATGACTCCATGCGCGGGTCACTCAGCTCGACGAAGAACTCCTGGAGCTGCGGTGTGGTGAGCATCCCTTTGTACACGAGGGTCCTGCTCGACAGCGACGCGAAGTACGCGCGCATGTCCTCCGGCAACTCGTGCTCGACGCGCTTCCGGAACACGAACAGCTTGCGGTCCAGGTCGATCCCCGTCGCACCCGCCGGGTCCGACACGTAGCAGTGCCAGAAGCTCGGCATCGCGATCTTTGCCGTTGGCCCCACGTTCGTGCCGTCGACCTCGATCTTGCGCCAGCCCAACATTGTGAGCCCCTGCTGCTCGGCCAGTCCCGAGATGAACTCCTGCGAAGCCCACGCCAGCGCTTCGTCCATTGGCAGGAAGGCGAGGCCCACGCCGTACGCGCCCGCCTCCGGCAGATCGAACTCCGTGACCGCACGCAGGAACGCGTCGGGCACCTGCATGACTATGCCCGCGCCGTCACCCGTGTTCACTTCCGCGCCGGACGCGCCACGATGGTCGAGGCTGCACAGCGCGCCAAGCGCCGTGTCGATGATGTTGCGGCTCTTCGCGCCTGTGACGTCCACGACGAAGCCCACGCCGCACGCATCGTGCTCGAACTGCGGATCGTACAGGCCCCGCGCCGGCGGGTACGACGTGAAGGGAAGGCTCCGCTTGCTCAGGTCTGACCGAGTAGCCATACGTCCTCCCTCCGTACGTTCGTGGACCCCGGATCCCTTTGATGAGCCTGACATAGCCGGTACCACAAGCGTCCCGATACCTTCTCGGGCCGGCGTTGATATGTCATGTTTCCAGGCTCATTTGAACCGGCGGTGGGCCAATTGTAACGCACTTCACAATCTCTGTCACGGATTCGGCCCACGTTCCGGATGGGAGAAAAACACAGCGAGGTCGCGATGGCGACCCCGCTCTTTTGCTCCTGCCCGAAACCGTCCGAGTGCCGCCTCCGTGCGGATTGGCAGATACTACCCGACCCTACGGCGTTTTACAAGCGCACCTCGTGCGGACCTCAGGGGCGGCTGCTAACCACGCCCTATCCCACGAAACGCGAACACGCAGTCCTGCCCCTGCGCGCGCAGGCAACGCCCCGGTTCGGGTTCCAGCTCGTACTGCAGGCCGAAGGCGTCCCACCAGCCCTGCACCCGAGCGAAGATGCCACAGTCGTACTGCTCGACGATCGACGCAGCAGTGACATTCTCATGGGCGAAGCATCGGCCCACCCGGAACTCAAACGAGTCGTCGCCCGACGGCGCCACCGCGTAGGTCACCAGATCCCGGGTGAGCAGGTCCGCGAGCACCTCCTGCGCTTCCAACGCCTCGTCCCGCGTCCGCGGCAACTCCATGCCGGCCGCCTTCAGGGCCCGCCGCGCCTCCACCCGCCCCTCGGCTCGCGCCGCCGCCTGGTTCAGCCGGTTCGCCGCCTCCAGCCCGAACTCCTGGGCCGCCGCCATGTACCATCGTGCGTCGTGCGACATCCAGCACTTCAGCAGCAGCTCCTCTCGCTGCTGGGCCGAAAGCGCCGCCGTGCGTGCGAGTGCCCGTTCGCGAATCGCGGAGAACCGAACGTGATGTGACGACGCCATACAGCCTCCCGCTGCACTGCCTCCCCCATCAAACTCGGCCACTCGTTATTGCAGCAGTATGGGCGCGGACGCGTGTCCGTCAGCAGGTGCCGAAAGGCCTATAGTCGAGACGGGATACCGACGGCCCGGGGGGAAGGCGGCGGAAGCCCTCGCGGGCGTCGCGGCCCTAGCAGGGTGTTGAAGAAGCGACCTACTGGCTCAGTGTAGGTGAGCCAGTA
>CAYJMG010000047.1:0-15699 GCA_964371355.1 uncultured Dehalococcoidia bacterium
GTCAAGACCTTTCGCAGGGAATTCCCCGAATCAGGTTAACCAGCGTTTCGACAGGACAAAACGTAGGACCAGCGACAGGCGTCCCCCTACCCCCGCGCCTTCGACAGCCGCAGCCGCACCAGGTCCCGCAGCACCTCCCACGCCTGCTGCGGCCGCAACCGCAGCCGCGAGCCTTCGACGTGCGACCAGCGCACCGGCACTTGCTCGATGCCGTACCCCAGGCCTCGCGCGATGTGCAACACCTCCGCATCGAAGATCCAGCCGCGCAGCCGCTGGCGCCGGAAGATCGCCTGGGCGGCATCGTGCTCGAACCCCTTCATCGGGCACTGCGTGTCGTCGATGTCCGGCAGCACCCGCAGCGCCTTCCGCATGAACGTGAACAGCCGGCCCACCATCCGGCGCTGAAACGGCTGGCTGGCCCGCATGTCGCTTCCGTCCGGCTGGATGCGGCTGCCCGACGCCACCGGCGCCCCGGCCTTCAGGCGTTCCAGCAGCCGCAGCGACTCTTCCGGCGGCGTCGCCAGGTCGGCATCCATGAAGAACACGTACCGGCCGCTCGCTGCCAGCATCCCCGTGCGGATGGCCGCGCCCTTGCCTTTGTTCGTCTCGTGCTGCACCAGCCGCATCGTCACGCCGCCCGCAACGTCGGCCATGCGGCGCATGCGCTCGCGCACGATCTCCGGCGTCCGGTCGCGGCTGCCGTCGTCGGCGATGACGATCTCGCTGCCGAAGTCCTGGGCCGACAGGAACTCAACCACGCGGTCGAGGCCCGCGGGCAGCCGGTCCTCCTCGTTGTAGGCGGGGATGACGAACGACGCGAGCGGCGTCCCAGCGCCCTGCGTCTGCGCTTCCTGCTGTGGCGTCGCGATCGTCGCCGTCACGAGTCGCCCGCCCGGCCGTCAGCGCCGTTACCGGTCTCCGGCTCCACGCCGTCCTCCGGCCCGGCGTCGCGGCGCCGCCGGACGATCGTCGGCGCGACCAGCGGCTTCCCCGTCATCTCGGCGATGGCCTCCGCCACCTCGCGCACGTCCGCGAGACCCTCGCGCACCATCGAGCGCGGGACGACGGTGTCGCCGACGCGCAGGCGCTTGCCGCTCTCCTTCACGACGATGATCTCGAGTTGGGCGATCTCCTGCAGCTCACCCCGCTGACGCTCGCGGGCGAGATCCTCGATGCGGATCTCCTTGATCTTCCAGAAGGGGACCAGCTCCGTGGTGCCGACACCCATGCCCAGGAATCCTTGTTGCCACACGCCCGACTGCTTCTCTTTCTCGAACACCACGTCGGTCCCGGCCACGGTGTAGACGAACCCGATGCCTGCCAGCGGGATGCTGAGCACCGCCACGATGAGCAGAAGCGGGGCCAGCCAGAATGGCATCGAATCCAGCCACAGGAGTATCGACACAAAGGCCCCGATGCCAACCAGCAGCCCGAACAGCGGGAGGAGCGCCGCGGCCAGCGCCGGACGCACGTTGACCCGCCCCGGCTCGATGAAAGCCACGCGGCGGTTCAGGTACACGATGCGCTTCTGTGGCTTCTCTGTGGGTTGAGCGCTTTCGGGGGCCATGGCAGGGGCAGTATGGGCCACGGCGGGCCGTCGGCCCATCCTCGTCCAAGACGGATCGATCGAGCGCTCGACGATTGCCCCTTTGCTCCTCTACTCATGGTGCGTGCACCGTGCCGCAGGAGACGGGTTGACACAAGCTGGCTACCGATCCGATGATCACATCCGAGGGAACAGCGGAACTGGTCCTGTTTGAGGTGGCACTGTGTCATTCGAACCGCGGGTCGTTGATGTCCTAATGACCGTGTCGTGGTCTCAATGGGGAGACGTCTTTCGACACGTGGTGCGTTCGATGTTCCCGTGGCCGTTCGTGGCGCTGGTTGCCGTCGCGGCCCTAGCGGTTTTCAAGGAACTACCAAGTCGCTTGGGACAGATGATCCGCCCGCTCCACTCCATCAAAGTCCTCGGCGCAGAGTTGACCCTAACGGAGCAGGAAGCTTCGCAAGTCGAGCACACTGCACAGGAAGTGCTCACGTCATATCGCAGAACTGTGAACGCGGAATATGATCGGCTAGCTCGGTACTACGCGATAGCAGCCCAATTCGAACAGGCCATCGAAAAGGCTTCCCGGGCGAGTGGCATTCACTTCGGAGCTATCTCAGGGCTCCGGGCTACTTTGTACGTCGAGGATGAACTGATTGAAGACCACCTCTATCAACTCATTGACTACTATCCTGAAGGAGGAGGCCATGGGCGCACGTTTTCAATGCGCTTCGGAATCATTGGTCGGACGTGGCGACTACGCGAATCCCAGCTGCATGAAGAAGTGCCGACTGATGCGAAGGAGCTTGTTCTCAATTGGGGAATGACCAAGCAACAAGCCCAAGTTGCCGGTCAGGGACGCCAGTCTTTCAGTTGCACGCTATTGAGGGACGCAAACGGGGCGGTCGTTGGCTTGGTGTTCATTGACGCGCGCGAACGGAGCGCCTTCAAGGGACTTGATCCCGCCGAGCAGCGCGCCTTCCACGACTCACTCTCAAATGCGTGTGACGCTTGCGCCGTCACGTACGGAATGGCTAGCCTGAGTAAGGAACTGCGCAACAGGGTTCCAAGGCTGGCGTTCAAATGACGATCTCAGCGCCACCATCGGGTGGGTACGATTGCGTATCCGCGGAGTATTACGACACCACCGCTCATCCAACGTGTGCCAACCTACGCGAAGCCAGCCTCAAGCTTCTGAATGCTCATTCTGGCGATCTGCGACGTTACAAAGTCGTGGCCGAGATCGGGTCAGGTAGGTCCCTATTGGCAGAGCGTGAATTGGTAGACGCGAGTCGGCTACTGCTGTTCGACTCTTCCCCAGGAATGCTGAACTACTCAAGACCGTGGAGCTATTGCGGGGCCCAACTCGTGGTAGCCGACGCTGAGCACCTGCCTCTAGCAACAGCGTCCATCCCTGCTTTCGTCGCGGTGTTAGGAGATCCGTACAACACGCCGGGTTTCTGGAGGGAGATTTGCCGCGCCCTGATGCCAGGCGGTCTGTCCTTATTCACGACACCTTCGCACGACTGGGCCTCAGGGTTTCGGAAATTGGGTGATACGGTTCTCGCTCAATTCGATTCCGCAAACGGCCGAACCCACTTCCTCCCGTCGTGGATCTATTCCAGTAATGACCAAGTCGGGTTAATGCAATCAGCTGGACTTCGTGTTGATCGCGTCGCGGATCTTCGGCTCTCCGCGATCCAAGGCAGTCCAATATCTGCCAAACTTCGCTCTCGGAAGACAACGGATCCGGTTATCGCAACGCTCTACGCCGCTCACAGGATCTCTGTCGCCGGTGAATGTCTTGGCGGAGCGTGGAATCAACGTGAGCCTTCGCGCGCTGCTCTTCGAGACGCACTTCGGTAGCCGGCCTCCGGGCGTGCGATTCTGACTGGCGGGTTCTCTGGTGCGGTCGGGCGGTTCCAAGGCACCCTTCAGCGCCCCTCAAAGACGGGCTCGCGGCGCTCGGTGAACGCCTTTACGCCCTCCACGAAATCCTTCGACCGGAACAGCGGCAGCAGTTGTAGGTAGACGTGGTGCACGTTCGCCTCGAATGTCTCCTCCAGCCCCAGCCGCATCATGCGCTTCGTCGCCTGCACAGCCATCGGCGCGCACGCCCCGATCTCGTCCGCCAGCGCCCGCGCCTCGGCCATCAGCGAGTCCGCGGGCACGACCTTGTTCACCAGTCCGTACTCCAGGCACTGCTGCGCCGTCAGCACCCGGCCCGTGAACGCGATCTCCGCCGCCTTCGCCCAGCCCACGAGTCGCGGCAGCAACCACGTGCCACCGCTTTCGGGGAGCACCCCGCGCTTCGTGAACACTGCCGCCAGCTTCCCGTGCTCCGACGCGATCCTCACGTCGCAGCCGAGTGCGATGTCCATGCCGTACCCGGCGGCCGCGCCGTTCAGCGCACAGATCACCGGCTTGTCGGTCGTGTGCAGCACCATCGGCGGGCTGTCCGCCAGGTCGAACTTCGAGGGCAATCCGCCGGCGCCGTTGATGCTGTTGCTGTTCGCGTTCGCCCCCTGCTCCTTCAGGTCCAGGCCCGAGCAGAACCCCTTTCCCGCCCCCGTCAGTATGATCGCGCGGATCTTCGGGTCCTTGTCGGCGTCGCGGAACGCTCGCGAGAAGGACGACAACATGCCGCCGCTGATCGCGTTCAGCCGCTCCGGGCGGTTCAGCGTGATCGTCGCGACATGCCCGTCGACGTCGTACATCAGGTCGGTGTAGCTCATCTCGATTCTCCTTGTCCGTCGGCCTCCCCCTCCTCACGTCGTGGAGGGGGGGTCGGGGGGTGAGGTGCGGTGACAGCTCTCTGGCGCAGGATTCGGCCTCTTCTCTGAGGCGCCATGATCGTACCTCGCTTAACCGCAGCAGGCGATAGCCCCCGCGCCGCCTCTCCCACGACCCCCTCACCACCCTCTGCGCCCTCTGTGTCTCTGTGGTCAATTCCCGCTAGGCTCCCCCCGTGCCCTACGAGCGCTACTTCGAGGCAGTGGACTACCTGCAGCGCCGCTTGTGGCACGAGCTTCCCATCGTCCCCGTCGAACGCGCCCTCCAGCGGCGCGTGCGTCAGGTCCTGGCCCATCTGGGCGACCCTCACCTGCGGTTCCCGGTGGTGCACGTCGGCGGCAGCGCCGGCAAGGGCTCCACGACTGCCATCACGGCCGCCATCCTGCGGGCGGCCGGCCTGCGCACGGGCATGTACACGTCACCTCATCTGCAGACGTTCATCGAGCGCTACGACGTCGACGGCACGCTGATCGATCCCGCGCGCTTCGCCGACCTCATCCTTGGTCTCGACCCACTCGTGCGGAAGATGCACCTCCAGGTGCTCGACGGCGCCGGCTATGGCCGGCCGGCGCTCGTGGAGGTCGCGTTCGCGGCCGGCATGCGGCACTTCGCCGACGAAGCCTGCGACGCCGCGGTTGTCGAGGTCGGCCTGGGCGGCCGCACCGACTGCACCAACGTGTTCGACGACAAGCCCGTAACCATCATCACCAACATCGAGTTCGAGCACACCGAGCGTCTGGGCGCCACGCGGGCGTCGATCGCGCGCGAGAAGGCGGCTCTCATCCGTGGGCGCGAGGTGGTCGTGACCGGCGAACGGCACCCGGACGCGCTGGCAGTGTTGCAGTCACGCTGCGCCGAGACCGGCGCGACGCCATGGCGGCTGGGGCGCGAGATACGCCTGAGGCGGCACGGGCCCGCACGCGGCGATCAGGGCGGCGAGCGATTCGACCTTGCATGCCCGCTCGGGGCGTTTCGCGACCTGCACGTCGTGCTCACAGGCGAGCACCAGGCCCGCAATGCCGCCCTAGCCGTCGCAGCAGCGCTCGCGTTCAGCGACCGTACAGGGCTGGCCGTAACGGAAGACCACGTGCGCGCCGGGCTCGACGCCGTCCGCGTCCCAGGCCGCATGGAGGAGGTGCAGCACGACCCCCTGGTGCTGCTCGACAGCGCGCACAACCCGGTCGAAGCGCGCGCGCTCGCCGCCACGCTGCGCGACCGCCACCTGCGCCGTGGCGTCCGCCTGCACCTCGTCTGTGGCATCCTGGCCGACAAGGATCAGGTGTCGATGGTTCGAGCCCTGGCTTCCGTTGCCGACACAGTGACGGTCACGCAGCCGGCGCTCGTCGAGCGCATCGGCGACCCCGGCCGCATGCTTGAGCTTTTCCGCGCGCGCCTGGGCGCAAGGAACGTCACCTTCATCGAGGATCCCGCGCGTGCCCTCGACCATGCGCTCACGCGCGCCCGTCCCCGCGACGTCGTTTGTGTGGCCGGCTCCATGTTCCTCGTCGGCGCCCTCCGGAACCGCTGGCTGGCCGAGCCGACGCTATTGGAACGCCGTTCGGCTGCCCTTCGAGGGAATGGGGAGTAGAGGATAGGGGATAGGGGACGCGGGTCGGTGAACGTGAACCGTGGATAGGCGCGAGTTCGCGCCGCTGCCCGCGTGACCGTCGTCCGCGCGGACTTAGGCTCCGGGGCCTCCGCCCTAACGAAGGGGCTCAGCGGCAGGCCGGCGGGGGTCGCCGCACGCGACCTGGCCGCCCGCCCGCCTGCCGCGAGCAGGGCTCACGATGCGTCGGGTAGCCGCTCGACGGCGCCCGCGACGGTCGGTTCGTCGTCGGGTACGCCCGGGTTCACGACCACGTCGAACAGCTCCTGACGCATCACCTTGATGTCGCTGGGCGCCTCGATCCCGAGTTTCACCCGGTCACGCTCCACGCTCAGCACCTTCACGAAGATGTCGCCCTCGATCCAGATACCCTGTTGGACCTTTCTGACCAGAATCAGCATCCTGCTGACCTTCCTAGCGCCACCCCTCCCACACGGGGCCGCAAAATCTGCAGCGACCCTCGTACTCCCCCCGCCGCTTCCTCGGCGGCCAACGCGAATCGCACGTTCGCCTGACTTTGCTCTTGACAATCAGCCGGTGTTCGGGCTAAGTAGGTACTCGAACGCCAATGCTGGAAGTCAGAACCCGGAAACCTGTCGCCACACCGATGTTTCCGGAAAAGAATTACCAGTATTGTAATTCCGGCATACCGGAGGCGTCAATAGCTGGAGCCGCCTTTCTTGCCGGTTATTCGCCCGGTCCCTTTACATAGATCTACGTAGCCGCGACCCGCCGGGTTCCCCGGCCGGCGCGTATCAACGAGGTGCATACATGGCCGGCCAGCGATGGGGCCTTCTCACCAACCACGCCCTCGTCCTCATCCACGTCATCGAACATCCCCGCTCCACCCTCCGCGATATCGCTGATGCCGTTGGTATTACCGACCGCGCCGCTCTGTCCCTCCTCCGCGCGCTCGAGGCCGACAGCATCGTCTCGCGTCGGCGCGATGGCCGCCGCAACGTCTACACGGTCGACATTGACGCTCTCATGGCGCACCGCAGCCACGGCTCGTACAGCATCTCGCAGATCGCGTCCGCGCTGTTCGCGCTCTCGGGCCGCATCCCTGGCCTGGATCTGCCGCCAGGTATGCAGATCACGCGCGGCGATGGGGCGGTGTCCGGCTGACTATCGGATGCGGACTATCGGACCGTGATGTCGGTCCACATGCCTTGCCGGTAGTGGTCGACGGTGCTGCCCGCCTCGCCGGCCGCGATCAGGCACGCGAGGCGGTACGTGCCGGGCTCCAGGTCCGCCTCGAACGACCCGCCACCCTGCGGGCCGATGGGTTCGGCGCCCGCCAACCGCTCGAAGCTCCCATCGGGCTCCAGCCGCAGGACGTTCAGTTCGTGTGACATCGTCCCGCTGATGTTCGTCGCGATGAACCGGATCCGCCCGGCGTCGACCTCGGTCTCGCTCGGTGTGACCGAGAACTCCGCCAGCGTCACCGCGAGCGACGCCCCCGGCTGCCCGGCTTCCCCGGTGGCCTCGCCGGTGTCGCGCGTCGCGAGGCCGGCCAGCGTGCTCGCTTTCAGGATTACGGTCGACACGGTGCCGTCCGCTGCCGCGCATCGAATGGTGTATTCGCCGGCGCCATGCGGCAGCTCGTAGAACGCCTCGCCCTCACCGTTGGCGTCGATCACGAGCGCCTCGATGCGGTCCTCGTCGTCACTGACCCGGTACATCTGCGCCGTCTCGTTCTGAATCTGAAGGTGGGCGGTCCGTCCCGCCTCGACGTCGACGGATGGCGGGCGGCACCCCTCGTCCGCGATCGTGATGTGGACGTGGCGCACGTCGGAACCCTCGCTACAGGCCGCCAGCAGGATCGTTCCCGCCAGCACCGCCGCCACGGCCCCTCCTGCACGCATGCACGTCCTCCATTCGCCGCAGACCGCCGAAAGCCTAGCAGGTGAGGTTTTAGATTCTAGGTTCGAGCTTCGAGCTTCGAGGTCGCTCACCTCCGGCGCCTCACTTCTCACGTCTTCGGCAGCGCGTTACCTTGGCCGCGTGAAGTCCCTCTGGCTGCGATTTCTCGACTGGCTGTCCCATCGCTTCGGGATCGGGCGCACGCCTGTACCGCGGGAGCCCGTGTCATTTCGGCCGATCGCGGTCGTCAGGAACGCCGTGAAGATCCCCCGCCCCGATGGCTGGGAGAGCGTGCGGTCAACGGTCATCGTCCGCGAGGACCTGGCGGAGGCGCTCGAGGGTATCGACGGCTACTCCCACATCATCGTCGTCTTCGCATTCGACAGGGTGCCCGAATCCGAGCAGCGGCTCCGCGTCCAGGTCGGCGCCGACGGCCGCGTGCCCGAACAGGGCGTCCTCGCCACCCGCAGCCAGCGCCGCCCCAGTCCCATCGGCGTCTCCGTCGTCCGGCTGCAGCGGCGCCGCGGCAACGTGCTTTGGGTGGAGGGACTCGACGCCATCGACGGCACCCCCGTGCTCGATATCAAGCCCTACTTCCCCAACCACGACGCCGTCGCCAACGCCGGCATCCCCGACTGGGCGAAGGCCATGGCAGCCATCCCAAAGGAGACCTGACATGCCCGACCAGCAGCGCCCCGTCCGGGTGGCCGTCGTCACCGGTGCCAGCAGCGGCATCGGTGCGGCAGCCGTGCAACGGTTGCGCGCCGAGGGCTTCGCCGTCGTCGCCGGCGCTCGCCGACTGGACCGCCTGCGCGAGGTCTGCGACCCCGTGGGCGCCACCGCGCTCGTCCTCGACGTTACCGACTCGGCGAGCGTCGAGGCGTTCTGCGCGCAGGTGCCTCGTTGCGACCTGCTGGTGAACAACGCCGGCGGCGCGCTCGGCCTCGAGCCCATCGCCGAGTCCGTCGACGAGCACTGGCGCGGCATGTGGGAGACCAACGTGTACGGCCTCATGCTCATGACGCGGGCGCTGCTGCCGAAGCTGATCGACTCCGGCAACGGGCACATCGTGAACATCGGTTCTATCGCCGGGATCGAGACCTACCCCGGTGGTGGCGGATACACCAGCGTGAAGCACGCCGCCCGGGCCATCTCGCACACGCTCCGGCTGGAGCTGGCAGGCAAGCCCGTACGGGTCACCGAAATCGATCCCGGCCTGGTTGAGACCGAGTTCAGCGTCGTGCGTTTCGACGGCGACCGTGACCGCGCGGCGAAAGTCTACGAGGGCATGACGCCGCTGTCGGCGGATGACGTCGCCGACTGCATCGCCTGGGCCGTCACCCGCCCCAGGCACGTCAACATCGACGAGCTGGTCGTCCGCCCCCTCGCCCAGGCCCGCGCGACCATCGTCGCCCGCAACGTAGGCCTGTAAAAGCGCACCGTCATGTTGAGCGCGGCGAAGCATCTTGTGGTGACAGGAGGTGCGCTCATGCGACAGCGCCATGACCGCCTCACCAGGGCATGACAATCAACCCTCGGCGTCCTCGGCGCCTCCGCGGCAACCCCCGTCACACGATCCGGAACACAGGGTGGTCGGGCGCGATCCGGCGCAATTCCTCCGCTGGCGACTCATCCGTAACGCCGCCGAAGAAAATCGACGTCTCCGCTTTCCAGTTCGCCAGGTACGCCCGCAGGATCGGCTCCTTCACGTCGTCCCCAACCTCCTCCACGCGGACCGCCTCGCGCTTCCGGCCCAGCCGCAGCTCTCCCTCGCGCGACACGCGGATGTTCTTCACCCACCCGGTCTCCCCGCGCGGCGCCACCAGGTACCGCCGTCCATCGAACGACAGCGGGTTCACGGGCGTCGTGTACGCCTTCCCGGTCTTCCGCCCCTTCACCGACAGGATCCGCGACCCGCGCGCGCTGAGCCCCAGCTTCATCGCGATCTCCAGCAGCGGGTTGAACACGTGCTTCGTGAGGAAGCTGGGTTTCTGGTACTTCGCCATCGTCGCGGCCTCCGGGGATCGATGCACCGTCGCGTAACGCGTCAGCCTACCGCCGCCCTCCGGTACCGCGTAATGGCCCGCCCGTTACGATTCCCGCAACGCCGATCGGTATGGCCACGCCCGTAGCGCGGGCCTTCAGCCCGCGTGCAACACCTGTAGAGCGGGCCTTCAGCCCGCGCGCAACACCCGTAGAGCGGGCCTTCAGCCCGCGTGCAACACCCGTAGAGCGGGCCTTCAGCCCGCGTGCAACACCCGTAGCGCGGGGCCTCCAGCCCGCGTGCAACACCTGTAGAGCGGGCCTCCAGCCCGCGCACCGCGAAGGAGCCCGCCCATGGCCCGCGTCCGCCTGAACCAGCCCGCCGACCTCCCACAGTCCCACCGCTGGCTGCTCGAGAGGCTGGAGAAGCGTGGCGGCCTGCTGAACATCTTCCGGGCCATGTCGCATAGCCCGGAGGCGCTGCTGCGCTTCATGCGCTTCGGCAACTACTTCCTCGAGGACGGCAAGGTCGACCCGAAGCTGCGCGAGCTGGCGATCCTGCGTGCCGGTTTCCTCTGCCGCGCCCCGTACGAGGTCTCGCAGCACATCGCCTTCGGCCGCCGCACCGGCCTCACCGACGACCAGATCCGCGCCATCGCCGATCCCACCCCGGCCCTCTTCGACAAGCGCGAGCTGGCCGTCCTGAAGTTCGCCGGCCAGCTCACGGCCGATGCGCGCGTCACTGACGCCGCGTTCGACGCCCTCCGCGCCTTCATGGACGACGAGCAGATCGTCGAGCTGACCATGGTGACGGGCTTCTACAACATGGTCTCCCGCATCCTCAACACCCTGGAGGTCGACGTCGACCCGCCGGCCGCGAAGGATCTGGCGGAGTTGGGCGTCAGCATCTGACCGGCGCTATTCCCAGCGGAAGAAGCGCGCGGCCACGAGCGTCGCGACGGCGGCGAACGCACCGACGACGATACTGGCCGCGACATCCCACTCGCCGCGGAGCCAGGGATCCTGCATCGTGAGCACGACGTGCGTCAGGGGAAGTGGGTTGCCCATCCAGCGCATACCGTCGCTCAGCACGCCGCGAGGCGGCCCCGCCCCGCCCAACATCATCATCAGGAAGAACAGCGTGATTCCGGCGCCCTGCGCCGCGCGTGCGCTCGGCAGTAACGCGCCGAGTGCGATCCCGACCGCGGCGAAGCACACGATGCCGAGGACAAACGCCAGGATCACGCCGACCCACGCATGGGGCGCCTCGGCCCCATAGAACAGATGCGTCGCGAAGGCGATGGCCGCGCTCGCCATCACCACGAGCACGGACGTCACGAGCACCTGCGATCCCAGGACGGCGTACAGCGGGAATCCTGCCGCGCGATACCGCCGCAGCACGCCCCACTCGCGGTAGGTCGCCAGGCGCAGGGGAAGCGCGACGACGCCGATCGAGGCGATGACGAGTGCGACGTAGGCCGGCGCGTAGTAGTCGACGGGGCCGACGCCGGCCCAGGCCTCTAGCGCCTCCGGGTCGTCGAGCTCCACCTCGTTTCCGAAGACGCCGGCCATCACGATCAGCATGAAGAACGGGAAGGCGAAAGTGAAGATGACGGTGAGCGGCTCGCGGACGAACAGCTTCGCTTCCAGCCAGGCCAGCCTGAGGAGCAACCTCATGGACCCGCCTCCTGCACCAACTTGAGGTAGACGTCCTCCAGCGTCGGGATCTCCACGCGGAGATCGTCAGGCGCGAGGTCGCGCGCGACCAGGGCCGCGCCCACGTGCGCCAGCACGCCCCCGGCGCCGCGGACGGTGACCTGCACCCCGTCGCTCTCGATCGCGCTCACGCCTGGTAGACCCGCCAGCCAGCTCACGTCCGCCGCGTCCGTCGAAAAGCGCACGACGCGTGCGTCTCCGTGCAGTCGCGTGAGTCTTGTGGGCGTGTCGATGGCGGTAACGTGTCCCTGCACGAACACAGCGACCCTGTCGCAGAGCTGCTCGACCTCGTCCATGAAGTGGGTGACGAGGACGATGGTCGCGCCTTGCTCGCGGGCGGACTCGATCAGCGACCACGCGACCCGGCGGGCGGCCGGGTCGAGGCCGGTCGTCATCTCGTCCAGGAACACGACCTCGGGGTCGGAGATCAGGGCCAGAGCGACGAACAGGCGCTGGCGTTCGCCGCCCGAGAGGCTGCCGAAGGCGTTGTTGCGGCGCTCGTAGATACCCCACTTGCGGGCGATCTCCCGCCAATCCGTCGCGCGCGCGGATGCGGCCGCGAAGAGGTCGAGCGCCTCCCACACCTTCACGCGGTCTGGCAGCGCGGATTCCTGGAGCTGGCTGCCGATGCGCTTCCGAAGTGCCTGGCCCTGGCTCCGCGGGTCCATGCCCAGTACCTGGAGGTCGCCGCCGTCCGGCGTGCGAAGGCCCTGCAGGCACTCGACAGTTGTCGTCTTCCCCGAACCGTTCGGCCCGATGATGCCGAAGATCTCGTTGCGCTCCACGTCGAACGACACGTCGTCGACGGCCACGCGCGTCCGGTACGTCTTACGCAGATGGGCGACGGAGAGGGCGGACGGCATGGCCCGTAGCATAGCCACTGGCCGCCGACGCGGCAGGTGCCCAACGGCCCAGCCGCGTAAGTCGGGCGGTGCAGTCCGCCGGCTACAGCTTCGCCAGGGGCGCGAAACGCTTGTCCGTCTTGAACGGCCCGACCACCGCCACCGACAGCTTCTCGCCGGTCAGCGCGCGCCGCGCGACGCGGCGCATGTCGTCCATCGTCACGGCGTCCACCAGCCCCACCACCTCATCCGGCGTCTTGATCGTGCCGTTCAGCATCTCCTGCCCGCCCAGCCAGCCCGACACGCTGCGCGTGTCCTCCATCCGCAGCAGCAGCCGCCCCTTCGACAGCTCCTTCGCCTTGTACAGCTCCTCGTCGGTCACGCCGCCGTCGCGAAGGCGCGCCAGCTCCGAGAGCAGCGCCTCCGTCGACTCCACCGCCTTCTTCGGGTCCACGCCCGCATACACGGCGAACGAGCCGACGTCGAGGTAGTGGCTGGCGAAGCTGTGCACGTCGTAGCACAGGGCCCGCTTCTCCCTCAGCTCGATGAACAGCCGGCTGCTCATCCCCTCTCCCAGGATCACGCTGATCAGGTCCAGCGCGAAGCGGTCCGGGTCGGTGTTCGAGCAGCCGTGCACCGCGATCTCGATGTGCGCCTGTTCCGTCTGCTTGTATTGCACCGCCAGCCGCGGCGACGACTGCCCGTCGACCGCCGGAAACCACACCGACGGGGTCCCCCGCCCCCAATCGCCCAGCGCCTGTTCGCAGAACGCCACAACTTCCTCGTGGTCGATCGCGCCGGCCACCGACACCACCATGTTGTTGGGCACATACTGGCGCCGCAGATAGTCGACCGTTGCTTCGCGCGTGATGCCCGTCACCGACTCCTCGGTCCCGGCCACGTCGCGCCCCAGCGCCTGGCCCGGCCACATCGTCGCGTCCAGCAGGATGTCCACGAGCTGCGCCGGCGAGTCCTCCACCGACGCCAGCTCCTCGATGACGACCTTTCGCTCCTTCTCCAGCTCCTCGGGCGCCAGGACGGCGTAGCGTGCCATGTCCAGCAGCACGTCCGCGGCCCGCTCGAAGTGCGGCCGCGCCACCTTCGCGTAATACACCGTCAGCTCGCGGTCCGTGGCCGCGTTCAGCACCCCGCCGACGCCTTCCACGATCTCCGAGATCTCGGGCGCCGTCGGCCGCTTCTCCGTCCCCTTGAACAGCAGGTGCTCCAGCAGGTGCGAGATCCCTGCCTCCGGCGGCGTCTCGTACCGCGAGCCCGCGCCCATGTAGACGCTCACCGAGACCGAGCGCGTTGTCGGCATCGGGGCCGAGACTACGCGCAGCCCGTTGTCGAGGGTCGTGCGCTGATAGGTGTTTCCGTCCAAGGTCTGTCCTCGCTCCTCCGGATCAGTTGGGGCGCTCGCAGTCTAGCGCCGCCCATGGCGAGGGGATACCCGCCGAAATCCGCCCGTCAACGAAGCACCGCGCGAGTCGGCCGTCAATCGCGGCCTTCCCAGACGCCGGCGCCCGCAGTGCCTCATCCGAGCATCACAGCCAGCGCTTTGTGCGCTTCGTGGGCTCTGCACTCGTCCCTCGGTGGTGAATGAGACCGATCGAAAACGCCCGCCGAAGCGGGCGTCCGTCTCCTAATCACGCGCCGCGTGCCGTCAGCACTGAGCGTCGCCCTCGAAGATCATCGTGTAGTAGATGCGTCCGTCGGCCGACTTCGCGACGCCCGTCCCGAAGCGCGTGTAGTGGCAGTTCAGGATGTTCTCCAGGTGCGGGGGGCTGTTCTCCCACATCGAGACCGCATGCTGCGCCGTCTCGTCCCACGGCCAGTTGTTCCAGGCGATGTTCTCGCCGGCCCAGGCGTGCGGCGCGCCGCGCCCGTCCATGATGCACACGAAGTTGCAACCGTCCGGCGGGTTGTGGCTGAAGTACCCCTTCGCAGCCATGTCCCTGCTGCGGATCCGCGCCACCTCCACCAGGTCCCGGTCCGGCGTCAGCGGCGGCAGGCCGCGCTCCTGCCGGATCGCGTTGATCCCCGGGTAGGTGTCCATCTCCGCCTGCACCTCGGGGCTGCACGCAGTCAGGAACGTGACCGCGCCCAGGCCGAAGACGGCCAGGATGGCGAATAGGACGTGTCTGCCGCGCACCGGCAAGCGGGTCATTCCGGCACCTCTCCTGTTGAGAGGATCGGCAGCGTCAGGGTTTTCTGTATGGAGGACCGTAAGGACCCGTAGGGGAAAACCGTGGCCTGCCTAGCCGCCATGCCGCGCATTCGCCTTCCTTGGCCACGGCGCGCCGCCCGCGCGCATGCGCCGTGCCCAGCCCCGGGCGTTTCCGCCCGCAGGCTGCGTCCGCGGGGTACGCGTTGTGCGCGAGCCCGCGTTGGTTGGATTCCGGCGTGTCGTGTTCGTCCTTGAGGCGCGGCCGGCACCAGGACCCCGGCCGGTTCGAGGCTACACGATCCCCCAGGGCCGGGAAAACTCCAGCACGAGCGTGTTCTGATCCTATGGAAAGCCCAGATTCGCGCTGAGATTACATAAGCGCGACGTATGCCGAACTGTCACCCCAGAAATGCGTCAATCGCCGCGTTGAACCGCGCGGGCCGCTCGAAATACACGCTGTGCCCCGCCTCCGCGATCCGCTCGACGTGCGCGCCCGGCACCGCCCGCGCCGCCGCCTCCAGGAATGGTGGCGGGATGACGATGTCCTCCTCGCCGATGACGAAGAGCACCGGCATCGGCAGGCCCGCGACGTCGGCTGCCGGGATTGTGCCAGCGGCCAGGACAGCCGCGAAGATGTCCTGTCGGGTCAGGTTGTTCAGCGCGTCGATCTCCTCGTACAGGAAGGCCAGCGACGGCTGCTCGCGGTACATGCGCTCGCCGACTGCGGGGTGCACGCCCGGCGGGAGCTTCGCTGCGTTCTCGGCCGAAGCCTTCCACACGCCGTCGGTCTCGGGCGACGAGATCCCCCCGTGCGTGTCGCACAACGCAAGCCGCTCGACGCGCTCCGGCCACCGCATCGCGAACCCCAGCGACGTCCACCCGCCCATCGACTGCGCCACCAGCGTCGCCCGCTCGACCTCCAGGTGGTCCAGCAGCGCCCGCAGGTCGTCGACGAACTGGGTGCCGTCCGGTTCGCCGGCGGAGAGCCCCCACCCGCGGTGGTCGAAGGCCACGCACGCGAACCGCCCCCGGAAGTGCGGCACCTGCTGCCACCACGACAGGTGGTTCCCCCCGGCCCCATGCGCGAACACCAAGGCCGGCGCCGTCCCGATCTTGTGCCCGTACGTCTGATAGTGGATCCGCGCGCCGGCCCGCTCGAGGTATGGCATGCGGGCACTCTAGC
>CAYJMG010000048.1:0-15236 GCA_964371355.1 uncultured Dehalococcoidia bacterium
AATGTGCTGGGCACGGCCATCGACAAGCGTGGCGATGTCTCGCGCGAACACACCGCCCCCATCCACCGCAAGCCCCCCTCCTTCGAAGAACAGCAGACGCAGGTCACCATCCTTGAGACCGGTCTCAAGGTCATCGACCTCATCGCCCCGCTGGCCCGCGGCGGCAAGGTCGGCCTCTTCGGCGGCGCCGGCACCGGCAAGACCGTCACCATCAAGGAGCTGATCCGCAACATCGCCGCCGAGCACTCCGGCGTGTCCGTATTCACCGGCGTGGGCGAGCGCTCCCGCGAGGGCAACGACATGTGGGTCGAGATGGAGGAGTCGGGCGTCCTCGACAAGACCGTCCTCGTCTTCGGCCAGATGAACGAGCCCCCCGGCGTGCGCCTGCGCGTCGGCCTCACCGGCCTAACGATGGCCGAGTACTTCCGCGACGAGTCCGGCCAGGACGTGCTGTTCTTCGTCGACAACATCTACCGCTACACCCTCGCGGGCATGGAAGTGTCCGCGCTGCTGGGCCGCATGCCCTCCGCCGTCGGCTACCAGCCCACGCTCGCCACCGAGATGGGCGAGCTGGAGGAGCGCATCACCACCACCAAGAAGGGCTCGATCACTTCCTTCCAGGCCATCTACGTACCGGCCGACGACTACACCGACCCTGGCGTCGCGACAACCTTCGGCCACCTCGACGCCGTCGTCGCCCTCGACCGCGCGATCTTCGAGAAGGCCATCTTCCCCGCCGTGGACCCGCTGTCCTCGTCCTCGCGCATCCTCGACCCCAACATCGTCGGTCAGGAGCACTTCGATACCGCCCGCGGCGTCCAGCGGGTGCTCCAGCGCTACAAGGACCTGCAAGACATCATCGCCATCCTCGGCGTCGAAGAGCTGTCCGACGAAGACAAGCAGACGGTCGCCCGCGCCCGCAAAATCGAGCGCTTCCTGGGCCAGGCCATGTTCATGGGCGAGATGTTCACGGGCATCCCCGGCCAGTACGTGCCCGTCCGCGAGACCGTCCGCGGCTTCAAGGAGATCCTCGAAGGCAAGCACGACGCCCTGCCCGAGCAGGCCTTCGTGAACGTCGGCACCATCGACCAGGCCGTCGAGAAGGCAGCCGAAAGGCCCGCCCACATTTTGGTATCGTCGGGGCGCCGCCCGCGGCGCCCTGCCCCGGTAGCGCGGGCCTTCAGCCCGCGCGGGTCAGTCGAACAGGTGACCGGCGCGGAACGCCAGCGAGGAGGAGAACAAAGAACGGCGGAACAGCGCTGTCCTGGCCCAGCGTCCAGGTTCTTGATTCCAGGTTCTAGGTTCTAACAACATGCCACTGACCGTCGAAATCGTCACCGTCGAACGCAAGCTGCTCGAAGAGTCGGGCATCGATGAGGTCATCGCGCCCGGCGTCGAGGGCCAGCTTGCCGTGCTCCCCAGGCACGCCGCCTTCATGACCATGCTGGCGCCCGGCGAGCTGATCCTGAAGAAGGGCGCCGAAGAGCACCCCTTCGCCGTCACCGGCGGCTTCTTCGAGGTCCTCAACGACCGCGTCATCGTCCTCGCCGATGCCGCCGAGCGCGCGGAGGAGATCGACATCGAGCGCGCCGAGGCCGCACGCCAGCGCGCGCAGGTCGCGCTGGAGCGGAAGGAGTCGCTGGAGGAGCAGGCCGCCATGCAGGCCGCCCTGCAGCGTGCCCTCATCCGCCTCCGCATCGCCGAAAACCGCCGCCGCCGCGTCTCGCAAGTGAGACGATAGCGCGTCAGCGGGGTCAGCTAGTCAGCCCATCAGCGGATTCGCGGGTCAGCCCGCCAGTGCCCGCGGAGCTTCAGTTCCGCCTGCTGTCGCATTCGCCGTCGCCCGTCGTCCGGAGCGCAGCGAGGAAGCTTGCTGTGATAGCCGCAGAGGCTTCTTGCCGTGGCGAGTGTGTGCGTTCGAGTGGGGGCTCCTTTCGCTGACATTGCTCGGCAGTTTTCGGTTGTTGGAGCACAGGCGGTCTCCTGCGGCGACTCTGTCGAAGGGCGGTTGTGCCGCAGGAGATTGCTCGGCAGTTTTCGGCTGGCGGCGGGCGCGGCGGCCGTGTCGCAAGACATTGCTCGGCAGTTTCATGGGCTGGGCTCCGGGGCGGTGACGTCGAGGCGGGCGAGGGGGGAGGCGCGCCCTTCGCGCCGGGCGCGGCGGGCTTCGAGTTCGTGGTCGGCCTGGTAGAACTGGCGGGCGAGGTGGGCCTCATAGCGGATGAGGGGCTCGAGGTCGCGGTCGGCGGGGACCGGGGCGTAGCCGGGGACGGCATCGGGCTCGAACAGGCTCTTGTGCTGTTCGGGGACGGCGGGGTGGGCCTGGACGTCCTGCCGGAAGCGGATGACCCGGTGGCGGGCCTTGGCGCGGTCGACGACGGCCTGGGCTTCGGCGCGGGAGACGCGGCGGAGGCGCCAGAGGGCCTCGGCGGCGCGTTGGGTGAGGGCCTCTTCGACAGGGCCGAGGGGCGCGTAGTCATCGAAGACGGCTTCGCGGAAGGCAAGCCATTCTTCATCGGATTCGCCGGGGATGACGATGGCGGCGCTGCGGAGGCCGTGGCGCAAGGAGTTCATGGCGACGCCGGCCTTGGCTTCGGGAGTGCTGGGGCCTCTGGGAGTCATGCTGGTCCTCCTTTTGCGGGGAGGATGCGGGAAGCGGGAGGCGATCTCCAAGCGGGTGAGATCATATTGGTGAGATTTCCGCGAGAGGGGGTGCTCTTTCGGCTATGATTCCGCGTATCCGAAGTTAGGGGACGGGACTGGCCGCCCGGTTTGACAGGTGTATCGGAAACGATACATACTGGTGCAGACCACCGTCCGCCGGAGAGGGAGCCCGGATGCCGGTAGTCGCCACGGAAGGGCCGTTCAGTTTCAAGATCAACACAAGAGAGAACCTGTTCGAGCCTCCGCACGTGCACGTCTGGATGGGGAACGAGGACGTGTGCCGGATAGAGCTGAACGGCGGCGAGTACATGGACGACCCGCCGCCGGGGCGATGGAGAGACGTCCTGGCGGCGTACCGGCTCCACGCCGTCGTGATTCGGGCGGAGTGGGATCGCATTCACGGGAGATAGTCCGATGGTCGCGTTTGCCGTTCGATTGAAGGACGCGGAGCGGATGATGACCGCGGTTGACGGGGATGAGAAGGGCCTCGCGTTGAGGTTTGCTGACGGGTGCGAGGGCCTGATTCCCCTGTCCGATCTTCCCGAGCTTGGCGGCTTGCGAAACCTCAAGGCTGTTCTCTTGCCGAACCCGTACGAAGTAATCCTGGAGACCCGCTCCGGCGAATCGATCGAGATCCCGTGGGACTTCGCCCGCGCGTACTGTGATGGGTCCTATCGATCGCGGGTCGAGAAGGCAGGCAAGCGTGGTCGAATCGCGATTGGCGAGCGGATCCGCGAGCTGCGCCTAGCGGCGCACATGACGCAGGAGGGGTTGGCATCGGCCGCGAGGATCGGGCGGGTGACGCTGGTGCGCATCGAGAGCGGGGAGCAGTCGCCCCGGCATGATACGTTGCTCGCTCTTGCGAGGGCCATGAAGCGGGAGCCGAGTGAGCTGTTGGCCGGGTAGTGGCGCCCGCTCGGGCCGCGGAGGCCGCATGCAGGCCCAGGGGCCATGGCGGCTAACGCAGTCGGCAACGTGGTGTCACTGCAAGATTCCTCGCTGCGCTCGGAATCGTCCATGGGAGGCTTGCGCCTCGCACACAAGGGGATGAACGTCGAGCATCCGGCGGCGCTTGAGGCACTGAGCGGAGTTGTCTCCTTCGGCGACTCTGCGAGAAGCTCCGCCGCTACTGGGACTTTCAAGGCAATGACGGGTCGTCAGCCATCGGCGGCCCAGAACTAACCACCATCGACCACTACGCCAGGTCGGATTCGACGCGGCGGAGGAGGACGGCGTTGGTGGCTACGATGATCGAGCTGACGGACATGAGGAGCGCGGACCACTCGGGGCGGAGTTCGAGGCCGAGGGCGGGGTAGAGGGCGCCGGCGGCGATGGGGATGGCCAGCACGTTGTAGATGCTGGCCCAGAACAGGTTCTGCTTCATCGTCCGCACCGTCGCCTTGCTGAGCCGGATCGCGCGCAGCACGTCGAGCGGGTCGCTCTTCATCAGCACGACGCGCGCGGTCTCGATCGCGACGTCGGTGCCAGCGCCGATGGCGATGCCGATGTCGGCCTGGGCGAGGGCGGGGGCGTCGTTCACGCCGTCGCCCACCATCGCGACGAACTTGCCTTCTTCCTGGAGCTGCCGGACGAAGCGGGCCTTGTCGGCGGGCAGCACCTCCGCGAAGACGCGGCCGACGCCCAGCTCGCCGGCGACGGCCCTGGCGGTGCGTTCGTTGTCGCCGGTGAGCATCACCGTTTTGATGCCGAGCGCGTTGAGGCGCTCGATGGCGGTCTTCGCCGTCGGCTTGATGCGGTCGGCGACGGCGACGATGCCGGAGGGGCGGCCATCGATGGAGACGTACATGGGCGTGTTGCCTGCAGCCGCCAGTTCGCCCGCCTGCGCGGCGAGGCCATCGAGGCTGACGCCGCGCTCCTCCATCAGCGCGCGGTTGCCGACGAGCAGCGCGTGCCCGTCGACGGCCGCCTCCAGGCCCTTGCCGGCGACCGAGGTGAAGCGCTCGGCGGTGGGGACGGCGAGCGTGCGGCCGCGCGCGCCCTCGACGATGGCGCGGGCGAGCGGGTGCTCGCTGCCGGCCTCGGCGGCGGCGGCCAGGCGCAGCAGCTCGTCCTCAGCGACGCCATCGGCGATCACGCCGCGCAGCTCTGGCTGGCCCTCGGTGAGCGTGCCGGTCTTGTCGAGGACGACGGCGGAGATGCGCGAAACGCCCTCGAGCGTCGCGGCGTCCTTGATGAGGATGTTGTGTTTGGCGCCGAGCCCGGTGCCGACGGCGACGGCGGTGGGCGTCGCGAGGCCGAGCGCGTCGGGGCAGGCGATGACGACGGCGGAGATGGCGAAGGTGAGCGAGAAGAGCGCGCTCTCGGCGCCGACCAGGTACCAGAGGACGAACGTGATGACGCCGGAGCCGACGGCCAGGATCACCAGGTATTGCGCGGCGGCATCGGCGAGGCGCTGGCCCGGGGCCTTCGAGCTTTGCGCCTCCTCGACGAGCCGCACGATCTGCGCGAGCGCGGTTTCGGCGCCGACCTTCGTCGCGCGGAAGGTGACCGAGCCGGTCTTGTTGATGGAGCCACCGATGACGCCGTCGCCGGGGCCCTTGTCGACGGGCACCGACTCGCCGGTGACGAGCGCCTCGTCGATGGCGGACTCGCCGGTCTCGATGATGCCGTCGACGGGCACCTTGTCGCCGGGGCGGAGGACGACGCGGTCGCCGGCGACGATCTGGCTCGTCGGCAGCTCGACCGCGACGCCGTCGCGGATGACGGACGCCTTCGGCGGCACGAGGTCGAAGAGCGCGCGGAGAGCGTCGGTGGTTCCGCGGCGCGACTTCATCTCCATCCAGTGGCCGAAGAGCACGAACGTCACGAGCATGGCCGCGGCCTCGAAGAAGGTCTCGCCGAGATCGGCGACGGTGATGAAGGCGCTGAAGCCCCAGGCGGCCAGCACGCCGGTGGCGATGAGCACGCTCATGTTCAGGGAGCGGTGGCGGAGCGAGCGGACGGCGCCACCGATGAACACCCAGCCCGCCCACCACACGACGGGCGTGGAGAGCGCGAACATGATCCAGCTGTTGCTGAATGGGCCCGTCACGAGGTTGACGTTGAGCAGATCCGTCCCGAGCGAGGAGTAGAGGACGGTGGGGATGGTGAGGATGAGGGCCACGAAGAAGCGGTCGCGCATGTCGCGCTCCATGGCCTTCGCCATGGTGGGGTCGGACATGTCGTGGTCCATGCCGGCGTGGGATCGCGCCTTCTGGTGGCCGGCCTCGTGCGCGGCGTGGGCGGAGGTCGACGGCATCTCGTACTGCATGCGATCGTGCGGGCCGCCGACGGTGAGTTCGGCCACCTGGGCGCGGTGGTTGAGGCGGCACATGGCCCGCGCGTCGGCGGCGTCGCCCTCGCAGCGGCAGCGCCCGCTCTCGTCGATGAGCGCGCGGACGCCCGCCTCGTCGAGCATGCCGGGGTGGTGCTCGACCGTCGCGCGGCGGGCCGCGAAGTCGACGCGGGCGGCTGTGACGTGCGGGTTGGCGCGGAGGGCGGCTTCCAGCTCGTCGGCGCAGCAGAGGCAATACAGGTCGTCGAGCTGGATGGTCAGCTTGCCGGGTGCGGACGTGCGTGCGGCGTGTGCGTCATGCATGCTGGGTGTGGGCGGTGGTGCGCGGCCCTTGGATCCAGCATACACCGGGGATCAAGGGGGACGGCGCGATCGTCGACGCGCTCTGGGTGCGAGGGTGCGGGCGCTGTCGCACGTGGGTCAGGGAGGTGTCAACGCAAGATTCTTGCCCGCGGCTCAGAATGACGGGAGTACGGCAAACGGCGGCGCGCCCTAATCCCTAACGACTAACGACCAACGACCAACGACTAACGGCTGGCCGTGCGAGGTGCCGTGGCGGCGGGAGGGGGCGCCAGCTCGATCTGCGAAGCTGCGTCGTAGAACAGCAGCGTCGTCATCGCCGCCGCCAGCGGCATCGCACCTACGAAGAAACACGTGATCAGGGCCCCTGTCACGGTGTCCAGCGTTACGACGAGCGACAGCGCGGTCATGAGCGCCGCGGGAGCGAGCACGATGAGCCACATGCCGGACAAACGCCGCCCGCTCTCGTGCGCGACGAAGGCGGCCAGGCCCTGCGCCTGCGACACCGCGAGTTCCTCGTCGAAGGAGGCGACGGCCGACAGCGAGCGCGGGTACGCGTACCAGAGCGCGATGGCGACGAGGCCCAGCACCTGCGCCGTATCGGGCACGTGCGCGCGGTCGATGACGTCGGCGAAGGCAGCGAGCGCGTACGCACCCGCCCAGAGTCCGACAAGGAGCGGGAGCCACGGCAGGATGATGACGGGCAGGCGCCGGAGCATCGCCAGCGCGGCACTGCCGGCGTCGGGCTGCATATGGCTGTTGACGCAGCCGAAGGCCGCGGCGCAGGTGGCGAGCGTGAGCAGCGCGCTGAGCGCGACGAGCGGCCCGATGAGCGAGAGCGAGACGGAGGTGTTGATGACGCCGCAGACGAGCACCGCCAGCGCCCCGAGCACCGACCCGACGAGTGCGATGAACGAGTACTCCGACAGCTCCTGCCGCAGCGTCTCGACCGCCTCGTCGAAGATATCGGCGAGCGGGCGGAGTTGGAGCTCCGCGACCGGCGCGTTGCGCATGCCTGACCCTCCGTACCGCCGTCCCGCGCCGAACACGCGAGCACGACCGGGCACGTTCCCGTGGTTAACATCGGCAGGGGAGGCGCGGGCTGTTGCGGCGCGAGGCGCGGGGTGGGACGTGAGAGGTGAGAGGTGGGACGTGAGAGATGGGAGGCGGGAGGTGCGAAGTGCGACGTGAGAGGTGTCAGTTGTCCGATTCGTAGGGGAGGGCCATGGCGGGGGCGGGCTGGCCGAAGCGGGTCCAGAGCTTCAGGCTCTCGCGGAGGCGCTGGAGCTGGTCGGGCTGGCAGTCGAAGCCGTCGAGGAGGCAGGTCTCGACGTGGTGCTCCATGAGGCGTGCGCCGACCTGGTCGAGGGCGCTGCGTGTGGCCATGGCCTGGGTGAGCATTTCCTCGCAGTCGCGGCCCTCCTCGAGCATCTTCTGGATGCCGCGGACCTGGCCCTCGATGCGGCGGAGGCGCCGGGCGATGTCGTCCTGGAGGGTGGTGGTGACCATGGTGGCCTCCTGTGGGCCGGATGGGTGGCGGCCGCGGCGGCTCGCCTTCTGGTGTTCGGGGCAGAGCCCGGTTCGGATCGCCTCCCCGGGGCGTCGCAGGCGCCTGCGCTTCTTTCGGGGCTTGCGGTGTATTTTGTACGGTGGTACGATTGACATACCCCGTGGGGGTATCGTATCCTGCGGGTGCGAGGCTGTCAATACAACCCAGAGAAGGAGATATCCGTGGCCAAGCCCTACGAAGTAACCGACGCCAACTTTGACGCCGAGGTCCTGAAGTCGGAGAAGCCGGTGCTGGTCGACTTCTGGGCGCCGTGGTGCGGCCCCTGCCGCATGGTCGCCCCCATCGTCGACGAGCTGTCGACCGAGTACGACGGCAAGGTGAAGTTCGTGAAGCTGAACACCGACGACAACGTGCGCACGGCGTCGGCGTACGGCATCCGCAGCATTCCGAGCCTCCTGGTGTTCAAGGGGGGCGAGGTCGCCGGCCAGATCGTCGGGTTCCGGCCGAAGAGCGACCTGAAGCAGCGGCTGGACGCGGTCCTCTAACAGCAAACGGCAAACGGCGAGAAGCAAACGCAGAAGGGGGATCGTGGCGACGCGGTCCCCTTGTTTGTTCCCGGGGGCACGGTATGAGTCCGGAAACGCGCGAATACGACATCCTGATCGTGGGCGGCGGGCCAGCGGGGCTGGCGGCGGGGCTGTATGCGGCGCGCGCGCGGCGGTCGACGCTGCTGGTCGAGCGGAAGGTGACGGGCGGGCAGATCTCGCTGACGAACGAGGTGGAGAACTATCCGGGGATCGACTGCATCAACGGCTTCGACCTGGCGGAGGCGATGCACAAGCAGGCGTCGAAGTACGGGATGGAGACGGCGTACATGGACGTGACGGCGATCGAGGTGCAGGCGGACGGCCGCCACCTGGTGGGCACGGCCGAGGGCGACTTCAGCGCGAAGGCCGTGATCCTGACGGGTGGTGCGGACTACAACCGGCTGGGGGTGCCGGGCGAGGAGCGGCTGACGGGGCGGGGGGTTTCGTACTGCGCCACCTGCGACGCGGCGTTCTTCAAGGACGAGACGGTGGCGGTGGTGGGTGGCGGCGACGCGGCGATGGACGAGGGGCTGTTCGTCGCGCGCTATGCGAAGAAGGTCTACCTCATCCACCGGCGGGACCGGCTGCGGGCGAGCGCCATCCTGCAGGAGCGGGCGCTGGCCGAGCCGAAGTTCGAGTTTGTGTGGAACACGGTGGTCGAGGAGATCGTGGGCGAGGACGGGGTGACGGGCGTCCGGACGCGGAACGTAGAGACGGGCCAAGAGGGGGAGCTGGATGTGGCGGCGGTGTTCGTGTTCATCGGCATGACGCCAAACACGGGCTACCTGCAGGGCCGGCTGCCGATGGACCGCGGCGGGCATATCATCGTGAACGAGTGGATGGAGACGGGGCTGGACGGCGTGTTTGCGGCGGGCGACATCCGCGCGAACTCGGCGCGGCAGGTGGTGTCGGCGGCGGGGGACGGGGCGACGGCGGCGATAAGGGCGGACCATTACATCAGCGAGCGGTTCCACCAGGAGGCGAAGCTGCAGGCGGCGCAGGCCGGGCGGTAAGGGTCGGTGCGGATCGGTGAGCGGAACCCGCGCGGGCTGAAAGCCCGCGCTGCGGAACCGGCTGTCGCATTATCGGGCGGAGATGGATGTGTAAGGGTTCACCCTGAACGCATCGGTGCGCGACCTGCCGATACTCTCGGCAGGAGGTACGCATGGATCCGCTGGACGCTGCGCCGGGACGGGCGGTCGACGGGCGCCTCATCTACCTTGTTGAGAACCTGACGTCGCTGCACGCCTCGCCGGACCTGCCGTGGCTGGCGGGGCGGTTCGAGTTTCTTGGGGAGCACGCGCTGGGCGCGGCGCTTTCGGCGCTTGTGGTGCCGGATGAAGGGGGGACGTACCGGTCGGTGACGTCGACGTCGCCGCGGCCGGCGGGGGCGCAGGCGGTGTGGGACTCGCTGAAGGTGGGCCGGCTGGCGACGAACGAGGCGGCGACGGCAGTGTTCCACGTGGCAGAGGGGAGCCCGCTGCCGCAGGCGTACGACCTGGCGAACCTGTTCGGGGGGCTGGCGGACGGCCGGTCGGAGACCGCGATCGTGGCGCCGATCTCGTTTAACCGCGAGCACATTGGCGTGGGGCTGTTCCTGATACCGGAGCCGGACGAGATGACGGACAAGATCGCGGCGACGATCGCGAGCCACGCGGCGGTCGCAATCTTCCAGCTACGGGAGCGCGAGGATGCGCGGCGGCTGCACTCGGTAGACCCGGTGCTGTGGGTGCCGGACGAGGACTTCCTGCGGGCGCAGTTGCGGCGCGAGATAACGCGCGCGCGTCGATATGGGCGGGACCTGGGGATCGCGCTTCTGCGGCTGGAGAACGCGGTGGAGGTGCGCGCGAAGTTTGGTGACTTCTACACGGGCCACCTGATGCGGCGTATCGGCGGACAACTGCTGTCGAGCGTGCGCGACACGGACGTGCTGGGGGCGCTGAACGGCGCGTACGCGATCCTGCACACGGATACGGGGGCGCAGGGGACGCGCGTCTCAGCGCACCGGCTGCGGGACACAGTGATGAAGATGATCGGCCAGCGATTCCCGGAGGCGCCGGCGCCGGTGATCTCGGTGCGAATCGCGGCGCTGCCGGAGCACGGGGAGTCGATGGAGACGCTGATCCAGCATCTGGAGGGACCGGCGGAGGACGCGCACACGGCGGTGGCGTGAGGGCGGTGGGCAGTTAGTAGTTAGTAGTCAGTCGTCAGGGGTTCGGGAGTAGTGACGAGGGACGGTCTCGAGGCCGTCCCTCGTCTGTGTTCTGCGGGTTGCGCGCGTGGTTCTCCTCCGGGCCAAGACCTACAGAGGGCCCGGCACGTGTAGGACGCGCCTCCGATACGGTTCAACCTGCCATGTCGATCAGAAGCGTTCCCGGGGCCGTCCGCAGGCACGCCATCACCGGCGGTCACCAGGGCTGGCTGGAGCAGCTCCCGGCGCTTGTCGCCGAACTCGAACGCGAGTGGTCGATCACGGTCGGGCGCTCCTACGACGGCGGGAACGAAGCGTTCGTCGCGGACGCGAGCCTTGATGACGGCTCTGGCGCCGTCCTGAAGGTGTTCATCCCCCGTGACGACGATAGCGCACGCAATGAAATCACCGTACTGCGCCTCGTGGACGGTGACGGCTGCGCTCGTCTCCTTCGCGCCGACCTCTCCCGCAACGCCATGCTCATCGAGCGCCTCGGCGCCCGTCTCGGGGAGAGCGGCCTGCCCGCTCCGCAGCGTCGTGAGATCCTTTGCGCGGCCGCAGAGCGTCTCTGGCGTCTCGTCCCCGACTCGCCCCTGCCCACCGGCGCCGACAAGGGCCGCTGGCTCATCGGCTTCATCACGCAGACCTGGGAGCGGCTCGACCGGCCCTGCTCGGAGGAGGCGGTCGCGTACGCCGTCGCCTCGGCGGAACGCCGCATCTCCGCGCATGACGACGCCTCGAGCGTGCTCGTTCACGGCGATATCCACGAATGGAACGCGCTGAAGGCGGATCACGGCTACAAGCTCATCGACCCCGACGGCCTCATGGCCGAACCGGAATACGACCTGGGCGTCATCATGCGCCAGGACCCCATCAACCCCGCTGATCCCCTCGCCTCCGCTCGCGGTCTCGCCCAGAGCACCGGCCTCGACGAGACCGCCACCTGGGAATGGGCCACCGTCGAACGGCTGTCCTCGGGATTATGGTGCACCCGCCTGGAACTCCAACCGCTCGGCCGCGATCTCCTCGGAACGGCCGAGGCCGTGGCGCAACTGGGTATGTGAAGGGTCAGGCAGATCCAGGTCTCGCTGCGTCAAGTTCGCGCGCGTAGCGGAGGCCGCCCAGCGGAAAAGGGACGGTCGTGTGACCGCCCCTCTTCTGTTGTCTCTGGCCCGGACAGATCCGAAGACCTGTCCGTTCGACGGGATTCCGGTGGGCGCAGCAGGCTGCGCCCCTACATTCAGCGTTACTCCTCGTCGGGGTCGGCGACGAACGCGGGCGAGATCTTCGGTGGTGCTTCTTCGTCGAGGTCCAGCAAGTCGGCGGTCTCGAGCAGGTCGTCGGGCGAAGGCTCCTCGTCTTCGAGGACGGCTTCGAGGGCGGATTCCTCGTCGACGGACTCGGGCGACTCGCTTTCGTCGTCGAGCGGCAAAGCGCCCAGCAAGCCGGCGATCTCGTCCTCGTCGGCGAAGAGGTCGTCGCCCTCTTCGAGTTCCAGCACCTCGGGCAGGGGGATCTCCTTGACCGGGGGCGGGGGCAGCTCGATGGGCGCGCGGGCCGGGATGAGCTTGCCGATGATGACGTTCTCCTTGAGGCCGAGGAGCCTGTCGGTCTGGCCGCTGATGGCGGCTTCCGTGAGGACGCGGGTGGTCTCCTGGAAGGAGGCGGCGGCCAGGAAGCTGCTGGTGCTGAGCGAGGCCTTGGTAACGCCGAGCAGCACCGGGACGGCGGTGGCGGGCTCGCCACCCTCGGCCAGGACGCGGGCGTTGATCTCGTCGTACTCGAAGCGGTCGACGATGTCGTTGGGCAGGAGGTTGCAGTCGCCGGGCTGGTCGACGCGGACCTTGCGCAGCATCTGGCGGACGATGACCTCGATGTGCTTGTCGTTGATGGTCACACCCTGGGAGCGGTAGACCTTCTGCACTTCCTCGACGAGGTAGAGCTGGACGGCCTCCGGGCCCATGATGCGCAGGATGTCCTGCGGGTTGAGGGAGCCCTCGGTGAGCTGCTGGCCGGCGTGGACGGCTTCGCCGTTTTCGACGCGCAGGCGGGCGGCGGCGGGCACCTGGTACTCGCGCTCTTCTTTCTCTTCGTACACGATCATGACGCGGTTGCCGTTGACGGAGACGCGGCCGCCGATGCGGGCGAGGATATCGCCTTCGAACGAGGTTGGCGCCTCTTCGACCTTCTTCTTCGAGCGTGACTTCTTCGGCTTCTCCTCGCCGGCTTCGGCCGTGGCGGCCGAAGCGGCCGCAGTGATGGCCTCCTGTGTGCGGGCCAGCAGCATGCCCTGCTCGATGACGTCGTCCTTCTTCACCTGGAGCTTGGCTCCGGCCGGGATGTCGTACTCGTCGCTGTACAGCTCGACGCTCTTCACGCGGACGCGGCGGGAATCGCCCTCGCGGACGACCTCGACGGCGCCGTCGATCTCGGAGATGAGGGCCTGGCCCTTTGGCACGCGGGCCTCGAAGAGCTCCTCGACGCGGGGGAGACCGCTGGTGATGTCGACGCCGCTGGCCACACCACCGGTGTGGAAGGTGCGCATGGTGAGCTGGGTGCCCGGCTCGCCGATGGACTGCGCGGCGACGATGCCGACGGCCTCACCGAGCTGGACGATGGAGCCGCGGGCGGGGCTGCGGCCGTAGCAGAGCTGGCAGAGGCCGCGCTTTGCCTGGCAGGTGAGGGCGGAGCGGACGTAGACGCGCTCCATCTTCAGTTCTTCGACGCGAGCGGCGATGCGGTCGTCGATCTCCTGGTTGAAGGCGGCGAGGATCTCGCCGGTCTCGGGGTCCAGCAGGTCCATGGCGGAGTGGCGGCCGACGATACGCTCGCTAAAGGACTCGAGCACGCCGGCCTCGGGCTGGTCGAGCCAGACACCCATGCGGGTGCCGCAGTCGTCCTCGAGGATGATGACGTCCTGGGCGACGTCGATGAGGCGGCGGGTGAGGTAGCCGGAGTCGGCGGTGCGGAGGGCGGTATCGGCCAGGCCCTTGCGGGCGCCGTGGGTGGAGATGAAGTACTCCAGCACAGTGAGGCCTTCGCGGAAGGACGAGCGGATGGGCAGGTCGATAATCCGGCCGGAGGGGTCGGTCATGAGGCCGCGCATACCGGCCATCTGGGTGATCTGGCTGATGTTACCCTTGGCGCCCGAGGTGGCCATGGTGAAGACCGAGCCGTAGCGGTCGAGCTGCTGCTGGATGGTGGTCTTCACGGCCTCGGTGGTGCGGCTCCACACCTCGACAGTGGCGTCGTAGCGCTCCTGTTCGGTGATGAGGCCCATCTCGTACTCGTCGTCGATTTCCTTGATCTGGTGCTCGGCGTCGGCGATGAGCTGGGCCTTTTCGGCGGGGACCCGCAGGTCGTTGACGGCGATGGTGATACCGGACTGGGTGGCGTACTCGAATCCGATGCGCTTGATGTTATCGACGACCTCGGACGTATCCTCGTTGCCCAGGACTTCGTAGCAGCGGGCGACGACGTCCTTGAGCATCTTGCGGTCCATCGTCTGGTTGATGTAGTCGATGTCCCCGGTGATGGAGACGCCGACGCCGGCGGGCAGGATCTCGTTGAAGATGAGCCGGCCGACGGTGGTCTCGACGATCTCGGCCCGTGCGCGTTCGCCGTTGGCAGGCGCCTCTTCGATGGTGATCGGGGCGATGACGAAACCGGAGGCGGAGATACCGGGCTGGTCCTCGACGAAGGTGGCACTTTCGGCGACACCCTCGGGCAGCTCAGCGATGGCGGCCTCGTTCTTCAGCAGACGCGGCTTCTCGTACGCGATGCGGACCCTGATGGATTCCTGCAGCTTGACGATGCCGAGGTCGTAGGCGTAGCGGGCCTCCTGCGGGCTGCCGTACACCTGCTCCAGCTTCTTGCCACCGGGCACGGGCTGCTTGAGCGTGAGGTAGTAGCAGCCCAGCACCATGTCCAGGGTGGGGGCGATGATGGGCTCGCCGGAACCTGGCGAGAGCAGGTTCTTGGTGGAGAGCATGATCTGGCGCGCCTCGGCCACGGCCTCCCGGGAGAGGGGCACGTGGACGGCCATCTGGTCGCCGTCGAAGTCGGCGTTGAACGCCGTGCAGACGAGCGGGTGGATCTGGATGGCGCTGCCCTCGATGAGCACGGGCTCGAAGGCCTGGATACCCAGGCGGTGGAGGGTGGGGGCGCGGTTCAGCAGGACCGGGCGGGTCTTGATGACCTCATCGAGCACGTCCCAGACTTCGGGGCGGGCGCGTTCGACGATGCGCTTGGCGCTCTTGATGTTGTGGGCCAGCCCGCGCGAGACGAGCGCGTGCATGACGAACGGTTTGAAGAGTTCGAGGGCCATGCGCTTCGGGAGGCCGCACTGGTGGAGCTTGAGTTCGGGGCCGACGACGATGACGGAGCGGCCGGAGTAGTCGACGCGCTTGCCGAGCAGGTTCTGGCGAAAGCGGCCCTGCTTGCCCTTGAGCATGTCGCTGAGGCTCTTGAGCTTGTGGTTGCCGCTGCCGCTCACCGCGCGGCCGCGGCGGCCGTTGTCGATGAGCGAATCGACGGCTTCCTGCAGCATGCGCTTCTCGTTCCGGATGATGATCTCCGGGGCGCCGAGGTCGAGGAGCCGCTTGAGGCGGTTGTTGCGGTTGATGACGCGGCGATAGAGGTCGTTGAGGTCGCTGGTGGCGAAGCGGCCGCCATCGAGCTGGACCATGG
>CAYJMG010000049.1:0-15030 GCA_964371355.1 uncultured Dehalococcoidia bacterium
CCTCGGGTACACCGTCCGTCTGGAGGCCGCCTAGTGAGACTTTCAAGGCAATGACAGTGGCGACGAGTGAGAGGACTTCCGCGAATTGAACACGGGGCGGAGCTGAAGCTCCGCCGCTACGGACTGACTAGCGTGGAGACGCTCTGGTAGACGAAGGACAGACGGACATGATGAGACAGGATCGGTTTACACAGCAGGCGCAGGAGGTGCTGGCGGCTTCGCAGGAGATGGTGCGGACGCAGCGGCACTCGCAGTGGGACGTGGAGCACGTGTTGCTGGCGCTGTTGCAGCACCAGGACGGGCTGGCCGGGCGCATCCTGGAGAACATGCAGGTGGACGTGCGGGCGTTGACGGCGCGCGTCGCGGACACGCTGGCGCGCTCGCCGAAGCTGGCGTACGACGTGGTGCAGGTTTACACGACGCCGCGCATCGTGAAGATGCTGGAGACGGCGAACGCGGAGGCGGAGCGCCTGAAGGACGAGTACGTCGGCGTGGAGCACCTGCTGATCGCGATCGCGGACGAGCGCGACGGGCAGTCGGCGACGATCCTGCGGGAGTTCAAGATCGACAAGGAGCGCATCTACCGCGCGCTGCAGGAGGTGCGCGGGAGCGCGCGCGTGGACTCGCCGACGGCGGAGAGCCGGTACGGGGCGCTGGAGAAGTACAGCGTTGACCTGACGGCGGCGGCGAAGGAGGGGAAGCTGGACCCGGTGATCGGCCGCGACGTGGAGATCAAGCGGGTGATGCAGATCCTGAACCGACGGACGAAGAACAACCCGGTAATCATCGGGGAGGCGGGTGTGGGGAAGACGGCGGTGGTGGAGGGGCTGGCGCAGAAGATCGTGGCGGGCGACGTGCCGGAGAACGTGCAGGACAAGCGGCTGCTGGCGCTGGACATCGGCGCGATGGTGGCGGGCTCGAAGTTCCGGGGCGAGTTCGAAGAGCGGCTGAAGTCGGTGATGGACGAGATCCGCCGGGCCGAGGGCGAGGTGATCATCTTCATCGACGAGCTACACCAGGTGATGGGCGCGGGCGCGGCGGAGGGGGCGATCGACGCGAGCACGATGATGAAGCCGGCGCTGGCGCGCGGCGAGCTGCGCGTCATCGGCGCGACGACGCTGGACGAATATCGGAAGCACATCGAGAAGGACCCGGCGCTGGAGCGGCGGTTTTCGCCCGTATTCCTGGACGAGCCGTCGATCGACGAAACGATCGAGATCCTGAAGGGGCTACGACCGAAGTACGAGGCACACCACAAGGTGCAGATCACGGACGAGGCGCTGGACTCGGCGACGCGGCTGAGCGACCGCTACATGACCGAGCGCTTCCTGCCGGACAAGGCGATCGACCTGATCGACGAGGCGGCAAGCAAGCACGTGATCGAGCAGCAGTCGCTCTCGCCGGAGCTGCGAGACCTACGCAGGCGGCTGGAAGAGCTGCAGATGGAGACGGAGGCGGCCGCGACGCGCGAGGACTTCGAGGCGACGGCGCGCATCAAGCAGGAAGTGCTGAAGCTGCAGCAGGAGTACGACGCGGCGAAGGCGGAGTGGGAGACGACGCACACGGCGGACATGACCGTGACCGAGCAGGACATCGCCGAGCTGATCGCGTCGATCACCGGGATCCCCGTGCACAAGATGCTGGAGGGCGAGGCGGAGAAGCTGCTGCACATCGAGGATGCGCTGCACGGACGGGTGGTGGGGCAGGACCGCGCGGTCGAGGCGGTGGCGGAGTCGCTGCGGCGGGCGCGGGCCGGGCTGAAGGACCCGAAGCGGCCCATCGGCAGCTTCATCTTCCTGGGGCCGACGGGCGTGGGGAAGACGGAGCTGGCGCGGGCGCTGGCGGAATACTTGTTCGACGACGAAGAGGCGCTGATCCGGCTCGACATGTCGGAGTACCAGGAGCGGCACACGGTGTCGCGGATCGTGGGGGCGCCGCCCGGGTACGTGGGCTACGAGGAGGGCGGCTCGCTGACGGAGGCGGTGCGACGGCGGCCGTACAAGGTGATCCTGTTCGACGAGATCGAGAAGGCGCACCCGGACCTGTTCAACCTGCTGCTGCAGATCCTGGACGACGGGCGGCTGACGGACGGGCAGGGCCGGACGGTCGACTTCCGGAACACGATCATCATCATGACGTCGAACCTGGGGACGAGCAGCGAGGCGAAGGGACGGTTCGGGTTCGTGACGAGCCGGGCGCAGGACGACGGGCAGCGCGAACAACTGCAGGAGCAGGTGGAGAAGGCGCTGCGCGAGGCGTTCCGGCCCGAGTTCCTGAACCGGATCGACGAGATCATCGTGTTCGAGCCGCTGACGGAGAAGGAGCTGTCGCCGATCGTCGACCTGATGCTGGACGAAGTGCGGAAGCGGCTTTCGGACCGGAAGGTGGAGTTCGAGGTCACGGAGGCGGCGAAGGCCGAGCTGGTGAAGCAGGGCTACGACCGCGTGTACGGTGCGCGCCCGCTGCGGCGGACGGTGCAGCGGAAGATCGAGAACCCGCTGGCGAAGCGGATCCTGGGCGGCGATTTCGCCGACGGTGACACCGTGCGCGTCGACTGGACGGGCGAGGAGTTCAGCTTCCACAAGGCGATGGTTGAGGCCCCGACGCCGGAGCGGGAGGCGGTTGGAGTGGGTAGTTCATAGTTTGCGGTGAGTAGTTCCGGGTGCAACGAGAGGGCGGGTCTGGTGACCCGCCCTCTCGCGTTGTGACGTGGATGCCGTTGCGTCAGCGGCCGAGGCGCTTCTCGAGCCGGGAGACCCGGCCGTTCACGCGGATGACGGCGATAGTGCGGCCGATGGTCGGCAGCACGAGCCCGTAGATCAGGGCGCCGGCGATCAGCGTCTGAATCAGCAGCGCCCGCGTAGCGATGGCGATGGAGTACTGCTGCAGGAGGACGGCCGCCCCGGCACCGGCGAGCACGCCACAGACGATGCCGAGGATGGTGATACGCGGCGTCCAGCGGGCGCGTGGGAACCGGCGGCGCGCCTTGTTCGCAGGTGCAGGCGGCGCGCCTCCGCCATTGCCGGGCGAGATCGCCATAAAGGGCAGACGGAACGGGAGCGTGATGACGGCGAAGACGAGCGCGCCCAGGCAGCCAAACAGGCCCGCGGACGGATTGTACGGATTACCGTTACCGACGGCGAAATCGACAAGATCATCGTAGGTGCGGTCGAGCCTGGCGGCTTCATCCGCCGCGGCATCCTTTGCCCGCTGCTCCTTGAACGCGTCCTCCACCATGTCCTTCATGTCATCGAGGCCGCCGGACGAGGGCTTGTCGCCGGCCCGCGACTCTCGGAAGGCCTCCTCCACCATGTCCTTGATGCCACCAAGGCCGCCGGAGTTGCTGGTGGACGAGGCCGCGAGGCCGACCGCGGCGCCCACGGTCCCGATGGCCACAGCGCCCGCGCCGGCGGCGCCGGCGACGGTCGTAAGCGGGTTGCCCTCGACATCGATGAGCACGGCGCCGGAGCACACGTCGCCATCGGTCAGGGTGGCGACGCCGTAGACCTTGTAGAGGCCGACGCCCGCGGTGGCGTAGTCGTCGACGTCCACGAAGTCGGAGAAGAAGTCGTCGCCGTTGTCGGTGCGCTTGTCTCCGGGGATTTTCTGGCCGAAGTAGTCGAGCTCGATCTCGTGGGACTGGAAGCCGACGGAGCTGGACATCGTGAGTTCGACCTGGCCGCCCTTCTGCACCTTGATGGCGTCGCCCTTGTCGTTGCTGTCCAGGGTCTCGACATCGATGCCGTTCACGGTGGCGCCACACGGCCCGTCGATCTCGGCGGATGCGGTGGAAACGGCCGTGGCCATGGCCGCAAACACGGCAAACAGGCAGGCCGCCAGGGCAAGGGCCGTCCGATCTGCCCTCCGGATGACCGCGTGGTTCATACAGCACCTCTCTGTGCTTGCGCCGGGCCGCGCGGCCGGGCCGGGGCCATCATCCACCGCGAACCGCCCCAGTTCAAGAGACTCAGGTCAGATTTCGGGAGCCAGAGGGCCGGTGAAATCGGCGAATAAGACGTCAAGGAGCGATCCATGTGGACGCGGCGGGCGTAGTAGGGGGTAGCTCACAGCCCCGCGAGACGACGGAGGTCACGCCATGACAGGGACGGCAGGCCGGGGATCCGCACGGTCGACGGCCGGCACGGCGCTGCGGTTGTTAGCGGGTGCGCTGACGGTGGCCGCGGTGGTGTTCGCCGCGGGCGGCCGGGCGCAGCGCACGGAGGCGGCATTCCACCTGGCGGTCATCGACGAGGTGATGTCCGGATACGGAGGCGACCCGAACGTGCAATTTGTCGAGATCCGGATGATCTCCAGCGGCCAGAACGTGACGGCGCACGCGATCCTGGGGTACTTCAACGGCGACGGTTCGTACGGCGGGGACATCCTGGAGCTGCCGGGCAACGTAGCGGGGTCGAGCGGGCGGTACGTGATCGCATCCACGGGATTCGCCTCGGCGGCCGGGATCACGCCTGAATTCACGTTCGCGCCGGTGTCGCTGCCGGCGACAGGGATGGTCTGCTTCGGGGGCGGCGGAGGTGTGTTGCCGTTGAACCCGCCGACATGGACGCGGACGACGATGACGAACTGGATCGACTGCGTGCCGTACGGCGGGTACGCGGGCCCGCCGATCAAGAACGGCCCGGCGACGGCGCTGGGCCTGGGCGACGGGACGAACAGCCTGACGCGCGTCTCGGACACCGACAACACGTCGGCGGACTTCGCCCTGGCGTGCCCCGCGCCTGAGGCGAACACGAAGGCCGTGGGGTTCAACCACGATAACCACATCGACCTGCCGCCCACGAAGCCGTTCGATGACCTGACATGGCCGAACAGCGACCTGCTCGGCGACGGATGCGGAGACGCCGACGACGACAACGACAATATGTCGGACGTGAACGAGCTGGCGCTGCCGGGGGCATCGTGCCCGTCGGCGACGGCGGCGACGGATCCGCTGAAGGCGGACACGGACGGGGACCGCGTACTGGACGGACCGGAGTGCGCGCTGGGGACGGACCCGGCAAGCGCGGCGAGCAAGCCACCGGCGGCGGCGTGCGGCGCGACCACCGACGCCGACGGCGACCGGCTCTCCGAGCGAGCCGAAGTGTGCGGATACGCCAGCAACCCCAACAGCAACGACACCGACAGAGACATGGCGGCGGCGGGTGCGCGCGACGGGTGCGAGGCCGCATCGATCAACAACGACCGGGTGGTGAACTCGGGCGACCAGCTCTTGCTTGTGCAGGAGATCATCGCGCAGCCGACGCCGTCGCTGCGGCTGGTGGCATTCGACGTGAACAAGGACGGCGCCGTGAACGCGGGAGACCAACTGCTGGTCGCGCTGTTCATCTCGCCCGCGGGACAGTGTCCGTAGTTGGTAGTTGTTAGTCGTTAGTCGTTAGTCGTTAGTCGTTAGTCGTTAGTCGTTAGTCGTTAGTCGTTGGTCGTTGGTCGTTGGTCGTTGGTCGCTGGGAACGGGTGGCTGCCGAGTCTGGGGCTGGCAATGCGGCGGGCGGGATGCTTGCCGTATTGCTGCGCGGCGTCGTGCCCGAGACGGGCCTACGTGGTTCAATGCGGCATACGCGTACGGGCACCCGCCCGCCACAGCAAAACCGGGGAGGTCAATCTCGTGGCACTGGGACTCAAGCGCATCGACCACGTGAGCATGGCGGTGTGGAAGCTGGACGAGCAGGTGGAGTTCTTCACGAAGGTGTTCGGCTGGAAGGAAGCCGGGCGATTCTCGAACGAGAAGGAAGGGTTCGCCGGGTGCGTGCTGGACGTGCCGGGCGCGGACGGACAACGGCAGATGCAGTGGGAGATCCTGGAGCCGATCGGGGACAACAGCTTCATCGCAAAGTTCCTGAACGAACGCGGGCCGGGCCTGCACCACGTGACACTCGAGGTCGAGAACGCCGACCGAGCCGCAACCAGCCTGCGCGAGTGCGGAATCGATCCCTTCGGCGGGCCGCGCGTCAGCTTCGACTGGAAGGAGATGTTCATCCACCCGAAGTCGTCGGGCGGGGTGCTGTTCCAGCTTTTCGAGCAGCTCGACGAGCCGGGGTTCCTGGGCGGGCCGCCGGTGGGGAAGTGAGAAGCTGGATGTGAGAAGTGAGAAGCGGGACGCGAGAGGCGTGGGGACTGTCGGCCAACGACTAAGGACCAACGACCATGACGCAGATTTCGCCGATGCTGGCTGTGAGCGATCCGGGCGCCGCAATCGAGTTCTACCAGCGGGCGTTTGGGGCGGTCGTACGGTGGCAGATCGGTGAGCCAGCGGAAGTGGCGGGGCTCTCCATCGACGGCGCGGAGTTCTTCCTGGCGCGGGAGTCACCGCCGAGGACGCGCGGGCCGGGCGGCGCGGGCCACACGACGGTGCGGATCGAGCTGTTCGTCGACGACCCGGCTGAGGTGCAGGGGAGGGCGATCGCGGCGGGTGCTCGCGAGGGCAGCCCGGTGATCGAGCATACGCACGAGGTCGAAGGATCAGGGGCGCCGATGCGGATGCTGCAAGGCGGGGTGGTCGATCCGTTTGGGCACGTGTGGCTGGTGGGGAAGTTTCTCGAATAGCCGGCAAGTGCGTCGGTGTGTCAGTGTGTCAGTGTGTCAGTGTGTCAGTGTGTCAGTGTGTCAGTGTGTCAGTGCGTCAGGGCATCAGGGAGCGCGTACGCCTCCGCGAAGTAGTCGAAGCGACCAATCTGCGGGCGCTTGCCTAGCACCCGCTCGAAGCGAGGCTTCTGGCCAGCTGTGATCGGGTAGCACAGGACTACGTCCCGGTCGTCGCCGACTGTCGAACATCGCTCGCAGGTCACGGACGGGCACCGAGCGCGGCTCGTACTCGGCCACGAACGAGTGATCGTCGCCCTTCCGGTACTGCGCTATTGCGCACGAATCCACGGGTCACCGCTGGACCTCCGTCACGTGTTCGCCCGCGACCCACGTCTGCGTCACCCGCAGGTCGTCGTCGAGGAGCGCGAAGTCCGCCGCCGCGCCCGCTTCAAGCGCACCGAAGTCGTCGAAGCGCATGGCGCGGGCGGGGACGCTTGAGGCCATGGACCAGGCTTCGGGGAGGGGGACCTCCATGTCGGCGACGGCGTTGCGGACCGTCTGGTCGAGGGTGATGACGCCGCCGATGATGGTGCCGTCGGCCACGCGGACGGCTTTGCCGCCCTCGACGCGGATCGCCTGGCCCTCCCACTCGCCGTCGCCATCGGGCGTGCCGGCGAGGGGCATGCCGTCGGTGATGAGGGCGACACGGGCGTGGCCCTTGGCGCGCAGGAGGACGCGGGCGGCGGCGTAGTCGACGTGGGCGCCATCGCCGATAAGCTCGGCCGTGACGGCGTCTGAGGTCATGACGGCGCCGAGGACGCCGGGGTCGCGGTGGCCGAACGGACGCATGGCGTTGAAGCAGTGGGTGACGTGCGTCACGCCTCGCGCGATGGCCTCAACGGCCTGCTCGTAGGTGGCGTCGGTGTGGCCCATGGCGGCGACCGCGCCGGACGCTACGACGGCGTCTATGAGCTCGCCAGCGCCCGGCAGCTCCGGCGCGATCGTCATCTGCACGATGTGGCCTTCGGAGGCATCCCACAGCTCGCGATACTCGCCGGCGCTGGGGGCGCGCAGCCAGCGCGGCGGGAACGCGCCCTTTCGGACGGGGTTGATGTAGGGGCCCTCGAGGTGGAAGCCGAGGACGCGCGCGCCGCCCGGGACGGGCCCCACGACGGGCGCGAGGGCGCGGAGACGGCGGACGATCTGTGCGTGGTCGGGGCCGGAGGTGCTGATGAGGAAGCCGGTGATGCCGCGGGTGGCGACCCAGCGGGCGTAGGCACGGACCTGCTCGGGCTCGTCGGTCATGAGGCTGAAGCCGCCGCCGCCATGGACGTGGATGTCGATGAGGCCGGGGGCGAGGTAGCAGCCGCGTGCGTCGATGACGGTCGCGGCGGGCGGCGGCGGTTCGCCGGGCGGGAGCACGGCGGTGATGCGATCAGCGTCGAGCAGCAGCCCGCCATCGCGGATGGCGTTGTCGAGGATGAGGCGGGCGTTGGTGATGGCGGTGGTCATGCGGTCGGATGGTATCGCGACATGGACACTAGTCCTCTGCTATGCGCGCGAAGTAGTTGACAAAACGCTGGGTGAGTCGATCTCGGTATGGCGGATTCAGGACGGCTATCCGCCCTGCCTTGTTCGAGCGAATCCACTGCTCCAGGTACGAAGGCGAACAGGCGACCGTGATCTTGAAGTCGAGGATCAATCTCTCAGACAGAAGGGGAAGTTCCGGCTCCAGGACATGGAACCGTTCATGCCGGTTGTCGAGCAAGATTCTCTGCTCGGTGCCCTTCCACTCACGGCTTTGTACGTCAGGTAGTAGGTAGACACCGCTTAGAACCTTGTCGGCGGGGAAGCCCGGCGCGAGCAACACGGACCTAAGGGCCTTGTCCATCGAAACCGGCGGGCGCCCAGGGACCGGGCTCGTCTTATTGCGCGCGTGATGGTCCAGATCGAGATCGCAATCCTGATTCAGCACAACAGCCCACGAGTGCCTGACGATGCGCGCAGCTAGAGATGCGCCCGTTCCCTCCTGCCGGACCACCTCGGGAACATCTATGTCGTGAAGGATGACCGACTGTTGGATTTTTCGAGCGGAAGGCCGACGATAGCGCTTCACGTCGTTATGGGAAGAGAGATCCAGGTCGTTGTTAACTCAGGCTTGACCGGCTCCTGTCGGATACGCCACATCCGCGTCTCGTACTCTGCGATCTCCTGCAACTGTGGCAGCACCTTGGGCACGACCTCATCGGGAAGGTCGCGGATGATCCCCATGCATTCTGTCCTCGAGTGTTGACCTAGAGCAGCGAGAAACTGCTCTCTTGCCTCGGCCTCCGTCCACGTGGAGGGATGCTCGTAGCTGGCCCGAAGATCCCACGCGAGGCTCAGCGTGGCATCTCCATGTGAAACCGAATGAGGCAGACCAACAAGGGTTCGGTGCTTCACAGCACGTTCGGCACGCCCCGTCGTTACACCCGTCGTGACATCCAGAATGGTTGCGATTCTCTGCTCATGCACGATTGGTTGGCTCCATCTCGCTATACAAGGAGTCAGTAATCGACCAGCGGAACACTTGGTAGATTCGCTGATTGAATGCGCGCAGCATTGATTCGACCTGCGTTTGCTCGACTGGGCCTGTGCTCGCGTGGTCGAAGTCCAGGGTGTACACAGACGGATCCAGCGAGCCATGACGCACTGTTATGGCCCAGTCACCCTCTTGGAGCACGAAGGTGTGCTCACCGCCGAGGACGCTATTTCCTATGATTTCATCCGCCATGGGGCCGATGAGGCGCTCATTGAATCGAGGTCGCCATGGGCCGGGGAACTTCTCGCTTTCGAAGACGTTGATGTAGCGCAGTCCTACGCGTGTGAAATGATCCACTGGATGGGTGTGCTGAAGCGCGCTGTGAAGGACAGCGAAGCGCTCGGCAAAGTCCGGAAACTTCGTGTATTGGAGCGTTTCCAGACTTATGCGCCCGCTGCTCAAGGTGGCGGTCCATGAATCGTCTTCGGTCTGAAAACGCCACATCAAGGGGTCCGGGCGGAGTCCTTCAACCAAAGGTTGATCTCCTTCTTCGCCTTGAACGACCCTGAACTGGATCGCTGCTCCCTTGGCGACAGCGAACTTCGGAAAGAGGCGCCGAACTTGGTCTTGGAATTCTACGGGTGTCTCTACACCAATCCGCAGGATGGGATTGAAGCGCAACTCACAGACGACAGTCCGGAGCGCCGTGTGCGCAAAATCGACTTCTTCGTAATTCAGATCGGAGATGGCCATCGGTTACTTGACGACCGCGGAACGTATCACTCTCACAGCCGCAGTGTATCGACCATCGAGGCAGGAGCGCTAACTCGCTCGAATCCGGCTTCGATCGTGCTCCTAGGTCTGGCCGGGGCTACTTCTGGCAGTTGCGGCACCAGCTTGTGACGCGCTGGTTGGGGGCGATCTCGGTGATGTGGGCGCCGCAGCGGGGACAGCGGCCTTCGTCCTTGGGGGCGCCGGGTTTGGCGGCCTTGCGGTGGACCTTCAGGTGCTCGCGCCACTCCTCGTAGTCCAGCTCGTCGCGGAAGTGCTCGCGCAGGATGGGGATGCTGCGGTCGTAGGTCTTGCGCAGGCCCTCGTACAGGCGCCCGATGTCGTCATCGGACATGGTGCTGCGCTTGCGGAAGGGGTCGAGGCGCGCCTCGAAGAGGATCTCGTCGGAGTAGGCGTTGCCGACGCCGGCGATGAACTTGTGGTTGGTGAGGATGTTCTTGATCTGGCCGGGGTGCTTGCGGATGCGTTCGCGGAACTCCTGCTCGGTGACCTCGAGGGCGTCGGGGCCCATCTCGGCGAACATGGGGACAGACATGATGCCGTCGGCCGGGACGACGTAGATCTTACCCATGAGGAGCTGGTCGCTGTAGCGGATCTGCATGCCGTTCTCGAGCGTGAGGACGAAGCAGGTGCGCGCGCGCTTCTTCTTTGCGGGCTCGACGTACTGGAAACGGCCGGTGAGCATGGCGTTGATGATGAGGACGCGCTCGTCGGCGAGGCCGGTGAGGAGGAACTTGCCGCGCCGCAGTGTCTGGCCCAGGCGGTTGTTGGTGAGGGTGGCGGTGAAGTCGGCGGCGCCGGTGCGGACGACGTGGGGGATGAGGACTTCGGCCTGCGTGACCTCCATGCCAACAACGCGGTCGTTGAGGAAGGCGCGGATGGCTTCGAGGTCGGGAATCTCGGGCATGGTTGGCAGGGTACAGGGGACAGTGGACAGATTACAGGAGCCTGCGTCCGCAACCCGCCGAGCACAGCCGGGGCCGGCTGTGCCACGCGCTATCGCTCCGATTCGGCGCTCGCTAGGATCGTGTCGCGGCAGTGACCCCTTCCCGGAGGCGACGACTACCCGATGGCCCTGGTTGTGCAGAAGTACGGCGGCAGCTCCGTGGCGGACGCCGCGAAGATCAAGAACGTCGCGGCGCGCATCAAGCGCACGGCCGACGCGGGCAACCGCGTGGTGGCCGTGGTCTCGGCGATGGGCGACACGACGGACGAGCTGATCGAGCTGGCGCACGAGTTGAGCGAGCATCCTGACCCGCGCGAGATGGACGTCCTGCTGAGCACGGGGGAGACGCAGTCGAGCGCGCTGATGGTGATGGCGCTGCACGCGCTGGGAGCGGACGCAGTGAGCCTCTCGGGCGGGCAGGCGGGGATGCGTACGGACTCGGTACACCGAGGGGCGCGGATCCTGGCTATCGAGCCGAAGCGGCTGCGCGAGGAGCTGGCGAAGGGGCGGATCGTGGTGGTGGCGGGGTTCCAGGGGCTGACCGAGGACGCCGGGGATGTGGCGACGATCGGCCGCGGGGGGTCGGACACGACGGCGGTGGCGTTCGCGGCAGCGCTGGAGGCGCGGTGCGAGATCTACACCGATGTGGAGGGCGTGTACACGGCCGACCCGCGCATCGAGCCGCGGGCTCGCAAGCTGAAGGACGTGTCGTACGAGGAGATGCTGGAGCTGGCGAGCAAGGGCGCGAAAGTAATGGCGCCGCGTGCGGTGGAGCTGGGGTCGGTGTACAACATCTCGATCGTGGTGGCGCACAGTGCGAAAGACACGCCGGGGACGCTGATTCACGGAGGTGTGGATATGGAAGGCTTCAACCGGGTGCGAGGCATCGCGCACGACCTGGACATCGCAAAGGTGACGCTGCGGCACGTGCCGGACCGGCCGGGGATAGCGGCCGAGATCTTCGAGCCGCTGGCGGACGCGCACATCTCGGTCGACACGATCGTGCAGAACGTGAGCGAGAACAACACGACGGACCTGACCTTCACGTTGGCGAAGAACGACCTGAAGAAAGCGCTGCCACACGTAGACGAGATCCGGAAGAGGATCGGGGCGAAGGAAGTGATCGCAGACGAGAAGATGGGGAAGGTGAGCATCGTGGGCACGGGGATCCAGAGCGCGCCCGGGTACGCGGCGCGGATGTTCCGGACGCTGTCGGAGGCGGGGATCAACATCGAAGTGATCTCGACGAGCGAGATCCGGATCACGTGCATCGTGCCGGAGGACCGCGTGGCGGACGCGGTGCGGGCGCTACACGCGGCGTTCGAGCTGGAGAAGGCAGAGGCGCTGTAGAGCCTGCAAGGGATAAGGGCCTCGGACTGGGGTCCTTGGTCCTCGAACCTGTCAGGCCGATATCACGAAGTTCTCATTAGTCAGGCAAGACCCGCGTCCTTGCGGCTAGCGTGGTGATGGTGCTACCTCGCCACACGCGATCCGCGCACCCGCATGCCATCGACGATGACGGCGACAAGACGGCGCACCGCGGCCTTCGAGGGTAGGTCGCCAGCGCCTTCGACGGCGTGCATGCAGTAGTTGGCAAGCTCGTCGGCAGACACGTCACCCCTGGCTTCGCCGGCCTTCGCAGCTTCGGCGATCAGTCCGCGAAGGTAGCTCTTCAGCCGCTGCCATGCGCGCTCGAAATGGTCGCCTTGATGGAGAAGCACCGCGAGTTCCGTCCGGCGGAACTCGTGCATGCTCAGCGCGAAGGTCTCCAGCACGGCCTCCAGCCGCTCGAGGGGGCCGAGCCCTGCTTTGCCGCCGACCTCTTCGAGCTGGCCGAGGTGCCGATCGATCCCCTTCTCGTGCCACGCAATGAGGATCGCCTCGACGCTGGGGAAGTACTTATAGAGCGTCGCCCGGCCAATGCCGGTCTCCTCGGCGATTCGCGACATCGTGACCGACAGCAGGCCGTGCTGCGTCACGAGCTCCGCCGCCGTATCGAGGATCGCGTCGCGGACATCGCGTCGATGCGTCTCGATAGTTTGCGTCCAGAGCTTCGGCATAGCCAAGGCTACCAGATTCAGGCGTCAGGTTGACGCCATCAAGACATTCTGCCTATAATCGAGACATGATGTCCTGCAAAAAGACGGCCACTTGAGGCTCGAAAGGACTACCCCATGTACGGCGCCCCTCACCGGCCACCAGAGAGCCACCACCCGTGGTTCGAGCATGCGATGCATGCTGCGGGTGACCCGCACGCTCACGGCATCCCACCCTGGGCGCACGCGTCGCACGTTCCACCCTGGGCTCACGCAGCCCACGCGACCCACACCCCACCGCCTTGGGCGTGGCTCCACGACCAAGGACACGACGCTCCCACATCACCTCCGGATGACATACGCGAGCACTTGTCGCACGTCCGCCGGTTCATCGACCAGCTCGAGCGTCATCTCGAGACGTTCGAACGCAGGTAGCACTAGCAGCGCGAGGAGGCCCTCGATGAGCGATCTGCCCCGTTACGACGGCGACGACGACATGCCTGCTGCGGCTGGAAGTGCGCCTTCGAAGCGATGGTTGAGGACCCTGGCATGGCTGGTACCCATCGCCCTTGTGGCCACCATCATTGGGCTCCACCTTGCGGGCGTGGTCGGCCCGGGCCGTTGAAAGGCAGCGGGAATGAGCTTGAACAATCCGGGCGACACGGCGCTGATGACGTCCACAGCAGCGGAGACGTCAGCGGTCGATGCCGTCACCGTGCGCTCCCTGTCGAAGCGCTTCGGCGCGTTCTCTGCTGTGGACGGCGTCAGCTTCTCGCTGCCCGCAGGCACCGTGACCGGCTTCCTCGGTCCGAACGGCGCCGGCAAGACCACGCTCCTCAGGATGCTGCTTGGGCTCGCCGAGCCGTCCGCGGGCGAGGCACTCATCTTCGGTGTGCGTTACCGCGACCTTCGGCGTCCTGCGAGCGTGGTGGGCGCGGTCCTGGAGTCCGACAACTTCGAGCCGGGCCGGAGCGGCCGCGACCACCTGCGCGTGCTCGCGCTGGCGTCGGGCCTACCTCCCACGTGCGTCGACCGGACACTCGACGTCGTAGGCCTGTCGGACGCCGGCATGCGCCCCGCCGGCGCCTACTCCCTCGGTATGAAGCAGCGGCTCGGGTTGGCAGCTGCGTTGCTTGGTGACCCGCGGGTGCTCGTCCTCGACGAGCCGGGTAACGGGCTCGACCCGGGGGCCCAGCACTGGCTCAGGCGCTTCCTTCGCTCCTACGCCGCGGACGGCGGGACGGTGCTGATGTCCAGCCACGATCTGGCCGAGGCGGCGCAGGTCGTCGACCGTGTGGTGATCCTCAAGCGCGGCCGGGTAGCTGCCGCCGGGGCGGTCGAGGAGCTTACCGGCGGGCGCCGCACGCTGGAAGACGTCTACCTGGACGCGACAGACGGGGAGGTCGCATGAAGGGCCTGCTGATGGCCGAACTCCTGAAGCTCCGCACTACTCGGACGACGTTCGGGCTGGCTGGAGCGATGGCCGGCTTGGTCAGCCTTCTCGTCGTCGTGCACGCGCTCGCGCTGCCGTCTGACGACGCGACCTTCAACACGGAGATGCATGTGTTCGGCTGGGGTCAGCTCGGCGCGCTGTTTTCGGCGCTGCTCGGCGCCCTCTCAATCACGGGCGAGATCCGCAGCGGCACCATTCGCCCGACGTTTCTCGCGACACCCGACCGAAGGCGTGTGCTGTTCGCGAAGCTCGCTGTCTGCACTGCAGCGGGCGTCGTCCTTGGGGCAACGGCGGCCGGCCTGACCATCGGGCTGGGAAGCGCGGCACTCGCCGTACGCGGTATGCCGATCCAGCTCGACGGCCAAGATTTCGCCCAGCTTGCGGCCGGCAGCGTGCTGGCGGCCGCGCTCTGGGCTCCGGTGGGCCTCGGGCTGGGCGCGATTGTGCGGAGCCAGATCGGGATCCTGATCGGCCTCTGCGTCTGGGTGCTGTTCGTCGAGAACGTCTTGCTGGGTGTGCTCGCCGAGGCCGTCAGGTTCTTCCCGGGCGCCGCGGCCGGCGCCATCAGCGGCGCTACTCTCACCGGCGAGATGCCGTCCGACCCCGCACTGCTTTCTCCGGTGCTGGGTGGTCTCCTGTTGCTTGCCTACGCATCCGCCGTCATGATGGCAGGCGTGTTCGCGACGGCCCGCCGCGACGTGCCCTGACGGCTCTTGGGTTCATTGAGGACGGCCGCTAG
>CAYJMG010000050.1:0-14399 GCA_964371355.1 uncultured Dehalococcoidia bacterium
CCGCCCCGGATCGCTCGTCGATCCCTCTGCCGGTACTATTTCAACACCCTGCTAGTGTTCCTTCGGGGATGCTAGGTTGTCCATAAGAGGCGGTTCCCCTTGGGATCGCCTTTTGTTCTTGTACGGGGGAACGGTCCCGTGTCCAGAGTCGCGATTTTCATTGATGGCGCATACCTCGACTTCGTCCTGAAAGCCGAGTACGGATCTCCGAAGGTCGATCATCAAACCCTGGCTACCGAGCTGGCCGATGGCATCGACATCCTCCGGACCTACTACTGCCACTGCCTCCCGTATCAAAGCGCAAGCCCCACCCCGCTCGAACGTCAGCGGTTCTCTCGGGCGCAGGCTTTCTATGCGGCGCTCGACAGGCTGCAACGCTATCAAGTCAGGCTTGGTCGACTCGCGTTTCGCGGCAACGATCAATCAGGCCGGCCGATCTTTCAACAGAAGCGCGTGGATATCATGCTAGGCGTTGATCTGGCGCTTCTCAGCGGTAAGCGTCAGATCACACATGCGTTCCTGCTCGCCGGGGATAGCGACTTCATCCCCGCAGTGGAAGCGGCCAAGAATGAAGGAGTCCTCGTCCGTCTCTACCACGGAGCAAGGCCACACAAAGATCTGTGGGACTGCGCTGACGAACGGTTCATCATCAATCAAGGGCTGATCGATCGAATCCTGGCGAAGCCATGATCCCCCACGACCGCATCGAGGCCGAAAACACCACCCGCGCCCGCACCCACGCGCGCGATCTCGATCACGTCCGCGAACTCCTCGCCCGTACCAAAACCGATCCCGATACCGTCATCACCGAGGTCGCGCGCTTCTCTGCCGCCGCGCCGTCGTGGGCGCTCGGCACCGGCGGCACGCGGTTCGGCCGCTTCCCCATAGGCGGCGAGCCGCGCACCACCGAGGAGAAGGTCGACGACGTTGCCGCCATCAACGCCCTCACCGGCGCTAACCGCTCGATCTCCCTCCACGTCCCCTGGGACGACCCCGCCGACCCCGACGCCCTCCGCCAATACGCGTCCGAGCGCGCCATGGCCTTCGACGCGATGAACAGCAACACCTTCCAGGACAACCCTACCACCACGCGCGACGGCGCCATCACGTACAAGTTCGGCAGCCTTTGCCACAGCGACGCCGCCGTCCGCGACGCCGCGGTCGAGCACAATCTCTATTGCATCGATCTCGGCGTGCGGCTCGGCTCGAGGGCGATCACCGTCTGGCTCGCCGACGGCACCAGCTTCCCCGGCCAGGCCAACTTCCGCGCCCAGTTCGAGCGCGTCCTCGACGGCCTCCGCCGCATCTACGCGCACATGCCCGGCGACTGGCGCATGTTCACCGAGCACAAGCCGTACGAGCCGCAGTTCTACTCCTCCGTCGTCAACGACTGGGCCTCGTCGCTGCTCCTCGCGCAGGGCACCGGCGAACGCGTGCTCTGCCTGGTCGATCTCGGCCACCACCTGCCCAACGCCAACATCGAGCAGATCGTCTCGCGCCTGGCGATGGCCAGCCGGCTCGGTGGCTTCCACTTCAACGACAGCAAGTACGGCGACGACGATCTCACCACCGGCAGCATCAAGCCGTACCAGCTCTTCCTCATCTTCCTGGAACTGCTCGACGCCGGGGACGGTGCGATGCCGCCGCTCGCGTACATGATCGACCAGAGCAACAACCTGAAGGATCCGCTGGAGGATCTGATGCAGGCCACCGACGCGATGCAAGTCGCCCTCGCCCAGGCCCTCCTCGTCGACCAGCAGGCCCTCCGCGCGGCCCAGGACGCCAACGACCCCGCGCTCGCGCAGGAGATCCTGCACCGCGCCTACCGCACCGACGTCCGTCCCCTCACCGCCGAGGCTCGCCGCCGCAACAACGCCGCTCTCGACCCCATCGCCACCTACCGCGCCCTCGCCTACCGCGCCGAAAAGATCCGCGAGCGCGGCCACCACGCCGTCGCCACCGGCATCTGAAGGCATCCGCTGTCATCCCCTGAGGGCAGCGACCTGGTCGCCGGAGGAGACAGGATCTTGTTTGCTTCACGTATCTGCCTCATCCTGCCGGCCCTCCATCAACCTGGCGACCCCATCTGTGTAATCTGTGAAATCTGTGGTTCGCCCCCCCACTCATCTGCGAAAATCTGCGAGAATCTGTGGTCCCTGAGAAGAAGGAGGCCGAAGTGCCAGAACAGCCGCTCGCAGGAAAGGTCGCGCTCGTCACCGGCGGAAGCCGCGGCCTCGGACGCGCGATGGTCCTCGGCTTCGCCCGTGCCGGCGCCGACGTCGTCATCGCCAGCCGCAAGCTCGACGCCTGCGAGGCTCTCGCTCGCGAGGTGGAAGCCGAGACCGGCCGCCAGGCGCTCGCCCACGCCTGCCACGTCGGCCACTGGGCCGAGCTCGACGGCCTCGTCGATGCCGCCTACGCGCGCTTCGGCCACGTCGATGTCCTGGTGAACAACGCTGGCATGTCGCCCGTGTACCCACGCGTTGTCGGCGTCACCGAGGAGCTGTACGACAAGGTGCTCGACGTGAACCTCAAAGGGCCGTTCCGCCTCACCGCGCTCGTCGGCACCCGCATGGCCGCCGGCGACGGCGGCTCCATCATCAACATCAGCAGCACCGCCGCCATCCGCCCCGGCCCGGCGACGATCCCCTACTCCGCCGCGAAGGCCGGCGTGAACGCGATGACCGAGGCTTTTGCCCACGCCTTTGGCCCGAAGGTGCGCGTGAACTGCATCATGCCCGGCCCCTTCCTCACCGACATCTCGAAGGCCTGGGACATGCCCGCGTTCGAGCGCCAGGCCCAGAGCTTCGCCCTGCGCCGCGGCGGCCAGCCCGACGAGGTTGTCGGCGCCGCCATCTACTTCGCCAGCGACGCCTCCTCATACACCACCGGCGCCATCCTCAAGATCGACGGCGGCAGCGGCATGTAGGCGATGGTCGAAGGGTGTTCACTGGTCGCGTCAGGAGGCCGTGCTTACCATGTGAGGACGCCGGGCCCGCCCTGCACGTCACCGTGCGCCGACCGCACCGTCACCTGCCCCACCGCCGTCAGCCGGCCGTGCCCGTCCGCATCGACCCGGAACGTCCGGCTCGAGAACGAACCGCCGCCCCCACGTACCAGCAGCGCCCCGTCGGTCGCAGGCTCCACGCCCAGCAGCCGCAGGTACGTCAGCAGCGGCTGCGAGTGGCTGTGCATGTTGTTCACCGGGAACTGCTGCATCGAGATCACCGGCGTGTGCCAGGTGCCACCCGCCCGCGGCGACTCCGGCGCGTTGTACGCGTCCGGCCCCGAGAGCGTACCCTCCCAGAGCCCCGGGTACGCGCGCGTGTGGGCGGCAAGCGACATCTTCCGCCACTCGTCCCACGCCATCTCCGGCGCCAGCCGCGCCGCCGCCCACGCCAGCGTCATGTTGATCGAGAACCACACGCCGCCAGCGGTTGCCTCGCCGGGCGGGCGGAGCCCGTCGTTCGCCGGCACCGGCCATCGCACGCGTGCCCCCAGCGGCGAGCCCTGCCGCAGCGTCTCGTCGATGTTCGCCAGCAGCTCGCGCGCCCGGCCGTCATCGGCGGCGCCGCACAGGATGGCCCACGGCTGCACCTCCAGCCAGCACGCCTCGTCGCCTAGCGGCCCCGCGCCCGGCGCATATGCCCGGCGATACCAGCGTCCGTTCCATTCGTCCGCGACCCGCCGGCGCAACTCCTCGGCGTGCGCCCGGGCGCGTGACGCCGTCTCGCGATCGCCCAGCCGCTCGCACAACCCCGCATACACCGGCAGCGCCCACGCCGCGAACGCTGAGTTCAGCACTGACTCTCCGTGCTCGATCATGTCACGGCGCTTCACCCCCGAAAGGCCGATCGCGTCGTCGTTCCAGTCGGCGTTCCGGATGCGCACGTGTCCGTGCTCCCCAACGCCGATCTCGTTCACGAAGTACGCAAACTGCCGCCGCAGGTTCTCCTTCAGCGACACCGCCCCGGCCTTGTGCGCCGGGTGAAACGAAAGCGGTGCGTCGAAGGCCGCCAGGTCGCCCGTTGCGGCCGCGTACTCCGCCGCGAGCCACAGCGACCACAGGTTCTGGTCGGACGGCGCGAAGAGCTGCGTCCACGGCCGCTTCGCCCCATCGAGCGCGTACGGCATGTCGCCGTCGGGCGTCGCCCACGCGCACGTGTTCCGCAGCACCGACAGCGCGAGATCCGGCTCTGAGTACACGAGCGGCAGCGCGTGCTGCAACGGGTCCCGTGCGGCGCCGTTGAACCCCATCCGGTACGAATATGCCGACCCCTGGTCCAGCGCGTGTCCGCCAACCACCTCGTCCCGGCACGCGCCTCCGGTCAGGATCGCCGCGTGCCACGTCAACTCGCGCGCCGCCGCTTCCGCCGCCGTCTCGATCGCCGCTGCGGGCGCGTCCGCCGCGCTCGCCCGCGGCAGCCGCTCCCGTAGCGCCGCCATCGACGACGTGAGCAGTGCCTCCGGATCCGCCACGGTCGCATCGTCGTCGGCGCCGAAGCGAAACCACAGCGTTTCGGTCCCGCCCGGTGCGAGGTCGAGGTCGGCCGCGAACTCCAGCGTCGGATGCGGCGCTCCATCGCTCGTCGCGGCCCCCTGTGTCGCGCCCAGCGCCTCCAACACGATCGCCGTCGCGGGTCCGAAGATCTGCGGCTGCGGCAGCGCCTCCAGCTCGGCAGCCTCAGCCCCGCGTTCCTCGTGCGCGACGAGCCGCCGCTCGCTGGCATCGACGCGATACCGCACCGTCTTCGCCTGCTCGGCGCGGTCGGCCGGCCGCAGCGCGAGATTCACGAACAGCGGCGACACTCGCCACCGCTCGATCAGCCGCAGGCCGCGCGCTCGTTCGCTCTTGTTGGTGAGCATCACCCGCACGAGCACCCACGGCGCCTCACCCTCCGGGCAGATTAGGAGGCGCTCAAGGTGCAGGCCGTCTCGCTCGCACGCGACCTCGAACCAGGTCGGGCCGAATGTGCGACTCGCCCCGCCAGCCGGCCAGTCGGGATGCCCCGTCCCCCACGTCGCGCGGTCCGCTTCCGCCACCAACGAAACGCCCGTGCCCGCAGGCTCCGGCGACGTCAACCAGCGCCCGCTGTACCGCTCGTCCCACAGCGCCACCGTGCCGTCGTTACAGGCGTAGAGCTGCACGCACCGATTCCCCACCAGCACCGCCTGTGGCGACGACGGCGCGCCGCCGCGCTCCCCACCTGGCGCATACGCCGCCGCGCACGAGAACGCCGGCAACCCATCCCGCTCGATCCACGCGCCGAAATCACTCATGGGGCGCAGTGTATGGGCTCGCGTGGTAAGGGGTTAGCAGTTCCGATTCGCCCGCGAAAGCAAGGTCCGTCCGTTTCGCAGCCGGCATCCGAATGGCAGGTTCCCAGCAGGGCGACCGCTGCATTGCCTTGAGAGTCCCAGTAGCGGCGGAGCTTCTCGCAGAGTGGCCGCAGGAGACAGCTCCGCTCGGTGCTCCAGGCGCTCGACGTTCATCCACTGGCATGCGAGGCGCAAGCCCCCCATGTACGATTCAGAAGGAAGGCGACACCGGCCGCCCTCCCGAAAGCGTGGTGACTGAACGTGGCCGAGCAGTGTCAATGTCCTGCGGAAGCGGGCGCCAGCACCTGCGAGGTTGCGCCAGCGCGTCCCGCTGTGCCGTGTCCGGCTTGCCGGCAAATGGGCAAGCCCGTGAATACGCTGACGCTCAAGGCGCTGCTGTCCGTCCCCCTGACCGTCGTGCGTCCCGCCGAGTACCGCTTCTGCCGGACGCAGGAGTGCTCCGTCGTGTACTACAGCGACGATGGCGAGCAACGGTTCACCGAACAAGATCTCCGCGAGCGCGTGTTCCAGAAACATCCAGGCGATCTCGACGTGTTCGTCTGCTATTGCTTTCGCCACACACGCCGGAGCATCGAGGCTGAGCAGATATCCACGGGCGAGAGCCACGTAGTGGCAGCGATCACCGCCGGCATTCAGGCGGGACAGTGCGCCTGCGACATACGGAACCCGCAGGGAAGCTGCTGCCTCGGAAACGTCCGCGCCGTGGTAGATGCGGCGGCGTCAGGAGCGCAGACCCGCTGACAGGTACCTCACGGGCGCTGTGTGCCACGCCGAGCACGAAAACGTCGCCATCCCGTCCCCGTCGATCCACGCACCAAAGCCGCTCTGTAATTGTCGCTCGGCTACGGCTGCCACATGCCGTCCAGCACAGAGTGATGGATGCGGAGTTGGTTAACGGCTTGCTTCCATCCTTTGAACGTCAAGACCTGAAAGGCGACTTCTTGTCCTTGTGGCAAGCGGAGTAAGAACATCGGATGCCGCAGCCAGAGGTATAAGAAGTAAGGCCTGGGCGCCAGTGTCCACTTCGCGAGGCCGCGCACTAGCAAGGACGTCTCCACCGTAGCCCACGTGATCTCGATCGCCCCGAGATCCTTCGCCGAGCCCTTCCAGGCGATGTAGATCAGGCGCTCGTTCGTGAAGATCATCCGTCCCGCGGAGAGATAATCAGCCTTTCGCTGCGGCCGATGATCGGTTGCGCTGCGGAGGCGTCGTCCTGCCACGTCGAGCAGGATCTCTTCCTTGTCGCGCAGCGCGGGTGTTGTGTCTGTCTTCTCGGGGGAACCTCGGCGGAGCCACTTCGGCCGTTCCATTATGGCTCGTCCACAACGTCCGTAACCTCGATCAACTCCGAGGTCGCGCCCGACTCTTCACGCAGCCGCACATGTCGTGCCCGTTCGGGGTCGCCCATGTACGCCTGCAGCGCCTCTCGCGACGGGAACGAGATCACGTGCACTTCCGTGCGGCCCTCGTCACCCCGCAGCCGCCGCTCCAGCACGCCGCCGTGCTTCGGCATCAGCGGCAGCACGTGCGACTCGAACCGCTGGAACGCCTCGACGCCCCCCGCGGGGATCCGGACGACCTGCACCAGCGTCAGTGACATCGCGCCTACTTCGCCGTTGCGGCCGCGTCGGCTTCAATGACGTGCTCGAGGATCGCGAGCCCCTGTTCCAGCTCCTCCTCCGTCACCGTCAGGGGCGGCACGATGCGCACGGCATTCGGCCGCACGTTGTTCAGGATCAGCCCGTTTGCCAGCGCCGCGTTCGTGATCCGCTCGCCGATATCCGACGTGAACTGCACCGCCCACATCAGCCCGGCGCCGCGTACCGACGCGACGTTCGGGAAGCGGTCCTGCAGGGAGTGCAGCCGTCGCTCGACGATCGCGCCCTTCTTCGCCACCTGCGCGGGGATGTCGTTGTCGATGATGTACGTCATCACCTCGTACCCCACGCGCGTCGTCAGCGGCTCGCCGCCGTAGGTGCTGCCGTGGTCGCCTGGTGTGAAGACGGCGCAGTGCTCCTTCGCCAGGAACGCCGATAGCGGCACCCCGCCGCCGATCCCCTTGCCCAGCGTCATGAGGTCCGGCTCGGCGCCGAAGTACTGGTACGCGAACAGCGTGCCGAGGCGTCCGCACCCCGTCTGCACCTCGTCAAGGATCAGCAGGATGCCGCGCTCGTCGCACCAGGCCCGCAGGTCGGGGAAGTAGTTGTCGTCGGGGACGTTGATCCCGCCCTCGCCCTGGATCGGCTCCATGAACACGGCCACCGTCTTCGACGTCGTCGCCCGCTTCACCGCGTCCACGTCGTTGAAGGGCACGTGCACGAAGCCTTCCGGCAGCGGCGAGAATGGCGCCTTGTACCGCTCGGTCCCGCCCGCCGTGATCATCTGCAGCGTGCGCCCGTGAAACGCGTTCTCCGCGCAGATGATCTCGTACGCGCCGTCCTTCTTCTCCTTGCCCCACTTCCGCGCCAGCTTCAACGCGCCCTCGTTCGCCTCCGCCCCGCTGTTCATGAAGTACACGCGGTCGAAGCACGAGTGCTCGATCAGCAGCTCCGCCAGCTTGAGCTGCGGCAGCGAGTAGAACTGGTTCGATACGTGCACGAGCTGCTGCGCCTGGTCAATGAGCGCGTCCGTGATCACCGGGTGGCAGTGGCCAAGACTAATGGTCGCCGGCCCACCGAAGAAGTCGAGGTACTCCTTGCCCGCGTCGTCCCAGATTCGCGTGCCTTCGCCACGCACGGCCAGCAGGTCCATGCGCTTTCCGGTGCGCATGAAGTACTTCGCCTCTTTTTCTCGCCAGTCGGTCGTCATAGGGCCTCCTGAGGTCAGCTTAACAGAGACTCGAAGGGCCACTCCGCGTCCACGCGGGAGGGCCGATCCGTCTCGTCTTCGTTGTCGGTGAGAGATGCGTGGGGGAGAAGGCTAGCTTCTACGGAGGCGCGAGTATGCCCGGATCACGAGCAGGAGTGTCGTGTTTGCGATGGGGGCTGGCGTTCCGCGCATCATGGCGGGGAGTATATCCAATCAGACGCCGGTGCGCATGCCGCGTCCTCACGTAACGTCCCACTCGCGGGCCCGGGCCTGCTGCATCATGTCCATCGCCGCGTGAATTACGCCGATCACAATGACGCGGTCCTTGAGCGGGCGGTACACGATGCGGTAGTTCTGGAAGATGACCTCGCGGTAGGTCTCGTCGCCAATCTCGGGAACCTCACGTCCGGATAGCGGGAAGTCGCGAAGCCGTTCCGCGGCTGCGACGATGCGTCGCACAAAAGAGGGGGGCGTAGCCAGGCGATCGGCGCGCGATGAACTCGGCGATTGTATCCAGATCGTCCCAGGCGGCTACGTGCCAGGTGAGGTGAGCCACTTCGAAAGCCGCTGCTTTGCTTCTTCGTGGGAAATAATATTCTCGTCGCGCTCGGCCTCGGCTCCACGCTTCAGCATCAAAGCCCTGAACTGGAGTTCCGAGAGGATCGTCTCGGTCGAGACATCCTCCGGCAGTCGGTCGATCAGCTCAAGCGCCTGCTGTTTCTCACTCTTCATGCCAGGAGTGTAACTGAAATCAGCCGTCTCCTTCACGCTCCAGCAGCCCGAGCATCTCCCGCTCGTACTCCGGGAAGTGCCGCCCGATCACCCCGATCTCGAACTCCCGCAGGATCGACTCCTTCGGCTCCCGCTCCAGCAGGAACGCGAACGACGCCCGCACCAGCGCCTCCGCCGTCGCGCCCGGTGCCAGCCGTTCCAGTTCGCCCGCCGCGATCCGCACCCTGTGCCGAGTCGACGCCGTCCCCTCGACCACAGTCACCGTCGCAGTCCACCCTCCGTCCTCGGCCGCCCTCAGGTCGACTTCGATCGTGCGGCGCTCAGCCACCTGTTTCACCTTGTACCGCACCCGCACCGCCCGAATCGGCCATCAACCAGTCGAGTCGCTGGTCCAATCGCAAGAGCGCCGGCTGCATGCCCGCGTTCGCGATGAAGATCGCCAGTTCGCTCCACGGCTCATGCGGCTCTGTCCATTCCTCCAGTCCCGCGCGAGCGACGGATGCGCTTCGACACGCAACGCCCTCGTTTCCATCGTCATGCCAGTGTCTGGCGAGCGCCTGAGTTGTCTCGTGGCCGATCGCCCTGGGATAGTGAAGCGGCAATCCGGCTACCTCGAGACCATGCTCGCTCATCGCATCGACGACGGGGCCTTGCCAGGCGATCTCGGCGAGGGCTGGACGTGTGGCAGGCATCAGATCTTCCAGCGTGACGGCGGCCATCCTGAAGATGTCGAGCGCGACAAACCGCGCGACTCGCCTGCTGCACGCCGTGTAGAGCACATCATAGGACCCCGGCGCGTTCCACCTCCCGCCCCTCGCTCGCCCGTAAGATGTGTCCAGCGGTTCTTGCCACCCCGCTCGCACGACGCGATACAACGGCTCGTGTTCGTGCTGAATGAGAACAGGCATCACATCTGATACTGCAGCGCCGCGTCGTAGCGTTCCGTGACCTCCGGCAAATGACCTTGCAGGATCTCGTCGAGCGCCCGTTTGCCGCCGAAGAGTTCGGCTGGCCTGCGAATCACCGAGGCGATGCGGTCCGCTTCGAATAGCTGCTCCAGCCTGGAGAGCGCTGAGTCATCCAGATCCAGTGTCGCCAGATGTCCGCTCGGAATGTTCACCGTGCCACGCTGCCAGCGGCGTACGGTCTCGCCAGAAACCCCCATCATCCGCCCCACGTCATCGAAGCTGAGATCGAGGCGCACCATGAGCCGCTGGATCGCCGAACGCCCGCGCGCTCGCGCGTGCTGGTCGCGCTGCTGGTTGGCGATCGCCCACACGAACATCGCGTAGCTGTCTGATAGAGACGAGGGCTCGCCGGCCGGGCCCGGTGGCGTCCGCTCTACGGCATCGCCTGCGCCGAGGTCACCCGGATCCATACCGAGGGCCCGCATCTGTCCGGCCCATATCTGACGAAGGACGCCTGCAGCATGGGCATCGTCGCCCGCCTGTACGCGAAGGAGCACCGGAAAGCCACTTTGCACGACGCTGGCCTGAAGCACCGCGGCGACTTCCTCCGGGACGCCCGCCTTGTGATTGAGCTCCTGGACGTAGTCGACCAGGAGCCGCGCGAACGGCAGGAATGCGTTTGGATCTCGGCGCGCCAGCGCACGAGCCAGTTCCCGGTCGGCCAACTTCGTCGTCATGTGCCACAAATGTGCCACATAAGCCGGAAGCTGTCAAGAGGACCATTCATCGCGCGTCAGCGGCGTCCCAGGTTCGCTGAACAGCCATCTCCCGCAGCTCCGGCCCCACCTCCCGCACCAGTACGGCCGTGAACGCCCCGAACAGCGCCAGGTTCACCGCCGCCCCCGCCAGCGACAGCGGCGACTCCAGCCAGCCGTGCGCCCAGCCCTCCGACGGTGGCGCCGAGATCACCAGCGTCAGCGTGAACGTTACCGAGAGCGGCGCGTACATCCACAGCCACCGGCGGTCGGTCGCCAGAACCGGCAACAGCAGCGCGAACAGCGGGTACAGGTATCGGTCGTGCGACGACGTCGACAGCATGTAGAACGCGAACACCACGTACGCGCCGGCCACGAGCGCCCGCGTCAGCCCCGGCCGCGACCACGCGTACGCCAGCGCCAGCAGCCCCGCCGCGCCCGTCAGCGCCGTCCCCGCCGTCCGGTACGTCAACGGCAGCCCGCTGATGAGGCGGTCGCCCGGCCGCGCGTCCGCCGCCACGTCGCGGAACCACCACAGGTTCCACGAGTTGCCCGACAGCCGGCCGAGATCCTCGTACGCCAGCGCCTTGTAGATCCCGCCGATCCGCCGCAGGTCGCCGTGTGCGATCCACGGCGCCGTCACCAGCAACCCCGCCGCCAGCCCGCCCGCAGTCAGCCGCGCCAGCCCCCGCCAGTCGCCCCGGTCGAACGCCAGTACCGCCAGCAGCGGCGCGATCACGATAGGCTGCGGCTTCATCACAAACCCCACGCCCCATACGAACCCCGCCGCCGCGTGCTGCTTCCGCGCGACCAGGAACAGCGGCAGCAGCATCGCCAGCGCCGTCAGCGCGTCGATCTGCCCCCACACCGCGCTGTCGTACACCGCCGCCGGGTGCAGCGCGATCACCGCGCCGGCCGCCAGCGCGAGCGCCCCCGCCCGGCCCCCGAGATCATTCCGCTCCCGCACCAGCGACTGCGTAGCCACGTACACCGCTGCGAACAGCCCCGCGTCGAACACTAGCGGCGGCGCCTTGATCAGCAGGTGCAGGCCCCGCGCCGTGTCGCTGTACGAGTCGCCGATCCGCCCCCAGACCAGCGTCAGCAGCCAGAGCACCCAGTGATAGCCGATGTAGTCCGTGTTCGTGCTGCGAAAGACCTCGAGCACGCCGCGCTCGTGGATGGCCGCCATCCACTGCTTGTACTCGGATGTGTCGGTGCCGCCGCCCCACCGGTACGCGTGCAGCGGCAGCAACGGCGCGCGCACGGCCGCCGCGATCGCGACCACGGCCGTGATTCCGCGCCAGGGTGTGCTCGCGCCACCGCGCGCTCCCATGCCGGTACCTCGCGCCGCTGCCTGCCTGCCTTTGGCCGCAGTCTACTGGTGCCGCGTCGAGATCCCGCCGTCCACCGGGATCACCGTCCCCGTCAGGTACGCCCCCGCCCGCGACGACAGGAAGATCGCCGTCCCCGCCATGTCGTCCGGCCGCCCGATGCGACCCAGCGGGCACGATGCCTTGATCGAGTCCCCGAACCGCTGCAGCGTCTCCGCCATCATCTTGCTCTCGAACGGCCCCGGCGCGATCGCGTTCACCGTGATCCGCTGCCCCGACAGCTTGTGCGCAAGCACGCGCGTCAGTTGGTGTACCGCCGCTTTGCTCGATGAGTACGAGAATGTGTCCAGCGCTGGCGCTTGCAGCCCGTCGATCGAGCCGATGTTGATCACCCGCGCCGGGTCGTCATCCGTCGCCGCTTTCGCCAGCAGCGGCACGAGGAACCGCGTCAGGTGGAACACGCCCTTCACGTTCACCGCGAACACTTTGTCGAATGCCGAGTCCGGGAACTCCGCCATCGGCGCGCCCCAGTTCGCTCCCGCGTTGTTCACCAGGATATGCACCCGCTCCTCCCGCTTGCCGACCTCGTCGGCCAGAAAGCGGCAGCCCGCCTCCGTCCCCAGATCCGCGGGGATCGACGTGCAGCGCCCGGCTTTCGACAGCTCCGCCGCCACCTCGTCGCACACCTCCGCCTTCCGCGACGAGATGTACACGTTCGCCCCCGCCTCCACCATCCCCCGCGCGATCATCAGTCCGATCCCGCGCGACCCCCCCGTCACCACCGCCGTGTTGCCCTCAATAGAAAACAGATTGCTCATAGATCCGTCCTCATGTCCGAAATTGAACCCATTCAGTCGGTCATAGGGTAGCGATGCCGTCATGCTGAGCGAAGCGAAGCATCTTGTAGCACCCCATCCAGCGCTTCATGCGACAGCGCCACTGACGCACTGAGCACCGACGCACTGACGCACTGACGCCCTGACACACTGAGCCACTGAGCCACTGACGCACTGACGCGCTCACGCCCCCAGCTCCCCCACATTCTCCCGCAGCTTCAAGATCCCGTCGCACACGTCGTCGATGTCCCCCTCATCGCCCAGGAACACCTCGTGTGGCAGCCACACCATCTCCTTCGCCGCCGCCTTCTCCGCCATAGGGCAGTACGTCTGCGAATAGTCCACCTCGATCGGCGCGTCCCGCCATGCGAACAGCGGCGCGCTGTACACCGGCGTGTAGAACGCCGCGTGTAGCCTGATCCCCTCCTTGTACAACGCCAGCGCGAACCGGTCGCGCGGGATCCCGTTCCACGCGCGCTCGTCGTATCGCAGCACCACGCCGTACCCGGACTTCGTCTCCTGCCGCTCGTCCCTGCGCAGCGTGCTGACCCCCTCGATCTCCGCGATGCGCCGTTCGAGGTGCGCGACGTTACGGTCGCGCCGGGCCACCTGCTCCGGCAGCCGTTCGAGCTGCGCCAGCAGCACGGCCGCCTGGAACTCCGTCATCCGGTAGTTCCAGCCCAGCATCGTCCCCTCGGCCGCCGCCCGGTCCTTCGTGCGCGTCCGGCCGGAGTTCATGTAGCCGCGGCACCGGTCCTCCAGGTGCGGGTCGTCGGTGATGATGATCCCGCCCTCGCCGCACGTCATCAGCTTCGACGACTGGAAGCTGAAACACCCCATGTCGCCGAACGTCCCCGCGGAGCGCCCGCTCCACCGCATCCCGTGCGCGTGCGCGCAGTCCTCCACCACCACCAGCCGGTGCTTCCGCGCCAGCTCGCCGATGCGGTCCATGTCGCACATGCGCGACCCCAGGTGCACCGGCACGATCGCCCGCGTCCGCGGCGTGGTCGCCGCCTCGATCTGCTCCGGGTCGATGCACCACGTCTCCGGGTCGACGTCGACGAAGACCGGCTTGAACCCCTGCACCAGCGCGGCGAACGCCGTCGCGTAGAACGTCAGCGCCGGCACCAGCACCTCGTCCCCGCGCTGAAGCCCGGCCGCCCGCAGCGCGATCTCGATCGCCGTCGTGCCGCCGGTCGTCGTCACGCCGAACGTCGCGCCATGCGCCGCCGCGAACGCCTCCTCGAACTCCCCGCCCAGCGTATTGGGCGAGGGAAAGCCGCCCCAGCTCCGTCCCTCCAGCGCGCGCTGCAGGTTGCGCTGCTCCCGCTCGTCGTACTGCGGCCACTCCGGCCACGGCTTCGTCCGCAGCGGCGCCCCGCCCCGTATCGCCAGTTCCATGCCCGGAAGGTTATAGGTGTTAGGGGTTATGTGTTAGGCGCCAGGTTCTGACGTACGGATGGACCTCGGCCGCTCGGCGCGGTCGAGTGGCAAGCCACGGCGTCTCGGATCATGTTGCACAGATCCACCGGCGTGTCAGCCTGCGTAAGGATCGCCTAACCGGCCCCCGGCGAATCACTCACTGACGGCGAACACAACTTCTGGTGCGGACACCTCAGACAGTTAAGCTCGCCACGCACTGACGCACTGACGCACTGACGCACTGACGCACTGACGCACTGACGCACT
>CAYJMG010000051.1:0-5520 GCA_964371355.1 uncultured Dehalococcoidia bacterium
CCGCGGGGGTAGGGGGGTCAGTGCGTCAGTGCGTCAGTGCGTCAGTGCGTCAGTGCGTCAGTGTGTCAGTGTGTCAGTGTGTCAGTGGCTCAGTGTGTCAGTGTGTCAGTGGGCCAGTGTGTCAGTGGGCCAGTGTGTCAGTGGGCATGGCGGCGCGAATCTAGCGCTGTTGAAGCGCGACGACCAGCGGGACAGTCAGGGACAAAGGACAAGGCTTAGGGGGACGCGATGCCGACGAACTATGAGTGGGGGTTGTTCTTTCACATCATCGGGGTGTTTGGCATTGCGGGGGCGGCGTCGGCGGCGTGGGTCGCGCTGATCATGTTGCGGCGAGTCGGCACGGCGCAGGAGCTGCGGTCGTGGGCGGCCGCGGCGGTGTGGGTGGACCGGGCGTTCCCGGTGGCGTCGCTGGTGGTGCTGGTGGCGGGCGCGTACCTGGTGCAGGAGTATGACATGGGCTGGGGCACCGGCTGGATCAACACGTCGCTGATCGCGCTGGTGGTGATGGGCGCGGGCGGCGCTCTGCTGATCACGCCGCGGCTGGCGGCGATCCGCAAGGCAGCGGACGCGGCGCCGGACGGCGCGGCGACGCCGGAGCTGCGGCGGTTGACCACGGACCCGGTGCTGTGGGGCACGATGCTGGCGTTCACGGGAGGGCTGCTGGCCGTGCTGTGGAACATGACGACGAAGCCCGGCGACGCGCAGGCGGGCGCGGTGGTGGTGCTGGGGTTTGTGGTGGGGGCGGCCAGCGTGTTGCCGATAGCGGCGCGAGAGTAGCCGCGCGCTGCGCTACTTCAGACCGGGCCATTCGCGCTCGTACAGGCGGCGGGCCTCGCGCTCGGCAGCTTCAGGAAACTCCAGGTCAAAGGCAGCGCAGGCCGTTCGTCCCGCCTGTCCCATTGCGTCGACGATGCGCAAGTGCGCCTGCAGGCTGGCCTCGGGTGACCTAGTGGCGAGCGCCGTCAGCACCTCGTGAGCGAGCGCATCGACTTGCGTGCGTTGTTCGCCGGTGAGGAGACGCTCGCGGGTCATCGCGTTTCGGTGAAACGCGCGGGTGTCGTGCTGCACGAGCATCAGGGGCACGATCACGCTGTGGATGAGGGTCAACTCTGAGAACGCGTGCGTCATCCACTGGCCCCGGCGCAGCAGGCGGACCGGCCAGCTTGCGCCCTGGAGCGTCGTGCGGATGATCGAATCCACCTGCCTGGCGACATCCTGGCGCGAGGGCTCCCATCCCGTCTTGAGCATGACGGGCATCTTTTCCACGAGGAGATGAACGGCTGGCCGCGGAAGCTGAGGAGCGGTGGAAGCCCGTTCCACGAAGAAGTCCAGCTTGACCGGTCCTTCCAGCAGACAAGCGATGCCGTACTGGCCAAACAACTCGGTGTGCACGAGCACCGGGGCGACCTGACTGATGAACTCGAGCTTGTCGAACGCGTTGAAGGCCTCGTCCTCAACCGCGACGTAGTAGTCGATATCCGAGAACGCGTCGGCGGAGCCATCGGCGCGGCTGCCCTGCAGCCAGGCGGCTATCACCCGCTGGTCGGCGCGGGCTGCCTCCGTGAGGCTATCGATCACGGCGTCGTGCCGTGCCGCGATTGGCTCCATAGTGCCGCCGCTTTCGTCCCGGATCGTCAGGGCGCCTCACCTCTCATCCGTGTGAACGACCGCATTTGAGACGGGTGACCGGTCAAGTTTGCGTTGATGCGTATGACACTGCAAGCCAGCGGCGTCGTCCATCGAGTCGATGCGCGGCGGGGCGGCGGACCCGGTGCTGTGGGGGACGTTGGACGCGTTCGCGCTGGCTCTGGTGGCGGTCGTGTGGGATATGACGACGAAGCCGTCGGACGCGCAGGCGGGGACGGTGGTGTTGTTCGGGTTTGTGGTGGGGGCGGCTAGCGCGCTGCCGATGGCTGCGCGGGGGAAATAACCCGAACTCAAGCGGCGAAGGGGCTTGACAGGGTCGTTCTGTCGGCGTATCTTTCGATATAGCTCGAAAGTAATGAGGTCGGAGGCGCGAGATGGTGAAGGGTAGGCCCGAGGGCTTGAATCGCACGGAGAAGGACTTACTCATCTCGATCCTCGCCGCGTCGGTGAAGTCGCGTGAGGACGAGACGTGGGGCTACGAGCTCCAGCGGACGTTCCGAGAGTTGTTCGACCGCAGCCTGTCGTGGGGCACGATGTTCCCGGCACTCCGACGGTTGGAAGCGGGAGGACTGCTTTCGTCGCGCTGGGAGCAGCCGGACAAGAGTCCGCGGCGACGGATGTATCGGTTAACCGAAGATGGCCGTCTGGCCGCGGGTGCGGCGCAGGTTGAGGCGCGCCGAGCAACGGCCTCGACCATCAGGCAGAGGGGGAACGCCCATGCCTGATTGGCTGACCTTTCCTCTCCTCGTCGCATTTCCCATCGTCGCGTTCCTTACCATCAAGGCGATAGGCGCGTTCATCGATGAACTCAGCCGCTCTTTCTTGGCTGGATTCGCGCCCGAGATCAGCAGTGCCGTAGCGGGCCTTATTGTCCGAGCGATCGTGCTTGGCACAAAGACCGATGTGCGGGGTCTGATCGACGAGATCGCGGCCATCATTGACGGTGAGTTCGCGAGTCGAACTACAGGATCTGAGCGAGTCCTAGGCATGGTCACGGTGATTCGCGAGGCTGTCAAGATGGCCACACACGCCAGAGAAGTGAGATCCGCCGTACGCTTAGAAGAGCTCTTGCGGAAGCAGCAGCGCGCTGAGCTTCCCGAGCCGCGTAATGGACTCCGCGAAGTCCGGATCTCAAATCCGACGGGCTACGTTCGTGTCGGGAAGCTGAGCTCTGTTTGGGCTGACATCCACGACATCATTGCGGACATCGCACAAGACGAGGAATTCGTAGAGGCCCAGCTTTCACGAAGCCATGCGGCTAGTCACACCCGGTTCGTTGCAGGCGGGTACGAATTCGAGGCTGTCTGGATCGCTCAAGAACGGGGCTATTCAGTGGACGTTACAGTCCTCCGGCCAGACGGGTCGGACCTCACCTAGCTACCCGTAGAATGACCGCATGAAGTACCACATCTAGACGGTGGGGTGTCAGATGAACGTCGCTGACTCGCGGAAGTTGGCGGCGGGGCGGGCGAGTTCTGTGACTCTTGGATGTGGTGGTGTGCCGCAGCGGCTACTCGTGCGGAGTGTGCAAGGGGAGAGCAGATCAGCTCCGGGCGCAGCTGAAGCTGCGCGGGTACTGGTGCGGGCCACGCATCGACACGGGAACCTGCGCGGGCTGTCTCATGCGGCGACTCTTCGGGAGGGTCCGCGCTGCGCATACCCGGCTGCGAGTGCGTTGTTGTGGGGGAACGCGCGGGCTGAAAGCCCGCGCTGCGGTGGTGGCTGGCCGGCGACGCGCTGCGGTGGTGGTTGGCCGGTAGAATGGCGGGATGAAGTACCACATTTGGACGGTGGGGTGTCAGATGAACGTCGCTGACTCGCGGAAGTTGGCGGCGGGGCTGGAGCGCGCGGGGCTGGCGGAGGTGGGGTCGCCGGAGGAGGCGGACCTGGTGGTGCTGAACACGTGCTCGGTGCGGGAGCACGCGGAGGACCGGGCGATCGGGCTTTTGGGGAAGCTGAGGAAGCAGCGGGCGCGCGGGCGGGAGTTCAAGCTCGCCGTGATGGGGTGCATGGTGGGGCCGAAGCACGAGGAGCTGTCGCGGCGGTTCCCGTACGTGGAGGCGTGGGCGCGGCCGCAGCAGTTCTCGCCGATCATGGCGCTGGCGGGGGTCGAGGATACGGGCGGGGAGTTCTGGCCGACGACGTTCGCCGTGCCGGACAGCGTGACGGCGTTCGTGCCGGTGGTACACGGGTGCGACAAGTTCTGCACGTACTGCATCGTGCCGTACCGGCGCGGACGGGAGCGCTCGCGCACGATCGCGGACATCAAGCGGGAGGTCGAGCACTACTGCGCGCGCGGGGTGCGCGAGGTGACGCTGCTGGGACAGACGGTCGAGGCGTACGGCCTCGACAGAGATGTGAGAGGTGAGACGTGGGAAGTGGGAGAGCGTGGCTCGGAGATTGAACTTCTTAATGTGAGTTCCGGCGCTATCACTGCACCTCACCCCCCGGCCCCCTCTCCACGACGTGGAGAGGGGGAGGAGGCACACACAGGCGGCGAGATCTCACCTCTCACTTCGCGCGTCTCACGTCCAGACCTCGGGGATCTGATGCGGGAGCTGCATGAGGTGCCGGGGCTGGCGCGGATCCGGTTCTTGACGTCGTACCCGAAGGACATGACGGCGCGGATCGTGGACGCGGTCGCGGAGCTGCCGAAGGTGTGCGAGAACTTCAACATCCCGGTGCAGTCGGGCGACGACGCGGTGCTGGCGCGGATGCGGCGCGGGTACACGCTGGCGGAGTACGTCGAGAAGTTCGAGCTGGTGCGGTCGCGGATCCCGGAGGCGGCGATGGTGACGGACGTGATCGTCGGGTTCTGCGGGGAGACGGAGCGTGAGTTCGGCAACACGTACGACCTGCTGGCACGGCTACGGTTCGACAAGGTGCACGTGGCGGCGTACTCGCCGCGGCCGGGGACGATCGCGCACCGGACGATGGCGGACGACGTGCCGGACGAGGTGAAGCAGGAGCGGTTGCACGCGATCGAGCAGCTGGAAGCGCGGGTGTCGTCCGAGATCAACGCGCGGTTTCTTGACAGCGTGCAGGACGTGCTTGTCGAGAACCGTCGCGAAGGGCGGTGGAGCGGGCGAAACCGGGCGGGCAAGCTGGTACACTTCGAAGGCGCGGCGCAGATCGGCGAGCTGGTCGAGGTGCGCATCGAACGCGCGACGGCGTGGTCACTGCAAGGAACGGCGCTCCCCGCACCAATTCCGGTGTAATCATGTTTGGGTCCTGGGACATCGTGTTGCTCCCGCTGCTAACGGGCGTGGGGGTGTTTGCGCTCGTGGGGCTGATCTGGAACGTGTTCGAGGGTCTGCACGAGGAAGCGAAGAACGACCGGCGGTAGCCTTCAGAAGTGAGACGCTGGAAGTGGGAGGTGAGAGGCCCCTCTCGTTTCGCATCCCGCATTTCCGGCTTCGTTCTCACTTCTCACTTCCCACTTCTCACGTCCCGCTTCTACACTCACGGCGTGACTAACGCTATTACGGCTGTGGTGGTGGTGATCCTGACGGTCATCGAGGATGACCTCTGTGTGCTGCTGATCCGGCGGAGCGGGGAGCCGTTCGCGGAGTACTGGGCGCTGCCGGGGGGGCTGTTGCCGGCGGAGGAGTCGCTGGACCGGGCGGCGGCCCGGAAGCTGCTGGAGGAGACGGGGGTGCAGGATGTGTACCTGGAGCAGCTGTACACGTTCGGGGAGCTGTCGCGGGGGGTTGGGGTCACCACCGAGACACAGAGGGCACAGAGGTCTTCTGGGGATCGTGGGAGAGGCCGCGGTGGCAAGGATGCGGGGGCGGCGCGCCGGGCGGGGGGGGGGGGGGCGCCCCCCCCCCCCCCCCCCCCCCCCCCGCGCGGGGGGGGGGGGGGGGGGCGGGG
>CAYJMG010000051.1:5530-13984 GCA_964371355.1 uncultured Dehalococcoidia bacterium
CCCCCAGCCCCCTCTCCACGACGTGGAGAGGGGGAGCAGCGCACGGGGGATCGCCGTCACGTACTTTGCGCTGGTGCAGCACGAGCAGGTGCGGCTGCGGGAGAGTGAGACGTGGCAGCCGGCGTGGCACAACGCGCACACGCTGCCGGCGCTGGCGTTCGACAACAATCGTGTGGTGGAGTACGCGATCCGGCGGCTGCGGGCGAAGCTGGACTATACGAACGTGGCGTACAGCCTGCTGCCACGGACGTTCACGCTGAGCGAGCTGCAGCAGGTGTACGAGGCGATCCTGGACCGGCCGCTGGACAAGCGGAACTTCCGGCGTCGGATGCTGTCGCTGGGGATCATCAAGGCGGCGGGTGGGACGCGGATGGAGGGGGCGCACCGTCCGGCGGGGCTGTATACGTTTACGAAGCGGGAGCCGGTGGTGGTGTGACCTCCTGGGCCGCATGGCCCATTGATTGCCGATACCCCTTATGCGATATTCGGTGGAATGCACCGGCCAGAGCTTCAAGGTCTGCTGGTTACCGTGGGGATCCTCGCTCTCGCACCGACGTGTGGGTCGGACGCAGGGCGGTCGGCGGCTACATCCACGGGTACAGTCGTGGAGGCGACGCCGACGAGGCACCCAGGGATCGTTGATTTCACCAAGCTCACACCGCTCCCGTTCGCCGGTTATCCGACGGATGTGGCAGCGAACTATCCGCCCGACTTCAACAAGTTGCCCACGTGCCAAGCGAAATCGGACGAGCGTCCTGATCCCAACCTTCCGCCCCTTTCATGCAGGTTTTCTGGCAGCGAGCCGACGCCGGGGATGATCAAGACGCCGTCTCCGGATGAGCTGCCGGACATCGAGGAGCTCAGCAGGTCAATCCCAGCGGGCTGGAAGATTGTGGACAATCGCCTCTTCAGGTTCGCGATCGCGATTCCGGGAGATTGGTACTCGGACATCCGCCCGCAAGGTGGAGCGTTTTCGCTCATGGACAAACCGTTCGCCGACGCCGTCGTCAGCGGCGAACGTCCTGCGGGAGGAATCTGGTGCTCTTTTAGTGCTCGCGGAGTCGTGACGCGTGAGTCTGGTTCCCTGCCCGCGGTGGAAGAACACCTGCAATCGCCAAACACGACCTTCGGCTCGCTGGCTGGAGTGATCTGGGATGAGGGGGGCGGTGAGGGCCTGGCTCATTACCTGCATGTGGCCTTCACCGACGGAGTGGTGGTCTTCGAGGCCGACGTTCATATCCTCCACGGCGGGCGAGGCTCCGACGAGATCGAGCGCGACCTACGGCTCGTGTACGAGGTCTTTCAAACTCTGCAACCGTACTAACAGCGGGCGTCTTGACGGCGGGGTGACCGGGTGTGGTGGGGCGGTGTAGTATGGGCGCACGTTCGGGGGAGCGCGCGGCTGGTGTGCGGGTGCGGCTCTCCGGGTGGGCCCCGCGCGCGGCTGTGGTTGGGGGGCTGGCGCCCCTCGGGTGAGGGGCTCTCTCGATGCGACTCCTGTCTCTGTTCGGCGGGCGGTTGGGCGCAGCAGGCTGCGCCCCTACGGCGGTTGATCGCGGGCCGGCGTCGCGACAGCGCGACCGGGCGGAGCTATCGCCACGGCGACTTTTCGAAAAGCTCCGCGGGTGCTTGCCGGCGTCGTCCCTCTTTCCGCTGATCCTGGCGATGGTGGTGGTCACCACACTCTCTGTCGTTGCGGCGCGCTCGGCTGCGCCCGCGCTGGCGGCGAGCACGCTGACGCGGGTGGAGGACCCGGTGGTGCTGACGGGGGCGGACGTGCCTTCGCTGACGGGGTTCGCGCCGAACCTGCTGGTGGCGTTCCAGCACGACGGATCGGGCTGGGTGCAGATCCCGGTGCAGGTGGACGAGCGCGACACGAAAGACTTCGGCGTCATCTACAACAACACGCCCTCGGGCGTGACCACGCTGCAATACACCGACGCGAACACGTGGGCCGGGGCGGACAGCAACACGAACATCGACAGCAACGACGAGATCGTATTCATGGCGAAGGACGCGGGCGGGCAGGCGCCGTCGTTCTCAGAGCCGGCGGGGGTGGTGAGCGGGACGGGTGTGGAAGTGACGGTGAGCGACCCACTGCACCCAGGGCAGACGGGCTGGGTGTACCTGTGGCGGCAGGCGGGGGCGCTGGACCCGGGGGCGGGGACGGCGTACGTCGTCTACAACTTCCTGCTGGACTCGGGAGACTACAAGACGACGTATCAGCTCTCGGACGGACCGAACCCCGAGAACTCGCTGGCGTTCTCATCGGCGTACTCGTATCACTTCGGCGACCGGTGGCAGGACGACGAGCTGTTCGTGACGGCGGGCGCGGCAACGGGCGTGGACATCCTGGACCGGCACAAGCCGATGTTCGCGCCCGGCAACTGCGTGCGAACGGAGGATACGTTCAACGACGCCGAAGGCGCGTTCGTCGTGAACAAGACCGGGCCGGTGCGGGCGATCCGGTCGTACGTGGGGGCGAACAGCGGGCCGCTGACGCAACGGGAGCACGTGTTCTACGCCGAGCGGCAGGACATCCGCACGTTCCTGCGCGTACACACGATCCCGAGCGTGATGGACTTCTTCGACTACTCGCCGGCGGCGAGCGGGATGACGTACTACAACGACCTGAACACGGGCGGCTTCACCATCGACGGCGTGCCGGAAACGCCGGTGGCGGGCGCGGCGACGTGGGAGATGGTGAACGGGGCGCAGGGGGCGGTGGTGCACGCGGCGCTCGTCTCGACGAACTGGAGCGGGTTCAACTACACGAACTACTACCTCGACGATTCGTCGCCACCGGTGACACAGTGCACCGGCGATGCCTTCGCGTACGGGTCGAGCGGGGCGTACGTCAATCCGAGCGGATCGCCGCAGATCCCTAACACGGACCCAGGGACCGGGGGGACGACGTACCTGAACAGCATGCGGTTCATGTACTTCAAGGCGCCGTACGGCAGCGGGGCGACGGCGGTGGCGGCGGCGCAGGCGCTCTCGTCGCAGGCACTGACGCCGCTGACGTACTCGATCGCGCCGTTCCTGGGCGGGGGCGATACGGATGGCGACGGGGTGGTCGACGCCAACGACAACTGTCCGTCGGTGGCGAACGCGGGGCAGGAGAACAGCGACGCGAACTTCATCGACCAGACGCCGCCTTCGACGCAGGACGACCGGACATGGGCGAACAGCGACGTGCCGGGCGACGCCTGCGACGCGGACGATGACAACGACGGGCTCTCGGACGCGGCGGAGGCGGCGGGATGCAACGGGTCGGGGCCGTTGAACGCGCTGGTGCGCGACAGCGACGGCGACCGCTTTCTGGACGGCCCGGAGTGCACCTTTGGTACGAACCCCGCGAGCGCGGCGTCGAAGCCGGCGCTTTCGTCGTGCGGGCCAGCGGGCGACACGGACGCGGACCGCATCCAGGACCGCATCGAGGTGTGCAACTACAACAGCAACCCGAACGACACGGACACAGATAACGACCTGGACGGCTTCCCAACGACGGGACTGACGAAAGACGGGTGCGAAGTGGCGTCGCTGAACAACGACCGGGTGGTGAACGCGGGCGACCAGCTCTTGCTTGTGCAGGAGATCCTGCGCGAAACGACGCCGTCACTGCGGCTGGTGAGCTTCGACCTGAACAAGGACGGCGCGGTGAATGCGGGCGACCAACTGCTGATGCTGTTGTTCATCTCGCCGAGCGGTCAGTGTCCGTAGGGTTGGGGGTTGGTCGTTAGTCGTTAGTCGTTGGGCGTTAGGGGTCGTCGAGTGGAGTTCTGAAGGTGGACTGCGTCCGGTGAAGCCTCCATGGTTGTCGGGGTTCACGCCCGCGGCGGAGGCGGACGCCAAGAGGGGAGCGCAGGAGCCGAATATACATCTATGAGGCCTTTTGTTCCGGCCCTCACCGTCTCCGTCGCTGTATTCGCCGCCGCATGCTCCTTCTTCGAGGACGGCGGCCCGCACGTCGTCCCGCCCGCCTCCGCCCGCATCGGTAGCGCCGCCAACGCCTCCGGTGGAGAAGGCGACGTCCTCTATGTCGACGTGCAAACCGGTGACGACGGCGGATCGGGTTCGGCGACGGATCCCCTTCGGACGATTACGGCCGCTCTCCAGCTGGCGGACGCGGGCGACACGATCCGAGTAGTGCCGGGCGACTACCGCGGCGAGGGGACGATCGCCGTGACCGAAACGGGCACACTCCAGTCGATCGTACGTATCGAGCGCTTCGGCGCCGGCGCTGTTGTCGTCGACCGGATCGATATCACGGCCAGCACGTGGGTCTGGGTCGAAGGGCTGACGATCACCGGGTCGAAGACCCTGCCCGCCGAATGGCTAGACATGCCCGACGTCGTCGTCGACGATCCTTCGGTCGTCATCGATCCTGATGAGGCCTGGTCGACACGCTCCGTCAAGGTCGCCCAGAAGTACGCGACGTACTCGCAGTTCCAGAGTCCGGTTGGCGCGCCATCATGGGAGATCGAGTACTTCTCCGCCGGGATCGACGTCACGTCGTCGTCGGACATTACGCTTGTGGGAAACGAGGTGTCGCTACATACGGTCGGCATCCGCCTCCGCAACAGCTCGTCACGCGTTCTCGTGGAAGACAACACGATCCACCACGTCCTCGACGCGATCCGGGGTGACAAGAGGGAGATCGACGACTTCAGCTACGAGGACAGCACCATCCGCGCCAATCATGTGACGCAGACGTTCCGCGAAGGCATCCGGCTGACCGCCGGGGCCCGAAACAACCTCGTGGAAGGCAACGACGTGCGGTACTCCGGCCGTCACCACATCGCTACGTATGGGGCGGGTGGCGGGAACCGGATCACGGAGAACTACGTCGAGTACGGTGGCTACTATGCGGAGACGATGCAGTTCCCGGGCGCGTCGGCGATCAGCATCCACTCCGCCGGAGCAAACACCGTCGCCGACCGGAACTACGCGGCGTACCAGTACGATGCCACCTTGCGCGACGGCAACGGATTCATCATCGACTTCACACCCCAGGGAGTGCGGATCGCGAACAACGTCGTGTATCGCTCCATGGGCAGCGGGATCACCAGCACGCGCTCCGGAAGCTCGACGATCGTGCACAACACGATCGTCGAGGCCGGTTACCAGACCGCCTCGCTGAAGAACGGCGTCGGCATACGCATGACGGCCGCGGACGACATCAACTCCATCATCGCCAACAACATCTTCGAGGAGCCGTCCATCGGCGGTATGTTATTCGAAGCGGGCACGCTGCAGCAGCAGGCGTTCGTCGACTTCAATTTGTTTCATACGGCTGGCGCGCCCCTCGTCGGCAACGGGCTTCAACCTGAAGACATCTACTGGACGCTCGACGACCTCCGGGCGATCGGTTATGGGCTGAACGACGTGGACACGCACCCGCTCCTCGAGGATCCTGCGGCTGGCCTGTTCACGCCTCTCCCGGGATCGCTTGCCATCGGGCGCGGGACGGGTCAGCACTCGGATCCCTTCGACGCCGTGGGGACTCCACGCAGTCCGGCCGCTCCCACCATCGGCGCGTACGAGGCACCACCGCCCGCCGGCAGCGATCCCGTCATCCTCGCCGCGGGGGATATCGCATCCTGCGCATCGACGGGGGACGAGGCGACGGCCGACCTGCTGGACACCCTTGCCGGCACGGTGCTGACGCTGGGCGACAACGCGTACGAGACGGGGTCGCCGCTGGAGTTCAGCACGTGTTATGACCCGACGTGGGGGCGGCACAAGTCGCGCACGATGCCTTCGGTGGGGAACCACGAGTACGGCACGCCGGGGGCGAGCGGGTACTACGGTTACTTCGGCGCCGCCGCGGGCGATCCATCCAAGGGCTACTACAGCTACGACCTGGGGACGTGGCACGTGATCGCGCTGAACAGCAACTGCTCGGCCGTGGGCGGGTGCGGTGGGGGCTCGACGCAGGAGCAGTGGCTGCGGGACGACCTGGCGACGCACCCGGCGGCCTGCACCCTGGCGTACTGGCACCACGCGCGGTTCAGCTCGAGCGCGGCGCACGGCAGCAGCACGACGTACCAGGCGCTGTGGCAGGCGCTGTATGACTATGGCGCGGACGTGGTGCTGGTGGGCCACGACCACGACTACGAGCGGTTCGCGCCGCAGACGGCCACGGGCGCGGCCGACGCGGCGTACGGGATACGCGAGTTCGTCGTGGGTACGGGCGGGAAGAGCCACTACGGGTTCGACCCGGTGCCAGAGCCAAACAGCGAGGTGCGCGACAGCACGTCGTACGGGGTGCTGCAGATGACGCTGCAGCCGGCGGGCTACGACTTCGCGTTCCTGCCGGCGGCCGGATCGTTGTTTACGGACAGCGGGAGCGGTACGTGCCACGGAGCCTTGCTCGATCCTGATGGCGACGGCTGGCTGGACGCGCAGGACAACTGTCCGTCGATCGCGAACCCGGGGCAGGAGAACGCGGACGGCAACTTCATCGACCAGACGCCGCCCTCGACGCAGGACGACCGCACATGGCCGAACAGCGACCCGGCCGGCGACGCGTGCGACACGGACGACGACAACGACGGCGTCGCGGACGCGGTGGAACCGGCCGGATGCAACGGGTCGGCCGCGCTGGACCCGGCGAACCGCGACAGCGACGGGGACCGGGTGCTGGACGGCGTGGAGTGCGCGCTGGGGACAGATCCGTCGAGCCCGGCGAGCAAGCCCTCGGCGGCGGCATGCGGATCCACGTCGGACGCGGACGGCGACCGGCTGTCGGAGCGGGTGGAGGTGTGCGGGTACAACACAAGTCCGTCGGTGGCGGACACGGACGGGGACCTGGACGGCTCGCCGACGGCCGGGCTCACGAAGGACGGGTGCGAGGCGGTATCGCTCAACAATGACCGGGTGGTGAACGCGGGCGACCAATTACTGCTTGTGCTGGAGATCCTGCGCGAGCCATCACCGTCGCTGCGGCTGGTGAGCTTCGACATCAACAAGGACGGGGCGGTGAACGCGGGAGACCAGCTCATGGTGGTGCAGCTCATCTCGCCGACGGGACAATGCCCATGAAGTCGTCGTTGGTCGTTGGGGATTGGTCGTTGGGGTCCGCTCGCCGGCCATCCACACGCCGGCTGCGCGGTGGCGATTAGCTCGAATTCGGCGAATCGCGCCGCCGGGTCATCGGCTGATTTGATACGCTGCGCTTGTAACGCACTGTAGGCGAGGAGGAGCGACCATGCCTCAGCTTTCGGCGAAGATCACCGACGCCCTGAACCAGCAGATCAACGACGAGCTGTCGTCGGCGTACGCGTACCTGGCGATGTCAGCGTGGGCGGACACGCAGAACCTGTCGGGCTCCGCACACTGGCTGCGGCTGCAGTGGCAGGAGGAGCTGGGCCACGCGACGAAGCTCATCGACTACATGGCGGAGCGCGACGGGAAGATCGTGCTCGGGGCGATCGGGCAGCCGGAGTCGTCGTTCTCGTCGCTGCTGCAGGTCTTCGAGCGCGTGCTGGAACACGAGCGCGGCGTGACGGCGTCGATCTACCGGATTTATGACCTGGCAGTGAGCGAGAAGGACTACGCGGCGCAGGCGCTGCTGCAGTGGTACGTCGAAGAGCAGGTGGAGGAGGAGAACTCGGCCTCCGAGATCATCAGCATGCTGAAGCTGGCGGGGGACAGCGGGTCGGGGCTGCTGATGGTGGACCGCCAGCTTGCGGCGCGGGCGGGGGCGTCCTGACGGGCGGGCACTATCGGTAAGGGTCGATGGTAACGATACTCATCGAGACGCGCGGCCGAACCCGCGCACGGAGCACATGGCGACGACGTTTACCTGCCGCGACTGTGGGACGATCTTCTCGATCCCACCGGGCACCCTGAAGAAGTATCCGGGCTGGAAGCCGAAGCAGTGCATGAACTGCAGGTTCCGGAAGACCGCGCACGTGGCCGAAGAGGCAGGGCCGGACAGCGGGGTGTTTACGGACGGGGCGTGCGACCCGAACCCGGGGCCGGGCGGCTGGGGTGCGGTGAAGGTGCTGAGCGGGGAGGTCCTGGCGGAGCGCAGCGGGCACGACCCGGACACGACGAACAACCGGATGGAGCTGATGGCGCTGATCCAGGGGTACGGGATGGTGGAGGCGGGCGAGGCGATCACCGTGTTTTCGGACAGCATCTACTGCGTGCGGACGGTGAACGAGTGGGCCGAGCAGTGGCAGGCGAACGGCTGGCGGCGCGGGAAGAAGAAGGAGCCGGTGCAGAACCTGGAGCTGGTGCAGGAGCTGTTCGAGCTGTCGAGGTCGCTGCCGCTGGCGCGGGCGGAGTGGATCCGGGGGCATAGCGGGCACCGGTGGAACGAGTATGCGGACGCGCTGTCGCGGGCGTATCAGCAGGCGGCGGGCGCGCCGGCGGATGACGTGGCGTGAGCGTCAGTGCGTCAGTGCGTCAGTGCGTCAGTGCGTCAGTGCGTCAGTGCGTCAG
>CAYJMG010000052.1:0-13583 GCA_964371355.1 uncultured Dehalococcoidia bacterium
CCCCTGTCCCCTGTCCCCTACTCCCTCCCGGTTACGAACGCGATCACTCGCGCCGCCAGGTCCGCCCCCTTGTCCTCCTGGATGAAGTGATGCGCGTCCGGATAGAAGTGGTGCGCCTGCCCCTGCGCGCCCGGCACCTGGTCCCGCATCTCCGCCTGCACCGCATCGGTGCCGAGATTCTCGTCCAGCCGCCCGAACAGCGTCAGCAGCGGCTTCGTCCACGCGTTGAACACCTGCCGCGCTGCCGCGTTGTTCGGCGGCCCGCCCAGCGTGTTGATCAGCGACGGAAACACCCGCGGCCCCGTCATGTAGATCCGCTCCGGAAACGGCGCGTCGTACGCCGCACGCTCCTCGGCCGTCAGTTCGACCGCCGTCAGCTCGTCGATCACTTCGCTGGGCTGGAACGCCGTCCCCGTCAGCGCGAACACCGCCCACTCCGCGAAGCACTCGCTGATCGCGGGGAAGTGCGGGACGAGGACCTTCTCCTCCGTGCAGGTGTCGAACGGCAGTGTGAGCGTATCGTCCGGCAGCGGCGGGTCGGGGAATGTGACCAGCGTGATGCCCTCCGGCACGACCGGCAGCCGCCCGTTGGCGACCACCACGCGTGCGAACAGGTCCGGCTTGTCGCCGACGACGCGCAGCCCGATGAGGCTGCCCCAGTCCTGCACGAAGACGTTGATGTCCGCAAGCCCCAGCTCGGCGATGAAGCGCTCGACCCAGTCGACGTGCTTGAGATAGCTGTAGTCAGCAAACTGCACCGGCTTGTCCGACCGCCCCATCCCGATCATGTCCGGCGCGATCACGCGAAAGCCCGCGTCGACCAGCGGCGGGATCATCTTGCGGTACAGGAAGCTCCACGACGGCTCTCCGTGCAGCAGAAGCATCACCTGGCCGTCGCGCGCGCCCTCGTCGACATACGCCATGCGCAGCCCGCCGCCCATGTCGGCGTAGTGCGCCTCGTACGGGAAGTCCGGCAGGTCCGCGAATTGCTCATCCGGCGTCCGGACGAACGGGACGCAATCGCTGGTCCACAGCAGTTCCGCCGAGCCGAGCTCCGTCCCCGGCGGCAGGCTCGGCTCGGGGCAGTCCGCGGGCTTCGTACTCGCGACCGGCGAAGTCGATGGCGTCACCGTCGCGTCCTCCCCGTCGTCATCACCACCGGAGCACCCGGCGATCGCGAGCCCCGCGACAAGTATGGTCAGGAAGATCGTGGACACACGCCATTGCCGCGCCGTCATGAGTTGCCCTCCCGCTCCAGGATGCACGCACGAAGCCTGACACGCGCGCTGACCAGCCGTCCCCCTGCCTCGGGCGGGAGTGTACTGGCGACCGGGGCTACGGGCGACAAGATTGTCCGGCGTGCGCGTCAGCACAGCCCCGCGCCGAGCGGCGCCCCCTACGCCGCGGCGTTACCCGATGACCGGCATCGTGGGAGTGTCGTACAAGGACCAGGCACGCCGCAGCGTGCCCTCACTGTCCACTGTCCACTGTCCCCTGTCCCCCTGTCCCCCTGTCCCCTGTGAACTAACTACGCTACGCCGCCTTGCGCGCCACCGGCGCCGGCGCCGGCTCCGGCTGCTCCGGCGCTTCCTCCGGCGTCTCCTGCAGGTACAGCAGGACCGCCTTCACGCGCGGATGGGCTGAGTTGTCGCGGCTGAGGCTGAGCTGGCCGAAGATGGCGTTGATGTGGTTCTCGACCGACTTCTCCTCCAGCACGAGCGCGCGGGCGATGGCGGCGTTGTTGTAGCCCTTCGCCATGAGCGAGAGCACCTCGAGCTGCCGCTTCGTCAGCGCACCCAGCCGCGAGTCGCGCTGGCCCAGGCGCTCGACCACCGACGGATCCATGACCACGAGGCCGCTGGCGGCGCCGTCGATCGCGCGGATGAGCGTGGCGATGTCGTTCACCGACTGGCGCAGCAGGTAGGACCAGCCGGCGGCGCGGAAGGCCGGCAGCGCCGACATCGTGCGCCGGTCCGGGTTGTCGCCCAGGAACACGACCTTCGTCCGCGCGCGGAGGCTGGAGATCGACTGCGCGACCGTCAGTGCGTCGTGCTCGGTCTCACGGTCCAGGCCAATGAGCACGATGTCGGGCTGGTCGTTGGCGACGGCCGTCAGCGCCTGCATCACGTCGCCGGTAGCCCCGGTGAGCTGCAGGCGCGCCTCCGCGCCCAGCACGGTGCGCAGCATGTCGCGGAACAGCCCGTCCGCTTCGAACACGAGCACGCGGATCGTTGATTCCTGCATCTCTCCCTTCGTTTATCGACCCGAGGGCATCCAGACGCATGCGGGACTTCCTGATTCTGGCCATGACACCCGCGGCCGTTCACGTACGCGACCCACCGTACGGCCCATCCCTTACGAGGTGCCGAACAGGCCGCTCGATCCCCGCAGCGCGGGCTTTCAGCCCGCGCGCTCAGCTTCGCGAACGACGCTTTGTCGATGCCGGAGCCATGCGCAACGAGCCTCTCCACACAGCGCTAACGCCTATCCCCAGCGCCTATGCCCTCCCCGATGTAGCAGGTGTGCTGATAAGGCCCATCCTCCTCGCAGCGCGGGCTTTCAGCCCGTGCGTTTAGCTTCACGAAGATCGCGCAGCCCAGCCGTGACCCGTGCGCGGCGGCCTCTCTTCCAGCACCCTCCTAACGCCTATCCGCCAACACCTATACCCTCCCCCACATGGTCAAGATCGCCGTGCTGGCCAGCTTCAATATGGACCTCGTGATGCGCGTGGAACGCCGCCCTGAGGCGGGCGAGACGCTGCAGGGCGCGTTCGCCATGCACCTCGGCGGCAAGGGCTTCAACCAGGCCGTCGCCGCCCGCCGCCTCGGCGCCGAGGTCGTCGTGTGCGGACGCGTCGGCGACGACGAGTTCGGCCGCCGGTTCCTCGCCGCACTCGATGCCGAGGGCATCGACCGCCGCGCCGTTGTCGTCGACCCTGAAGCCGGCACCGGCGTCGCCACCGTCTACGTCGAGCCCGACGGCACCAACACCATCGTCCAGTCCCCCCAGGCCAACCTCAACACCACGCCAGAGGATGTCGAGCGGGCACGCCCCCACCTCGACGGAGCGCGCATGGCGATGACGCAGCGCGAACTCTCATCGTCCGGCACGCAACGCTTTCTCGAACTCATGCGGGGACGGTCGACGACGTTCTTCAATCCCGCGCCAGCGGGCGATGTGCCGGAGGCGATCGTGATGCTGAGCGACATCGTCGTCGCCAACGAGATCGAGGCCCGCGCATTGACGGGCTTGCCCTCTGGGACCGCCCGTGAGTGTAGGGAAGCAGCGGAGGCGCTGCGAGCGGGTGGGCGCCAGGTCGCGGTGGTCACCATGGGCGGCGAGGGGGCCATCGGCGCTGCCGAGGGGTCGTGCAACCACGTACCCGCCGTCGGCGTTCCGGTCGTGGACACCACCGGCGCGGGCGACGCCTTCTGCGCCGCGCTGGCCGTCCGCCTCGCGGAAGGCGCCGATCTCGCCGACGCCATGTGCTTCGCGAGCGCCGCCGGCGCCGTCGCCTGCACCAAACACGGCGCCTACCCCTCTATGCCCCACCGCGCCGACGTAGAGGCGCTGCTCCGGGAGCAGGGCAGCAGCCGGTAGAGGCAGCCGAATGTGGCACAGCCGCCCCTCGCAGAGTCGCCGCAGGAGACCGGCTGTGAACAGCAGTGACAGCGACCCAGCAGACGGAGGCACACGCCCGCGGCGCGCCCGCAAACGTTCCGCACCCACCTAAGTCCCCCTCTATGGCCACAGCCCGCCGCCATAGAACCTGCCCGAATATGATCCAGCCCGCTTGGACATCGCCGCCCCCGCCCCGGATGATCGCGCCGCCATGACACCAACAACCACGTCGCGATCCCGGCCTCACGCCCGCACCCGCGCCACCCCGCGGCAGCAGGATCTGCCGAGCAATGTCCGCCGCCCGGCCGCCATCGCACAAACACAAGAATTACCGTTCAACGAATCTGAAATGCGCGCCATCGAATCTGAGGAAATGACACTTTCCAAAGCCGCTATAAAAGCACGCCGGAGGCCAGCAACCGAAAACTGCCGAGCAATGTCGAGGACACCAGCTCCCGTACGGGCGCGGCGCCGGCGCGCCCCATTGCATCCAACGTCCCTGCCTGCGCAGGCACGCCAACAGAAGATCTGCCGAGCAATGTCAGGCACGCCAACCATGAACTACGAACGACTCACCACCAACGACAAACTCCGCTCACACCTCGTCCGCCACCTCGGCGATACGTGTGTGAGTCAGCGTCTCGGCCGGCTCGACGCGCGTCTCTGCGTCGGCGGTTCGGACGGGCGAGAGGAACACCAGCGCCGCCCCCGCGAACGTGGCACACGCCCCGAGGATCAGCACCACGCGCGGCCCCAACGGCCCGACGATCGCGACCGTGATCAGCGAGCCCGCCAGCATCGCGACCATGCCGGCGAAGCGGACACCGGAGTTCACGCGGCCCATCAGCCGCTCGGGCGCGACAGACTGTCGCAGCGATACCTGGTTGATCTCGTACACCGTCCAGCCTGGGTCGGAGATGATCTGCTGCGCGATGAGCAGCAGCGCCGCGACCCAGGTGATCGTCGGTGCGCCTGCCATCACCATCACGCCCGCGCCGCCGGTCGCGAGGCCCAGCACCATCGCCCCGCCCGCGCCGAACCGCCGACGGCACCAGTCGGCCCACAACGCGCCGCCCAGCGACGTCACGCCGCCGACGGCGTAGATGAGGCCCTGCGCGCCGGGCGAGAACCCCAGGTCGCGCGTGACGAACAGCACGAACACGCCGCCGAACATGCCGCTGGCCATCGACATGAACACCCAGCTCCCGGCGATGGGCAACAGCAAGCGGTCGTGGACGATGGCGCGCACGCCCTCGACAACCTCCGTACGCACGGTCTCGCGCTCGTGCGCCGGGGGTGGGGGCGGCTCGGGCTCGCGGATGGAAAGGATTGAGAAGGCGGACACCAGGAAGGTCGCGGCGTCGATGGCCATGGCGCCGGGGGCGGTGAGGAGCTGAGCGAGCCACCCCGCCGACCCGAAGGCGCCCGCCTCGGCGACCGACGCGCTGGCCGCGAGCTTGCTGTTACCTTCGACCAGCTCTTCGTTGCGGACGAGCGTCGGCAAGTACGACTGGTAGGCGATGTCGAAGAAGGTCGTGAGGACGCCGGAGGCGAAGGCGACGGCGTAGAGCTGCGGCATGTGCAGCACGCCAAAGAGCGCAGCCAGCGGCACCGAGCCGATGGCGGCGGCGCGCGCCAGGTCGGCCGCGATCATGATCGGCCGGCGGCGGAGGCGGTCGACCCAGACGCCGGCGAACAGGCCAACGGAGATGCCAGCGAGCACGTCGACCGTACCGACGAGCGCGACCTGCCACCCGGGGGCATCGAGGAAGATGACGGCGGTGAACGGCAGCGCGAGGCGCGTGGTCAACGAGCCGAAGACCGAAACGGTCTGTCCCGCCCAGAGCCTGCGGAAGTCCGCGTGCCGCCAGAGTCCCTCGCGCCAGAATCGCATCGGGGGATTCTAGCGGACAGGATCCACCGCAGAGCCGCGGAGCCCCGGGAGGCCGCGGAGGCTCTTCAGAGTCTCTTAGAGGCGGCGTCGACGCTGCCGCACGGTCGGCTGGTGCACCCGTTGCTGCGCTGCGGTCACCCTGAGTGCAGCGAAGTGTCTTGCCGCGCTCACGAACAGACGCTCATGCGATAGCGCTGGTAGCGCCTCTACAAACCCCGGGCAAGTCCCTCTGCGCCCTCTGCGTCTCTGCGGTGAACTCCGATTCAGAGTCCGTGGGCGCGGAGGAAGCCCAGCACAGTCTCGTTGAACGTCTCGGGCTGGTAGAGGTTCACGGCGTGGCCGGCGTGCTCGACGACGGCGAGCTGGGCGCCGGGGACCTTGGCGGCGAGGTACTCGCAGCCCGACTTGTAGCGCTCGTCGTCGGCGCCCCACACCACGAGGGTCGGCACGTCGATCTGCTCGATGTGTTCCATCACTTTCGCGTCGCGCTGGGTGAGGATGCCGCGCCCGGCGAACGCGAGCCCCTGCGCCGAACGCTGGTACTGGCGCGTGTGGTCGATCTCGATGCCGCGGCCGAGGCCATCGAGCCCGCGCTCCTCGAAGCGCTTCGCGTAGCCGATCGAGAAGTCGTTCCACCCGGCGCGCGCCTCGTCCTTGCGGTAGCCGGGGCCGGTGTTGCACAGGATCATCGCCGAGCACATGTCCGGATGCGCGACCTGGAACTCCAGCGAGATGTAGCCGCCGAGCGACAGGCCGCCGATCACGGCCTTCGCTATACCGAGGTGGTGGAGCAGCGCGGTCATGTCCTCGATGGTCAGCTTCTCGGTGTACTGGTCCTGCGTGGGCGGGCTGTCGGTGCCGCCATGGCCGCGCATGTCCCAGGCGATGACGCGATAGTCCTTCCATGCCTCGAACTGCGGCTTCCACATTTGCAGCGTGGCGGCATAGGCGTGCGTGAGGAGGATGGGCGTGCCGTAATGGGACCCGTGCTCCTCGTAGTTTATGTGGATGCCGTTGAGTTCGACGATGGGCATGTGGGCGTGTCCTTTCCGGGCGGAGTTTCGCGGACGGGCGCGTGTGGCACAAACGGCGGCGAAGGAAGGCGGAGAGGGCGGAGGGAGGACGCCGGCGGGCCATCCGGCACCTTGTGGCCTGCGTCAGCCGTCCACGCACAATGAGGCGATGAAAGTCACAGAAGCGATGCGCCTCGCGCTGCGAGAGCGTGCCGACCCGGCGTGCCGGCGCTGCCGCGGCCGCGGGGCTACCGGCGAGGACCTCGTCGCGACGCTGTGCGCGTGCGTGCTGCGGAGGCTCCCGGCCGACCCCCACGCGGGGGCGCAGGGCGAAGACGACGAGACGCTGCCGCACCCCTGGGGCATCATCACCCGCCGCGCCCAAGAGATACACGCGTCGGCACTGCTGGAAGCCCTGCCGGATAACTGGAGCTAAAGCGCTCCGTTCACGCGCGCGGCCTACAATGCTCAGCACATGACAGCATCGAACACGGACTTCGAGCCCATCACCGAGAGCGGGCCGCTGGTGCGGGAGCTGCGTGAGCGGATCGCGCGCGGCGGCCCGATGACGTTCCGCGACTTCATGGAGGCGGCGCTCTATCACCCGAAGCACGGGTACTACAGCACGAACGCTGGCGTCGCTGGCCGCGGCGGGGACTTCGTGACGTCGCCGGAGGTGCACCCGATCTTCGGGACCCTGGTGGCGAAGACGCTGCTTGAGCTGTGGGACGCGATGGGGCGCCCATTGCGCTTCGACGTGGTCGACCAGGGCGGCGGGAGCGGGCTCCTGGCGCGCGACGCGCTGCGCTGGGCGCACGAGCGCGAGCCGTCGTTCGCTGCGGCGCTGCGGTACACGCTGGTCGAGCGGAGCGCGGCGATGCGGGCCGAGCAGGAACGTGCCCTCGGCGAGCTGGAGCTGCCCGCCGGGGCGCTGTCGTGGGCCGGCGAGCTGCCGCCAGACATCCAGGGCGTCGTGCTGTCGAACGAGCTTGTCGATGCGTTCCCCGTGCACCGGGTGGTGCGCGCGGGCGCGGAGCTGCGCGAGGTGTACGTGGCCCTCGACGGCGACCGCTTCGCCGACAAGCTGGGGGGGCTCTCGACGCCCGCGCTGTGGTCGTACTTCGACGCGCTGGAGGTGATGCCAGGCGACGGCCACTACGCGGAGGTGAATCTCGACGCGATCGCGTGGATGCGGGACGTCGCGCGTGCGCTGTCGCGCGGGTACGTGCTGACCTTCGATTACGGGTACGAGGCCCCAGACCTGTACGCACCGTTCCGCCGCGACGGGACGCTGCTGTGCTTCTACGAGCAGTCGGCCGGCAGCGACCCCTACCAGCGGATCGGGAAACAGGACATGACGGCAAGCGTCGACTTCACGACGCTGAAGCGCGTAGGCGTGGAGGCGGGGCTGGCGACACTGGCGATGGCGGACCAGTCGTCGTTCCTCGTGCGGCTGGGCATCGGCGAAGGCGTGGCGGCGGCGCAGGGGCAGATGGAGGAGTACTTCGCCCGCCGCAGGGTGGTGATGGACCTCATCGACCCGGGGCGGCTGGGCCGGATCAAGGTGCTGCTGCAGGGTAAGGGCGTACCGGATGGGCCGCTCCCGGCGGGGTTCCGGGAGTAGGAGGACGGACGCTGGTCGCCGGGGCGCAGGAAGCCTGCCTTAGGCGCGGGCTCAATGAAAGGTTAGTGGTTATCCTTTCGTTAGCGGCTGGCTCTGTGAAAGGATAATCGGATATCCTTTCGATTGGCGACCGGAAGAGAAAGGATCCTTGAACGTGCGGGGAACATACGTTCGCCAGACGTGGGGGCCCAAACCCGACCTGTACGCGCCCAGAAGCTACCGCCGACCGTGCTCGTATGAGGCGTTCGTCCCGGACTCCCTCGGCCAACCGGAGATCCGCATCCCCGGGGAGTTGGCGGCCACCATCTCGGAGGCGGAGACCAGAATCGCGGCGCTGAACAGTGGCCCGCCCGGGTACCTGGCGCCACTCGCCCACCTACTTCTCAGGACCGAATCGATCGCATCTTCGAAGGTAGAGGGACTCCAGGCCGACGCCCGTTCGCTCGCCCGGGCGGAGGTGAACCTGGAAGCTGGCCGATCCGTTGGACGGCAAGTCATGGAGATCCTGGCCAGCATCGACGCGATGGAGCTCTGCATCGAGCGGGCGGCGGGCGGGCGCGCGCTCGATGTCGCGGATCTATGCGAGGTCCACGGGGCGCTCATGAAGGATGTCGCTCCGAAGATGGCCGGGCACATCCGCGAGGTGCAGAACTGGATCGGCGGGAACGACTACAACCCGTGCGGCGCGGACTTCGTCCCGCCTCCCCCGGAGCACCTGGATCGGCTGCTCGCGGATCTGTGCGGGTTCTGGAGCGACGACTCGCTGTCACCGTTGGTGCAGGCCGCCATCGCCCACGCGCAGTTCGAGACGATCCACCCCTTCGACGACGGGAACGGGCGGACGGGGCGCGCGGTGATCCAGGTGATCTTGCGACGGTCGGGGCTGGCGCCGTTGTACGTGCCGCCTATCAGCGTAATGCTGGCGAAGCACAAGGACACGTACATCCGGGGCCTGACGTTGTTCCGCGAGGGCGATCTGGAGGGGTGGCTCGCGACCTTCGCAGACGCCGCCGCTTCGGCGGCGCAGCTGGCCCAGCGATACACGCGCCGGGTCGCCGAGCTGCAGGAGCACTGGCGCGAGTCCTTGCGTGCCGCGGACTCCGTGCCACGAGCGGACGCCGCCGCGTGGACCATCATCGACACGTTGCCTGCTCACCCGCTGGTCACCGTCCCCGTTGCCATGGCGGCGACGGGCCGCACCCGGCCGGCCATCGCTAACGGCTTGCAGCAACTTGAAAGCGTCGGCGTCGTCGAGGTGGTCTCCGGGTCGACGAAGAATCGATCCTGGGAGGCGGTCGGGCTCCTCGACCTAATCGTCGGACTCGAAGAGGGCGCGCCGATCTAAGTCTGGCGGCGCGCGCTCACGGCGTGATGGTGCGGGGCTCCTCGGTCGGGAAGAAGCCGTTGCGGTCGAGGTCGTAGCGGTACTCCGCGCCGGCGATCTCGCCGTACTCGAAGCGGTACTCGGCGACGAGGGCGCCCGTTGTGGTGCGGGCGGCGACGGTCTGGGGGAAGTCCTCGCGGTCGAGGACGAAGGTCGCCTGGCGGTTGGCGTCGAGTCGGCGCTGCTGGCCGTCCTCGAAGGTGATGACGACGGGCTCCGACACGAGGTTGCGAATCACGAACCCACGCTGCTCGCCCGCCTGACCACCGAAGCGCGCCCAGAGGCCGACCGCGGACACCGCCGCGAGCAGCCCGAGCAGCCCGGCGAGCAGCGGCCAGAGGCGGTTAGGCACGTTCGAGCTTACCGAAGCCCGGGCGCGGGCGCCTCAGTGGGTCGGGAAAAGGGGGGGAACCATCGAATGTCGCGGATTTCGCACCTGGTTGGGCCGGGATATGGTGGCGGGATGAGAACACTACTTGTATGCGTCGCGTTGGTGGCCGGGGTGGCGGCCGCTGTTGGCGTCGCGGAGCGGCAACGCGCGGGGGCGGCGGCGGGGGATCCGGCAAGCTGCATCGTGCAGCGGGTGATCGACGGCGATACGTTTGTGTGCGACGACGACACGCGCGTGCGGATGCTGCAGATCAATACCCCGGAGAAGGACGCGTGCGGCGGGCCCTGGGCGACGGCGGCACTGGCGAACATCTTCCTGCGGCCGGGGACGCGGGTGCGGCTGGAGTACGACGAGGTGCGCGAGGACCGCTACGGCCGGACACTCGCGGCGCCCGTCGTGGTGGGGACGGACGGCGCGGACTACAACATCAGCATCGTGATGGTGTACGTGGGCCTGGCGAAGGCCGCCTACTACGGCGATAACAGCCGCTACCTGGAGTGGGCGCGGGCGGCGGAGGCCTGGGCGAAGACGGCAGAGTGGAACATGTGGGCCCCGGGCGGCCCGTATAACGGGGCCGCGTGGTGCGGGCCGGGTGACCAATAGCCCAAGCCTAAAACCTCCTCGATAGGCCGAGCTTCCTGCCTTGGGGAACCCTGCACACTGGGATCCAGATTCGCGCGACCTCTATAGCCTGGCAGTATTGATCTATCAGCTTCCCGCTACTAAGCTACGCGACGGATCGGTTGCGGTGTCGCATACCGTGAATCCTCCTGAACGACCGACTAGTTCCGAAAGGAGTCAGCTCGTGCTCAAAGACAGACGAATGCTATCGATCTTCGGCATGCTGGCCACAAGTGGAGGGTTAGCTGTCTTCTTCGCCGTGGCGTCTGGCCTGTTCGGGAGTAGCGAAGCAGCGCTTCCTCCCACGCAGGCGTCACCGTGTCAATACGTGGTGCAGCGCACTCCTACGCCGAGCGATCCAACTCAGACTCCCACGAACACGCCGACCAACGATCAAGGGCTGTGTCCCAACTGGGAGGACCCGGCGGGCGACCCATCATGGGGTTTTGGCTACAACCCGCAAGGCACACCCGAAACCAGCTACCGTCTTTCGAACCTGCCGGTTTGGCGTGTTGACGTGAACAACGACGGCGTGGTCAATTCGGGCGACCAGGCATGGCTGGCCCAGTTCATAACATGTGGCACGCCATGCAAATGGGTACCCGCCGCAACAGTGACACCGACCTTCACTTCGACAGCTACTCCCACGAACACAGCTACGCCAACTGCGGCGGCCCAGATGACGTTCGACGAGATGATCCAAGATCTCACTCGAGAGCACGTCAGCTGCGTCGAGAGCGCCATCTATGACTTCGAGTTCGGTCCGGCAATCGAGACGTTCCAGTACAACGAGAGCGTCATGGACGCCATGACCGGGTGGGCGACCATCGCGTGGGGATGCGACGTTACGACGAACGCGAATGTCGATATAGAGATTCAGAACTTCCAGATCTACGGACACGACTACGACGATCCCGCCACCTGGGACCTGTTGGACGAGGATACCGTCGGGACATCGAGTGGATGGTGCCAAATCATTGATGCGCCAACGCTAGGAAACGAGTTCATCGGCACGTGCGACGGCGGTGGCGATCAGGAACCCGATCCGTGGGACATGCCGAATGATCTGGATCGTGTACTGCACCCCGGCACAATCCATTTAACCAGCATTCCAGCGGGAACCGACTGTGTGTTCGCCCGGTACCAGGCAAGGATGTCGGGTAGCGGGGACATCTACGCGAACGCCGGAGCCGACTTCTGGGACGATGAGGACAATAGCGGGGCGGTGGTAGGGCGGTACACGAAGCTGACCGGTCAGTGGAGATGGATCGCTGCGTCGAGTTGCCTCGTCCGAGAGGTTTACACAGATTCTCCACCCGACAACTCATAGGGCTCGAACGTCGATCATGAGGGAGCGAGCCCGGAATGGAGCGCGTCCGGATGTTACGAGGGGTCGAGCCGTTCGCGGCAGCCAAGCTCCAACCTCCAGCTTCAACCCTCGCACCCTGCGCCTCGAAGCTGACAAGATTGGGCATACCGGCCGGATCCTTAGCATGCTCGACTTGCTTCTTTAACGGCCGTTTAACAGTCGGGGCCTAGGATGTGGCTGTAGGGCCAAAGACCGAACGTGCAATCTAACCTCCTGCACGGTAGGGACTTCCAGCAGGGCCGGGACGCTCACAAATCGTAAGGCACCAGAATTAGCGTCCCGGCCCGCAACCTCCAGGCTCCAGAGCACAGACTTCCGTTGATATCGCGAGGGCCCCGCCCCTCGCGATTTCGTTTGTCCCGCAGTCACCGCCCTATGGAGCGCGAGCGACCTCGCCGGCGACGGGCCTGAGCCCATACGCCCGGACGGCGTAGAATCCCGGCATGCCCTACGCGCCCGTCAACGGCATCGAGCTGTATTACGAGCTCCACGGCTCCGGCCCCGCCGTCGTCTTCGCCCACGGTGCCGGCGGGAACCACCTCTCCTGGTGGCAGCAAGTGCCCGTCTTCTCGCAGCGGTTCACCTGCGTCACCTTCGACCACCGCGCCTTCGGCCTCACCCGCGACGGCCACGGCGAGTCTGCCCGCGGGCGGCGCGCGTTCCACGAGGACCTGCGGGCGCTGCTCGACCTGCTGGGCATCGATGACGTGCGCATCGTCGCGCAGTCGATGGGCGGGCGGACGGCTGTCGGCTTCTCGCTCCTGAACCCCGGCCGCTGCAAGGCGATCGTCTTCGCCGGCACAACGGGCGGCGCCATCGACGACGGCGTACGGCAGCTGCAGGACGACTACCGCCAGACCGAGATGGGGCAAATGCCGCTGGGGCGGAAATCGGTCTCGCCGCAACTGAAGGAGCGGGCGGCGGCGCTCGAGTTCCTGTACCGGGGAATCAACAAGCTGAACCCGCCGCGCCCGAAGGACTTCCTGGCGCCGGTCCCGGGGCACCGGGGCTCGTCGGCGCAGCGGCTGGCCGAGTCCGGCATGCGCATCATGTTCCTCGTCGGTGACCACGACGCCGTCACCCCGCCGGACATCATCGAAGGCTGCCACCGCGCCGTCCCCGGCTCCCGCTTCGCCGTGATCCCCAACAGCGGCCACTCAACGTACTTCGAGCAGGCGGAGGCGTTTAACGCTGTGGTGATGGAGTTTCTGTTGGAAACCGTGTGACGTCGCGCTTCGACCTGTTGCTCGGATGAGACTCGCTGCCATGCGATTCGTTGTAGACTTGCGTCACACTCCAAGGCTTGAAAGGGGTAGCAATGTCTGGCCCAATCGGGAAACTACAACGGGTTCCCTTGCCTGAGATCTGGAAGCACGAGGCGCTGGAGTTTACGCCCTGGCTAGCGAAGAACATTGATGTGCTTAACGAAGCCCTCAATCTCGAGTTGAAGATCGTCGAGACCGAGAAGACAGTGGGCTCGTTCTCACTAGATGTGCTGGCTGAAGACGCGGCGGGTGATCCCGTGATCATAGAGAACCAGATATACAGGACGGATCACGATCACCTCGGCAAGGTGTTGACCTACCTCACCAACCTCAATGCGAAGACTGTTGACCTGCCCCCCGAAAACTGATCCAGTCTAAATGCGAGTCCTCCGGGATACTGG
>CAYJMG010000053.1:0-7748 GCA_964371355.1 uncultured Dehalococcoidia bacterium
CCTACTGGCTCACCTACACTGAGCCAGTAGGTCGCTTCTTCAACACCCTGCTAGGCCCAAGTCCTCGAGAGCAGCCGGTCCACCGAGCAAACGATCTGCCAAGAAGGCCGCTGCCAAGAAGGTGACCGCGAAGAAGACGGCGAAGAAGAAGGCGGCGAAGAAGGCGGCGAAGTGACTGTGGAGAATCAGATGACGAAGGAACAGCGCGAACCAAGACCGGCTCCGCAATCCCCCCCACGCCGTCCGCCGGAAACCGGTGAGCGCAATGGCCCGCCTAGCAAGACTGATCCGCCCAAGAGGCCTGCCAAGTAGATCCGCCCACATTTGCAAGTCGTCATCGGCGAATTGTCGTGCTTAGAAATAATTCACCGTAATCCCGCCATCCACCACAAACTCCGTCCCCGTCATCCACGCGGACTCATCGCTCGCCAGAAACACCGCCGCGTGCGCAATGTCCTCCGGCAGCCCGAATCGGCCGAGCGGGATGCGGTTCAGCCGCTTCATCTTCTCCTCCTCGCTCGGGAAGAGGTCCGCCAGCAGCGGCGTCAGGATCGGCCCGGGGCAGATCGCGTTCACGCGCACGTGGTCCCGGCCGAACTGCACCGCCAGCGACTTCGTCAGCGCCAGCACCGCGCCCTTGCTGGCCGTGTAGCCGTCCTGCGGCACCGTGCAGCCGACGAGCGCGACGAAGGACGCGACGTTGATCACCGAGCCGCCGCCCGCGCGCTGTATCTCGGGGATGCCGAACTTACAGCACAGCATCACGCCCACCAGGTTCACGTCCAGCGTGCGCTGCCAGACATCTTCGCCGGTGTCGATCACGCTGCGGTCGTCGTCGGGGAAGATGCCCGCGTTGTTGTACAGCACGTGCAGCGCGCCGAACCGCTCAACCCCGGCGCGAACCCACGACTCGACGTCGGCCGCGTTCGTGACGTCTCCGCTCAGCGCGAGGACGCCGCCCCCGGCGTGCTCGGCGACGAGCGCGGCGGTCTGGTCGACGCCGTCGCGGGAGATGTCGGTCGCGATGACGTTGGCGCCTTCCTTCGCGAACATGACGGAGGCCACCCGCCCCATCCCGCTGCCGGCCCCGGTGATAAGAGCGGTCTTCCCTTCGAGTCGCATGGCGGCACCTCCTGCCTTGAAGATGTGGATCTGACGCAGCTCATTACTCGTACGGACAGATCGTTAACAGCGTGCTGACAAGGTGCCTCTTTCCTCGCAGCGCGGGCTTTCTCGAAGAGTCGCCGCAGGAGACAGCCCGCGCGTTCGGGTTCGCGGGAGCATGCGCTGTCGAAGCCAGATCTGTGCGCGGCGACGTTCTTCACCACCCTGTTAGACCTGTCCTGCACGCCTCTGGACGGCGAAACGGGGCGGGCTCGGCGCTCCCACGCCCTGTCCCTCGATTCCTTGCTCCGCCCCGGGCGGCATCAGGATCTGTCGTGAAGATAGTTGTCGAAACTGGAGGGCGAAAGGGCCTACACCGGGAGCGGCCGCGGGTGTAGCCTGTGGGCGGCCTGCGGGCGCTAATGAATCAAGTTCAGTGAGGTGACAACCATGGGTGTCGTGTCGGGCTCGGTGCTACAGGGGACGGTGGAGCCGGGATTCGAGGGCGTGCGCGACCTGCTCGAGCGGCAGTTCGCCGCCGGTGAGCACATCGGCGCCAACGTGTGCGTGTACCACCGCGGCCGCAAGGTCGTCGACCTCTGGGGCGGCCTGTTCGACGAGGACGCGAAGACCCCCTGGCAGGCCGGCACGATGGCAGTGTCCTTCTCCACGACGAAGGGACTGACCGCGACCTGCCTCCACATCCTCGCCGACCGTGGGCTCGTCGACTACCAGGCGCCGGTCGCCAAGTACTGGCCGGAGTTCGCGAAGAACGGCAAGGACAAGATCACCGTCTACCACCTGCTGACGCACCAGGCGGGACTGGCCCCCCTTCCCGACGGGCTCTTCAGCGAGGACGTGGTCGACTGGGAGCGCGTCATCCACGCCATCGAGGACCAGACGCCGGCGTGGGAGCCGGGTACCGACAGCGGCTACCACGCGATCTCGTTCGGCTTCCTGGTCGGGGAAGTGGTGCGGCGCGTGAGCGGCAAGCGCATCGGGCAGTTCCTGCAGGACGAGGTGTGCGCGCCGTTGGGCCTGAAGGACATGTACATCGGCGCGCCCGAGAGCGTGGAACCGCGCATCGCGAAGCTCAAGAGCCGGATCGTCATCACGCCGGAGCTGATCCAGCAGATGCAGCAGCGCGTGTCGACGGGCGCGCCGGTGGTGGACCCGCTGCTCGAGCGCGCGATGGGCTTCCGCCCGGGGGCGATGCTGCAGCCGCAGCAGGATGAGGACAACGTCTTCGACTCGCCGCAGATGCACCGCGCCGAGGTGCCGGCGGCCGGCGGCATCATGACCGGGCGCGACCTCGCCCGCATGTACGCGTGCCTGGGCAACGGCGGCGAGCTGGACGGCGCGCGGCTGATGAGCGCGGAGCGCGTGCGCACCATGTCCACGCAGCAGACGAGGCGGCCCGACAAGGTGATCGGCGTCGAGGTGGGCTGGGCGCTGGGCTACATGACCGGCGGCCTCGAGGGCTGGCCCCAGGGCCCCCGCGAGACGGCGTTCGGCCATGCGGGCTTCGGCGGCTCCATCGGCTTCTGCGACCCCGAGGTCGGCATGGCGTTCGGCTTCACGACGAACGCGCTGGGCATGGACCTGGTCGGGTACGGGCGCACAGCCGCGCTCGCCGAATCCGCGCGCGTGAGCGCCGAGGCGATCGGCTAGCAGGCTGCCGAAGATCCACGCTGTTCTCGCAGCGCGGGCTCTTTCAGCGGGCCTCGCAGCGCGGGCTTTCAGCGGGCCTCGCAGCGCGGGCTTTCTCGACGAGTCGCCGCAGGAGACAGCCCGCGCGTTCCGGTTCGCCATCACGGCTCTCCTCTCGACTCCAGAATCGGAAGTCCTTCACCACGCTGCTAACACCCACGCACCGTAACCGCGCATCACATTGCGCCTCCGTGGCTATTGGCACGCGGCAGCGTTTGATTCGGGGTGTGGCGCCCGCGAGACACGTCTGAGATGACGCGTCCCCTTCATGGCCTGCAGGCTCTGCTATACTCGCGCGTTGGTTGGAGGAGCGACATTTCAATAGGGAGGAATCGCAAGACATGAGGGCAGCACTAATGAGGACCATCGCCGCCGCGGGATTTCTGCTCGTGATGGCGTTCGGTGTCTCGGCTTGCAGCAGCGGGGGCGGGGCACTATCCCTGGAGGAGTACTTCGAGAAGCTGCAGGAGGCCGACGAGAAGCAGACCGAGAAGACAGACGCGATCGGCGAGCGGCTGGCCGACACCGAGGACATCGAGGAGATCAAGGACGCCTTCGGCGAGTTCCCGGCCATCCTCGATGACTTCCTCGACGATTTGGAGGGCCTGGAGCCGCCCGAGGAAGCCGAGGACGCTCACAACGAGGCCGTCGAGGCGGGGCGCGACTTCCTGGAAGAGTTCGACGAGCTGATGGAAGACATCGAGGATGCGGAGAGCATCGATGATCTCCTGGGAGCCACCGAGAGCAGCGCCTTCACCGGCGCGGACGAACGCCTGACGGAAGCCTGCAACGAGCTGCAGTCGGTCGCGGACGAGAATGACATCGACGTAAACCTGGACTGCGAGGACTAGCGCGGCGCCGAGCATGTCCTTCCGCCCTCGCAGCGCGGCCTCTCTCGAAGAGTCGCCGTTCGCAGAGTCGCCGAAGGAGACAGGAGACAGCCCGCGCGATCAGGTTAGCGAAGAACGGGGGGTGAGCAGGGTTTGCTCACCCCCCGGTTTTTCCTGTGGGTCCGGGCGCACGGCACTACTTGGGCGCGTAGACCATGACCACGATGCCGCTCGGGAACCGCACCGAGTCGATGAGCTTGAGCTGCGTCTGCGTCTCGGCGCCCTCGAACAGGCGCGTGCCCTTGCCGCCCACGATGGGGAACATCCAGAAGTGGTACTCGTCGACAAGCTTGTGCTCGAGGAGCGTGCGGCTGAACGAGCCGGTGCCGTACTTCAGGATGTCGCCGCCGTTCTGCTGCTTCAGCTTCCTCACTTCTTCCACGACATCACCCTGAAGGATCGTCGCGTTCCAGGTCGCCTCTCGAAGCGTCGTGGAGGCGACGTACTTCGGCATGTCGTTGATCTTGTCCGTGAACGGATCGCCGCCTCGTGAAGGCCACGCGGCAGCAAACCCCTCGTACGTGTCCCGCCCCAGGAGCAGCGCCCCGGCCGGCTCCATGAGCTTCGTTGCGTAGCCGGCGTGGTCCTCGTCCCAGTACGGCCGTCCCCAGACGCCCGGATCACTGATGACCCCGTCCAGTGTCATAAACGTCGACTCCACAATCTTCCGCATCGCTCCTCTGTCCTTTCGTGTTCAACTCCGGCCGCGTTATTCGGTCGGCCGATCAGGCTCGTTACCCGGACATAGTGAAGTAACGGACGGCAGTTGTCTTGAACGAAAACGACAGCGGAGCGGGAGCCAGGAAGTGGCGGCTTCAGTCCTGGCAGGGTGTGCTCCTTTTCAACACCCCGCTACAGCAGGCTGCTCGTGGAAGGACTTCGTACGAGTTCACCGGGAGTCTGTCCCATAAGCCGTTTGAGCGACCGCGTCATGTGCGCCTGGTCGCTGTAGCTGCACTGCCAGATCGCGTCCGCGATCGACGAGCCCGTCCGCAGGAGCTTCGCCGCCTCGCGAGCAGCTTCGATCTGGCGGATTCCGCCTCGGGTCAGGCCCGTGGCACGAAGGACGCGCCGCTGCACCGAACGCGCCGAGACGTCCGGCTCGTCGCCTGCCAGCGCGTCGCTCACGACGTCGTCGCGCACCAGCAGCCCCTCGCGGGCCAGCCTCGCCAGGAAGTACTCAACGTTGTCGAACGCCGGCACGTCGAGCACCGTGCTCCCGAGCCGAAACGAGCCGCCTGAGCCCGGGACGGTGACACCTGTGTCCACCAGCTTCTCGGGCGCCAATTCGGGCATGAAGGACCCGCGCCGGAACACGATGCCGAAGAACTCGCCCTCCGGAGCGCACTCGACCTCGGTCGCATGCGTCTCCGGACCCCGGACGGTCACCTCGACCCTGCCATCCACGCGTGACACGACCAGCTCCCACTGGCTCGCCGCCACGGAGACGAAGCTGCGCACGTCACCACTCTCGGTCCGCCAGATGCGGTCGACGTACGGCGATACCGAAGGCCGCTCCTCAAACTCGAACCCCAACGCCCGCTCCTTGTGCTGGGCTCGCCCACCCGCCATCAAATCCTAGCTCGTGCGTGCACTCCCTTGCACATGGATGACCAGCCGTAACAGCGCCGCGGCCCCACGCCAAAACGCAGCCGGCCCCCGTGGCAAGCAACGATTCGCACCAGGCTCCGGGACCGAACCGAGACGTCCGCCTTTGTCACCACATGTCAGCAATCACCCCAAAGTGATCCGCCCCGCTTGGAGATGGCTCGCCTCAACACCCTTCTGCTTAACACGACGCTCCATCACAGCGAAAGGCGGCGCCTGCGCCGGGCCGCCCTCTTGCCCCATTTCCTTCGCTAGGACCTCTCATCAGCCTTCAAAGGCAAAGAAGTACAACGCTGCCAGGTACACGAAGGACGAGAAGATGGCGAACGACGCCACGCCTACACCTAAGCGGAGGGCGCCAACCGCCGCCGAGCGCGCGGCAAGAAAGGTGGATGCCATACCGATGACCGGAAGCGTGCTGAAGAACAGCACGGCAAGCAGCCAGCCCGGCATGTCAAGCCCTAACAGCTCCCCGACCGCGACGCCGTAAAACGCGAAGACAGCGACGACCTCCGCAAACAGTCCGACTCCTATGGCGGCGATGCTCCTCATGCGGCGAGGCCCTCGCGATCAACGCCCGGCGACGTATGCGCATCACCCATCGGTGCAGATAGTCACGTTGTACGGAATGCCGACACCAAGCGTGCAGTCGTTCATGAATGAGACGTAGAAGAGCAGCCAGTGTGCCGCCAATCCAGAGAGCAGCCCCGCGACCGCGAGTGCTATCCATGGGTTTGCGCGCCAGCGGGACGCGAGCGAGAACGGCACTTTGGCCAGGACGAGAAGGCTTCCTCCGAGGATCAGCACGAGTCCGAGGAGTGCCATGAACTCTCGCATGAACCGCGCGTCCGGATCCAGAGCGCTGTTCCCGAGAGCCACGATGAACAGTAGAAGGCCCGCAGCGGCGGACTCCAAGACGAACGTCACGGCGCCGATCACCGAACTCTTGAGAAATCCTGTCACTGGCAGTAGGTCCCCGAGGTCACCACGTTAGCGTCGAGTGCCTGGCCCGACGACAACTGGGCTGCCAGTGCGTTCGCGCCGCGCAACGCAGCGGCCGCACGAAGCGCAGTGTCTGTCTGAGAGGCTTTATCGACGGGGTCGGATGCGGTCGTCGCGTAGATCGTCACGCTATATCCTGGATTCTCAATGCGGACTGACCCATCGAGTTTCACAATCACTGAAGCGCCGCGCACCTGGACGATGCCCGATTTCGCCGCCTCGACAAGCTTGGGACCACAGGGCGGGTCAGAAAATACCTGGATGGGAGGTACGCAGCCCTCGCCAGTGGGTGGAGGCGTGCATTCTCCATAGATGAAGAACACAAAGTCGGTCGCGGGTTCGCGGACATTCCCTTCCTGGTCGAACTTCGCCGGCGTCTGGGACCGAGTGCACCGAGCGAGCGGGAGGCCCTCGAATTCTTCTCCGAGGTTAAATAGCGGATAAGCATCGAACGATTGGATGAGCTGATCGCACGCCAACCGCTCCGCGGATGCAGCGGGGGGCGTTGCGGTATCGAACACTCGGCTTCTGAGTAGCGCCCCTGCGCCTACGGATGCGAGCAGAACAGCGAGGACAGTTAACCACGCGCGTACCCGGCTCATGACGGTTTCCCTCTTCATCACTGGTCGTTACCGCGGCCTAGCCGTCAATGATGTTCACCCATCCATTGCTGCCGGTGAGGTCGTTGTCATCATCGTCGTCTGCGCTTCCGTCGCCACACTGCTGGTTGCGAAGGCGATTATCCCAGTACTGTGCGCCCTCGAAGTGATGCCCGTTTTCGACAACCAGCTTCTGCCAAAGCCAGTCCTTGCCTGCGTCGAATCCGCTACCAGTCCAACCCTCGTTGCCATCGTAGACCTCTGCCACCAGGTGAACACACTCGTCAAACGTGATCCTTCCATCCGAGGAATCCCAGTGCGGAGTAAGATGGGCAAACGTCCCACCATCCGGATCAGGAATGCTATTGACGTTCCCCCTCGCGTGCCATCGAGGCGACGCGCATGGTATCGGCCACGGGCACCAGTTCCAAGCGTCAGTAGTTGCCTGACCGACATCGCCGCTAACGCAGTTCGCGTTGTCGAGAAAGTGTTGCGTGTCCGTGGTGGACCCCATGCCGATCGCGTCGAGTATCGACGCCGCCGAACTACCGCCGTGGCGGATCACGGTCGTCACAGGATCGATATTCGTACCAGCAACACAACCATCGTCGTAGGTATAGGCCCCGCCAACCAGGATCCAATACTCAGGTGGCGGCGTGGCGGTCGGCGAGGGCGTGCTGGTCGCCGTCGGCGTGGGGGTATTCGTCGGCGTCGAACCAGCGCCCTGATTCGACACGTAGAGGCTGAAGTCTCCTGCCTGATTACCGCCACCGGAGTAGACCTGACCTGCCCCCCGAAAACTGATCCAGTCTAAATGCGAGTCCTCCGGGATACT
>CAYJMG010000054.1:0-7522 GCA_964371355.1 uncultured Dehalococcoidia bacterium
TGCCTTAAACCTGACCCGTTGTCCGGGGGTCCCCCCCTTGTGCGTATTCCCGTGGGGGGGGGGGCGCCGGGCGGCAACTGGGGGCGCCGCCAGCCCGCAAAACCGCATTCCCCGCCAGTTGATTACGGAAACGCTCCGCTGAGCATGGATGCTTCCCGGCGGCGGCAACGCATTGCTGATGAGGAAGACGTGTCAGACACGTTGATGCTCGGACAGGTGCACGTGCGACAGGCGTCATCCCCCGCCCGCCCGCAGCTGGCCGTCGCGTTCGCGACGCCGCAGTTGCTGGCCGGCGCGGTGGTGGTGGCGGCCACCCTGGTGGCGTACCTGTTCACGCTGGCGCCCGACCTGTACAGCCTGGACAGCCCGGAGCTTGCGGCTGCGGCGAGCCAGCTTGGCCTCGCCCACGCCCCCGGCTACCCGCTGTACACGCTCGCCGGCTGGGCCTTCTCACACGCCTTCCCTATCGGCACTGTGGCGTTCCGTATGAATCTCCTTTCGGCGCTGTTCGGCGTGGCCGCCTGCGCGGCGGTGTACGCGCTGGCGTTGCGGCTCTCCAGCCGGCCGTTCGTGGCCGCTGCCGGGGCGCTGGCGCTGGGCTTCTCGTACTACTTCTGGCTCGATGCACTCGCGGCCGAGGTGTACACGCTGGACGCGCTGCTTGTGGCGGGGCTGCTGCTCGCCGCGTACGCCTGGCGGGCGCGGCCGTCTCTCCCGAGAGCGGCGTCCGTCGGCCTGCTCCTTGGTCTCGCGTGCGCCAACAGGACCACCAGTTTCCTGTACCTGCCGGCGCTCGTCGCATTTGCGTGGCTCTCCGGCGAACGGGCCGCGCGCTCGTATGCCGCGGCGGGGCTGGGGCTGGCCGGCGGACTGCTGTTCTATCTGTACTTGCCGTTGCGTTCGGCCGCCGGGGTTGACGTGGGGCCCGGGACATATGCACTGGACGGCACGCTCCGCGTGGCGGATCTGGCGTCCCTGAGCGGATTCTGGGATCACGTATCCGCGGCGGCGTTCCGCGACGAGGCCTTCGCGTATGGCCCGGCGGATGCCATGGCCGAGGCCGGGCGGTTCGCGTTGTGGCTCACGGGGTCGTTTCTGGGCGTGGGTGTGCTGCTGGGCCTGGCCGGCATCGTGCGTCAGTGGCGGACGGACCGGGCGCTGCTCGTGCTGCTGGCCGGGGTGGCGCTGCCCGTAACACTGTTCTTCATCAACTACGGCGCCATCGACAAGCGGTTCATGTTCCTGCCCGCCTACGTGGCGTGGGCGCTGTGGGTAGTGTCCGGGCTGGACTGGCTGCTGGACGCCGCCGAAGTGCCCGCAGGCTCGTGGTGGGCGGCGGGTGCGCTGGCGCTGCCGCTGATCGCGCTGGCGGTGAACTGGCCGCTGGTGACGCTGCGCGGCGAGCACGGGGTCCGGGACGACGCGGAGCAGTTCCTGGCGCAGGTGGCGCCGGACGCGATGGTGTACGGGCGTTTCACGGACGTGGCGCCTCTGCAGTATCTGCAGGAGGTGGACGGCCAGCGGCCGGACGTGCGGCTTGTCAACAGCTGGACAGTCGATCCCGGATTCCTTGTCGAGCTGGCCGCAGCGAACGTGGGCGAGCGGCCGTTCTATCTGACACAGGCGGACGCGACGGTATGCGACCGCTACGTGTGCGTGCCCGCAGGCAGCGGGTACGAGGTGCGCCCCCCGGGGGGCTGATGAATGTGGCATCAACCACTGCGTCGTTGTCGCGGACGGGGAGCCGCCGGCGCCGATGCAGGGGGATGCGAAATGCAAGCAAGGCGGTGTGGCTGCTCCCCGCGAGGGCGGGGAAGAACGAAGAAGGAGGTGACGCCGGAACCATCGTCAATCGCAGACGGAATACCGAGGGTTCGTGCTCTGAACCCGACAGCCCTACATCGTAGGAGGTTTAGTCTTGAAGAAGCCCCAAGCATTGATCGGCCTGCTGGCCGCTCTGGGGACTGCGCTGGGCGTGCTTGTAGCCGTCATCGGCCTGCCTTACGGCCGTGCGGACTACACCGCGTTCGCGGAGCTGTACCACGGAGCGGAAAACACGACCGGTTTCTTCCACATGGCGGCCGACTGTGACACGTCGACAGCCGCGACGGACACGTCCTGCAGCGTCGGCCTCACGGGCTCGCCGCAGACCGTGGACGCGGACGTTACCATCGGCAACTCGACCGCTGGCTCGGTCCTGATTGCCGCCTACAACTGGACGCTGGACGACCCGGACGACACCCGCCTGCAGGCAGTGGTCCCCGGCTCTTGCACGGCGCCCAAGTTGAACTGCAACCCGAACTTCCTGGACACCGGTGAGAGCACCGAAGGCCAGAGCGGTACGGCGTGGAGCTGCGACCCGGTCCAGTCGGACCAGGACGCTAACCCGGCGAACGGCTGGCAGTCGCTGATCTCGTGCACCAACGCGAGCGACCCGCCGTCGCTGGCCGCGGGCCCCGGTCACCTGGACATGGCCCGCGTGACCTACGACGTGCCGATCGCGGCAACCGCGGGCAGCGTGGTCGTCGCGCTCAAGGACGTCAACGTCTTTGACGAGTCGGTCACGGAGCTCATGAGCTGCAACCCGATCGTCACGAACGAGGGCAAGTGCTACTCGGCGACGTACAACTTCGAGGACCCGACGCCGACGCCGATTCCGCCGACGGACACGCCGACGGACACGCCGACCAACACGTTCACGCCGACGAACACGCCGGAAGACACACCGACGTTCACACCGAGCCCCACGAACACGCCGATCCCGGACCCGGGTATGGTCAAGGTCGCTGAGACCGATGGCAACCTGTGGATCTGCCAGAACGGCCCGTGCGCTGGTCCTGGTGAGGGTAGCCTCCACGTCGTGGAGCAGGCCCTTAACGTCTTCACAGGCGACCAGAACAACGACACGATCGCGGACGGCCTTGGTGCCTACGAGTTCTCGGTCGAGTACGACAACTTCGTCATCGAGTCCGTGAACCCGTGCGACATCGTCTTCGGCCCCACGGGCGAGGGCGCGGCCCGCGGCCCCGTGGACGAGGCTGACGCCTCGTCGCCGGAAAACGCCGACTGCTCGCCTGACCCGGGTCCGGCGAACAACGGCACGTGCGCGATTTCAATCGTGACCGAGAACATCGTTCACTTCGGCTGCGTGACCGGCGGCCAGGTTCCGGGTCCGGTGTCGACCTTCATCGGCGACGCCATCGACCTTGCCAGCCTGGAGCTGATCCCGCACGAGGACCTGTCGAACGACCTGTTCCCGGGCAACAACAACGGAGTCCTGACGGTCATCAAGGACAACGGCTGTGAGCTGGTCGACACCTTCGGTCACCCGACCATCGGTTCGATCAATGGTGGTCTGACGCCGCTCTGTGGCGACCTGGCTGTCACCGTCCGCATTCTCGAGGGCGACCTCGACCTCGACTGCGACGTGGACGTCACCGACGCCCAGGCGATCGCTGGCCACTACGGCGCGTTCTTCGGCGGCTTGCTGTACAGCAAGTGGCTGGACCTCGAGCCGCAGTTCCACGACCTTGACATCGACATCAAGGACATCCAGAAGGTGTTCGGCCGCATCGGCAGCACCTGCCAGAACCCGATCCCGGCGCAGCCGCCGCTGCCGCCCCCGACAGGCTTCGGCGACTAGTTCGCTGGGGCTCCTCGGATAGGCTTTGGCCTGACCGGAAGAGAGTTCTGAATGAAGGGGGAGCAGACGCGGAAGCGTCTGCTCCCCCCTTCCCAAACCCGGGAGGGCGCGGGGCGTGTGTAAGAGGACAGGGAGGTGAGCGTTTGGAGAGATGCCAGCGACCGGCGCCCCGGCGCCCAGCCCCCGCGTCAAGGCGAACGAGAGAAGACAGGGCCTATGGCCGCACAGGAGTGAGCAACGGATGAGGATCCAGGGTGTGTTGGTGGGTGGTGGAGCGCTGCTGGCGCTCGCCGGTGCGGCGCTGTTGTGGGGCCCGGGTTCGGCCTCCGGGCAGGCGGGCGCGACGCTGAGCATCGCGCCGGCGTCGCAGAATGTGGCAAAGGACGCAAGCACGATCTACGTAGATGTCAAAGCGGAGAACGTAAGTAACCTCGGTGCATATGAATTGACCATCACATTTGATCCGGCAATTGTCGAATACGTGGGCTCGAAGGACAGCGGCTACCTGGCGTCGACGGGACGCGGTCAGGAGTGCGTCGGCTTCGGCCTTTCGGCTTCCAATATCAACACCTGGAAGGCACTGCATGTCGGCTGTAACACCAACGGCATCGTCCTGGCGAACACTGGCACTTCCGGGCCTTCCGGCTCGGCCACGCTGGCGACGATCGCGTTCAAGCCAAAGAGTCTGGGCACCGCGGACCTCGTGTTCGTGGGGCGCGGCACGGAGACGTACTACATCGGCGCGCCGGATCCAACGAGTTCGGAGGGTGCGGTGGAGCTGGGGCACACGGCGCTGACGGCCGTCGAGGTCTGCCCCACGGGCGAGGCGTTGTCCTGCTACACGGACGATCTCGCCTTCACAGACAACACGGCGGTGATTGGGATCATCGACCCGCAGGCGGCGACGCCGACGGCGCTGCCGCCGACGTCCACGCCAAAGCCGCGCAAGACTGTCGCGCAGTCCGACTTTGAGGCGACGGTGGCGGCAGCCGTAGGTACGCCGCGGGTGCTGGGCACGCCGAACGTTTCGGGCACGCCCGGGACGGGCACGGTGGCCGGCGAGTCGGGCACGACGGGAGGCAGCGGCAGCTCAGGTGGCACGGGCACCGGACAGGGGACGGGCGTGGGCGCCTCCGGGCTGCCCGCGGGCGTCACCATTGGCCCGGACGGCATCCCGCGCGGCCCCGACGGTGTCCCGATCGCGGGGTACGGGCCACAGCCGCAAGAGACGAATGCATGGTGGATGCGCTCCGGGCTGGCCCTGCTGGTGGCGGGCGCGTTCATCGCAACGCTGGGTGTATCGCGCCGGCGCACCGCTGGCCGCGACGTCTAGCGCAGATATGCAGCGCGGGGGAGCACGTTAGACAGAGGCAAGAGGGGAGACTGAAAGGAGCAAGGGTCCGGAACGGATTCCACATGACCGGCCCGCTGGGGGCCCAGACCGCCACTCTGGGGGAGAGCTCGGTCCATAAGGAGGAAGAAGTTGTTCCTGCGCTACCTCTCCATGCTTCCCACACGCGCGCTCCTCATCATGCTCGCTGGTTTCGTGCTGTCCTTCGTGGCCGCCCTCGATGGCGACCAGGCGGGCCCGGCAGGCGCCAACCCGGCCTACGGCACCGTGAAGCTCTCACCGGTGTCGCCGCCCTTCACCGGCAACATCGTGCTCGAGAACCACAGCTTCAACGTGCCCGTCCAGATCACGACCTGCGCGGACAGCTCGACAGCGCCCTCGTTCACGGCTGAAGGCGCCGCGGCGACGACGATCACGGATAACAACGCAAGCTGGGGCACGGACCAGTGGGCGGGCTACGACATCCAGCTCACGGCCGGGACGGGCAGCCCGCAATGGCGCACCGTGGTCTCGAACACGGGCACCACGCTCACCGTCGACAGCGCCTGGGGCGGTGTCGTCGACACGGGGACGGCGACAGGTGGCAGCGAGACGACGATCGTCGACCAGGGGAGTGGCTGGCTGACGAACGAGTTCGCGACGGACATGGGAGACTTCAACCCGACCTTCACGGTGGAGTTCACGGGGCCCGAGGGGCCGCAAACACGCACCATCACAGGCAACACATCCGACACGCTCACCGTCACTCCGGCGTTCGCCGCCTACGTAACCGACACGGCGACCGGAGGCGCGTCCAGCACCCTGATCGCTACGGCGAGCTGGACGACGGACGAGTGGGCGAACAAGTCGGTCCAGATCACGTCCGGTTCGGCCAGCGGGCAGTCCCGCCGTATCGTCTCCAATACGTCGAATACGCTGACGATCGAAGGCACGTGGACGGCGACGACGGGCGGCCAGGCGACCAGCGGCACAACGACGACGCTGGACGACGCGACGCAGAACTGGACGGTGGACGCGTTCGCCGGGAAGACGCTGGAACTTCTGGCGGGGACGGGCGCACCGGCCTCGGCGACGATCGTCTCGAATACGGCGACCACGATCACGATTAGCGGGAGCTTCGCGACGGCGCCCGCGTTCGGGACGACGTACCGCGTGCTGGCCGTGCCCGATGCGACTTCGGCGTATACGATCCGCGATGGCGCGTCGATCAACTCCACCTTCCAGATCAAGCAGACATCGCCGATCCCGGCATCCGGTACGCAGTTCGAGCTGTACAAGGCGGCCTGCCGCGTGGGTGGATATGACATAACGTTGGCCTACAACGACACGAAGCTGGAGGTGACCAGCGACGGCGGGATCAGCTCTGGCGGCAACACGGTCACCACGTTCAACGATTCGACGAAGAGCTGGAAGAAGAACCAGTGGGCGGGGGCCCGCATTACGATCACAGGCGGGCAGTCGATCGGCCAGACGCAGATCGTCGTTTCGAACACGATGACGCAGCTCATCGTCTCGCCGGGGTGGAACACGACACCGCCGAACGTGGTGCCGTCTTCGGGGTCGTACTACACGCTGGGCGGCATCACGGACTCCGGCTGGGTGACGACCACGACGCCGGCGCGCACGCTGAGCTGTCCGGGTGGCCAGATCTTTGGCCCGGCGACCGCAGAGCTGCACTGCGTGACCTACGGAGCGTCCGGGTCGGGGCTCCCGCAGGGGATCACGGGCACCGGCAAGCTAGTGAACTTGACGATGACGGCCATCGGGCGTGGACTGGCGTCGTTCACCTTGACAAGCCAGATCCTGGAAGTTGACGGCAGTACGATCCCCGCTGATACATTAAACGGCTCGAAGCGTGTAATCTTGTGTCCGGACAGCGCGGTGGACGGGCGCGTAACCTCCGGCGATCTGTTGAAGATCGCGCAGGCCTTCGGCCAGCATCCGGGAGACCCGCTGTACACCGTGACGAAGGATCCGGACGAGAACGGAGTCATCAGCTCGGGCGATCAGCTCGCGACGGTGTCCGTGTTTTTGCAGTATTGCGTGCAACAGGTCATCGCCCCGTAAGGGCGACCCGTTTACGGAGGCACAGGCGGCGAAGGATCGGCCGGTGCGTTGAGGGTGACGGGCAGAGGCAGAGGGTGCAGAGGTTGGAGGTCACAGTGACACGACGCAGATGGTGGATCGGCGGTGCGCTGGCCGTGCTCGTGAGCACGATCATGGTGGGGCAGGGACTCACGGGCTTGAACGTCGCAGGCGCGGCATTCTCGACCGGTGGCGGGGCCAGCACCAACGTCACGCCCACACAGCCGTGGTCGATCGCGATCGACTGCATCCCGGGAGGCGCCATCGACTCGGTCTGCACCCCGGCGCCTGGGCCTGTGACCGTCGACGTCATCCTTTTGAACTCGAGCGGCGCCGGGACGGTGATCGGCGCATTCAACCTCACAGTCCGCGCCGACCAGACTGTGGTCGTGCCGGCGGCGCCCGCCTGCAGCCCGCCGAAGTTCAACTGCAACCCGGACTTC
>CAYJMG010000055.1:0-7150 GCA_964371355.1 uncultured Dehalococcoidia bacterium
TCACTCACGCTGCTGATGGTGCAGACGGGGGCGGTTGTGTCCACCTTCACCACGTCGGTGGTGGTGTACGTCACGCTGTTGCTCACGTTGTCCTTCACTGTCAGCCGGTAGCGGTAACACTTCCCGTCCGTCAGCGTGTCGCCGTAGCTTGTCGCACCCACCGCCGGTGTCGCCACCTGCGCATAGCCACCCCACGCACCGCAGCTTCCGCCGCTGTACGTCGCCTCATCCCGGTCCAGCACCAGCGGGTTCGTCACCGCGCCGGTCGTAATCCCCGATCCCGTCAGGTTGTCCACGCCCTGGCTGAAGTTCACCGTCAGGCTGGTCACGGTGATCACGCCGTTGGTGTAACTCACGCTGCCGCCGCTGGGGGCCTGATCATCCACCCGGTGATCAAACGTGTCCGTCGCCGTGTTGTTCGCCAAGTCCACACACGTCACCGTGCCCGTGCCTGTCGAGTTGGTGCCCGCGCTGTAGCTGTAGCCCGGCGTGCTCGCGCCGTAGCTCTGATACGGGCTGCTGCTGTCATTGCCCGTGCCCGTCATGCCCGTGATGCTGGGGAACGCCACGTGGCTGGCGTTTGTGTCCGTCAGGCTCACGTTCACGATGAATCCGCCCGCCACCGTGCTGCGGTAATACAACCCGTCCACACTGCTGCTGTAGTGCTGCGTTTCGTTGGACGGCGCCTCGCTGATGCTGCTCATGGTGCACGTCGGCGCGGTGTTGTCGATCAACACGCCGTCGCTCGCCTTGATGGTGCTGTAGTTCTCCACCTGATCCACCGCACGCACCTGCACCGCATACGTCTGGCCGTCCGTCAGGCTCAGGCTGCTCGCCGTCACGCTCGTGGCCGTGCCGTTGCTCGTCCACGTCTGCACCACCGTGTCGTCGCTCTCGCCGCAGGCCCCGTTGTAATCCACACAGGTCCCGGCCTTCTGCACAATCCGGTAGTCATACCGCTGCACGCCGCTCAAGGCGTCGGCCAACCCCGTGAACGCCCAGTTCGCGTCCATCGTCGTCGTGCTCGACTGATAATCGATGTCCGCACCCGTTCCGTCGTTCACCGTCAACGTCGTATACGTCGGCCCAGCCACGTCCCGCGTCACGGTGAACGCGGTGGTGGCGTTGTTGCCGGAGAGGTCGTAACAGGTGACGGTGGGCGTGCCGGAATAGGTGCTGCCGCCGCCAAAGCTGTAGCCCGGCGTGGTGGCCCCGTCAGACTCATAGGCCGTGGCGCTGTCGTTGCCAGACCCCGTGATGCCCGTGAGGCTGGGGAAGTTGACGTAATCCACACCGCTGGCGGCGTCGGTGGAAGTGATGGTGGTTTTCCACGTGCCCGTGCCGCCGCTGTTGTAGAACACCGTGCTGCTGGTGATGTAGAGGTAATTGCTCGCCGGGTTCTCCGCATGGGCGCTGAAGGCGCAGGTGGGCGGATTGCTGTCAATCTTGACGATGCCGCTGGTGGCCTGACTGGGGTTCTGCACGTTGTCATCCACCGTGAGGCGGTATTCGTAACAGAAGTCGCTCACCAGCGTGTCTGCCGAACTGGCGGGCAATGTGCCGTCCTGGTTCACCACGGTGGTGTAGCCGCCCCACGCGCCGCAGCTTCCGGCGCTGAGCGTGGCGCTGCGGCGTTCCAGCGTCACGTTTGCCCCGGAGCCAGCGTTCAGACCCGCCGTGGCGTCGCTGCCGTTGGTCCAGGTGACCGTGACGCCGGTGGTGCTCAGCGCCTGTGCGCCGGTCCACGCGCCGGTGAAGGCCACGCTGGTGGGGCCGGTGGTGTCTTCGGTAATGGTGTAGTTGCTGCTGCCCACCAGACTGTTGCCTGCCGCGTCATAACAGGTGGGCCGGTTGGCCCCGGCCACCGCGCCGCTGCCGCTGGAAGGACCGGTGGTGTAAACCACGTCAAAAGGTGACGCGCTGTCGGTTTCGCTGCCCGTAAAGCCGCTGAAGATGCCCCCCAGGGCCGGGAAATCCACGGACCCCGCCGTGTGGTTTTCCGTCATGGTGTAAGTGACGGTGACGCCCGCCGCAGCGATGTCGCTGTAATAAGCCGTGCTGCCGCTGGTGTGCCAATAAGAGGAGGCATCGGTGAAGCTGGACCACGTGCAGGCCGTGGGGGCCGTGCGGTCAACTTTTATCTCGTTGGTGTTGGTGTAGGTGACGCCGTTGTGTACGTTGTCATAAACCGTGATGCGGAAGCGGTAACAGGTGCTGTCGGTGAGGTTGGGGGTGGTCCAGTTGTAGGCGCCCGCGCCCGCGTCGGCGTTGAAGCTCGTGAGGTTTGTCCAGCCGCCATAGGCTCCGCAGGCGCCTGTGGTGAGTGTGGCCGTTTGATAATCGATGAGGTGCGCGTTGCTTGCGCCGCCAGTGCTGTTGATACCCGCCGCCGCGTCGGTGCCCGTGTCATAGGTGATGGGCACCGTGTTGTTGTAGGTGGTGGCGTTGCGCCACTCGTTGGCGTAACCCACGTTGCCGCCGGCGGGGGCGGTGGTGTCTTTCACCAGGGCATAGTTGGTGGCCGCTGCGGCGCTGTTGCCCGCGTTGTCGGTGCAGGTGGGGCGGTTGGCCCCGGCCACGGGGTTTTCAGAGCCGAAGGCCCCGCCAAAAATGGTGTAGGTGTTGGTGTAGGTGCTGGTGGTGTCGGTGCCGCTGCCGGTGATGCCGCCAAACACGCCTCCCAGGCTGGGGAAGGAGACATTGGCCACGCCGCTGGCCGCATCGGTGGCGGTGTATTCGGGGATGAACGTGCCCCCCGCCGCCAGCGCGCTGTAATACACCGTGGTGGTGTTCACCCACACATAGTCGGTGGTTTCGGTGGCGGCGCTGATGTCGCAGGTGGGGGCCACCGTGTCTACCTTGACAATGCCGCTGTTGGTCTGGGTGGGGTTCTGCACGTTGTCGTCCACCGTGAGGCGGTATTCATAACAGTTGCCGCTCACCAGGGTGTCCGCCGAACTGACGGGCAGGGCGCCGTCCTGGTTCACCACGGTGGTGTAACCACCATAGGCCCCGCAGGTGCCGTTGGTGAGGGTGGCGCTGCGGCGTTCCAACGTCACGTTGGCCCCGGAGCCTGCGTTCATCCCCGCCGTGGCATCAGTGCCGTTGGTCCAGGTGACGGTGACGCCCGTGGCATTGAGCGTCTGCGCGCCGGTCCACGCGCCGGTGAAGGCCACGCTGGTGGGGCCAGTGGTGTCTTCGGTAATGGTGTAGTTGCTCGTGCCCGCCAGACTGTTTCCCGCCGCGTCATAACAGGTGGGAGCGTTGGCCCCGGCCACCGCGCCGCTGCCGCTGGAAGGACCGGTGGTGTAAACCACGTCAAAAGGTGACGCGCTGTCGGTTTCGCTGCCCGTAAAGCCGCTGAAGATGCCCCCCAGGGCCGGGAAATCCACGGACCCCGCCGTGTGGTTTTCCGTCATGGTGTAAGTGACGGTGACGCCCGCCGCAGCGATGTCGCTGTAATAAGCCGTGCTGCCGCTGGTGTGCCAATAAGAGGAGGCATCGGTGAAGCTGGACCACGTGCAGGCCGTGGGGGCCGTGCGGTCGACCTTGATTTCGTTGGCGCTGGTATAGAGCGCGTCGTTGTGCACGTTGTCATAGACCACAAACCGGAACCGATAACAGGTGCTGTCGGTGAGGTTGGGGGCAAGCCAGTTGTAGGTGCCGGTGCTGCTGGCGTTGGCGTTGAAGCTGGTCAGCGTGGTCCAGCCGCCATAGGCCCCGCAGGCGCCCGCAGTGAGTGTGGCCGTTTGATATTGGACAAGGTGAGCGTTGCCCGCGCCGTTGGCGCTGGAGATGCCCGCCGTGGCGTCGGTGCCCACGTCATAGGTGATGGGCACGGTGTTGTTGTAGGTGGCGGCGTTACGCCACTCATTGGTATAACCCACGCTGCCGCCGGTGGGGTCCACGGCGTCTTTGGTCACGCTGTAGTTGGTGCTGGGATAGGCGCTGTTGCCCGCTGCGTCATTACAGGTGGGGCGGTTGGCTCCGGCCACGGGGGCCTCGCTGCCCGCGCCGGTGGCCGTGGCGGTGTAGACGTTGGTGTAGGTGCTGGTGGTGTCGGTGCCGCTGCCGGTGATGTTGCTGAACACACCCGCCAGAGCCGGGAAAGCCATGTTGGCCACGCCGCTCTGGGCGTCGGCGGCGGTGTATTCGGGCGTGAACGTGCTGCCCGCAACCAAGGCGCTGTAAAAGGCGGTGGTGCCGCTCACCCAGGTGTAATCCCCACTCTCGGTGATGGCGTTGAGCGAGCAGGTGGGCGCGGTGGTGTCCACACGGATTTCGCCGCTGGTGACCGCGCTGGCGGTGGTGTCGTTGTACACGTTGTCCCGCACATAGAGCTGGTACTGATAACAGTTGCCCGCCGTGAGGGTGTCGCCATAGGTGGCGGGCAACGTGCCGTCCCAGTTCACCACGGTGCTGTAGGCCCCCCAGGCCGAACAGGCCGCGCCCGACAGTGTGCCCACGCGCCGGTCGAGCCGCACCGCCGCGCCCGCCGCAGCGGTCATGCCCGAAAGCGCGTCGCTGCCGTTGGTCCAGGCAATGGTCTGGCCGGTGACATTGGTGTTGTAGGGGGCGCTGAAGGCGTGGCCCGTGGGCGCGGCGACGTCCGGCGTGATGGTGTAGTTGGTGGTGGCCGCCGTGCTGTTGCCCGCCGAGTCATAACAGGTGGGCCGGTTGGCCCCGCCGATGGCCCCGCTGCCGGTAGAGGTTGTGCCCGTGCTGTAAATCGCGTCATAGGGCGAAACCGCATCGGACTCACTTCCGGTGATGTTGGTATAGGGCGCACCCAAAGCCGGGAAGTTGATGGAGGCGAAGCTGTGATTGTCCGTGCCGGTGTAGGTGGTGGTGAAGGCCCCTGCGGCGAGCACGCTGTAATACACCGTGCTGGCCACCACGTGGTTGTAGTTGGTGGCTTCGGTGACGCTGCTGAAGGTGCAGGTGGCCGGGGCGGTGGTGTCAATTTTCAGTGTGTTGGCGGGCGGGGTATAGGCCACGTTGCCCACGTTGTCGTAATAGCGCAACCGCCACTGATAACAGTTGTTGGCGGCCAGATCAGTGACATCCACATAACTGCCCACCGTGCTGGCGTTGGCGGCGAAGGTGGTGACATCTGACCACGCATAAGCGCCGCACACACCCGCCGCCATGGCGGCCACACCACGCTGGATGGCATGACTCCAGCCGCTGGCGCTGCTGATGCCCGCTGCGGCGTCTGTGCCCACGGTGTAGTTCACGGTGTTGTTGGCCGTGGGGGCGTTGCTCCAGCCGTTGGTGCCGTCGGCAACGCCGCCGGTGGGCACGGTGGTGTCCTTGGTGACGGTGTAGTTGCTGGTGCCCGCCAGGGTGTTGCCGAAGTTGTCGCGGCAGGTGGGGATGTTGGCCCCGGCGATGGGGGCCTGACTGCCCGCCGCACCTGCGCCCACGGTGTAAATGTTTTGCCAAGGGCTGGCAGTGTCGGTACCGCTGCCCGCGATGCCACTGAACACCACCCCCAGAGCCGGGAAAATGATGCCCGCCGAGCCGCCGCTGGTGCCGCTGTGGGCGTCGGTCATGGTGTAGACGGGGGTGAAGGTGCTGCCCGCCACCAGCGCGCTGTAATAAACGGTGGTGCCGGTGGCCCAGGTGTAAAGGCCGCTGTCGCTGATGCTGGAAAGCGCGCAACTGCTGGGCACGGTGTTGTCTACCCGCACCTCGCCGCTGGTGACGGCGGCGGTGTAGTTGTACACATTGTCGCGGCTGGTGATGCGGTATTGATAACAGGTGCCGCTCACATAGGTATCGCCGTAGGTGGTCTGCAAACCGGCGTAGCCATAACCCGCCACCACGCCATAAGCGCCCCAGCCCACACAGGCCCCGCCGCTGAAGGTGCCCGTGCGGCGCTCCAGTTGCATGGACGCACCGTTTCCGGCAGACATGCCCGAGAGAGCGTCGGTGCCGTTGGTCCAGGTGACAGTGGCGCTGGTGAGCGTGCTGTTGTAGGTGGCGTTGTAGGGAGCGGTAAAGGCAAGGCCCGTGGGGGCGGCCACGTCGCGGGTCAGCGTGAAGGCGGCAGTGGGGTTGTTGCCCGCCACGTCATAACAGGTGGCGCTGGGGGTGCCGGAGTAGACGTTGCCCACGTTGGCGGTGTAGGTGACCTGATAGGCGCTGGTGGTGTCGTTGAAACCGCCGCCGGTGAGCGGGGCCGCCGTGGGCATGTACACGTGATTCACGCCACTGATGGTGTCAGACGAGGCGATGGTGGTGGTCCAGGCCACCGCCGCACTGGCGTTGTTGTAATACTGCGTGCTGCCAGAGGCATAGGTATAGGCCCCGGCGTCGCTGTGGCTGCTGAAGGAACAGGTGGGATTGGTGCGATCCACCTTCAGCCAGGTGTTGTAGAAGTAAGACTCGTTGTACACGTTGTCAAAAGCCCGGATGGACCACATGTAACAACCCTCGGTGGTGAGGTCGGTGGTGTCGTTGTAATAACTGTTGCCGCTGCCCTGCCAGGGCGAGTTGATGTAGGTGTTGCCTGTCCATCCGCCGCAGTTGCTGCCGCCGGAAAAGGGGGCGTAAATGCGCCGCAGTTCGGGGGCGAAACGGTAAAGGCCCGACGAACCGTCGGTGTAACGGGCTGTCCAGGGCGACTGGCCGCCGTTGGTGTAATACCCCACGCCATTGTCGCGCCAATAGGCGCTGGCGTTGTAGTCGTTGTTGTTGCGCCAGCCGCAGGGCCCCTTCACCCAGGTGCTGCCCACCGAAGGGCCAGTGTTGTCGCGGTAAAGAGCGTAGCCGTTGTTCCAGTGGGAATAGTCCGATATCCACTGACCACCGCCGCGGCCTTCCCAGCTTGGGCCGCCGCCCCAGCCGAAGTTGGCGGTGGGGCTGGCCTGAATCCAGTAGTCGTGGTAATAAGTGGTGCAGGGGTCGGTGCTGCCGCAGCCCACTTCCCACCACTCCCGCAGGTCGCCCGCGCCAAAACCGCCAATGGCGGGGTAGTTCACCCAATACTCATAGTCAACGAGCCAGCTGTGGTCGTTGTCCATGTAGGTCCACAGGCGCATGGGGTTGCCCGCCGCATTGTTGCTGTACCAGCCGCTGTCAGAGCCGTTGGTGTAGATGTACCAGCTGCCCCAGGGGTTGTCCCACCGGATGGTGTCCAGCACCG
>CAYJMG010000056.1:0-5311 GCA_964371355.1 uncultured Dehalococcoidia bacterium
CACCTCACCCCCTTCCCCTCTCCACGACGGTGGAGAGGGGGGATTGGCTTGCGCGCGAGCATGGTGCGGGTGGGGTGGATTGGGAGCGGCGGGAGGCGGTTGGCGGGGGAGGAGCGGCTGTCTTCTTCGGCGACTCTGTGAGGGGCGACTGTGGCACATCACCCGGCGGGGAGCCCTGGCGTGGGTCGTTGGGGAAAGGGGGTTGACTGGGGGTGACTTTAGAACTTACAGTCGCGGCAACTTCGGGAAGGGAGTGCTGCTGATGGCGATTGACGTGAGGGCGGTGGTGCGGGTCGAGCGGGAGGCGGGGGAGGTGGCGGGGTATGCGATGGACCCGGCGCACGACACAGCGTGGATCGGGGGGATTAAGCAGGTAAAGGTCGTGACGGAGGGGCCGGTGCGGGTGGGGACGCAGGTGGAGCGGGTGGCGTACTTCATGGGGCGCCGGATCGAGTACGTGCTGGAGGTGGTGGGGATGGAGGCGGGGCGGCGGCTGGAGATGGCGTCGGTGAAGGCGCCGTTTCCGATGCGGGTGACGTACGGGTTCGAGCCGGAGGGTGGGGGGACGCTGGCGTCGATCCGGATCGAGGGCGGGCCAGGCGGGATCATGGGGATGTTGTCGCCGGTGATGGGGATGGGTGTGCGGCGGAACATCACGGGGGACTTGCGGCGGTTGAAGGGGATTGTGGAGGGGCGGGGTTAGGGAGCGTCAGCTTGTCAGTGCGTCAGTGGGTCAGTGTCTCAGTGTCTCAGTGGGTCAGTGTCTCAGTGGGTCAGTGGGTCAGTGTCTCAGGGCGGGCACCTCACCCCCTTCCCCTCTCCACGACGGTGGAGAGGGGGGATTGGCTTGCGCGGGTAGTGGTCGGGTGATCGTGAATCCCGGAGCTGTGGGTGTGCTGTGGGTCTGCGGTTGATGGACGCACAGGCTGTCTCCTACGGCGCCCCTGGGAGGAGCGCCTCTCGATACTTGAGGTTGACGCACGGGCGATTTCCCGCGGGGACTGTGGGCGGGGAGGCTGGGCTACAGCGTGGCATGGATGCAATCGGCCAGGCCGCGGCGTGTCCCTACATGCGGTCTGCGGCTTACGAGGGGTCGGCCTATAATGGCCCGCTTGGGCCCGCTGGTTGCGGGAGCGGGAGCGTTTTATGGCGGGCGACTCTGTCGTGGAGCTTCGATCTGAGGCGTTGGGGGCGCTGGGGGCGGCCTCGGACGAGGGTGCTCTGCGGGGGTGGCACACGGCGTACCTGGGGCGGAAGGACGGGCGGCTGACGGGAGTGCTGCGGTCGCTGGGGACGCTTTCGATCGAGGAGCGGAAGGCGGTGGGGGCGGCGGCGAACGCGCTGAAGCTGGAGCTGGAGGCGGCGTTCGAGGCGCGGGAGGAGGAGCTTCGGCGGTCGGCGCTGGCGCGGACGATCGAGACGGGGCGGGTGGACGTGACGCTGCCAGCGCGGCCGCACCTGCGGGGCGGGCTGCACCCGGTGACACAACTCTCGCGGAAGATCCTGGAGGCGTTCCGGTCGATGGGGTTCTCGATCATCGAGGGGCCCGAGGTCGAGCTGGACTACTACAACTTCGAGGGGCTGCGGATCCCGGCGGACCACCCGGCGCGCGACATGTGGGACACGTTCTGGGTGGACGAGCAGGTGGCGGGGCGGCGGCCGATCCTGATGCGGACGCACACGTCGCCGATGCAGATCCGGTTCATGGAGGAGCACAAGCCACCGATCCGGATCGCGGTGCCGGGGCGGGCGTACCGGTTCGAGGCGACGGACACGACGCACGAGTGGATGATGACGCAGGTAGAGGTGCTGGCCATCGACGAGGGTCTGAACATGGGGCACCTGAAGGGGACGCTGCTGGACCTGTTCCGGCGGCTGTTCGGGCCGGAGCGGCGGATCCGGCTGCAGGCGTCGTACTTTCCGTTCGTGGAACCGGGGGCGGAGGTGGCGATGGACTGCTACGTCTGCAACGGGGTGGGGACGGGGTGCGCGTCGTGCCACGGGACGGGGTGGATCGAGATGCTGGGGGCGGGGATGGTGCACCCGGAGATCCTGGAGAAGATGGGGATCGACTCGAGGAGGTACACGGGGTTCGCAGCGGGGATGGGGCTGGAGCGGCTGGCGATGCAGTATTACGGGGTGCCGGACATCCGGTGGTGGTATCAGAATGATCTGCGCCTTCTGGCGCAGTTCTAGTTCACAGTTGACAGGGGACAGGGGACAGCGCCGGACGGGGATCCGCCGTGAAAAACTGCTTGTTCGTTGAAACGAGACGCTGAGGACAGGTCTGTCGCCACGGCGACTCTTCGAAAAGACCTGTCCGTACGGGATACCGGCGAGGACGGGGTGTCTGGTGAAATGAGGCGCTGCAGGACAGGTCTAAAGACCTGTCCGTACGGGACTGGGACCTCTCCGTACGAGACGAGAGCGGACTTCTTCCACTCATGGAGAACTGATGCGGGTATCGCTGAAGTGGTTGCGGGAGTATGTGGACATTCGGGTGTCCGCGGAGGAGCTGGCGCACACGCTGACGCAGGCGGGGCTGGCGGTGGACGCTATCGAGCGCGTCGGGGGCGAGTGGGGGGAGGCAATCCGGGTCGGGCACGTAGAGTCGGTGGAGGCGCACCCGAACGCGGACCGGCTGCGGCTGGTGTCCGTGGACGTGGGCGGCGGTGAGAAACACCGGGTGGTGTGCGGGGCGCCGAACGTGGCGGCCGGACTGAAGATCGCGTTCGGGGCGGTGGGCGCGCGGTATCGCGACGGGCACAGCGGCAAGCACGGGGTGCTGAAGGCGGGCGTCATCCGCGGCGTGGAATCGGCCGGCATGGTGATGAGCGAGTACGAGCTGGGGATCTCGGAGGAGCACGAGGGGATCCTGGAGCTGCCGCCGGACGCACCGCTGGGGAAGCCGCTGGCAGACGTGCTGGGCGACGTGATCTTCGAGCTTTCGGTGACGCCGAACCGGGCGGACTGGCTCTCGGTGCTGGGGGTGGCGCGGGAGATCGCGGCGCTGACGGGGGAGACGGTGCGCGAGCCGTCGACGGTGTTCGAGGAGGCGGGGCCGCCGATCAAGGGGCGGTGCGCGGTCGACATCAAAGACGCGGACCTTTGCCGGCGGTACATCGCGACGGTGATCACAGGGGTGACGATCGGGCCGTCGCCGGCGTGGATGCAGGAGCGGCTGATCGCGCTGGGGCAACGGCCCATCTACAACGTGGTGGATGTCACGAACTACGTGATGCTGGAGCTGGGGCAGCCACTGCACGCGTTCGACTACGACACGATCGCGGGGCACCACATCATCGTGCGGCGGGGGACGAACGGCGAGCGGTTCACGACGCTGGACAACGAAGCGCGGGTGCTGACGGACGACATGCTGGTGATCGCGGACGAGCGCGGGCCGGTGGCGCTGGCGGGGGTGATCGGCGGGCTGGAGAGCGAAGTCACGGAGCGCACTACGAACGTGCTGCTGGAGGCGGCGACGTTCATCGGCGGGAACATCCGGCGGACGGGGACAGCGCTGAAGGCGCGGAGCGAGGCGTCGACGCGGTTCGAGAAGGGGCTGCCTTCGGAACTGGCGATGCTGGCGTCGAAGCGGGCGACGAAGCTGCTGGTGGAGGTGTGCGGGGGGACGGCGTTGCAGGGGGCGGTGGACGTGCACCCGGGGAAGGCGCGGGAGACGCGCGTGGAAGTGACTCGCGGGCGGATCGCGCAAGTGCTGGGGATCGACCCGGCAACGTCGAAGGTGCGAGCGGCGCTGACGGGGCTGGGGTTCTCGGCGCGATGGGTGCCGCCGGACCGGTACGTGGTGCGCGTGCCGTACTGGCGGCCGGACGTGCGGATCGACGACGACGTGTGCGAGGAGATCGCGCGGGTGATCGGGTACGACCAGATCCCGGCGCTGGCGCTTTCTGGCGCGATCCCGGAGCCGGTGGTGCAGCCGCGGCGCGAGCTGAGGGAGCGGGCGCGCGACCTGCTGGCGGCGGCGGGGATGCGGGAGACGATCTCGTACGCGATGACGACGATGGAGGCGCTCTCGCGGGTGATGGCGAAGGAGACGCTGGCGATCTACCCGCCGTACAAGCTGGTTAACCCGCAGACGACGGACCACGAGTACCTGCGGCCGACGCTGCGGGCGAACCTGCTGATGACGCTGGCGAGCAACCTGCGGTACCTGAAGGGCGAGGTGGCGATCTTCGAGGCGGCGAGGACGTACGAGCGGCCGGACGAGCGGATGGCGCAGTCGGGCAGGCCGCTGGGAGAGGAGGCGCTGCCGGTCGAGCGGGAGGTGGTGTGCGCGGCGGTGAGCGGGCGGCGGGCGGACCGATGGGGGCGGCCTTCCGGCGAGGGCGTGGACTTCTTCGACGGGAAGGCGTACCTGGAGGAGCTGCTTTCGGGGCTGAACGTGACGGCGGAGTACGTAGGGGCGGAGGAGTTCGGGATGGTGCCGGGGCGGACGGCGGAGGTGCGGGTTAGCGGGCAGCGGATCGGGGTGATCGGACAGGTGCACCCGGACGTGTGTGCTGGGTTCGAGATCGAGCAGGAGGTGTACCTGTTCGAGGTGGTGGTGGACGACGTGCTGGCGCACGCCGGGGTCCAGCGGAAGGCGTCGAACGTGTCGAGGTTCCCTGCGGTGGAGCAGGACCTGGCGCTGGTGGTGGACGAGGGGACGCCGGCCGGTGATCTGCGGCGGGCGATCGAGTCGGCGTCGCTGGTGCGTGAGGCGCGCGTGTTCGACGTGTACGCGGGGGACCAGGTGCCATCGGGGAAGAAGTCGGTGGCGTTCTCGGTGGTGTACCAGTCGGACGAGCGGACGCTGACGGACGAGGATGTGGCGAAGGCGCAGCGGAAGATCGTGGAGCGGCTGCGGCGGGAGTATGGGGCGGAGCTTCGCTCGGCAGGGGACAGTTAACAGGGGACAGGGGACAGCCCTGGCCGAGGTTCGCCGGGCCAAGCGCAGACAGCAAAGGGCAAACGGCCAAGGACTCCACTAATCGACAGATGGTGTGATTCCTCCATGACAGCGATTGCCGCTACTGGTGGCGCTGTCGCATGTGGCGCTGCGCGTGAGACCACAAGATCCCTCGCTTCGTTCGGGATGACGGTACTGGTGCGGGTGGCGCTGGCGCATGGCGCAGTGATCTGGCTCGTGGCACTGAGCGGAGCTAAAGCTCCGCTGCTACTGGTGGCGCTTTCGCATTGGGCGCCGTGCGTGAGACCACAAGATCCCTCCCAGACGGGACAGCGCCGCTTCGCTCGGGATGACGGTACTGGTGCGGGTGGCGCTGGCGCATGGCGCAGTGATCTGGCT
>CAYJMG010000056.1:5411-6511 GCA_964371355.1 uncultured Dehalococcoidia bacterium
TGGCACTGAGCGGAGCTAAAGCTCCGCTGCTACTGGTGGCGCTTTCGCATTGGGCCCTGGGATTGTGACCGCAAGATCCCTCCCTGACGGGACAGCGTCGCTTTGCTCGGGATGACGGTCGTCAGCACAGTCGGCGCTAGCGCGCGGGGGCCGGGGCGGCGGGGTGGAGGGTGTTGGTGAGGATGTCGTCGATGAACTGGGTGATGGGGGGGACGACGAGGTCGGGGGAGATGTCGCTGTGGCCGCTGTTGGGGAAGGCGACGTAGCGCTTGGGGCCGGGGGCCGCCTCGAAGACTTGCTGGCCCATGTACTCGGGGACGGTGGTGTCGGCGTCGCCGTGCATGACGAGGAGGGGGCCTTCGTAGCGGCGGATCTTGCGGAGGGTGTCGTAGTTGGTGAGGGGGAGCCAGGGGGCGAGCGCGAGGGCGGCGCGGACCTTCGGGTGGCGGCCGGTGGCGATGTCTCGGACGGAGGTGAAGGGGGCGCGGAGGATGAGGCCGCGGGGCGGCTCGCGCAGGGCGAGACCGGCGGCGATGCCGGTGCCGAGGGAGAAGCCGTAGTAGAAGATGGTCGCGGGGTCGACGTCGGGGCGGGCATAGAGCCAAGCGAGGGCGGCGGCGGCATCGGTGTAGGTGCCCTCTTCGGTGGTGCGGCCGGGGTTGGGGCCGAAGCCGCGGTAGTCGAAGACGAGGAAGTTGCTGCGGATGCCGGCGAGGAAGTCGCGGAATGCGCGGGCGCGGTCTTCGGTGACCCACATGTCGCTGGCGTTGTAGGAGGTGCCGTGCATGAAGAGGATGGTGGGCACGGGCGCCTGCGTCGCAGGTTGCTGTTTGAAGAACCAGCCCTGGAGCGTGAGGCCGTCGGCGGTGTAGATGCGGGCCTCTTCGTGGGGCCAGCCGACGGCGGTAGGCGGATCCGGGTGCCAGGGGCCGGAGTAGAAGATGCGGGGACGGATGAGGCGCTCGGAGGCGTAGGTGAGGGCGAGGCCGGGTGCGGAGAAGGCGGCGGCGGTGAGGGCGAGGCGTTTTAGCATTTCAGTGGGCCAGTGGGTCAGTGCGTCAGTGCGTCAGGGTGTCAGTGGGTCAGTGGCTCAGTGGCTC
>CAYJMG010000057.1:0-6387 GCA_964371355.1 uncultured Dehalococcoidia bacterium
GGGGGGGTGGTGGGGGGCCTTGGGCCGGGGGCGGGGGGGTTGGGCGGGGTGCGGGGGACTGCGCCGGGCGGGGGGCCTCACCCCCTTGCCCCCTCTCCACGTCGGTGGAGAGGGGGGAGCTGGTTGGACGGATGGACGTGGGGGATGAACGAGCCGCGCTGGTTGTACGCGTGTTGGGCGCAGCAGGCTGTCTCCCAGGCGACTCTCCGAGCACCCCTACGGGGGACGGCGTGGCTTTCAGCGTTATGAGGACGGATTCCAGCCAGGCCTTGCGCTTCAGCGGGGTGAGGGAGCGGTAGCCGGCGACGGGGAGGGACTGGAGCTGGGCGAACACGGACGACGTGAGGTCGCGGGCGTCGTTGCGGGTCAGGTTCTTGAGGAAGGTGTCGAGGCCGGCGGTGACAGCGCGGTCGTTGCAGCCCTTGGAGCGCTCGAGTTCGAGGACCTTGCGGAGGCGGTCTTCGGAGGAGGTGAGTGGGGGCACGGGGCGCCTGTCTCGATCAGGTCAGATGTTCGAGATCAGCGTAGGGAGGGCCGTGGAGGGGGTCAAGGCCGGGCGTGAAACCTCCGACATGTCAAGGGACAACATCTTGGACAAGATACGGTCAGATCGCGTATTCTGAATACGATTCAAAGACCCAGTTAGGTGGACAACTTTCAGGCCATAATTGTGGACATCAGGTTCGACCTGCACATCGATACAGCCGCTCCGGAGCTGGTTTCGCTCCTGACGCGGGCGGAGGCGCTGGCCGAGAAACTGCGGGCCCTGCCGGTCTCCGCCGAGCTCCGGACGTCCCTGGACAGGCTGAACATCCGGCGGGCGGTCCGCGGGACCACCGGCATTGAAGGCATCGAAGTGTCGGAGGAGGAGGCCACGCGGATCCTGGACGCCGGGGAGGACCAGCCGGTCCTGCCTCGATCGAGGGAACAGACCGAGCACGAGGTCCGCAACGCCGCACGGACGATGGCGGACATCGCGGCCGTGCTGCATGACGGCCCTCACCAGCCCGTCACGGAAGCGGCCGTCGCACGCATTCACCGCGTGATGACAGAGGGCCTCGCCTACGAGCACAACATTCCTGGCGTCTATCGCAGCCACGCCGTCACCGTCGGGCGCTACTCGCCGCCGCGCACGCGGGACGAGATTGAGCGCTTGATGGGCGCATTCGTCCGATGGCTGAACGGCCCGGCGCGCGGCCTGCATCCGATCGTCCGCGCCATCGCGGCGCACTTCTACCTCGTCAGCGTCCACCCGTTCGGCGATGGCAACGGGAGGACGTCGCGGGGCGTGGAGAGCTGGATCCTCTACCAGTCGGGCCTGAACGTCCTTGGATTCTATTCACTGTCCAACCACTACTACGCGCATCAGACCGAGTACTTCCAGCACCTCGAACGCGCACAGAGCGGCGCCACACGCGATCTCACTCCGTTCGTGCTGTTCGGGGTCCGCGGCTTCGTGACCGAGATGGAGGAGATGTGGGATGCCGCGCTGGGTGACCTCACGCGCACCGCTTTCGAGCGCCTGGCGCACGCACTTCTCATCGAGCAGAGCAGGCTGCACGCCAAAACGGGCGAGCGGCTGTATGCGCTGGCGACAGGTCTGATCGAGGAGGCGCCCGTCTCCGCGATCCAGGACGGGACGCACAGGCTCGGACGGCTGTATCGCAGGCTGAGCGACAAGACACTCTCGAGAGACATCACGTACCTTCGAGAGCGAATGCTCATCGTCGTCCAGGACGGCGTAGCGCGGGCGAACCTGGACGCGGTCAGATCGGGGCGCGACTTGCTTGCCTGAACGGCGATCGACATCGAAACTGGCGCGGCAGGCGGAGCAGGCTACCTCCTCGGCGACCTTGCGAGCGCTCCTGCGTTTTGGGCACACAGGCCCATGGAGGGATGGAAGATGCTGTTGAAGGACCGGGTCGCCATCATCACGGGCGGGGGGCGCGGGATCGGGCGCGGGGTGGCGCTGCGCTATGCGCGGGAGGGGGCGAAGCTGGCGCTGGTCGACCTAGAGCAGTCGCACCTGGACGAGACGGCGAAGGAGCTGGACGCGAGCGCGCGCGATGCGGGCACAGCCGTTGAGTACATCACGCTGCAGGGCGACGTGAGCAGCAGCGCTGACGTGCAGGGGTTCTTCGACCGGACGATCGAGCGGTTCGGGCGGCTGGACATCCTGGTGAACAACGCCGGGATCGGAAATCCGCCGGTGCAGATCATCGACATGCCGGAGGAGGCATGGGACCGGACGCTGGCGGTGAACCTGAAGTCGGTGTTCCTGTGCAGCAAGCTGGCGGCGAAGCAGTTCATCGCGCAGGGCTCCGACGGCGGCCGGGGGGGCGGGCGCATCATTAGCGTCGCGTCGCAGGCGGGGAAGACCGGCTACGCGTTCCTGACGCCGTACTGCGCGTCGAAGGCGGGCATCATCCTCTTCACGCAGGCGTTCGCGAAGGAGGTGGGGGCGCACAAGATCAACGTGAACTGCGTGTGCCCGGGGACGATCGACACGCCGCTGCTGCGCGGGGCGGGGATAGGACTGCAGAACAACGACGACCTGTTCAAGCAGCTCATCGGCACGGTGCTGCCGTCGATCCCGCTGGGGCGTATCGGGTATCCGGAGGACGTGGCGAAGGTGATCACGTTCCTGGCGAGCGACGACGCGGACTACATGACGGGGCAGGCGATCAACATCTCGGGCGGGCAGGAGATGCACTGAGGTAGTCGTTGGTGGTTAGTCGTTAGGGGTTAGCGGTTAGGGGTTGGTCGTTGGTCGGTAGTTGGTAGTTGGTAGAGATGGAGCTGCGAGCGGATGCTTGTGGTCATGATGGGGCTTCCCGGGACGGGGAAGAGCGCGATCGCCGAGGCGATCGCCAGGGCCATGGGCGCGCCTGTGTTCTCGGTCGATCCGATCGAGGCGACGCTCATCCGGGCGGGGATCACGCGGGAGCAGCGATCGGGATACGCCGCCTACGACCTCGCACTGATGCTGGCCCGGTCGCAACTGGAGCTGGGGCAGTCGGCGGTCGTCGACGCGGCGAACTACATCGAGATCGCGCGCGCATGGTGGCGTGAGCTTGCGTCGGAGTTCGGGGTGCGGCGGGTGCTGATCGAGTGCGTGTGCTCGGACGCGGAGCTGCACAGGCGGAGGATCGAAACGCGGCAGCGGGACATCCCGGGGTTCATCTACGAGCCGTCGTGGGAGGACATCGAGGAGCTACGTACGGAATACGAGCCCTGCCACGAGGACCGCCTGATCCTCGATTCCGTGCAGCCCCTGGCCGAAAACGCGCGGAAGGCGTTGGAGTACGTGGGGTCGTGGCCTTGAACTCTTCTGGCTGCGATGACGAGGTCCGGCATCAAGAAGCCATTCCGCGCCCGTCCGACCGGTGCTACGCGCCGTCCGTGCCCGCGGATGATGGCCTTGGCTCCAGGTGTGGCGCCGCCGGCCTGAGCTGGGCGCCGGCCGCGGCCTGTGCCTGCGTCGCATAGGGGAAGTAGCGCTTCAGACTCAGTATCGGCTGTTCGATGATGCGCCAGCTCAGCCACGAGAGTCCGAACGACATTGCCAGTCCCACCAGCGCAAACACGACCATCGCCGGCAGGAGGTAGCCGTCTACAGTGGGCAGCGGCCCGCGCTCCGTGATGCGGTTGCGTAGCTCTCCCAGCAGCAGCGGATGAAACAGGTAGAACGCGTAGCTGTACCTGCCAAGCGCTGTGATGGTTCCGCCTGAGAGCCAGCGCGCGGCCACGTGCCCCGGCCGCAGCGTGATCACGAGCAGCACCAGCGAGCCGAAGAAGAATGCCAGCGCGCTGAACCCGAACGTACTTACGGCGGCCTCCCGGGGCGGGAGCGTGTGGTATCTCACGCCGAGCACGACAAGCCAGGCGAGCGCCAGGACCAGGGTGATGGGCGCGACCCTGCGGGCGATGCCGAGCGCGCGCGGCTCGACGGTCAGGCAGGCGATGAACGCGCCGATCGCCAGCGTGTCCAGTTTCATCGGTGTGAAGTAATAGGGCGAAAGGCCGGCGGACCAGCTTTCGGAGATATCCAGCGTCGCAAGGACACGCAGACCGAGCGCCAGGGCGACGATGCCCGCGCATGCGCCCATGAGGCTCCGGCGCCCCAGCAGCAGCACGATCATGGGCCAGACCAGATAGAACTGCTCCTCGATCGCCAGGGTCCAGAGGTGCGTCGCCGGGAACCCTTCGGCATCGATCATCCGTGACAGGGCCAGCGGGTAGTTGGAGAGATAGGACCAGAACCACGCCTGGTGACGAACGATCCCGCTGTAGGTGTTGAGGTACGGCGCATCGTGCCAGTGCGTGAGCGCCATCAAGAGCACCAGGAACAGGTAGTACAGCGGAAAAATCCGCAACGCGCGCCGCGCGTAGAACGTGCGAAAGTACCCCGGCGCAAACTTCGCCTGGAGCAGAATGCGCGTGATGAGGAAGCCGGACAGTACGAAGAACAGATCCACGCCCGCCCAACCGGCGCTCCAGATCCGCAAGATGAACTGATCGGCCCACGGGCGGTCGGTGAAGATCGTCATGTGCACGATGTCGATCTGTGCGTGGTTGAAGAACACCAGCAGCACGGCAAGGCCGCGCAGACCATCGAGCGCGGGGATGTGGTTGTGCGGATCTGCCGGTGGTGTGGCGGTGGTCTCCGTAACAGCCATGCTCCCCCGGGCGCGCTTGGGTGTGGGCGTAGTGTAGGTCAGTGGGGCCAGCCGGGCGACCGCGCCGTCAAGAGGCCACGGCCGGTACCCTGCGCGCATGAATCCCCGCACGACGATCGCGATTCTCGTCGGCAAAGCGGCGGGCGCCGCTTCGCGGCTGCTGGGACGCGGGGGCGGGACGGCCATCGCCGGGGTTGTGGCGCTGCGGGTGCAGCCGGGGCTGGTGCGGGAGCTTGCGGCGCAGGCGGGCGCGGGCGCGATCGCGGTCACGGGGACGAACGGCAAGACGACAACGACGCTGATGCTGAGCCGCATCGCGGGGGCGGCGGGGTGGCGGCCGCTGCACAATCGCAGCGGCAGCAACATGATGCGCGGCGTAGCGGCGATGCTGGTCGACGAGGCGTCGCTGTCGGGGTCGATCGCGGAGGCGGGGAAGCGGCTGGCGATCCTGGAGGTGGACGAGGCGACCCTGCCGGAGATCGTGCGGGAGGCGCGGCCGGGCGTCATCGTGTTCACGAACCTCTTTCGGGACCAGTTGGACCGGTACGGAGAGGTGGATACGGTCGCCGGCTCCTGGCGGAGCGCGCTCAGGGGACAGGCCAGCGCTGGACATACGGGTGACCGTGAAGAAACGCCAGCGCTGTCAGGAAACCTCACGCCCCGGCCCCCTCTCCACGTCCTGGAGAGCGGGAGGGCGGCACTTCCGACGATTGTGCTGAATGCGGACGATCCGGCGGTGGCGCATCTGGGGCGTGGGTATGGGGGGCGGGTGGTGTACTACGGCGTGGAGGACGCGAGCGCCGGCGGCGAGGTGGTGGAGCACGCGTCGGACTTTCGGACGTGCCTGGAGTGCGGGGCGGAGCTGGCGTACGGCGTGACGTTCTACGGGCACGTGGGGCACTGGCAGTGCCCGTCGTGCGGGAATGCGCGGCCGGCGCCGGACGTGCGGCTGACGCGCGTCGCGCTGCACGACAACGCGACGGAGATGACGGTCGCGACGGCGGAGGGCGAGCTGCGGATCACCCTGCCGCTGACGGGGCTGTACAACGCGTACAACGCCCTGGCGGCGGCCGCGGGGGCGGCGGCGCTGGGTCTGGCGGGCGAGGCGATCGTGGCGGCGCTGGGCGCGTTCTCGGCAGCGTTCGGGCGGCAGGAGCGGTTCGAAATCGACGGCCGCGAGGTGCAGGTGCTGCTGGGGAAGAATCCGACGGGGCTGAACCAAGTGCTGCGGACGGTGGCGGCACGGCCGGGTCGCAAGCGGCTGCTGTTCTTCCTGAACGACGGTATCGCGGACGGTCGGGACATCTCATGGATTTGGGACGCGGACTACGAGCTGACGCGGCCGCAGACGGAGTGGGTCCTGGCGGCGGGGACGCGGGCGGAGGACCTGGCATTGCGACTGAAGTACGCGGGATACGGCGACGAGGTGGCGGTGGAACGCGACGCGGCGGCGGCGCTGAGGCGCGGGATCGAGGCGACGCCGGTGGGGGAGACGCTGCATGTGTTGCCGACGTACACGGCGATGCTGGAGGTGCGGGAGATCATCGCGAAGCGTGCGGGCGGCCTGCACTTCTGGGAGGGGTAGGATCTTCGTCAACAGATGAACCAGATGGGAACAGATGAGGGAATGGGGTTGAACCGTGAGACCATCGCGAAGATCGCGGCGTGGGGCTGTCACGGCACCTCACCCCCCCGCCCCCCCACCCCC
>CAYJMG010000058.1:0-5631 GCA_964371355.1 uncultured Dehalococcoidia bacterium
CGGCGATCTTGCCGGCGTCCTTGGTGGCCTGGCGCTGGGCGTCGTTGAAGTAGGCGGGGACCGTGATGACGGCCTCGGTCACCGTTTCACCCAGGTATGCCTCGGCGTCGGCCTTCAGCTTCTGCAGGATCATGGCGCTGACCTCGGGCGGGCTGTAGCTGCGGCCGCCCATGGCCACCTGCGCGTCGCCGTTGTCCGCGCGCTCGATCTTGTAGCCCATGAGGCTGATGTCGCGCTGGACCTCGACGTCCTCGAACTTCCGGCCCATCAGGCGCTTGACCGAATAGATGGTGTTGTCCGGGTTCGTAACGGCCTGGCGCTTGGCGACGGTGCCGACGAGGCGCTCGCCGCTCTTGCTGACGGCGACGACGGACGGCGTGATGCGCCCGCCCTCGCTGTTGGGGATAACGACGGGGTCGCCCGCCTCCATGACGGCGACGACGGAGTTCGTCGTGCCGAGGTCGATGCCGATTACCTTACCCATGTTCTTCTCTCCTGTGTCTGCCTGGCGGGGCTAGTCTGTTGGCTGGCTCAGCTCGCGCAACGCTTCCGCGGCGAGCCGCTCGATGCGTTCCATCTCATCCATCTCTGCCTGCAGCGCTTGCATGTCCGTCGCGACGACAGCGTCTTTCCGCTGGCGAAGGCGTTCCGTGCGGTGCTGGGCCTTCGCGAGCAGCAGTTCGGCAGCGGCGCGGATGTGTTCGTTTCCCTGCGCTGTCTGTGTCATCGCGATATCTCCCTATCCCTCCAACTCTTTGATCTCGCCCACGCCGTTGCCGACGACGACCATCGTCGGCCGGAGTACCTTGTCGCCGAGCCGGTAGCCCTTCTGGGCCACGGCAATCACGCGGTTCTCCTCGCCGGGACCCTGGCTGACGGCCTCGTGCAGGGCCGGATCGAACAGCTCGCCATCGGCGGGGATCTCGCTCACGCCCATGACCTCCAGGAGCGACGCTAGCTTCTTGTGGATCTGGCGCACGCCGTCGACCCAGTTGAGGCCGGCGACGTGCGGGTCGATGTTGATGAACGCGCGCTCGAAGTCGTCGACGATGGGCAGCAGGTTGATCACGAGCGCGGCGTTGGCGAAGCGCGCGGTCTCGCTGCGCTCCTCCTCGACGCGACGCTTGTAGTTCTGAAAGTCGGCGGCCGCGCGCTGCCAGTTGCCGAAGAACTGCTGGGCCTTCACCCGCTCGTCGTCGAGTAGCGCCTTCAGCGCATCGACGGTGTCCGGTGTCTCGGTACCCGCCGGGTCGGCGGCCGGTGTCTCTTCTCGCTCAGTAGTCATCTCGTCTTCGTTCTCCGTTTTCTCCGAATCGACGCGAGTCCGGTCACGTGTGCCAACATGTTCGCCAGATCGGCGCGCCCGGCCCGCTCACGCGTCCTTCACGGGCGGGGCCTCGTCGTAGAAGGTGCTCAGCATCTCCCCCATGAGCTGGCTCAGGAAGCGGACTGTGCTGATGGTGCGCGGGTAGTGCATGCGCGTGGGGCCGACGACAGCCATGGCGCCGCCGATGCCACCCGGCGTCCCATAACGGCTGATCACCAGACTGTAGTCGTGCATGGCGTCCTGTTCGTTCTCGGCGCCGATCATCACGGTCACACCTTCGCCCGGCGCCTCGGCCAGTGGGATGAACTTCGGCAGGTTGCGGCGCTCCAGGACGTCTAACAGGTTCAGCATCTTTTCGCTGGTGGCGAACTCGGGCTTCTGTAGCACGGTGCGCACACCTTCCATTGCCGCCTCATCGAAGCCGCCCTGGTCGGTGGAGGCGAGCACCTCGCGCACGGCGTTGGCGACGTGCCACTCCATCTGTGTGAGTTGTACCTGTGAGCGGCCGATCTCGGTTGCGCTCAGCCCCGCGAACGCATGGTTCAGGTGATTGCTGATCGCGGTCAGCAGGTCCTGCTCCATGGGCTCAGGGAAGATCAGCACCTGCTGTTTCACGCGGGCCTGCTGCATCACCACCACCAGCAGCGCGGACGTGTCCTGGATGCTCACCAGCTCCACCCGCTTCAGCCGCGACTCTGCCGTGCGCGGCATGGTCACCACCGCGGCATTCTCGACGGCGCGGGCGAGGACCGCTGCGGCAAGGTGCACCCACTCGTCCTCCTCGCGCCCCGCCTGGTGGAACTGGTGCCGGATGGTCTGCTTCGTCTGCGCGGGCAGGTCGCGCTCCTCCATCAGCGCCTCGACGTAGTAGCGGTACCCCTTGTCGGAGGGGACCCGGCCAGCCGAGGTGTGCGGATGGCTGATGTAGCCGTCCTCCTCCAGGCGCGCCATCTCGTTGCGGATGGTCGCCGAGGAGAAGGGCAGCTCGAAGCGTCGAACCATGGCCTCGGAGCCGACCGGTGTCGCCGAGTCCACGTACTCGCTGATGATCAGGCTGAGGAGGCGGGCGCGCCGGTCTGTGAGGGTCATTTCAGATTCGGATTAGCACTCTCCAGTCACGAGTGCTAACGCTCCCGGCCAGTGTATCAGCCGGTCGTCAAGGGGATCAAGGAGCCGTGTGGCTCAGGGGCAGGCTGTGACGTCCTGGCCGTAGACAATGGCGACGGAAAGCTGGTCGCCGGAATTGATGTGCCCGTCGCTGTTCTGGTCGAATCGCCTGGTCGAGGGGCTGGCGCCGTACTCGCGGAGGACGGCGAGTTGATCGCCTGAGTTCACGACGCTATCGCGGTTCACGTCGGCGCGGATGATGCGGCAGTAGCTGTACGGATCCTCACCGATTCCGGCCTCGGCGGCGTCCATATAGCCGTCGTCGTCGGAGTCCCTTGCCATGCCGTAAGCGACGCGGATTCGGTTCGACGTGTCACCGGTTGGACCATCAGCATCTACGTCGGAGAAGTAGAGATTCCCTTCTCCGTCCAGCGTGATGCCCGCGATGTTGCGGGTCGTGGCTTGCGTTACAAGACCGCCATCGCCGGTGTCGGCGCAGACGTGCATCGGCGAGCCGATGACCGTAGTCATGACCCCGTCCGCAACCATCCTGACGCGGCACTCGTACTCGGCAATGAACAGATTGCCGTTCTCGTCGAGTGCGATGTCCACGGGTTCGGCAAGCGCATTGATCGCCGGGCCATCCACGCCATATCCGCATCGGCCGCCGCCTACGGTCTCGATGATGCCAGCATGGATCCGCCGCACGCTGCAGCCAGCCAGAACATAGATATCGCCGCTGGTGCTGACCTCCACATCAATCGGCGTACCGATTTGGGCATCCGATGCCGGTCCGCCGTCTCCGGAGTTCTCGCAGTTGGTGTCCGACGACGTCGAGCCTGCTAATGTTGCAATGATTCCGGCGGTATCTACCCGTCTCAGGCGGCATACTGGAGTCTCAGCGATATAGATCTGCCCCGAGTCGTCCACCGCCACGCCATCCGGCATGAAAAGCCTGGCTGAGGTTGCCAGCGAGCCATCCCCGCTCCCCACGCCGCAGTAGTAGGCGCTCCGGCCGGCCACCGTCGTTATGATCGAGGTGATCGCATCGATCCGCCGAATGGCGCAGTTGAAGGAGTCGGCGATATACACGTTACCGGCGGCGTCGACGTCTACGCCCACGCCACGGCCGAACCGCGCATCGACGGCCGGCCCGCCATCCCCGCTGGGCTCATCATCCGCTCCACGAGCGCCTGCGATTCGAGTGACATCGTCTGATGTGACCTTGCGGAGGACACCCCGGAACTCGGTCACGAGCAGTTCGCCTTGCGGCGAGCTAGCCAGACGGTACGGAAGCATGAACGCATCAGCGCGCGTTGTCACGTCACCATCATCTGTGCCGCCCCCTGCGTACGTCTCGATCACGCCGGGCGGGCCGGATGCCGGGAGCGCGTGTGACCGGGCCTGGCCGAACGACAGCGATAGCATCGTGGCGAGGGTGAGCGTGAGGGCCAGCAGAGACAGTCGCATATACACCACCAACGCCCAGTGCGGCGCTCCATATCTCCCTCAGGAGCTTCGTCCAGCGCCTCCCATTCAACCATCCGGTCTCTCACCAACCTCTGACCAGGAGCGCCTGGGGGCGTAGCTTCGATATACTCACCCGTAGCCCGCACGGATTCGGGCTGGATGGAGTTCGCTTGCATCGCGTCCGCATCGCCGGCCTGGGGCACTACCTCCCCGAGAAGACGCTCACCAACCTCGACCTGGAGCGGATGGTCGACACCTCCGACCAGTGGATTCGCGACCGTACCGGCATTCAGGAGCGGCACATCGCCGCGCCCAACGAGACCTCGAGCAGCCTGGGACTGAACGCCGCCCGCATGGCGCTGGAGGATGCCCGCATCGACCCTGCCAGGCTAGACCTCGTCATCGCCGCTACCACGACCCCCGACGGCATGTTCCCTTCGGTCGCCTCGCTGATCCAGGACGGCATCGGCGCGAGCCGCGCGGGCGCCTTCGACGTGAACGCGGCGTGCGTGGGGTTCATGTCGGCGCTGGCGACGGGCATGCAGTTCATCGGTACGGGCGCCTCGCGTCGCGTGCTCGTCGTGGGCTCTGAGGTGCTGTCCCGCATCGTGAACTGGGAGGACCGCGGCACCTGCGTCCTGTTCGGCGACGCCGCCGGCGCCGTGGTGCTGGAGGCGGCGGAGTTCGGTGGGCCGCTCGGCCTCGTGCTGCGCAGCGATGGCTCGAAGAAATCGGCCCTGTTCGCGGATGGGCCGTGCGGCGCGCGCGACGAACACGGCGATGGCCCCGCGCGTCATCTCTGCATGATCAACATGGATGGCCCGGCGATCTTCAAGTTCGCCGTGCAGTCGATGTCACACGCTGTCCGCGACGCGCTGTCACAGGCGTCGCTCACGGTCGACGACATCGACGTGCTCGTCCCGCACCAGGCGAACCTGCGCATCATCCAGGGGACCGCGAAGCAGCTTGGCGTGCCCGAGGACAAGGCCGTGGTGACGGTGCACAAGTATGGCAACACGTCGTCCGCGTCGATCCCCGTCGCGCTCAGCGAGGCACAGAAATCAGGCCGGCTGGACGAGGGCGCGCGGCTGGCGCTGTGCGCGTTCGGCGGTGGGCTGGCGTGGGGTTCGATGCTGCTGGAGTACAGCAGGACGGGAGTGGCGCCCGCGGCGCAGCGACAGCCGGTTGCGGAAGTCGGTGCGCGTGGTTCGTAGCTTCGCCTGACAAAAGCGCGCACGGCCTGTCAAGTTTGCGCAAAATCCCCATCAATATCGCGCCAAGGGTGACGCCAAGGGTTGTCAACGAGGCGCTTCACCTGTCATATAATAGGGCCTCCCCGCACAGTTCGCTCCCGCATCATGTATCCGCGCGCCTAGTTTGGATATGGAGACCACTGTATGACAGCGCAACGGATCTGGATTGCCGGCCTCGCCGTGCTCATGGTTGGCGCCTTGAGCATATCGGGCGCCTTCTTCGTGAATGGGCGCTTCGCTGAAGCGACCCCGAACGCCTGGGAACTCGCGATCGACTGCGATCCGGGAGGCGCCATCGACTCGGCGTGCACCCCGGCGCCCGGTGCCGTGACTGTCGACGTCATCCTCAAGAACACGAGCGGCTCCCCTACCGTGATTGGGGCGTTCAACTTCACAGTCCGCGCCGACCAGACTGTGGCCGTGCCGGCGGCGCCCGCCTGCAGCCCGCCGAAGTTCAACTGCAACCCGGACTTC
>CAYJMG010000059.1:0-4433 GCA_964371355.1 uncultured Dehalococcoidia bacterium
CCAGTATCCCGGAGGACTCGCATTTAGACTGGATCAGTTTTCGGGGGGCAGGTCACATCCTTTACCGCGGATATCCCTCCGTTGGTTGGATGTGGTCCCAGCGCGCCGTATTTCCACAGGTTGGTGGAGTCGTCGGGGAAGGGGAATTGGTAGGCGGGTGGCGGGGGAAGATCGAGCCTCAACTCGAGACGGCCAAGCCCGCCCCATGCTGCGCGTTCCTCGACGATGATGTCAATGGCGTTGATGCCCGAAAGAAAGCCACTTACGGGAATACCGCCGGGGACGTACCAGCCGTCTGTTTCATTCGAGACAAGAGACGAGCCGCTGAGTCCCCCGTTGGTGGCGCCATAGCTTGTTCCTCCAGTGAACTTCAGGACGCCGCTGACGAAGATATAGAGGTTGTCGTTTATCGGGACGAGATCAGAGGAATAGTAGGGGCTTCGCAGATTCCCGGTTATCGTGCTCGGGGCCATCACTGTGGAGAACTCGAACGTGGCCCTGAAGTGTCGAACGTCAATGGGGTTCGTCTGTGGCCACGACGCCCATTCGCTTCCCGGCGGTGTGGCGTTCTTGTTCGCGAGCGGCGTGAAGGTGCCGTTGTCCCATACATCGGTGATGGGGGTGTCCAGCAGACGACCCTGGTCGACGCATTGGCCGATGCCCGGGCACGAGATTGTGCCCGACTCGGCGCTTCGCGACCAATTGAGCTGAACGGCGGGGGCTCCGGCCTGTTGCACCAGCCAATAGGGAGTCGAGCCAAGGCCTCCGCCGCAGGCATCTTGGAACTGCACTCGTACTTGGTTGGTCCCGCTTTGAAACAAACTGGTTATGTTGTGAGGTGGTACATCCGAGAGGGAACTGCACGGCCCGACATCATATCTGTGATCGAATACTGCCGTGCTCAGATCCGGGCGGGTGACTGTGACGATGATCCTGTCGTCAACAGACACCCAGCCGGCTCCGTCCCAGCTCGATGACAATAGCAATTGTCCACCGCCGTAGGCGACATTGAACGTTTTGTCGAAGAAGATCTCACCGATCGAGCCGGGTGCTGGCGGAACAGCCCCCGTGATAAAGGTGCTGGTGTTGGAGCTTTCCGCCACCGTCAGGACGCTTGCAGAGTCGGAATATGCAGCGATACCCAGGAAGACTAGGAGAGCCGCCACTAGCTGGCCGGGATGTTTCATCACGGTAAGGCCTAGATCAGACGCCCCGAAGCCCAGCAGATAGGACGTCAGCGATTCGCACCGCTCATCATAAACGAGCGATCACCTATACGGATAGTACGCCTGACACAGAGTGTGGTCAAAAGGAGCCCTGGCTTGACTTTCCGAGGCGACGCGGCTTGGATCGGAGTCAATCGGCAGGCGTGCCGGTCCTTGGCCTTCCGTATATAATCGTCGAGGTTTAGGTGCGGTGTGTATGCGGGTGCACAATTCGTCGCGAAGAGGCCGATGTCCGGAGACAGAACATAACGTGGTGTTCGGGGCGAAACTGCAAAACAGTTTCCGGCCGGGAACGGAGTCAGCGATGGACGAGGCGGAGATCGAGCGGCTGACGCAGTACGACCTGGCGCACGTTGTGCACCCGCAGTGGCATGCGGGGGATCATGTGGGGGCGGTGGTGTATGCGTCGGGGGAGGGGGCGGTGCTGACGGATGTGCGGGGGAACTCGTACATCGACGGGCTGTCGTCGCTGTGGAATGTGGCGGTGGGGCACGGGCGGCGGGAGCTGGCGGAGGCGGCGGCGGAGCAGATGTCGACGCTGGCGTTCGCGAATGCGTACACGGGGTACGCGAACGTGCCGTCGATCCGGCTGACGGAGAAGCTGCTGTCGCTGGCGTATCCGAACATGTCGGGGGTGTTCTACGCGAACAGCGGGTCGGAGGCGAACGACTTCGCGATCAAGGCGGCGCGGTATTTCTGGTTCCTCTCGGGGAAGCCGGAGAAGGTGAAGGTCATCTCGCGGACGGAGGCGTACCACGGGGGGACGCTGGCGGCGACGGCCGTCACGGGGATGGCGCCGTTCCACAAGGGGTTCGGGCCGGAGCCGCCGGGGTTCGTGCAGGCGCCGACGTGCTATCCGTACCGGTGCGAGGCGTGCGGGGGCGGACCATGTACGCCGGAGTGCGCGGACGCGATCGCGGGGGCGATCGAGCGTGAGGGCGCGGAGACGGTCGCGGCAGTGATCGCGGAGCCGGTGCACGGGGCGGGCGGGGTGATCCCGCCGTGCGAGGGGTACTGGCCGCGGCTGCGGGCGATCTGCGACCGGTACGACGTGCTGCTGATCGCGGATGAGGTGATCACGGGGTTCGGGCGGACGGGGAAGTGGTTCGCGCTGGAGCACTGGGGTGTCGTGCCGGACATGCTGACGTTCGCGAAGGCGATCACGAGCGCGTACGTGCCGCTGTCGGGGTTCATCATGTCGAGCCGGGTGCACGAGGCTATCCGAGACAATCCGGCGGACGCGAAGTTCATGGTGGGGTGCACGAACTCGGCGCACCCGACGGCGTGCGCGGTGGGGCTGCGAAACCTGCGCATCATCGAAGAAGAAGGGCTGGTGGAGCGGGCGGAGCGGATGGGGCGGCGGCTGCAGGAGGGTCTGGGGCGGCTGCGGGAGATGCCGAACGTGGGGAACGTGCGGGGGTTGGGGCTGATGGCGGCGGTGGAGGTGGTGGCGGACAAGGCGACGAAGCAGGCGTTCGCGCCGGCGCAGGGGGTGGGGCCGAAGCTGGCGAAGGCGATGCGGGAGCGCGGGGTGGTGACGCGGGTGAAGGGGGAGAGCCTGCTGTTCGCGCCGCCGCTGATCATAACGGAGGAGCAGATCGACGTGATGGTGAACGCGGCGGGGGATGCGATTGAGTCTGTGGTGAGGGGAGTGGGGTGAGAAGTGAGAAGTGAGAAGCGGGAAGCGGGAAGCGGGAGAGCACAGCCGGGGACGGCTGTGCCACGGCGATTGAGATGGCGGAGGCGGGGGCCGGGAGAGCACAGCCGGGGACGGCTGTGCCACGGCGATTGAGATGACGGTGAAGGGTATGGACGCACTATAGGAGGGCCTTGACGGGCCGATATACTGGGACTATGCAACGAGCAGCGCCACGGGCAGGCGCCATCGCATTTCCTCGCTCGACGAACCGCGCGCTCCAGCTTCTGGAGAAGTACTGGCGGCTGCTGGCGGAGATCCTGTTCATCGTGCCGGCGTACGCGGCGTACCAGCTGGTGCGGAGCGCGGTGGGCGGGAAGGCGGGGGATGCGTTCGATAACGCTACCCGGCTGATCAACATCGAGCAGAAGCTGGGGATCTTCCACGAGGCATCGCTGCAGCAATATGTGTTGCCGCGGCCGTGGATGGTCGACGCGGCGAACTACATCTATATCTACGGGCACTTGCCGGTGATCATCCTGGTGGCGTTCTGGCTGTTCGCGCGGCACCGGGAGAACTACGCGCTGTTCCGGAATGCGTTCATGCTATCGGGGCTGATCGCGCTGATCGGGTTTACGACGGTGCCACTGGCGCCGCCGCGGTACATGCCGGAGTTCGGGTTCGTGGACACGATCATCCACGCGCAGTCGTACTACGTGCTGCAGAACCCGAAGATCGTGAACCAGTACGCGGCGATGCCGTCGCTGCACTTCGGGTGGGACCTGCTGGTGGCGATCGCGATCGGGACGTGCACGAGCCGGCGATGGGTGCGGTGGGTGGCGGTGATCATGCCGCTGTTCACGCTGAGCGGGATCGTGCTGACGGCGAACCACTATTTCCTGGACGCGGCGGCTGGTGCGGCGGTGGCGCTGGCGGGTCTGGGGATCGCGCTGGTGCTGCGGCGTGGGATCCGGCGGGAGTCGATCTTTTCGTTCCTGACGTAGGTCTGTCGTTCACCACAGAGGCACAGAGGGCACAGAGGTCTCTTTCGGGATCCTGTGGTGAGGCTGTGTGGGCGCTGCCGCATGCGGGTTCGTGCGTGTCACGGCAAGATTCCTCGCTGGGCTCGGAATGACGAGCGGTGGGCGCCGCTCGCTGTCGCGTCGGGGAGGGTGTGATCCCTGAGGGATCGTTGACGGGGTTGGGGGCGGGTTGGTATCGTTGCCTCTAGGAAAGGAGGTGATGCGGATGGATTATCGTAGTTGCGAGGCCTGTGGCCCCAACAACCACCGCAACACCTCGGGGGTAACCTGCTAGCCAGGCTCCCGAGGAGCGGCGGCCGGGCAGCAGGCCTGGCAACAGACACGAGACAGGGCCGGTCATGAGACCGGCCCTGTTCTTTTTGTGTCTTGTGTTGGGATTCACCACAGAGGCGCGGAGGGCGCAGAGGACTCTCTAGATCTTTGCATGAGGTCGTGTGGGCGCTGGCGATGTGGCGCTGCGGGCAGGACCACAGGATTCCTCACTGCGTTCGGAATCGTACATGGGAGGCTTGCGCCTCGCACACAAGA
>CAYJMG010000060.1:0-4006 GCA_964371355.1 uncultured Dehalococcoidia bacterium
GGCTGAAGGCCCGCGCTACGGGTTTGGGCGGGGCCGGCCGCTCGGGGCGCGGCGGCGGGTCTCGGGGGCGCGCTACGGGTCGGAGGGGGCGCCGCCGCGGGGACGCCAGGCGGCGAGGAGGAGGGCGGCGCTGCCGGCCGACGCGGCGCCAGCGAGGAAGGTGGCAGGCGGGCCGAAGAACTCCCACAACGCGCCTCCGATGATGCTGGAGAGCAGCAGCATCACCCCGGTGCTGGCGTTGTACAGGCCCATCGCGGAAGCGCGGCGTTCGTCCGGCACGAGGTCGGCGACGTAGGCTTTGCCGACGCTTTCGGTGAGCGCGATGTACGAGCCGTAGACGAGGAACAGGGGCCAGACCATCCAGCCGGAGGTGGCGACGGCGAACCCCAGGTACACGAAGGCGAAGATGACGAACCCGGCGACGAGGACCGGCCGGCGGCCGATGCGGTCGGAGCGGATGCCGGCCGGCAACGAGAGGCCAGCGTAGGCGACGTTGTAGAGCACGTAGGCGAAGACGACGGCCGTGGCGCTGAGGCCGAGATCGCGCGAACGGAGGATCAAGAACGCGTCGCTGGAGTTGCCGATCGAGAACAGCAGCGTCACGCCCACGAAGTGCAGAAAGCGACGGTCGTAGCCGCGAAAGGCGAGCAGCGGCGGGAGGTGCTCGCGAGGCGACGTGTTCACGACCTCTTTGACGAGGAGCAGCGCGAGCAGGGAGAGCACGCCCGGGATGAGCGCGAGGAGGAAGATCCACCGATAGTTGTCGCTGAGCGTCGCGAGCAGGGCCAGCGCGATAAGTGGACCGATGATGGCGCCGGAGGTGTCAAGGGCACGGTGGAACCCGAAGGCGCGGCCGCGTGAGGCATCGTCGGTGGAGGCGGCGATGAGCGCGTCGCGGGGGGCCGTGCGTATGCCCTTGCCGCTGCGGTCGGCGAAGCGCACGAAAAGCACGACGGGCCAGGCGAACGCGGCCGCGAGCCCCGGCTTCGAGAGGGCAGCGAGGAAGTATCCGGCAAAGGTGAATGGCAGCCTCCGCCTGAACCTGTCCGACAGCCACCCGAACACGAACTTCAGCAGGCTCGCGGTGCTCTCGGCGATGCCTTCGATCACGCCGACGGCGATGACGGGCGCGCCGAGCGTCGTCGTGAGGAACAACGGGACGATGGGATAGACCATCTCGCTGCTGATGTCGGCGAAGAAGCTGACGACGCCCAACAGGATGACGTTGCGCGAGAGGCCGGCGACCACGCCGCGCTTCGCGGAGGCTTCACGTGCGGCGTCGATCGTGGCCATCGTCCCTGTCGCGGCCACGCGCTAGCCGGCGCGGCCCGCAGCGCTGCGGCAGCCCCGCAGGCTAACACGGTTGGAGGCGTCGCGATCTCTCACGACGCCTCCAGAGGAGGAGGGGACTCGAACCGGCGACTACGGCGCTGCCGCGTCGAGGGCAGGGGCGGGGTGGACCTTGATGGTCCTGGGCTTCGCGGCTTCGGCTTTGGGGAGCGTGAGGCGCAGGACGCCGTGCTCGAAGTGGGCCTGGGCGGCGTCGGCATCGACCTTCGCAGGAAGCGCGAGCTGGCGGACGAACGAGCCGGTGCGGCGCTCGCGCCGGTACCAGCTCTCGGCCTTCTCTTCCGCCTCTTCTTTCGTCTCGGCCTTCACGGTGAGGGTCTGGCCGATGACGGAGATCTCGATGTCCTCGGGCTTCACGCCGGGGAGCGAGGCCCTCACGACGATCTCGTCGCCCGCGTCGACGACGTCGACCGGGAAGAAGGAGTCGGCTGCGTTGGCCGCGGGCACGACGCGGAACGGCCGGACGTCGAAGACGCGATCCATGGTGCGACGGAGGTCCGCCATCTCGGCGAAGGGGTCCCAACGGGTGATTCTTGTCATCTCATTTCTCCTATCTGTTATGTCTATCTGACTGGCTGCTATCCCCGACCGGTGCTGGCCGACCGGACATTTCATTTCTAGCTCAGCGGCGAGACTGAAGTCAAGGCACTTGAGACACCACCTTATAGCCTCACTATCAACTTTTCCCACAAGATGCTTGATATTTCGGCGGGGGCGATCCTAGACTGGAATCGACATGGCTGAAGACCTGTACAAGACGCTGGGCGTGGCGAAGACGGCCTCCGAGAAGGAGATCCGGTCGGCGTATCGCAAGCTGGCGCGGAAGCTACACCCGGACGTGAACCCGGGGGACAAGGCGTCGGAGGCGCGCTTCAAGGAGATCAACTCGGCGTACGAGGTGCTATCGGACGCGGACAAGCGGAAGAAGTACGACAAGTACGGCGACAAGTGGGAGTACGCGGACCAGATCGAGGAGATGCAGCGCCAGCGCGGCGCGCGCTTCGGCGGGCGAAGTGGTCACTCCGGTAACGGCGGATTCCAGCAGTTCGAAATCAACGACATGGGCGACCTTGGCAACGTGTTCGGGTCGTACTTCGGTCGGGGCGGCGGATCGGCGTTTGGTTCGCGGACGATGTCGCGGCGGGGGGCCGACCTGCAGCAACCGGCGGAGGTGACGCTGGAGGAGGCGTACCACGGGTCGTCGCGCACGCTGGAGCTGTTGTCGCAAGAAGCGTGCGGGACGTGCGGGGGGACGGGGCAGGTGGCGGGGGCGACGTGCCACGTGTGCGGCGGCTACGGCGAGGTGCAGCGGCCGCGACGGCTGGAGGTGAAGATCCCGGCCGGCGTGATCACCGGCTCGAAGGTGAAGATCGCGGGCGAGGGGCAGCCGGGCATGGGCGGCGGGAAGAAGGGCGACCTGTTGCTGGTAGTGCGGGTGCGGCCGCACGCGCGGTTCGAGCGGAAGGGCGACGACCTGTACGAAGACGTCGACGTGCCGCTGACGACGGCGGTGCTGGGCGGCGAGGTGGAGGTGCGGACGATCACGGCGAAAGTGATGCTGAGAGTGCCACCGCTGACGCAGAACGGGAAGAGCTTCAAGCTGGCAGGGCTCGGGATGCCGCGGCTCGGGAAGCCGGCCCTGAAGGACGCCGGGAAGGGCGACCTGTACGCCCGTGTGCGGGTGCGGCTGCCGGAGGAGCTGAGCGAGACGCAGCAGAAGCTGTTTGAGGAGCTGAGCGCGGCGGGGGTGTGAGGTGTGAGGTAGGAAGCGGGAGGCGGGAGGCGGGACGCGGGAGGCGGGACGCGGGAGGCGGGACGCGGGAGGCGGGAGGCGGGACGCGGGAAGTGAGAAGTGAGTGTCGTCCGGTTTGAGCGGGGTTCGCGGCCGGGGCATCGGGCGGAGCTGAGGCTCCGCGGGTGCTGGTCGGGCGACTAGCGGGTACTGGTGGGATCACTGGACGGGTACTGGTCAGGCGAACAACGGTTGGTGGTTACGGGTATGAACGACGAGCGGATGATGGATGCGGACGAGCCGGTGTACGTGATCTCGATCGCGGCGCGGATCGTGGGCGTGCATCAGCAGACGCTGCGGATGTACGAGCGGCAGGGGCTGTTGCAGCCGTGGCGGAAGGCGAACCGGCGGCTGTACTCGCGCCGGGACATCGAGCGGGTGCGGCAGATCCAGCGGCTGGTGGCGGATCTGGGGGTGAACCTGGCGGGGGCGGAGGTGATCCTGCGGATGAGCGAGAAGCTGCAGGAGACGGAGGCGGAGAACGCGCGGCTGCGGGAGGAAGTGCAACGGCTGCGGGGGCGGCAGTTGCCGGCGGCGCGGGAGTAGGGAGGAAGCAATGGTCACAGAAACAGAGCTGAAGTCGGTTCTCGAACAGATCGATCGCCTGGAGCGCGAACTCGCAGGACTGCGGACGCGCCTCATGGAAGAACCGAAGATCGAACGGAAGCCGTTAGAAGGGCTGTGGGCAGGAACGACGTTCTCCGAGGAGGACATCGACGAGGTCCGACTCTGACCGCGCAATTCGGAACCGTGTCTGCGCTGGCGCATGAGGAGTGTTGTTATCACTGCAAGATTCTTCGCTCCGCTCAGAATCGTACATGGGAGGCTTGCGCCTCGCACACAAGAGGATGAAAGTAGCGGCAC
>CAYJMG010000061.1:0-3693 GCA_964371355.1 uncultured Dehalococcoidia bacterium
CCGCCCCGGATCGCTCGTCGATCCCTCTGCCGGTACTATTTCAACACCCTGCTAGAGCTGCGCTTTGGGTCGGCTGATTGGCATCGCTCCACCTACACCTTCGCAAACCCCAACCACGCCCGCTTCCGCGCCAACGTCACCGCAAACAACCCCAGCTTCTCCGTCTCCGACCCCACCACCTCGAACCCCGCCTCCCGCAGCCACTGCTCCGTCAGCTCCACCGGCCGGCACTCCATGATCCACGGCAGCCCATCCCGGTTCGGCAGCACGTTCGCGATCATGTCGAGCTGCGGGTGCGACGGCTGCGTCGTCACCAGGATCGCCGCCCCCGGCGCCGCCACCTCGTGTAGCGCCGACAGCGACCGCGCGATCATCTCGCGGTCCAGGAACAGCTCGTACAGCCCCGACACCACGATCAGGTCCGGCCGCGGCGAGATCGCGGCGATACTCGCCGGATCGAACGCGTCGCCCCGCTCGTGACGGACGTTCGTGACGCCCAGCTCGCCGGCGATCTGCCGTCCCCGCCGGATCCCCGACCCCGACACGTCCCGGCACACCGCCGATACCTCACAGCCCGGGGCGGCTGTGCCACTCTCCCCCAGCACTTCGATCAGGTACCGCCCCGGACCCGACGCCACGTCGACGATATGCGTGTCCCGGCCGGCTGCCCGGTTGCGGGCGATCTCCTCGCGCACCAGCCGCTTCAGCAGCTCGCGCCGGTTGCGGATGCCCCGCCAGCCGATCGAGTTCAAGTACACGCGGTCGACCAGCTTGCCCGCGAGCAGCTTGCCCCGGGCGCGATTCTCGTACACGTAGTCGAGCATGTCACCGGAGTCGAACCCGCGCCGGTACCCCAGCGCGATGCCGTCGCTGAGGCGGCCCGCCGTGCGCATCACGGCCGACATCGTCCGCCACTTCAGCGAGCGGCCCACGCGCGCCTCCTTCGCCGGCGGGATGGTGGCGGTCCCGGTCGGCGGCGGCGCCGCGGGCGAGCACGTCTCGCCTTTCACGTCTCGCTTCTCACTTCCGATCCGGGCGTTGTGGCTGCTGGTGGCCTGCATGACTTCCTCCTTGAAGGATTTGGCTCTGGTCGATGGCGCAGGGCCCCTCGGCTGAACCCCCGCCTCTCTCGTGGCGAGTGAGGGGCCCTGCGTAACCAGCATCGCCGCCGCGCACACCCCCTGGCATCGGACGCAGTAACCATTCGCGGCTGACGAATGTACCAGTGCGGTTTGACGCGTCTGTACCGCGCCCGGACACCCCCTCCGCCCCGAGAATCAGTGCAGCAGCAACACCCCGCAGGGCTGCGGCAAGGGATCTCGCAGCGCGGGCTTTCAGCCCGCGAACAGGAATCTCGCAGAGCGGGCTTTCAGCCCGCGAAAACAAGGAGGGACGGCAATGGGCATCTACGCGATCAAGCCCGCGTTCCAGCGCTCGCTCCGGCCGGTCGAGGACCTGCTCGTCGAGCGCCGGGTGAGCCCCGACGCGATCACGCTGGGCGCGCTGGGGCTGTCGGCGGCCGGGGGCGCGGCGTTCGCGTTCGCGGCGCAACAGCCGCTGGCGCTGCTGGCGGCTCCGGCGGTGGCACTCGGCCGCACGGCGCTCAACGCGCTCGACGGCCTGGTCGCGAAGCGCACCGGCAAGGCTCGGCCCTGGGGCGAGGTGCTGAACGAGTTCAGCGACCGCCTCGCCGACGTCGCCCTCTTGGGCGGGCTCGCGCTCTCCGGCCTGGCCGACCTGCGGCTCGCCGCGGGCGCGCTCGTGGCGGTGCTGCTGGCGAGCTACCTGGGGATCCTCTCGAAGGCCGCCGGCGGGCCCAGGCAGTACGGCGGTGTGATGGGCAAGGCCGACCGCATGATCCTGCTCGGCACCGCCGCTCCGCTGGCCATCGTCTTCGACCCCAACGTCGTCATCAACGCCTTCTTCGCGCTCGTGCTCGCGGGCGCCGTCATCACCATCGTCCAGAGAGGAGCCAAGACCCATGGCGATCTTTAGTCCCACCTCCAGCAGTCTCTTCCTCCCGACGCTCTACGCTTTCGGCGGCGTGCTGTCGGCCGGCCTCACCGGCATCGTGGCCATCGAGCGCGGCCGCCTCCAGCGGATCAAGGACAGCACGCTGTTCGCCCGCTGGCGTACCTGGGCGGTGATCGCGCCGCTGTTCGCCGCGGCGGCGCTGTCGGGACGCGCGCCGCTCGCCGTCCTCGTCGCTGCGGCGTCGGTCGTCGGCGTACTGGAGTTCGCGCGGCTGACGGGCATGTCGCGCATCGAGACCCTGAACCTGGCCGTGTCCGCGCTGGCCGTCGTGGCCGTCGCGGCGTTGGCGCCGGCCTACCTGGTGCCGGTCATGGTCGTCGCGCTCCTGCGCTTCGCCTTCGTGGCGATGGCGAAGACCGGCGGCGAGGACAACATCACCTCGGCCGCGTTCGGCTTCCTGGGCCTCGCCTACATCCCGCTGCTGCTCAGCCACGCACTGCTCATCCACGCGAAGGTCGATGGCGGCGCGGGCCTGCTGCTCGCGCTCGGTGCGGCGGTGGCGCTCAGCGACGTGTGCGCGTTCACCTGCGGCAAGCTCTTCGGCGGCCGCAAGCTGGCGCCCCGCATCAGCCCCAACAAGACGTGGGCGGGCGCCGGCGGCAACGTCCTCGGCGCGTACGCCGCCTTCAGCCTGATGTGGTGGGCGCTCCCGGACCTGCCGCTGTGGGCGCTCGCGGCGCTGCCGCTGGTCGTGGCGACGGCCTCGGTGACCGGCGACCTGTTCGAGTCGACGATCAAGCGCTCGTTCCAGGCGAAGGACGCCGGCACGTGGTTGCCCGGCTTCGGCGGCTTGCTCGACCGCATCGACAGCGTGCTGTTCGCGCTTCCGGCCGCCTACTACTTCGTGCAGGCCGCGAGCTGACAACATCCGAAATGGAGCGCGGGCGCCCCTCCGAGAGTCGCCGTGGAGACCGCCTGCGCAAGGGAGGACAACAAGATGGCAGCGATTGCGATTCGACGGCAGCAACCAAAGCCCCGGCACTGGTGGCAGGGCCGCCCCAGCCGCCTCGTGCGCGACGTGCTCCAGCGTGCGGGCCTCTTCCCGGTGCTGCGCGTGCTCTGCCGCCGCTTCCGGGTGCAGGGCGTCGAGCACGTCGAAGGCCTGCGCGGCCCCGCGATCTTCGTCGCCAACCACAGCAGCCACTTCGACACCTGCCTGGTCGTGCGCGCGCTACCCGTCGATGCGCGCCGCCAGCTGACCGTCGCCGCCGCCGCCGACTACTTCTACACCAGCAAGGCGAAGGCATCCTTCGTCTCGCTGCTGCTGAACACCTTCCCGTTCGACCGCGAGCGCGGCGACGAGAGCCTCGCCCGCTGCGAGCAGGCGCTCCGCGACGGCTGGTCGCTGCTGATCTACCCCGAAGGCACCCGCTCGACCACCGGCGAGATCGGCCGCTTCAAGCGCGGCTGCGGCATGCTCGCCGCCCGCACCGGCCGCCCCGTCGTCCCGGTCCACATCGACGGCGCCGGCCGCATCATGGCCAAAGGCCGCAGCATCCCGCGCCGCGCCGACGTGACGGTGAGCTTCGGCGACCCCGTAGCCTTCCCCCCAACCGCTGACCCAATCGAGATCGCGAACACACTGCAGAAGCGTGTAGTGGAGTTGCGAGAAGAGTAGCTGTCCCCCGTCCCCCGTCCCCTGTCCCCTGTCCTCTGTCC
>CAYJMG010000062.1:0-1121 GCA_964371355.1 uncultured Dehalococcoidia bacterium
GCGTGCAACCAAACGCAGTTCATCCCACCCTGGCTACAAGCTGCCGCCGCGAAACTCACGCCGACACGCCAAGCAGACTTGTCCAGTCCCAAGACCATGGTTCGGATCTTGGCGAACTCAACCGCGAGCGTGCAACGGAGCGCCAGTAGTACCGTGCTGGTGTTTGCCAAGACGAGTTGCATTCCAGATTTCAAGTTGTGCTTGCATGGTTTGCCGCTGCATCAGTTGAATCTCGGGCTGTTTCAGCCTCTTCAAAAAACAGAGGTAATTCCTTGATTCCGCCTCTGGTTGCGCATTACATTAACCAACCTCCAAACGTTCTATCACGAGAAGGATCAGGGATGCTGCGGTCGTTCCCTGATCGAGGAGGTTGGAATGATTGCTCACTTGGAAGAGTTTATACAATCGGTGCGGCGGCGCTCACCCCAGGCGACGACCGCGACGCACTATCAAAGCGATGTGACGATCTTCTTTGCCTGGAGTTCCAAAACGCCTGAGACCGTGACGCGCACGGACATCGATCGGTTCATCGAATGGCAACAAAACCTGGGACATGCCGTGGCGACGATCAATCGGCGCTTGATTGTGCTCCGGCAGTACTATGGTTTCTTGGCCGACCACGACCGTGAGGCGATCCGTTGCCCGGTGGTCCCACGACTCCACTACATCCATCAGGGTCGGCAACTGCCGCGCGATGCCAAAGACGAACAGGTGACCCGGCTCTTCACCCAGATTCACGCGCCCCGCGATCTGGCGATGTTCACGCTGATGTTGCGCTGTGGTCTGCGGGTCTCCGAGGTTACCCACTTGAACCTCGACGATGTGTTCTTCAGTGGGCGGGCCGACCAGGCCTCGCGTTTGCGGATTCACGGCAAGCGGCAGACGGAGCGGATCGTCTTCCTGTCCGCACAAGCCGAGCAACGCCTACGCGCCTATCTGGTCGTGAGACCCACCACGAAGGAACGCGCGCTCTTTCTCAATCGCTATGGGACCGACCTGTCCGTGACCGCCGTACAGAAACGGCTGACCCACTACGCCCAGCAGGCCGGGTTGCATCTCACGTGTCATCAACTGCGGCATGTCTTCAGTCGCCAATTGATCGAGGTCGGGATGCCCGTCAC
>CAYJMG010000062.1:1221-2648 GCA_964371355.1 uncultured Dehalococcoidia bacterium
AGTGGTTGCAAGCCGGTGGATATCATCCCGCCACTTGCCACGCCTATGTGCGCGTGGTCCGGGCGGTCTTGGACGAGGCCTATCCCTGGAACCGACTCGACACCCTGAGTACCCGGTTATGCCAACCGCTAGAACACGAAAAGGAACTGGATTCTGCCTATGAACGGACCACTAGCCGTCGCGCCCGGGCCAAACTGGTCGAATATCTGCGGTTTCGCCAAGGCCGGGTCTCGTCCGAGTCCTCTGTCGCGTTTGATCCAGACGGCCAATGGCCGAACTTGCCGTCCTGGATGGTGAACGATTTGGAGGCCTTTGTGCGGCGGCAACGACGGCGCTGGAGTGTGCGGACAATCCAGGCCTATACGCGTGATCTCACCCGCCGCCTGAACAAGGTTCTCGGCTTTCTCGTGGCGCAAGTCTCGGCGACCACCTGGGACGATTTCCGTCTCGCCCACGCGGAAGCCTTCATCGATCACGAACTGGCGCGCGGCCTCAAGCCGCACTCCGTCAACGCCGACCTGACCCTCTTACGCAGCTTGTTTGGCTTCCTGGAGACCGAAGGCCAGATCGGACGCTCGCCTTACGAGCACTTGCCCCAGGTCGACCCCGGACAGCGCGTGCCGCGCTTTCTGACGAATGGCGAAGTCACGCGCATCGAGCAAGACCTGCGGTCCCAGGTTGACCGGGCGTCCGCGCCGGAAGCCCAACGGTCGACCCGCTTCGACCTGGCCTGGTTCTATCTGCTCTATCACGGCGGCTTACGGCTCTCGGAAGTAGCTTACCTGGAACTCGGCGACCTGGATCTGACGGGGCAGCGCTTGATCGTCCGGAGCGGCAAGGGTCAGAAAGATCGGAGCGTGCCGCTCACGGCCCGCTGTTGCCAGGCTCTCCAAGCCTACCTGGAAGTGCGGGGCCCGACCCTCACCGCGCGACTCTTGGTGCTCCGTCACCATCCGGCCACCACCTACGGTCTGCGCGAACGCATTTTGAACTGTGCGGAACGGACAGGCATTGCCGTGCGAGCGCATCGTCTGCGCCACACGATTGCGACGCAACTGATCAATGCTGAGATGCCAGTCACATCCTTGCAGCGGTTCCTGGGACACGAAGACCTGGACAAGACGATGATCTATGCGCAGGTCGCCGATCAGACTTTGGTCCGCGATTACATGCAAGGGATGCAACGCATTGAACAAGCGCAGACACCCGCGGCCGTCCAGGTTGCTCTGCTCCCCGTTTCGTCGGATCGCCAACACGTGGTAGAATTGCTACAGCGGTTGGCACAGCCCGACCTAACCGCGGAGCAACGGATGCGGATGGTGCTCGAAATGCAGACGCTGTTTCCAGGCGACCTGCCCAATGCAGCCGAAGGCAGGCTTGTTGACCCTGCTACTCAGGTTGGTTAATGTAAACCGCAACCAGAGGCA
>CAYJMG010000063.1:0-2440 GCA_964371355.1 uncultured Dehalococcoidia bacterium
TGGTCCGGCCCTTGGCAAGCTTGACCCGGATGCTGATGGTGACGTGGACAACTACCATCTCGCCAACAAGGACCTGAACAAGAACAAGACGCTCGACGCGGGTGACCAGTTGATCATGGCTGCGATCATCGCGGCGCCGGGCGCCTGTGCGACCACGGAGGGCGCCATCACGGTCGAGAAGCTCGCGAAGAACCTGCCCTGAGCAAACTGTGGAGGGGGAATCGTCGACGATCCCCCCTCCACGGCCCCTCGCGTCTTCCATCAAGTTGTCTCCAGGCAAACCACACACGATGAGGCTATTGTGCAGGCGGCGCGCTCGTGGGTAGCGAGAGGTATCCAGTGGGTGCGGTTGGAACGCAGCCACAAGGCATTGCCAGGAGCCGCCTTGAGGTGCTTCGTGGTTGACGACTCGTTGTCACTCACGAGGCCGGCTGTCACGATGTTCTCATTGTGTGGTCTGGAGCGCGACGTACGGCAAGTCATCCTTGGGAGGCGGGCATCAGGCTTCGCGGTCGGCCTCCGCCAGCCGCCGCCTCGCCGCGGGCCGCGGGGCGAGCAAGGGTCATGAGGCGTACAGCGAGTTCACAGTGCCGTGCCGGCGGCCGTGCGCGGGGTAATCACGGGCTGCGCGCGGCTCATGAAGGGCACGGCGTGTCGTTCCATCAGGTCCGACAGGACGCCCGCATAGCCGGGCTCCGCGACGACGTTGCGGTTCTCGTCCGGGTCGGCGATCAGATCGAAGAGCTGGACTGGTTGGCACATCTCCTCGTAGATCACGAGCTTGTACTTCGCTGTGCGGAACATGCCGAAGCCGTAGTTCTCGCTGTGGACGACGTCGCGGGCGGGCGATGGTGCGCCGGCGCCGAAGTAACGCATCAACGAGCCGCCCTCGCTTTTCGGCAGAGACGGCGCGCCGGCAAGCTGCCTGATGGTCGCCGGCACATCAACATGCTCGACGAGATCGTCGATGGCCAGGCCTTTGAAGGCGGTGGGCGGGCGAATGATCAGTGGGATGCGGACCGAGCCCTCGTAGAAGGACATCTTTGTCAGCATCCGGTGATCGCCCAGCATTTCCCCGTGGTCACTCGTGTAGATAATCCATGTGGAGTCGAGCATGCCCCGCCGAGCCAGCGCACCTACAATGTCGCCAATTTGCTCATCGATGAGCGTGACATTCGCGTAGTAGAATCGCCGCACTTCCCGGATCACGTCGTCCGTGAGTCCATCCGTGTGCCCGAAGCGCTGCAGCGTCGTGAGAAACTGGGTGATGGGATTCCCCTTCGGCAACTCGGGCGGTTCGAGCGTGCCCAAGGGAATCTCCACGCCGCGGTAACGACCCACGTAGTCGGCGGGGGCATCCCAGGGATCGTGCGGCCCGGCGAAGCCAACCCACGCGAAGAATGGGCTCGAGGAGTCGTATTCGTTGATCCACTGGACGGTGCGGCGTCCAAGCCAGTTGTCCAGGTATGCGCTCGCTGGAAGCGGCGTCGATTCGGTGTGCCACATCGGCAGGCGGTCCACCATCTTGCCGTCGATTTCGACCTGGCCGCGGCCGTAGCGTTTCGCCGTCATCCAGCGGACGTACGCGTCGTAGAGACCCTCGCCCTGCAGATAGTCGGTGTACTCACTGCGCATCACCCCGGTGGCGTGCTTGCCGACACCCTCCAGAGGCTCGATGAAGCCCAATCTCCTCAGAAGGTCTGAATGCTGGCGCGTGTCGCGGGGCATCGATTCACCGGGCGGGCCCGTTCTCGCTGCTCCGTGTACGTAGAGGTGCATCTTGCCAATGCAGGTCGTGTGGTAGCCGGCGTCCCGGACGGATTCCACAAACGTCGGCAGCTCAGCCGGCACGTCCCAGTTGTTCTGCGACACGCCGTGGTCGCGCACGTAGCGTTCCGTAAGAAATGATGCGCGCGCTGGCATGCACAGCGGCCCCTGGCAGTAGGCCTGCCCGAACCGGATGCCTTCACTCGCGAGGCGATCGAGGTTTGGAGTCTGCACGACCGGGTCACCCTCGCATCCCATGGAGGCCGCCCTGTGCTGGTCGGTCATGATGAGGAGGATGTTCGGCTGCTTCGTATCGGGCATAGACGTGAGCCTCCGACCAGGAATCGTCTCAACAACGGTACCGCGCCTGCCCCTTCGCGGGCACGAAGAGGCAGAACCGCTGCGCCGACTCGATCAGGATGCGGGGTCAGAACCAGGAGATGGCCCCAACCCCGCCCTGATAGACCGGCGTTACGGCAAGTTTTTCGCCAACTTGCCTATCACGACCGCGCCCTCCGTGGTCGCACAGGCGCCGGGCGCCGCGATGATCGCAGCCATGATCAGCTGGTCACCCGCGTCGAGCGTCTTGTTCTTGTTCAGATCCTTGTTGGCGAGGTGGTAGTTGTCCACGTCACCATCAGCATCCGGGTCGAGCTTGCCGAGCGCCGGAGCT
>CAYJMG010000064.1:0-2177 GCA_964371355.1 uncultured Dehalococcoidia bacterium
GGTGTTTTGGTGATGCAGGGGGTGTTGTTGCTGGGGCTGGGGGGATGGGTGGCGCGGCGGGGCGGCATGGGCGAGGCGATGCTGGTTTTGGCGGGCGCGGGCACGGCCCATGCCGGGGGTGTGTCGGTGTGGGTGAGTGACGGGGGATTGTTGCGCAACCCGCGGGGGATTGTTTTTGACAGTGTGGGCAACGCTTTTGTGGCGGTGCAGGGGACGGATTCTGTAACAAAAGTTACAGCGGCGGGCGTGGTGAGCGAGTTCGCCACGGGGTTGCAGAACCCCTGGGGCGTGGCGCTGGACGGCGCGGGCAATCTGTACGTCACACTGGTGAACAAGAAGGAGTTGTGGAAGATTTCGCCGGATGGGTCCCGCACGCTGGTGGCGTCGGGTCTCAAGAACATGCACCATCTGGTGTTCAATCCGTCGGATGGTTTGTTGTACGTGACGCGCGAAGACGGCGTGAGCACCGTCAACCCCAACACGGGCGCGGTGAATGCGTTGTGGCAGACGCCATACCCCAACGGCACGGACAACTGCTGGGGCATCACGCTGGACGGTGCGGGCGGTTTTTTTGTGGCCATGAAACTGAGCCGCGACGAGTGGCTGTTTCACGTCACGCCCGACGGCCAGGGGGGCCTGAGCACGGCCACGGTGGAGACCGACGGCAACAAGATTCCCCGCTCGCTGGCGATGGACGCCCTGGGCAATCTGTATGCCGGTGACAACAAAAAACAGTTGTGGCTTTACCCCGGCGGCCAGGGTCCGGGGCAGTTGTTGAGCGAAAACGAACTGAAGCAACCCTTTGGTTTGGCGGTGCATCCGCTGAACGGCGACCTTTACATCACCGAGAGCACGATGGAGCGCATCGCCATCTGGGATTTGAGTTTTGACGGCAGCGGGCCGGTGGTGACCGTGACGGCCCCCGCCGGTGGCGGACTCATCAACGACAACACGCCCGCCCTCGCGGTGAGCTACAGCGACGCGGACAGCGGCGTGAAGACCAGCACACTCAGCGTGACGGTGGACGGCGTGGACGTGACGGGACAGCTCGTCATCGTGGCGGGCGAGGCCACGGGCACGCTCACCAACCCACTGGCGGGTGGCCCCCACACACTCACGGCGCGGATCGAAAACCTGTTTGGCGTGCCCACGGTGGCCACGGGTCTGTTCACGGTGGACACCACCGCGCCCGCGCTGAATGTGACCAGCCCCGCCGAGGGCGCGGCGCTGAGCGTGAACACGGTGGCGGTTGCCGGTCTGGCGGATGACACCGGCGGCAGCGGCGTGAGCAGCGTGCGTGTGAACGGTGCGGCGCTGGTGCTGGTGGGCGGTGACTTCACGGGCAACGTGACGCTGAATGAAGGCGCGAACACCCTCACGTTTGTCGCCACCGACACGGCGGGCAACAGCGCCCAGGCCACACGCACCGTGATTTATTCACCGCCGGACGTGACGCCGCCGGTGCTGCTGCTGAGCACACCCACGGCGGGACAATTCATCCATACCAATATGGTGGCCATCGCCGCCACGGCCACGGACGACCGGGGCGTGAATGCCGCGAGCGTCACGCTGACGCTGGACGGCGCACCCCTGGCCGCCACGGTGAATCTGCCCCACGTCACGCACACCGCCACGGGCCTGGGCGACGGCCAGCACAGCCTCACACTCAGCGCGCAGGACACAGCGGGCAACGCCGCCGCGCCGGTGAGCGTGACGTTCAGCACCGACAACACGCCGCCCGCGCTCAGCGTGAATGCGCCCGCCGCAGACGAAACGGTGAACACGGCCACGGCCACGCTGTCGGGCGTGGTGAGCGACGCGGTGGGGCCGGTGAACGTGACGGTGAACGGCGTGGGCGTGACGCCCGACGGCGGGGGCCAGTTCAGCCAGACGCTGACGCTGGCGGAGGGGGCCAATGTGTATACGGTGGTGGCCACCGACGGCGCGGGACACGGGAGCACCGTGGTGCGCACCCTCACTTACACGCCGCCTGCGCCGCCGCAGGAAGAAGAAAATCCACCCCCCGCGCCGGACATCACGCCGCCGGTGATCACGCTCAGCAGCCATCCGTCGGACGTGGTGCTGAGTGAAGCCAGCGTCACGCTCACGGGCGTGGCGGCGGATGACGTGGCGCTGGGCAGCCTGACGCTGAACGGCCAGAACGTGCCGCTCGGCGG
>CAYJMG010000065.1:0-2121 GCA_964371355.1 uncultured Dehalococcoidia bacterium
TGGACGTGACACTTGCGCGTCATCCAGCTCCTCAATTGGCTGGCCCTTGTCACGGGTACTCTTGAACGTAAACGATTTATCTTCTTTGGTCTTTTGGTCATGGCAGTGTCCATGTAGCAGTTGCCAGTTCTCATACTGATCCTTTCCGCCTTGGGCCGTGGGAATGCGATGGTCAAGCTCGATGATGTCGTCCGTTTGGAAGAACAATCCACAGCGCGCACATTTGCCTTGCTGTCGTTTGAGTAAATGGGCTAGGCGCGGTGAGATTTCAGGGTGCCGACCTACTCGTGCGGCCCAGTACAGCCACTCTCCATCAAAGGGGCTTTTGTTCCCTCTGACCTTGATGTGACGTTGAATTGGAATTTGAGCGTGTTTGAAGAGAGTCGTTTCCCCTTGTGGAGTTCCGAAACTCCAGCGACCTATTTCCAGTCGCCAATACTTGCCCACAATCCAATGACGGGATTTCCGGGAGTGCCGATGATAGGCCCACCGCAGTAGTTTGAGGAAGGTGAGATGATCGAGGTGACTGAACGTTTCTTTGGAAACCACGGTAGCGTAGTATTGTGCCCAACCTCGAATGAGTGGATTGAGATTCCTGATTAGCTGTGCCTGGGAAGCCGCCTGGTGACGGTCAATGAGGTCTCGGACGGCGGCATAATGGCGGTGGATCGCTTCGCGGCTGGGAGTGATGAGGGTTTTAAAGCCCAGGGGTCGGCCATAGTTTCCGTGAGCGGTATGCGTCTTGCCGACCGGGTATTGGCGAATGTGGAAGCCCAGGAAATCAAAACCCAGGTTTCCCTGGTGGGCCTGCAAAGTGTGTGTGATGCGCGTTTTGTTCGATTTGAGTTCCAGGCCGAGTTCGGCTAACCAGGCGGTGAGAATGGATTGGGCTTTTTCAATGGCGGCGAGGTCGGGGTGCAGAACAACAAAGTCATCCGCATAGCGCACCAGCGTTGGGGCGTGATGTTTTGGAAAAGCCGCGATGAGAGCCTCTTCCATGCCGTGCAAAGCGATGTTGGCAAGTAAGGGTGAGAGCGGGCCGCCTTGGGGCGTGCCTTCCATCGTGGGCGACCACTCGTCTAGCTCTAGGACACCGGCTTTGAGCCAGGTGCGGATGGCGCGGCGTAACTTGGGCGACGTGTGTATCTTTTTCAGCAAGGCCGGATGTTGGATTTTGTCGAAACATTTTGCGATGTCAGCATCCAAGACATATTTGGCTTTGTGGCAGATATTGCGAAAGATCGCTTCAATGGCGTCGTGGCAGGAACGACCAGGGCGAAAGCCGTAACTGTTGGCTTCGAAGCGCGCTTCCCATTCCGGTTCGAGGGCGAGTTTGGCGAGAGTTTGTTCCGCCCGAATCCGAATAGTGGGAATGCCAAGCGGGCGTTTTTCCTCGCTGCCCGGTTTAGGAATCCAAACCCGACGGGTGGGTGGTGCTTTCTGAGTCAGCTTCAAAGCTTGCGCCAGTTCGAGGCGTTGTTTGGGTGTGAGGGCGCAAACCCCATCCACTCCGGCCGTGCGTTTGCCACGATTGTCTTGGGTGACTCGGCGGACGGCTAAACAGCGCGCCGTCCACGAACGTATGAGAAGTCTTTGTAAGCGACGAACGCTTTTGAGGTCGTTACGTTGGGAAGCTTGGTAGATTCGCTTTTGGAGCTTGAAGACCTGGCACTCGATGGATTTCCAATTCAGGTCTTGCCATTCATACACTGACGATTCCGTCGTGCTCATGACGTATAAACTCCTACTGGTGTCTCTACTTTCCAACCAATCGGGCCGACGTCAGCGTATCCTGGGCATTGCCCCAGGCGTTGGCTTCTTCGGCCATCCTACCTCTCGGTTCCATGCGGTGGGCACCTGCTCAACGAGACGTTGAGAGGAAAGGGGAGGTTACTTCGTTCCAGGCAAGCGTTTGACGTGGCCTTCGGGCGGTACTCTTCACCGGGTTTTGCGGGGGCATGTCCTGGTCACGCAAAAAAATCGCCAGGCCCCTAGCCTTCCTCATTTTGAGGCAAGCCAATAATCCGCGTAGGCTTGTTCCCAATTACGGTGATTCCATACCTTCGTTGTCTGCCCGTAGCCACCGGCTCTCAGGGATTCCCCGTCGGATTCGGAGTAACC
>CAYJMG010000066.1:0-1503 GCA_964371355.1 uncultured Dehalococcoidia bacterium
CCCTGTGTGCTAATATAGAATGAGACAACTCCCCCGTTAAATTAAGAGAACAGGGCGAGGGAGGAAAGTATGTCTCAGAACGAACAAATGGATACGCGTCGGAATGGACCGCCCGTGACCGCCAGGCCCGACCCGGAAGTACGACTCACCGCCAAGCATCGTCGTTTCAATGCCGAATACAAGAAGCGCATCTTGGATGAAGCCGACGCCTGCACCCAGCCGAGTCAGATTGGTGCATTGCTGCGCCGCGAAGGTCTCTATTCGTCGCTGTTGAGCCGCTGGCGGCAGCAACGGGCTCACGGCGCCCTGGTGGCGCTGGCACCCAAACGCCGGGGGCCCAAGCCCGACCCGCACGCCGAAGAAATCGCACGGCTCCGCCGTGAGAATGAACGTTTGCAGGAACGCCTGCAAAAAGCCGAAACGATCATCGAGGTGCAAAAAAAAATCTCACAGCTACTCGGCCTGCCGACGGAACCGACCTCGCCGGACGAGCAGACCTGAGGACGAGTGTGAAAGCACTGGCGCACGCGGTCGGGATTAGCACGGCTTGTCAGGCCTTGGGCCTGCCCCGCAGCCGCTTCTACCGTGCGGAACAGCCGCCCAAGCCGCAACCGACTCCGCCCACCGAACGACCGACCCCGCCGCGTGCGCTCAGCTCGGCGGAGAAAGAACACGTGCGTGCGGTGCTGGACAGCGAACGCTTTCAGGATCAGGCGCCGCGCGAAGTGTATGCCACTTTGTTGGACGAGCAGCTCTACCTGTGCTCGTGGCGCACCATGTATCGCATTTTGGATGAGTCTGCGGAGGTGCAGGAACGTCGGAATCAAGCCCGCCACCCAGTCTATGTCAAGCCGGAACTCGTGGCGACGGCTCCGAATCAACTCTGGAGTTGGGACATTACCAAACTGCTCGGGCCGACCAAGTGGCTGTACTACTATCTGTATGTGCTCCTGGATGTGTATAGCCGCTACGTGCCGGGCTGGCTGCTTGCCGAATGTGAATCGGCCGAACTCGCCGACGAGCTGATTGCGACCACCTGTGAGAAGCAAGGCATCGTCCGCGCGCAACTCACCGTGCATGCTGACAACGGAGGCCCGATGATTGCCCAGACGCTCACGCAACTTTTCAGCGATCTCGGCATCACGCCGTCGCACTCGCGCCCGCATGTCCCGGATGACAACCCCTATTCGGAAGCCCAGTTCAAGACGATGAAGTATCGGCCCGACTATCCCGCACGCTTTGGCAGTGCTCCCGATGCGCGGCGTTGGGCGCACACGTTCTTTAACTGGTACGATAACGAACATCACCACAGCGCGCTCGGGTTGCTGACGCCCGCGGTGGTGCATTATGGGCAAGCCCCCGCCGTGCTCGCCGAACGACAGCGCGTGCTCGCGGCGGCGTATGCGGCCCATCCCGAACGGTTTGTCAAAGGCCCGCCGGTGCCGCCCGAGTTGCCCAAGGAAGTCTGGATCAACCGACCACAACCCGTGCTGGAGTTGCCTG
>CAYJMG010000067.1:0-1461 GCA_964371355.1 uncultured Dehalococcoidia bacterium
GAATCGTACATGGGAGGCTTGCGCCTCGCACACAAGAGGATGAAAGTAGCGGCACGCTGGCGGGCAGAGGTCGCGTCATTGTGGTGCTCCGAGCCCGGTTCGGAATCTGACCCTGACGACCTGAGGTACACCAGACTGTCGCCCCACGCGCGTGGGAGCACGCAAGGCAATTTCTTTCTCATTCGGTCGTCGCGCCGCCAGCCGCAATCGAAGGGAGTGATGGCGATGGAGGTGACGTATGCGCGGTGCGCGGGGCTCGACGTGCACAAGAAGACGGTCGTGGCCTGCACGATCACACCGGACGGACAGGAAATCCGCACGTTCGGGACGATGACGGCGGAGCTGCTCGATCTGGGGGCATGGTTGCAGGGTCAGGGTGTGACGCATGTGGCCATGGAGAGCAGCGGGGTGTACTGGAAGCCGGTCTATAACCTGCTGGAGGCGATGGACCTGGAGGTGCTGGTGGTCAACGCGCATCACATCAAGGCGGTGCCGGGACGGAAGACCGACGTGAAGGACGCGGCCTGGATCGCCGACCTGCTGCGGCACGGGCTGTTGCGTGGGAGCTTCATCCCCGAGCGTCCGCAGCGGGAACTGCGTGACCTGGTGCGGCACCGGCGCGGCCTGATGCAGCAACGCACCAGGGTGGTGAACCAGATCGAGAAGCTGCTGGAGAGCGCGAACATCAAGCTGGGGGCGGTGGTGAGCAATCTCGTCGGCGCCTCGGGGCGGGCGATGCTGGAGGAACTGGCCGCGGGACGTGAGGATCCGGCCACGCTCGCGCGGCTGGCGAAGGGCAGTCTGCGCGGCAAGCAGGCACCGCTGGAGCAGGCGCTGCGCGGCCTGATGGGCGACCACCAGCGCATGCTCCTGGGTAGCCTGCTCCGCCAGCTGTCGTTTCTGGACGACGAGGTCATGGTGCTGGATGCGGAGGTGGCCACGCGCCTGGGCCCTTTCGCCGAAGTGATCGCCCGTCTGGATGACATCCCGGGAGTCGGTCGACGCAGTGCGGAGGAGATCCTCGCTGAGATCGGGACCGACATGCGCCGGTTTCCGACGGCTGCCCACTTGTGCTCCTGGGCGCGCGTGTGTCCGGGGAACGACGAGAGTGCGGGGAAGCGCCGGTCGGGACGCACGGGGCATGCGAATCGCTGGCTGCGGGCCGCACTCACGCAGGCAGCGCACGCGGCGACGCGCAAGCACGGCAGCTACTTCCGCGCGCAGTACGGACGAATCGCCGCTCGCCGCGGCAAGAAGCGCGCGACCCTCGCCGTGGCCCACAGTCTGCTTACCACCATTTACTACATGCTGGACCGCGGGAGCGACTTTGCGGATCTGGGCGACCTCCACTTCGATCAGCGAGACGCAACGCGCCTCACCAATCGCCTTGTACACCGGCTGGAAGGCCTCGGGTACACCGTCCGTCTGGAGGCCGCCTAGTGAGACTTTCAAGGCAATGAC
>CAYJMG010000068.1:0-1438 GCA_964371355.1 uncultured Dehalococcoidia bacterium
GGCGTTTGTAGATGGGCAGTGATTTTGTCACCTGGTAACTGGGCAGTGATTCTGTCACTCCATGGGAGACAGCATCACGTTGAACAACAGGGATCAGTTACGGCTCCAGGTGGTGTCCTGGCTCTGTGAAGGGAGGTGTACGACGCAGGAGGCGGCTCAGATGCTGCGCCGATCGCAGCGCCAGGTGCTCCGGCTCAAGGCGGCGTACCGCAGTGGCGGGGCGCGGGCGCTGCTCCACGGCAATCGGGGCAGGTCCCCCGCGCATGTGCTGACCACCGAGACGTGCGTCCGGATCGTCTCGCTCACCCGCTCACCGGCCTACGCCGGGTACAACCACACGCATCTCCAGGAAACGTTGGCGACCGAGCACGGCCTGGTCGTCAGCCGGCGGACGCTGGGCCGCGTGCTCCGGGCGGCGGGTCTTCGGAGCCCGCGCAAGCGCCGGCTGCGCCGGTACCGCAGCCGCCGCGCGCGGGCCACCCAGGCGGGGGCGCTTGTGCAGGTCGACGCGAGCCACCACGACTGGCTGGAAGGCCGCGGGCCGCGTCTCGCGCTCATCGGGGCGGTGGACGACGCGACCGGCGCCATCGTGCACGCGCTCTTCCAGGAACGAGAGGACGCGGCCGGCTACCTGCGCCTGCTCCGCGAGAGCGTCCGGCTGCACGGGATCCCGAGCGCCTGGTACAGCGACCGGCATGGGAGCTTCCAGCGCAACGACAAGGAGCCCTGGACCATCGCCGAGCAGCTCGCCCGGCGACGGGAGCCGACGCAGGTCGGGCGTGTCCTCGAGACGCTCGGCATCCAGCACATCGTCGCCTATTCCCCGCAGGCGAAGGGCCGGGTCGAGCGCTGCTGGGGCACCCTGCAGGATCGCCTCGTGAAGGAACTGCGCCGTGCGCAGGCGAGGACGATCGCCGAGGCGAACACCGTGCTGACTGCCTACATCGCGGTCTTCAATGGTCGATTTGCCCGGCCCCCGGCTGAGGCCCGCAGTGCCTACCGCCCGCTGCCCAAGCGCCTGGACCTCGACGCCATCTGCAGCTTTCACTACGAGCGCGACGTCGCAAAGGACAACACCGTGCGTGTGGAGGACCGCTCGGTCCAGATCCCGCCGGGACCAAGCCGGCGGGGGTATGCCGGGCTGCGCGTGCAGCTCCAAGAACGCCTCGACGGGCGGATGCTGGTCTTCTACCAGGGCCGACAGATCGCCGAACAGGAGATGCCGGAGGGGATGCGCCTGAAACCGCGTCAGCGACAGCGCGGCTTTGAACTCCGCGCGACACCAGACCGCGGCGCCCCACCCGTCAAGCCGCGTCGGTCCCCGCACCCGGGCCCTGGACACCACCACCCAACCATCCGTGGCGCCGGCCGCTGCGACAGCAGGAGGTGACAGATTCACTGCCCACGTAACGTGTCATAGTCACTGACCAACTACAGG
>CAYJMG010000069.1:0-1303 GCA_964371355.1 uncultured Dehalococcoidia bacterium
GTGTGCGAGGCGCAAGCCTCCCATGTACGATTCCGAGCGCAGCGAGGAATCTTGCAGTGCCGTCAATGCCTTGAAAGTCCCAGTAGCGGCGGAGCTTCTCGCAGAGTCGCCGAAGGAGGCAGCTCCGCTCAGTGCCTCAAGCGCCACCGGATGCTCGACTTTCATCCTCTTGTGTGCGAAGCGCAAGCCTCCCATGGACGATTCTGAGCCGAAGGCGAAGAAATCTTGCAGTGACACGAGCGTGCACCACATGCGCCAGCGGATGCAATCCTCGGACGGACAGGCTGACCGACTGACGCGCTGACGCGCTGATCAGCTGACCAGCCCCGCCACCGGCGGCCCAAACCGCTGCTTGAACGTGAACGCGTGCGGCGTCGGCCCGTGCTCGCGCAGGTGCGCCAGCCGCTCCTCCGCCTCATGCACGCTGGGGATGTGCCCGGCCGCCACCCACCAGAACACCAGGTACGGCCCATCGTGCTCCTCAAACCACTCCCGCCGCCGACGGAACATCTCCACGTGGTCCGAATGATACGTGTACTCGAACAGCGCCTCGATCGACTCCCACACCGTGAAGTTGATCACCACCAGCGGGTCATCGCCGACGCGCGTCCCCGTCGAGTTCCCGTCCGCGTTCTGATGCCGCCACACGAACCCTGGCGACCGGTCGCCCACCTCGTTGATCCGGTCCAGGTTCGCACGAAAATCGTCCAGCCGCGCGTCATCCAGCGGCGCCACGAGCTTCGCCACGTTGTACTGCGCCAGATTGTAGTTCTCTGGTGCGGACATCGGTTCAGGATAGTGGGTGAGGCTGGACACTGGAAACTTGACGGCCGAGACGAGGACAAATAGTAAACGCCTCTTGACTGTAAATCGCGAGAACAACAGTCAGAAAGACTTAAACTCACCTGCGAAACTGTTGATGAGCACGGCGGCGCGATCTCGAAGTGCCTGGATCGTCTCGAGCACCGCGGCGTTGGTGAGGCAAGTCAACTTGCGTCCACAATCGCCAAACGCCACGTAGACGGCCGGCTGGCCTGTCACCTTCACTGTGGGGTTGGGCTGGCCGAGAGTGAGAGTCAGGAATTCTGTGCCTTGCTTGGTCGGGGTAACTGGTTCTCTTGGTGGACTGATTCCAACGACCTCGATGGGTTCGGTGCTGTCATCCGCCGCTCCGATTCGCAGCTCTGGAATCAGCTGCCCCCCGGACCTTCCTTTGACGAGGATGAGCGTCCTGTGCTTGTCAGCGTTGTCTAGCTGTTGTTCCCACAGAGGTTATTGACGCAGCCGCACAAGCGGGGAGAGT
>CAYJMG010000070.1:0-1263 GCA_964371355.1 uncultured Dehalococcoidia bacterium
CAGGGTGTTGAAGAAGCGACCTACTGGCTCAGTGTAGGTGAGCCAGTAGGTCAGTACACCCCACTCCTTCGCCGTCCCCGGCTCGTTTTCGAGACAGGGGTGGCTGCGAGGTGGGGCTTACGCAGTCAGCTGCTCGATGCGGGCCATGCGGATGAGGTTGAAGGCGGCGCCGGTGAGTGCTGCCCACAGTTGGTTTCGCGCTAGTCCGGTGTACCGCAGTTTCCGGCCGCCGCCGATGGTCTTGATCCAGCCGAAGATCTCTTCGACCCGTTTGCGGATACGCTGGCTCACGGCGTATCCGGAGTGGCGCGTCACCCGGCCGTCGATGCGGCTGCTTCGGTTGGTGGTGTGCTGCGCCACATGGGGCGTGACCCCGCGCTCCCGGCAGGCGGCGATGAAGTCCGCGGTGTCGTATCCCTTGTCCGCGCCCAGCGTGACCCGGTGTGGTCGTTCCTGTCGGTCGAGCATCCCGAGCGCGGCCCTGCGTTCTGCGCGTCCGTCCGCCTGGGTGAGCACGATGTCCACGATCAGCCCGTGACGGTTCTCCATGAGCACGTGACCGGCGTAGGCCAGCTTCGTCTCCTGCCCGTTGCCTTTGCGCGCCAGCCGCGCCTCGGGGTCGGTCGTCGAAGCGTGCGTCTCGTTCGTTCGCCGCTGCCCATGGAAGTCCACGCTCGGGTTCTTCCCGCCCGGCGGCGGCCCGCCGCTCCCGTCGCGCGGCTGCACACTCTTCAGCGAGGCCCACGCCTCCAAGAGCGTCCCGTCCACCGTGAAGTGCTCCGACGACAGCAGGTGGCGCCGCCGCGCCTCGCTCCGGACCGCCTCGAAGAAGCGGCCGGCCACGTCGTGCTCCAACAGACGGTCCCGGTTCTTTGAGAAGGTCGAATGGTCGAAGACGGGGTCGAGGATGTTGAGGCCGACGAACCATTTGAAGAGCAGGTCGTACTGGAGGCGCTCGCAGAGCTGACGCTCGCTGCGGATCGAATAGAACGCCTGGAGGAGCATCGCCTTCAGCAGATGTTCCGGCGGGATCGATGGCCGCCCCGCCCTGGCGTACATCGCGTCGAACACCGGCGAGAGTTCGGCCAAGGCCCGGTCCACGATCAACCGAATGTCGCGGATAGGATGCCCTTGCGGCACCAGCGTCTCCGGCGTCACAGGGCTGAGCATCTCCAACTGCTGGTTCGCGTCTCCCCGCATCGGCTCGCCTCCTTGCGTCCCGCCGATGCCATCGTACGCCGCCCCGGATCGCTCGTCGATCCC
>CAYJMG010000071.1:0-1223 GCA_964371355.1 uncultured Dehalococcoidia bacterium
GTTCGTCGGCGTCGGTGTGTCCGTCGGCGTCTCCGTCGGCGTCGGCGTATCGGTTGGCGTCTCGGTCGGCGTCGGGGTCGGCGTGTCCGTCGCCGTGGCAGTCGGCGTGGGTGTGTCGGTCGGCGTGTTCGTCGGCGTCGGTGTGTCCGGAAGCTGCCCGAAGTTCTGGAAGTTGATCGTCTGGTTCCCCGAACCCGGGACCGTGTCCACCAGCGGCGCCACCACCTGCAGGCTCTCCAGCGACGCCTGGTTGTTCCCCGTCGGGTCGCCGCCCGGTGCGCAGCCCAGGCGCGTGTCGATCCGCACGACGACGCTCTCGCCGCCCTCCAGATCCGTCACGTCGTACTGTAGCTCGATGTAGTCGGCGACCGGCGTGCCAGGGTGCACGAACGTCCCGGGCGGCTCCACGGTCTCCGCGAGGTTTGCGATGGTGCTGCCGCCGTCGTCGCTGATGCCGGCGTCCGTACCGCCCGGGCCGTCACCGCCGCTTACGACACCGTAGTTGATGCTCACGCTCACCACATCGATGTGGCCGGCGCCCGACTGGCCTGTCGTATCGGCCGTGAACTGCTGCACCACCCGCACGGTCGAGGCGACGCCGACGCTCGGGTCGACCTCGAGGTACAGCAGGTACGTCACGATGTCGCCGCACTGGAAGTCCGCCGCCTGTAGCGACTCCACCACATCGGTGCCGATCGTGCGGTCGTCGTAGGCGCCGCCGCCCGTCGCGTGGTTGTAGGTAGACGGCTCCGACGCCACGAAGTCGTTGTCGAAGTCGTTGCCGCTCACGACCGGCGTGTTCGTCGGGGTGGCCGTATCCGTCGGCGTATCGGTAGGCGTGGGCGTGTCGGTAGGCGTGTCTGTCGGTGTCGCGGTGGGTGTATCCGTCGGCGTGGGCGTGTCGGTAGGCGTATCCGTCGGCGTCGCGGTGGGCGTGTCTGTCGGCGTGTCGGTCGGCGTCGCCGTGAACGTATCGGTAGCTGTCGGCACCGGCGTGTCCGTCGGCGTCGGCGTATCGGTAGCTGTCGGCACCGGCGTGTCGGTCGGCGTCGGTGTATCCGTCGCCGTCGGCACCGGCGTGTTGGTCGGTGTCGATGTCTCCGTCGCCGTCGGCACCGGCGTGTCGGTCGGTGTCGGTGTGTCCGTCGCCGTGGGCGTGTCCGTCGCCGTCGGCACCGGCGTGTGCGTTGGCGGGGGCGTATCCGTCGCCGGCGGCCCCGCGG
>CAYJMG010000072.1:0-1219 GCA_964371355.1 uncultured Dehalococcoidia bacterium
TGACCTGCCCCCGATCTGTGGTCCACTCATTGTGAGAGTCCAACCGGGTCCTTCCGCTGTGTGAGGCTGCGCCGAAACTCCTCTGGGGTCTGGTTGCCGAGACTGCTGTGGGGCCGCTCGCGATTGTACTCCACCCTCCAGGCCTCGACCTTCTGCCGGGCATCGTAGAGCGTCGTGAACCAGTGCTCGTTGAGACACTCGTCACGCAGCTTGCCGTTGAAGCTCTCGACGAAGCCGTTCTGCTGCGGCTTCCCGGGCTGGATGAAGCGCAGGTGCACGCCCCGCTCGTAGGCCCACTGGTCCAGCGCCTTGCTCGTCAGCTCCGGCCCGTTGTCCATCACGATCTCTCCTGGTGCTGCGCGCTCGCTGAGCACGCGGTCGAGCACCCGCGCCACCCGCGCACCCGAGAGCGAGGTGTCGACCTCGATGGCCAGGGACTCCCGCGTGTACGTGTCCACCACCGTCAGCATCCGCAGCTTCCGGCCCCAGCAGAGGGCATCGCTCACGAAGTCCAGGCTCCAGCGCTGGTCCGGCTTGGTCGCGGGCTCCCACGTCTCCGCGCGGATACCAGCAGCACGTTTCCGCTTCCGCTTTCGCACGGACAGCCCTTCCTCCCGGTAGATCCGTTCCACACATTTGTGATTCACCAGCATCCCTTCCCGGCGCAGCAACACGCAGAGCCGCCGGTACCCGTACCGCCGCTTCAGTGCTGCCAGCTCCAGCAGCCGTGCGCGTATGGGCCTGTCGTCGCGTCCATGTCGCGCGTACCGCATCGTCGACCGTCCGATCCTGATCAGCCCGCAAGCGCAGCGTTCCGAGCGCGGCCAGTGCTCCGTTACATGCTGCACGGCCGCCCGCTGCGCCGCGGGCTTCACCAGTTTCGCGACGCAACGTCCTTGAGGATGTCGATATCCATCGACAGATTGGCCACCAGCTTCTTCAGCCGCCGATTCTCGTCCTCGAGCTGCTTGAGGCGCTGCGCGTCGCCTACGCTCATCCCGCCGTACTTCGCCTTCCAGCGGTACAGCGTCTGCTGTCCGATGCCGAGGCGCCGGCACAGCTCCTGCGTCGGCGTCCCCCGCTCGTGCTCCTGGATCGCCGCGACGATCTGTTCTTCCGTGAACCTGCTCTTCCTCATCGGTTCTCCTTGCCCTGAGATCAGGGCCAGTATCCCGGAGGACTCGCATTTAGACTGGATCAGTTTTCGGGGGGCAGGTCA
>CAYJMG010000073.1:0-1182 GCA_964371355.1 uncultured Dehalococcoidia bacterium
TCCAGCGTGGTCAGAAAGGAATCAAAACACGTCAACTCACTGGCGCGCACGCGGGCCTGCCAATCCCGTATCTGCGATTGAGCTTCCGGCTTGGCGAGTTCCTGTTCAAAGATGGCGGTGAGTTCTTCGCGGAAGGTGTAGGCCAACTCCAAGTGCGGTGAGTGCGCGAACAGCCGCGCCAGGACTTGCACTTCCTCAGGTGTAAGGTCGGCTTTGTTCTTACGGAAGGCCCACAGACTCCCTTTGAACTGCTGGTAGTCCTCCGGGGGGAGTGCTTGCTTGAGCCGTTTGAGTTCTTGTTTGCGGAGGGTGTCGGCTCCGCCGCGATACAGTTTGGCAACATGGAAACGGTCGACCACGACCTGCGCCGACTGGAGGACCTCCCGGACGGCGCTGCGGTACCCCACATACATATCGACGCAGACCGTCTGGATCGTCCGCTGCAGGGCCGCCGGAATTGAACGTAGAAACTCGACCAGCGTGTCTTTTTCGCGGTTGGGTAAAACCGCCAAGATCGCCACGTGATCGCCCGGCAAACGCGCGGTCACAATGACGACGAAATCGCGATGGCCTTTTTTCAGGGCAATCTCGTCCAATCCGACCACGCCCAGCGCCGTGTACGCGGTCCAGTTCACCCGCGTCGCAATCCGCCGCTCCAGCATGCCCAGCACCCCATCGTAGCCGAGTCGCTCTTTCAAACTGACATCGGCGAGGGTGGCATTGACCAATTGTAACAGGACATGGTCTTCGTAGGCAGTCGTATTGGGACTATTGGGCGTATGCCAACTGGGTTGTTGGGTCGTGGTCGGTTTTCCGGGACACTTGAGACAACGGTAGCGTTTGGGGCGAAAACGCAGATAAGTCGACCGGCCGAGAATGGCGAGATGCCGGATCGTGGTCCACTCATCGTCGCCGTAAAACTTACCAATGACCTGCCCGCACGTGTGACAACGGGCCGTCTTGAGCGTGCTCTCAATCGTGATAATGTACGCGCCGTCCTGATCGACCTGGACATCGAGCACGCGAACGTCTGGGATATCCAGGGGGATTGAAATCCAAGCTTGAGGCATTGGTCACCACCTTGCGGGCATTGATGCTGTTTACCTGGTATTCTACGACCATCGCCACTGCAACTCAAGACCCCCTACATATAGTGGGCATCCCGGAGATTCCCAAAGAACC
>CAYJMG010000074.1:0-1144 GCA_964371355.1 uncultured Dehalococcoidia bacterium
GGTAAGGGTTAGGAAGGCGGGCCGCGGCCGCAAGGCCAAGGTCCGTTTTCTGTTGCTGGAACTCGCGGAGCCAGGCCAGGGGCGTGCGTTGCCCGAGGGCCTGGTGGGGGCGCACGGTGTTGTAGACCTCCTCGTGACGGAGCAGCCGGGCGCGGAGCTCCGCGAGGGTCGGCGGCAGCTCGACGAGCTCGTAGAACTCCTCCTTGTGGGTGCGCTGGGCGCGCTCCACACCGCCGTTGAGCTTGGGGGAGCGGGGCGGGAGGACAAAGAGCTGGATGCCGCGCTCGGCGCAGAGCCGTTCGAAGTCCGCCTTGAACTCGCTCCCGCCGTCGACCTGGATGGCTCGCACGGGATAAGGCGAGCGCAGAATGAGTACCTCGAGGAAGCGCGCCCCGGCGGTCGCCGTGGCGCGGTCGAAGACATCGAGCACGTCCCACTTGCAGATGACGTCGCGGGCGCTGAAGTGCTTGTAGTGGACGCCGCTCATGGGCCGTACGTCGGAGGAGTCGACCTGGACGAGATCACCAGGTGCCCGGGGGACGTACGAGGGCGGTTTGCGGACGGCGTGCGGGCGGGGCTGGTGCCGGCGCGGGATGCACGGATCGCGCAAGGTGGTCTCCCGCAGGCGCCCTTGTGCCTTGAGCCGGGCGAGGATGCGGCCGACCATCGAGGCGGAGACGGGCCATCCCTGCTCGCCGAGGAGCGGCACCAGCTTGTCCTTTCCCCAGCGAGGGAAGGCGACTCGAAGCCGGCGCACCGCCTCCTCCAGCTCCCGCGTCCAGGTGGGCTGCCGCACCTGCTGCGGGCGGCGCGACCGCTCTTCGAGCCCGGCCAGGCCACCCTCCCGGTAGCGCCGGCGCCACAGCAGAAATGTCGACGTGCTCAAACCGAACCGCTCGCACGTAGCACGCACAGCACCGCCGTGGGCTTCCGACCACCGCAGGACCCGCAGCCGGCCGAGCGCAGCCCGCGAGAGCCCGGCTTCGGTATGCGCGTCCCTCGCAGCCTGGGGCAACGTGCGTCGCACCCGGCCCGAGCCCGGGATGATCTCCCCTTTCAGCCTCATAGGCACCCCCGTCTTCGGCCACCCTCGCCGTGACTTCATGCCTATTCTGCTGTAGCGGGATCTATCTGAACTTCTTCA
>CAYJMG010000075.1:0-1144 GCA_964371355.1 uncultured Dehalococcoidia bacterium
ATCCCGAACTGGTGTACCTTTCCTCTGATCATTGCAGGCATGATCGCCCACTTTCCCGGTCACCTGGATTTGTGGCTGGCCTGTTTTGTGCTGGTTTCCGCCTGGTTAGGTGGTTGGATGGGGGCAGGCGATGTCAAGCTTTGGATGGCAGTGCTATGGACCTTACCTGACACGACCACTCTATCACTTATTCTCCCGATTTTCATCTCCTTCCTGCTCACGGGCATCGCACAAATACTCTGGCGATCCATGAAACGACTGCCTACCAGCGGAACAAAGTCTCCAGCCGCCTGGCGGACCATCCCATTCCTCCTGATATTCTGGTATGTACACTGACCTCTTCCTTGCGCTGCTCAACCGCAAAAATGCACGTGAGCATCCCATCCTGTCTGCCATGTTATATGCCTTCTGTCCGACTGCCGCGCACTGGTGGCTGGTGGGAGCTGATCCGATGCCACCATTCGATCCGGTCTGGAAGTCGCTTGAAGATTTGACATCCGGTCAAACCTTGCTCGAATTTCTCATTAAGTATGACTTTGATACATTGATCGAAGAAATCCGTGGCTACGTCCGGGAAGTGGAGGAATACCGCAAACAACATCCAGTCCGGTCTCCCGAACTCATGCCGATCTTTCGTGGAGGGAAAATCCCGGCAGGTCGTCGCTTCGGTTCACAAAATGCGATCCATAACCTCGGCAGCGACTGGCGAAATTTGTTCATTTACGTTCGCACCTGGGCTTTCCTATCCCAGGACTGGCGCATAGGAATGCAGATCGAACGGGACTCTGGATACAAACTGACCAGTGAAAAAGTCTGCCTGACCCTGCCCTTCACGCGCTTACCGGTCCAGTTCGATACATGGACATGGAAGGTTCCTGTTGGGCATGTCACCGAAACCAAGATTGGAGTGCTGGTGACAGATCAGGAACAGGATCAATTACGCTTTTCCCTGATGATGCACTGTACTTCGATGGGAAAACAACCCTGGCCAAACACCCCCACCGTCTTTGCGTTGGATCGTGAAACGGGTGAGGCCAGTCACTTCGATCAAACCCTATCAGACAAAGACCTGGAAGGAATGGTTCAATCCCTATCCAACCTGGCGAAGAAAGGACCTCATCCGCCATTGAACGCTCTGCGCCAA
>CAYJMG010000076.1:0-1047 GCA_964371355.1 uncultured Dehalococcoidia bacterium
GTCTAGCTGTTGTTCCCACAGAGGTTATTGACGCAGCCGCACAAGCGGGGAGAGTCCGCCGAGCCCAGTATGTGGGCGATGGGCATTGTACTCAGTCAGGAATCGCGGAAGTGCATGGAGGCGCGCTTGGTTCGACCGGTAGAGCCGGATGTAGGCCCATTCCCGCTGCAAGGTGCGGATGAAGGCTTCGGCCTTACCGTTGGTCTGAGGACGATACGGACGGGTCCGCTTGAGGCGGACGGATGCAGCGTCGGCGAGAGCGCGGAAGGCGTGGGAGCGGTAGTTGGCGCCGTTGTCGGTGAGCACGCAGCGCACCGGTATCCCGACCGCGGCAAAGGCCTGTAGGGCACGGGCGAGAAAGCCGGCCGTCGTGTCGCCCCGTTCGTCTGGGAGGATCTCGACGTAGGCGTAGCGGCTGTAGCCATCGATGGCGACGTGGGCATATTCGTAGCCGAGGCGAGGGCCCCTCTGCGGCCCGGCGCCGGTCTCGGCGAAGCCGGGCGCCATGCGCTTGCCGCCGCCAGGCGGAATCCGGCCGAACTTTTTCACATCGAGGTGCACGAGCTCCCCGGGCGCGGACTGCACGATGCGGATGATCTCCCGCGTCGACCGGTGCAGCCAGCTGAGTCGGTGCAACCCTAGACGTCGAAGGACGAAGTAGACCGTCGACCGGGCCAACTGCAGCGCGGCTGCGATCCGGTGTGGCCCCCAGGCGCGCTTCCGCCGCAGACGGCAGATCCCGGCGATCTGCCTGGGTGTAAGCTTGCTGTGCGTGAGATGGGGGCGGGAGGAGCGGTCGGCCAATCCGGCTGCTCCCTCGTCCTCAAATCGTCTCAGCCACTTGTACACCGTGGCGCGCGAGACACCTGCCACCTCGGCGATCCAAGCGGGCGCATAGCCCTCCCGGTGCAGTTCCACAAGCCGCGCTCGTGTATGGACGGACAGCCGCGCGTTAGCATGTGCCATGAGAGAGTGCTCCTTTCGTCGACTGCAGGCTTAAGACACCCACAGCCGACTCGAGCACTCTCTTTGTGTCAACAACCTAAC
>CAYJMG010000077.1:0-1024 GCA_964371355.1 uncultured Dehalococcoidia bacterium
ATGGCCCGGTCGAAGGCCGCATTCGCGCATTCGTCGTGACCGCCATTCGCTGATCCGAACGGCTGTTCGGTCCACGTAAGGCGGAGAGACCACGGCTAATTTGCAATCAACAGTTGTTCGAGCGCAGCGGCGACGATAATCTTCGCTTCCCTTGTCCGCTCGTTATCGATGAGTCGCAATGTCAAAGCCGCCTCCAAACTTGACGCCTGCAAACCGTCAGATTTACGAAGACGCAATATTTATTCGCAACGTGTGCCTTGTTCAGGCGGCGTTGATGGCCTGCCTGACGATCTATTTTGTGAATTCGACGCAGGGCGCCGCAACAACGTACCACGCCCTCGCGCCGCTCAAAGACTTCGTTCCGATCGTCAGGAGACTATACTCGGTCCTCCAGCAGCCCGACGTTAATCCGACGTTACATCGCGGATTCGCGATCTATCTCAGCTTTGCTGTGATTCAAATTTCTTGTTTGCTACTTTTGGCTGTTCGCTTGTGGCCGCGCATTGTGTTTCGCCGCGCAGCGGACAAGCCCCAGTTGGGATTCGCAGCGAACAAGCACCGGATAGGATTCTGGCTTGGTGTAATGTTATTTTTAATAATCAACTTTTCCGCCTTCGTCGGCGACTTCGACATGGCAAATACGTCGGGCAAATACGCCAATCGTCTGGCCAGTGATGATTACGTCATGTCATTTGTCTATTGTCTCATGATCCCGGTGGGGAATTTTTTTCTTTTTGCGCTTCTGCTCGGCCGCTACGAAGGGCTTAAAGCGGAGCTTACTTCTCCGGCAGCGGAATGAATTCCTTGTCGTCGCCCGGCACGATGTCGAAGCGGCCGGATTTCCAGTCGGCCTTCGCCTGCTCGATGCGATCCTTCCGCGACGACACGAAATTCCACCAGATGTGGCGCGGCCCGTCCATGCGCGCGCCGCCGAGAATGACGAAATGGCTTTTCGACACCGCGCGCACGGTGATTTTGTCGCCCGGCTTGAACACCAGCAGCTTTCCGGGTGCGAAGCGGTCGC